>CACKZT010000021.1 GCA_902604695.1 uncultured Pelagibacteraceae bacterium | reverse complement strand
AATCCAGGAAGTAAATTCGATAGTTTCTTAAAAAAGCAAACGAAAGAAATGACTAAGTTAATGAAAGAACTAGGCGTAATCTAGTTAATTAACTTATAGGAAGAGCAGTGAAAATAAATTCAGTAAAAATTATTTCGCTGCTCTTCTTTATTTTATCAGCATTTTATTTATATACGGCTTATCAAATACAAGTCTTTGCCTTCGATGAAAATTCTCCTTTTAATGCTAAAACATTTCCAATTTATTTAGGTTATGCTGGAATGTTTTTTTCTGGTCTTAAGATTGTTTTACCTGACCAAAAACCAATCGAGGTAGATCCAACATATTTAGAATTTAAGAAGACTATCTTATTAGTTCTTACCATGATTGTTTATGGAGCAACAATACTTAAAGTTGGTTTCTTTTTATCGACTTCACTTTTCTTAGTCTTTTCATATTATTTTTTAGGTGAGAGAAGATGGAAATATATCTTAATTTTTTCTTTTCCATTTGTTGCAATTTTTATGTATCTCCTTCATGGTTTATTAGCTGTTTATCTTAGAGATCCATTATTAAAATATATAGGAATTATGGGATGATCGAAGGTATACTTATTGGAATAAAAACTGCTTTATCTTTTCAAAATCTTTTAATGGTGATGATAGGATGTTTTGCAGGGACCATTATTGGAATGCTTCCTGGCCTAGGTCCAATGACTGCAATTGCTTTAATGATACCAATTACTTACGGCTTTGAACCTGCAACAGGCCTGATTTTAATGGCCGGAGTTTATTATGGTGCTGTATTTGGTGGATCAACCTCTTCAATTTTAATTAATGCTCCTGGGGTTCCTGGAACAGTGGCAACCTCTTTTGATGGTTATCCAATGGCACAACAAGGTAAAGCTGGTAAAGCATTGGCTATCGCAGCTTACAGTTCTTTTGCAGGTGGAACGATTTCCGCAATCTTCTTATTAATTGCTGCGCCAAGCTTATCTAAAGTAAGTTTATCATTTAGATCGCCGGATTATTTTGGTTTAATGATCCTAGGTTTAACTGCAGTTGCTGCCTTTTCTTCGAAAGGAAATTTTTTAAAAGCCATGATGATGTGTGTCTTAGGTTTAATGTTGGCATCGGTAGGGCAGGATACTTTATCCGATATACCAAGATTTACTTTTAATACTATGAATTTATCAGACGGAATTAGTTTTGTTTTAGTTGTTATGGCAACATTTGCTATGAGTGAAGCTTTAACTATTATTATTAAAGGTAATGACCCATCTAAAGCAGCACAGCAAATTTCTTTGACAGATTTAGGCTCAATCAAAGTAAGTAAAGAAGAAACCAAACAGATGGCCAAAACTATTCCGCGTTCATCAATTTTAGGTTTTATTATTGGAGTACTGCCAGGAGCAGGAGCAACTATAGCATCTTTCTTGGCTTATGGAATGGAGAGAAACTTTGTTAATAGTGAAGAAAGAGAAAAATTTGGTAAAGGAAGTGTACAGGGTTTATCGGCACCAGAAACTGCTAACAACGCAGCATGTTCAGGATCTTTTGTGCCTTTATTAACCTTGGGTATTCCAGGGAGCGGAACAACAGCGGTAATGCTTGGCGCTTTGTTGGGTTTTGGTATTCAGCCTGGCCCAAGACTATATGAAACTAATCCAGATATATTTTGGTCAGTTATCATGTCTATGTATATTGGAATGGTAGTTCTTCTTATACTTAATCTTCCGTTAATTCCATATATTGCAAGAATACTAGCAGTACCAAGAACATTTTTAATACCAATGATTTTGTTTTTTTCGGTAACAGGAATTTATTTAATGTCTTTTAATAATTTTGATATTTTCTTAATGATAGGTATTGCTGTTGTTGCAACTATTTTAAGACTTTATGATTTTCCGATGCCACCTTTAATACTTGCGTTCGTACTTGGAGGACTAATGGAAGAAAATTTAAGAAGGTCTCTATTAATAAGTGATGGGTCATGGTCATTCTTATGGGATAGACCATTAACACTCTGTATAATGATTGTTATTTTTACAATTGTAGGGTGGCAGATTTATAATAGTTTCTTTAAAAAAAAATTATAGTCTAACGTATTTTTTTTTCTTAATTAAAACGTATTGTTTAGGGCCGTTAGCTATTAAAAATAATAAGCCACCTGCTAAACCAATATTTTTTAGAAGCGCAATAATTTGCATTTGATTTGATAAATCAAAATGAAAAATGAATCCCGTCATCAAACAAAATAAAGCCAATATACTTGATGCAAGTTTAGTTTGATAACCTATTATAATAAAAATCGGCAGAATAATTTCTAATGCTATTGCAGGGAGTAAGAAAAATCCTGGTAGGCCGAATCCTTCCATCCATTGAACTGTTCCACTATACTGAAGTATCTTATTCACACCAGAAAACAAAAAAACTGCTGAAATAAAAATTCTTCCAATAAGATCTAAAAAATTTACCATATTATATTTTCACCTATTTATAAAAATAAGTCAAAATGAAAGAGTTTAAATTAGGTTTTTTTTTGAATTATTTTTAAAATAACAGGAACTGTA
>CACKZT010000020.1 GCA_902604695.1 uncultured Pelagibacteraceae bacterium | reverse complement strand
GTCCATAGATGAAATGACTGCTGAACTTCAAATGAGAACGAAAAGAGCTGAAACTTTTTCTACTGACTTGGCTCATGAGATTAGAAATCCGCTTGCATCCCTTAAAGGTGCTTCAGAGCTTATTGACAAAATAGATAAACAAAGTGAAAGACAAAAACTTCTTAAAATAATAAATCATGATGTTGAGAGAATTGAGCGCCTTATAACAGATTATTCTCAAATGCTTAAAGATGAAGCTTCTCTATCAAAAGAAAAAATGAAAAAAATTAATCTTGATGTTATCCTTACTAATGTAGTTGATGATTTTAGACAAAACCTAATTAACCAAAATAAAAAAATTAAAATAAATATTGTTTATAAAAATAAAAAAAGTAAAAATAATTTTTATATTTTAGGTATTGAAAATAGACTAGAGCAAGTAATAGCTAATTTGTTAGATAATGCTATCTCATTCAGTAAAAACGATAGTAAAATTGATATTGAAATTGATGAAGTTAAAAATAATTTTTTGATACTGATAAAAGATGAGGGTCCAGGATTTAGCGAGTCTTCTATACAGAAAATCTTTAAAAGATTTTATAGCAATAGACCAACTAAATTTGGTGAACATTCTGGCCTAGGTCTTAATATAGTAAAAAACATTGTAGAGCTTCATAAGGGGACAATTTCTGCTTCCAACAGGCTGAATTCTTCTGGCGCTCAAATGGAATTAATGCTACCTAAATCTGGTTAGTTTTGCTTCTTGATTAGAGCAAGGTATATTGTTAAAAGACCCAAATTAAAAATATGAGTGAAGATTATAAAGTAAAAGACATTAAATTAGCTGAATTTGGAAGGAAAGAGATTTCTTTGGCTGAAACAGAGATGCCAGGTTTAATGGCTTTGAGAAAAGAATATAAAAGTAAATTACCGCTTAAAGGGGCCAGAATTTTAGGCTGTTTGCACATGACAATTCAAACTGCTGTTCTAATAGAAACATTAGTTGAATTAGGTGCTGACGTGAGATGGTCTTCCTGCAATATATTTTCAACTCAAGATCATGCGGCTGCAGCAATAGCAAAATCTGGAATTCCTGTATTTGCTTGGAAGGGAGAAACGGAAGAAGAGTATTGGTGGTGTGTAAAACAAACAATTGAAGGTAAAAAAGATTGGAAACCAAACATGATATTAGATGATGGTGGAGATTTAACAGCTTTAATGCATAAAGATTACGAAGAACTTTTGAAAAATGTTAAGGGAGTTTCGGAAGAAACTACAACAGGTGTTCTTGCTTTAAAAAAAATGGAATCACAAAAAAAATTATTAATACCAGCAATTAATGTAAATGACTCTGTTACGAAATCAAAATTTGATAATTTGTACGGCTGTAGAGAAAGTCTAGTCGATGGAATTAAAAGGGCTACAGATGTTATGATGTCAGGTAAAGTCGCTATCGTAGCAGGTTTTGGTGATGTTGGCAAAGGAAGTGCTGCATCTTTAAGACAGGCGGGGGCAAGAGTTATGATAACTGAAACAGATCCTATCTGCGCTCTTCAAGCCGCAATGGAAGGTTATGAAGTTGTTTTAATGGATGAGGCAATTAAAGATGCAGACATTGTAGTAACAGCTACTGGAAACAAAGATATCATTACGGCTGATCACATGAGAAATATGAAAGATAGAGCTATACTCTGTAATATTGGACATTTTGATAATGAAATTCAGGTGGATGCATTAAAAAATTATAAATGGGATGAAATAAAACCGCAAGTTCACGAAATAGAATTACCAAATAAAAAAAGAATTATCCTACTGGCTGAAGGCAGACTAGTAAATCTTGGTTGTGCTACTGGGCACCCTAGTTTTGTAATGAGTGCATCTTTTACCAATCAAGTTATTGCACAAATAGAATTATGGAATAATTCAGATAAATATGAGAAAAAAGTTTATGTACTACCAAAACATTTAGATGAAAAGGTTGCAACATTACACTTAGAAAAAGTTGGGGCAAAATTAACAAAAATGTCAAAAGAGCAAGCAGACTATATTAGCGTTAAACAATCAGGACCATTTAAACCAGATACTTATCGCTACTAATTCAGTAGCTAATGATTATAAAATCTTTAGATAATTTAAATTCTCTCTCAGTACAAATTGGTAAGAAACTTAATCAATCGGACTGTATTATGTTATATGGAGAAATAGGGACAGGAAAAACAACTTTTACAAGAAGTTTAGTTAATTTTTTGCAAAAAAAAGAAAGAGTAAACCAAACAGTAGTTTTAAGTCCAACTTTCAACTTATTGTATGAGTATGAAATAAAAGATTTAAAAATTTTGCACTATGATCTTTATAGGCTATCAAACGAAAGGGAAATTACTCAATTGGGAATCTTTAAAGAAGACGAGGCATGTGTAAAAATTATTGAATGGCCGGAATTAATTAAAGAAGAGATTCCCGATAGATTAGAGTTGAGGTTTAAGTATTTTGGAAGTGAAAATCAAAGAAGTATAGAAATAAAAGGTTTTGGAAAATGGAAAAATTTTAAAATAGATGAATTATAAACTTAAAAAAATATCCGGTGATGCGTCTTTCAGAGAATTTTATAGGATAAAAAAAAATAACAAAACATCAATTATAGTTTTAGCCAAAAAGGAAAAATTTAAAAATTTAATAGTTTACTCTTTAATTAATAATATTTTAAATAAAAATAAAATTTTATCTCCTCAATTATTAAAAAATTTTTACAAAAACGATTTGATCGAAATCACCGATTTAGGTCATAAATCCTTTTTTCAAT
>CACKZT010000019.1 GCA_902604695.1 uncultured Pelagibacteraceae bacterium | reverse complement strand
AAAAAATGCCCAAAAGACTTTAGACGAAGATCATTTTGGACTTGAGAAAGTTAAAGAGAGAATTATTGAATTTTTAGCTGTGCAAAAAAGAATTCAAAAAATGAAAGGACCAATATTATGTTTAGTCGGACCTCCTGGTGTAGGTAAAACTTCTCTTGGAAAATCTATTGCAAAAGCTACAGGAAGAAAATTTATTAGAATTTCTCTTGGAGGAACAAGAGACGAAGCGGAAATTAGAGGTCACAGAAGAACTTACATTGGATCTTTACCAGGTAAAATAATTCAAATGATGAAAAAAGCTGGAACTAAAAATCCACTCTTTTTATTAGATGAAATAGATAAAGTAGGTAATGACTATAGAGGTGATCCTTCTTCAGCTTTACTAGAAGCCTTAGATCCAGAACAAAATAAAGAATTTAATGATCATTATTTAGAAGTTGATTATGATTTATCAGATGTAATGTTTGTAACAACAGCGAATACTTTAAATATTTTACCTCCATTATTGGATAGAATGGAAGTTATAAGAATACCAGGTTACACTGAAGACGAAAAAGTTAATATTTCTCAAAAGTATTTAATACCAAAACAAAGTGAAAATAATGGTTTAAAAAAATCTGAATGGAACATTAATGAAAAAGTAAATAGAAAAATAATTAGAAATTATACAAGAGAAGCAGGTGTAAGAAATTTAGAAAGGGAAATATCTAAAATTGCAAGAAAAACAGTAAAAAAAATCGATGCTAATGAAAAAATAAACAACCCACTTAAAGAACAAGAACTATCGGATTTTTTAGGAATTGAAAAATTTAAATACGGCGAAGTTGAAGAAGAAAACAGAATAGGCGTAGTAACAGGTCTAGCTTGGACCGAGGTAGGAGGTGAAATTTTAAAAATTGAGTCCGCTGTGATGCCGGGTAAAGGAAAAATGCAAATTACTGGAAAACTTGGGGAAGTAATGCAAGAGTCAGTGAAAGCTGCGAAATCTTATATTAGATCCAAAAGCTTGGAGTTTGGGATTATTCCTCCAATTTTTGAAAAAAATGACTTTCATATTCACGTTCCGGAAGGAGCCACACCTAAAGACGGTCCTTCAGCTGGAGTTGGAATGGTTACTTCAATAATATCTGCTATTACAGAAATTCCAGTTAACAAAAATGTTGCGATGACAGGTGAAATTACTTTGAGAGGAGTTGTTTTACCTATTGGAGGTTTAAAAGAAAAATTACTAGCAGCACATAGAGCCGGAATAAAAAAAGTTCTAATTCCCTTTGATAACAAGAAGGATTTAAGCGAAATACCTGCGGTCATTAAAAAAAATATAGAGATTATACCTGTAAAAAATGTTGAAGAAGTTCTAAAAATTGCATTAACAAAACAATTAAAAAGAGTAGAGTGGGTTGAAGTTCAGCCAATTAATAAAAATAATAATCAAAAATCTTCAACTACAAGCAGACATTAGTCTAACCATTTCTTATATTTTTCAAAATTATTCTGAAGATAAGAGGGTAAAAGTTCTTTAGAAATAGTTTTTAATTTTGATTTGCCTGACCACTTATATTCTTTTTGATCAACTTTATGATCATACATAACTCTTTTTTCATTTATTAATTTGTTTAAATCACCCACCTTCAATCCACTTTCCTCATATTCGAAGTGGTGAGCAAAATTTAGAAGTTTTTTTTCAAGTTCTTCTGCTGTTCTTATACAAGTAAAATGCCAGCCTCCATCATTAACATAGTATATGTCAGAATATTTTTTTTTAGAAAAAAACAAATCAATTCTCCACTTGGGATATTTTTTTGATTTTATATTTCTCAACCATTGAGGCGAAATAAAATATTTTTTTTTGCAAGATTTTGAACCATGCCAATTAAAATCTTCATAAAGAAGGTTCAGCTTATAGTAAAACATTTTTTGATTAAAAATGATCAATCTATTTTTAACGTTTGCGAAATTTATTTTAGATAAATTTGGAATTTCATCTAGATCACTGATTATGATATAGTCATCATCTTCTAAATCTTTAAGGCCGATATTTAATTGTTCTCTTTGATAATTATCCCTTGCATAACCGTTTAAAATTAATTTCTGTCCTCTAATTTCCTCACTGTCTGTATTTAGAATTTTTTTGATATTAGGAGGTGGAGTATCCACTACTATGTATTCTATTTTATCCTTAAATTTACTAAAATTTTTAATATCAAATTTCAATTTTTTTGGTTTCCCATTATGAGTATAAGTTGCCTCAGTTATAACAAATTTTTTAATGTATTTATTCAAGATGTTTAATCTTAAATCTAATAGTAAGTCTTCATCGAAATACATGAAACAATCATAGATATTCATTAGGATTGAGTTATAATAAAAACTAATATAAGTAAATCTCAAAAATTATATACAAAATGAAAAAAAATATAATTATTACAGGTGGACTTGGTTATATCGGGACTGAATTATGTAAAATTTATTCTGGTATAAGCTGGAACAACGATATTACTGTAATAGACAATAGATTTATTTCTGAAAGAGTAAATCAATTAAGAAATTGGAATATAAATTTTGTTCATGGAGATATTCTAAACAAAGATCTCATACAAAAATATATTAAAGACGCTCATATAGTTCATCATCTTGCAGGAATTACTGATGTTCCAAGAGTTAAGAGCGAGTCTAATGACAAAAAAAATGAGCAAATTGAAACTGTAGGTAAAGAGGGGACACAAAATATTTTAGACGCGATGAATAAAGATTGTAAAATTATTTTTCCTTCAACTCATGTGGTATTTGAAGGAATGGAAAAAGTTAAAAATGATATTCTTGAAGATGAAAAAACAATACCAATTCTTTCTTACGCAAATTCAAAAGCAATTAACGAAAAGCAACTAAAAGAATCTGGAAAAAATTACATTATATTGAGATTAGGGTCCGTTTACGGATATTCAACCGACACAGCTCGAATAGATATAATGCCTAATCTTTTTTCCAAAATATCTTCACAAAACGGAATCTTAAAACTTTTTTCTGGAGGAAAACAGATTAAAAGTCTTGTACCACTAATAGATGTAGCTCGTTGTTTTAAATTCATGGAAGAAAGAGAAGATCTTAAATCTGAAATATTTAATTTAACAAAAGA
>CACKZT010000018.1 GCA_902604695.1 uncultured Pelagibacteraceae bacterium | reverse complement strand
CAATTGTGATACCTACAGATTTCAAAAAGGAAATTTTTTCATTTTTAGTAAATAAGTGAGCCAAAATCGATCCACTCATAGGAGTGGTACTCATTAACATCGCTGCAAGAAAACTATCAACTTTGCTTGTGCCCATTGCTATTAAAGAAAAAGGTATAACTATATTGCATGCTCCTATTAACGCATAATCATTCCAATTTTTAGAAAAGGCTAAAATTTTAATTTTTTTGTATTTGCATAATATAATTAGTGGAATACTAGCAAAAAAAACTCTGACCAAAGCCAATGTGAATGGTTCGTAGGATATGCTGGCAATTTTGATATTAAAAAAAGAAGAGCCCCAAATAACTCCAAGCAAAACCAACAAAAATATATCAAAAGATTTTGCTTCTCTCATTTCAAGTCTAGATTGTATTTATGAATTATCTGCATACCAGCCATTACTTAATGTTAATACTTAAATATTGTAATTAGTTATATTCAATATACTTTGATGAGATACAAAAAACTACTTATAGGATTATATTTATGAGCTCTAAAAATGTTTTGCAACTAATTAAAGAAAAAGAGATAGAATTTATTGATTTAAGATTTACAGATCCTAAGGGTAAACTTCAACATCTTACTATGGACTCGACTGTAGTTGATCAACAAATGCTTGAAGAAGGAGTATTTTTTGATGGTTCGTCTATTGCCGGATGGAAAGCTATTAACGAGTCAGATATGATTTTAAAGCCCGATCTGTCTAGACCAATTATAGATCCATTTAATTCACATAACACTCTAAATATCTTTTGTGACATAATGGATGCTGTAAAGAAAAATCCTTATGAAAGAGATCCTAGAGGAACTGCAAAAAAAGCTGAAGAGTATTTGAAGAAAACTGGAATTGGAGATAAAGCATACTTTGGTCCTGAACCAGAGTTTTTTGTTTTTGATGACGTAAGATTTAAAAACGATATGAATGAAACAAGCTTTTCAATAGATAGTTCGGAGGGTCCTTATAATACTGGAAAAAAATATGAGAATGGAAACATGGGACACCGTCCAGGAATTAAAGGAGGTTATTTTCCAGTACCGCCAGTAGACAGCGCTCAAGATATGCGTGGAGAATATTTAAAAGCTCTTAAGGATATGGGTGTCAAAGTTGAAAAACACCATCATGAGGTAGCTCCAAGTCAACATGAATTAGGAATGTATTTTGGAACAATGACTTCGATGGCAGATAATGTTCAACTTTATAAATATGCTGTACAAATGGTAACTCATTCTTTTGGAAAAACTGCAACTTTCATGCCTAAACCAGTAAAAGGAGATAACGGTTCAGGAATGCATTGTCACCAATCAATTTGGAAAGGAAATACACCTACTTTTATGGGAAAAGAATACGCAGGTTTGTCTAAAACAGCGCTCTACTACATAGGCGGAATTTTAAAACATGCTAAGGCTATAAACGCATTCTCCAACGCTACAACAAATAGTTATAAAAGATTAATTCCTGGTTTTGAGGCTCCTGTAATTTTAGCTTACTCAGCTAGAAACAGATCGGCTTCTTGTAGAATTCCTGTAATTATGAATCCTAAGGCTGCACGAATGGAAATTAGATTTCCTGATGCTGCTGGAAACCCATATCTTACTTTTGCTTCAATGCTTATGGCAGGTATCGATGGAATAAAAAATAAAATAGATCCAGGTAAAGCATTCGATCAAGATCTTTATTCTTTATCTGAAGAAGAAGTAAAAAAACTTCCTACAGTTTGTGGGTCTTTAAGAGAAGCAATGGAAAGTTTAGATAAAGATAGAAAGTTTTTGACACAAGGTGGAGTTTTTACAGATGATCAAATTGATGCCTATATTGAATTAAAATTTCAAGAAATTTATAAGTTTGAACATACGCCTCATCCTATTGAATTTGAAATGTATTATAGTAGCTAGTTCTTTACTTAAACTTTAAAAGATTCTCCACAACCGCATCTCTCTGTTTCATTTGGATTGTTAAAAACGAATTGAGATGAAAATTTCTCTTTCTTATAATCCATTTCAGTTCCTAATAAATACATTATTGCTTTTGGGTCTATCAAAACTTTTACTCCTTTATCCTCTATGACTTCTTCGTTTGGCTTAATGTCTTTAGCATATTCCATAATATAAGACATTCCAGCACATCCTCCAGATTTTACTCCAATTCTAACCCCAATAGTGGACTGTTCAGCACTTGACATAATTTCTTTAATTCTGCTAACTGCTTTATCGGTTATAGTAATTGTTTTTTCACTCATAAATTTAATTCTAATTTAGCCGCTTCAGACATCTTATCTTTTGTCCAAGGTGGATCCCACACTAGTTTAAGATCAACTTCTGAAACACCATCAATCTTAAGTATATTATTTTTTACCATTTTTGGCAAACTATCTGCTACTGGGCAATTTGGTGTTGTTAAAGTCATATCTATAATAACTTTTTTGTTATCATTAATTTCGATTTTATATATCAATCCTAATTCATAGATGTTAACCGGAATTTCTGGATCATAGATTTTCTTAATTTCGTTAATTACTTTTTCTTTTAAATCACTCATATTAATTATTTTTTTTTTCTAAAGCTGACAAAAAAGTATGCCATACCATTGTAGCGCATTTGATTCTCATAGGAAATTCTTGAACACCTGACAGTGAATTTATGGTTGTAACTTGGTCTTCGGAAAGACTGTTTAAAGTTATCTTGCTTTTAGTTTTAAGCATATTTAAAAAGTCATTCGTTACCTTTTTTGTAAAATTCAAATCTTTTCCTTTTAAAATATCTGTTAAAATTGATGCAGAGGCTAATGAAATTGCACATCCCTCACCTTCGAAACTCAAACCTTTTATATTTTTGTCTTCTCCTAAATTTAGATATATGTGAACTTTATCTCCACAAAGAGGATTGTGAGCTTTAGCTTCATGATTATAGTCATTGCATTTACCTTTATTCCTTGGGTTTTTAGCATGGTCTAATATAATTTCCTGATATAATTCCTTTAATTCCATTTAAACCTCAAAAACTTTTTTACATTTATCTATAGCGTTACATAATATATCTATATCTTCTTTAGAATTATAAACCCCAATCGAAGCTCTAGCGGTTGCAGATATACCTAATTTATCATGTAATATTTGGCAACAATGGTGTCCAGCCCTTATGGCAACTCCATCATCATCTAAAATAGTAGCAATATCATGAGGATGTATTCCTTTCATGGTAAAACATATTACTGAGCCTCGGTTACTTGGATCGCCTACAATATTTACTGAATTATTCCTTCTTAATTTTTCAATTCCATATTCTAAAACTTCATTCTCGTGATTTTGAATATTTTCAATCCCTAAATCTTTAATAAATTTAATAGCTTCGGAAAAGGCGACGACTTCAGCTGTCTGCATTGTTCCTGCCTCAAATTTAGTTGGAGAAGTTGCAAAAGTTACTTTTTCTTTTAATACTTCACTTATCATTCCTCCACCACCTTGATAAGGAGGCAGCTCTTCTAACCATTTTTTTTTGGCATAAAGTATTCCCAATCCATTAGGACCATACATTTTATGACAAGAAATTGCATAAAAATCACAATCTAAGTCTTGCATATCTAATTTTAAATGTGGTGCTCCTTGAGTTCCATCAACTAACACAGGAATTTTTTTTTCTTTTGCTAAACCAATTATTTTTTTTAGAGGCATTATTGTTCCAGTAACATTTGAAATATGTGTAATTGCAATAATTTTTGTCTTATTGGAAATAAGTTTTTTTATTTCATCAATTTCTACCTCTCCTTTTTCATTTACTGGGGCAAATTTAATTATAGCTCCTTTTTTTTGTCTAATAAAATGCCAAGGTACATAATTTGAATGATGTTCTAACTCCGTGGTTAAAATCTCATCTCCTTTATTAATAAATTTTTCACCAAAAGATGATGCTACCAAGTTTATAGATTCGGTTGCTCCTTTCGTAAAAATGATTTCTTCTCTGTGTTTTGCATTTATATAATTTTTTACCTGATCTCTGGCATCTTCAAATCTATTAGTAGCTTTTACTGCAAGGGAATGTACGCTTCTACCTACATTTGAAAATTCTGTTTCATAAAAATTAGACATTCTATTAATAACAGTTTTTGGCTTTTGAGAAGAATTAGCACTATCTAAGTAAACCAAAGGTTTGCCGTTAATTTTTTGATTAAATATTGGAAATTCAGATTTAATATTTTTAATATCCATTTAACTGTCTTTCTAATCTATTTTGTATAAAATTTTTTATCGTATTATTTCGAATTGTTTCAACTACCTCGCTTAAAAAACCGCTTACCAACAGATTAACTGCTTCTTGTTTACTCAAACCTCTAGACATAAGGTAATAAACTGAATTTTCATCTATACTACCTGACGTAGATCCATGAGAACATTTTACATCATCGGCAT
>CACKZT010000017.1 GCA_902604695.1 uncultured Pelagibacteraceae bacterium | reverse complement strand
ACAAAATCTAAACTACCAACTGAGCCAATTTTATTCAATAAAAGTGCAGGATGTATTCAAGGACCTAATGATCCGATAATAAAACCATCCAATGCCAATAAATTAGACTACGAAGTTGAGATTGCAATGGTTATTGGAAAAAGAAGCAAAAAATATTAAAGAAATCAATTCTCAAGATTACATTTTTGGTTATTGTATAGTGAATGATATTTCAGAGCGTTCTTGGCAAAAAGACAGGGGAGGACAGTGGGTAAAAGGCAAATCAATAGCTGGGCCTTGTGGACCTATCTTAGTGACAAAAGATGAAATCAAAAATATTAATGATTTAAATTTGCTTTTGAATGTTAATGAAGAAAAGCGGCAGTCAGGAAATACAAGTAGAATGATTTTTAATTTTAATTTTTTGATATCTCATATTAGTCAATTTATGACATTACATCCGGGTACTATCATTACAACTGGAACACCAGCAGGAACAGCCATGGAGATGGATAGACCTAGGTTTCTACAAGTTGGGGACAAGCTTAATCTAAGAGTTGATTGTTTAGGAGAGCAAAATCATATTGTAACTGCTGAGTCTTAATTTTATAAATTTTAATTTTCTTATTTTGGTCTTATTTAAGACAATTAAATCACAGAATCTTTAATTATTTTTCACTTATGAAAATATTATCTTTATTAATGTTATTTCTTTTATTGAGCAATTGTGCGGGAAGCAATGTTGCCCAAATAAAATTTGGAAAAAAATGCACAGTTGCTAATGAGCAACAATTGCAAGAAACTTCATACATTTGGTTCGTAAGCAAAGAAGCTTCGAAGGATTTTAATAAAAGAATAAACAAATCAAATTGTCTAAAAAGTTAGTTTAGACTTCAAAAAAAATGAAATTATGATAATAAGGGGTATGTCCTTACCCCTTATAATCAGTTGCATTTTTATAATATCGATTTTAATCATATTTCCATTATTTGTTTCATATAGAGCTGAAAAGAAAAATGCTAGATTTGAAAAAAGTGAAAAATCAAGTGAATGGGACAAAATAAGAGATTTTGGTAATAAAATAAATAATAAAACTAGAAAAAATAAATAAACTTATGTTAAGGTTTTTAAGTTTTTTATTTTTAATATTTATTTATAATTTTCCTTTATTTGCTATGGAGAAAAAACCTTATCATCACCTTCCAGATGGGACCTTTAGAAATCCTGAGGGATCACCTTTAAGAGATCCTAATATTAAGTGGTCATATAAAATATTTAACGAAGAGAGAAAAAAAATAAAAGTGGAAATACCTAATGACCATATTATTCCTAGTGAAGAAGTGTTAAGAAATTTGGAAAAGAATAAAAACGAAGACTTTGTTGCATGGATTGGACATGCAACTTTTTTGATTAAACTAGGTGAGACTACAATCATTACTGATCCGCTGTTTTCTAAGAATACTGGCCCATTAATTTTTGGTCCTAAAAGATACGTAGATCCAGCAATAAAATTGAATGATATTCCAAAAGTTGATTTATTTTTATTAACGCATAACCATTATGATCATCTGGATATTTCTACAATAAGAAATTTTCCATTTAAAAAATCAAAAGTGATTACTCCTCTTAAATTGCGTAAATATTTTAGAAATTATAAAGATGTTAATGAATTAGACTGGTACGAAGAGTTAATAATTAATAACGATTTAAAAGTCACTTTATTACCAGCAGTTCATTGGTCAAAAAGAGGTCTTTTTGATAATAATAAATCTTTGTGGGGTAATTTCTTAATTGAATTCAAAAATAAGAAAATTTTGTTTGCTTGTGATACTGGTGTCGGAAATATATACAAAGAGCTAGGGGAAAAATATGGACCAATTGATTTAACTTTTATAAACATTGGAGCTTATAATTTCTACCCAATCATGCCAGTAAAAGATAAATCAGTTTATCATACTAATCCTGAGGAGGCTTTGTCGGTTGCAAAAGACTTGAAAAGCAAAAAAGTAATAGGGATGCATTGGGGAACAGTAATATTGTCATTGGAACCAATAATGGAACCTCCAGTTCGTTTTAAGGCAGGAGCAAAAAAATATGGCTACCAAAAAGATGACGCAATTATTTTTAAGATTGGTGAAGTTAAAAAACTTAAAGAAATTTTCAATTAACTTTTCTCTTTTTTCTCTCTCTATCTAGAAGTTTTGTTAAACTATCAACCATCAAATCTGATGCTTTAAAAATTTCATTAGTTTTAAATTCATGAGATATGTTTCTGTCAGGATTAGTTTTATCTTCGATCACTATACCTTCATCAGGAGAATTATTTTTTAAATAAATTAAAATTAACCAATCTTCATCTGAACTTTCGTCCCACTTAATGAATATTTCGCCAGTTTCAAAGCGTAAATCTATAACTCGCATTATGTTTAAATATTTAGGGATATATCTCTTATTGATCTGAAAACACAAACTATGAGCTGACCTATAAAAACTTTCGAGAGCGAACTCAATCTTCTGTCTCTCTAAATTATATAACCTCTCTTTTTCTAATAATGTAGATCTATCATCTCCTTCTTCAACCTTTAAACCCAGTTGTTCAACTCTTTCTCTAATTTTTTGATCTCTTAAAGATTGATACTTTTGTTTAATTTGGTCTATACGTTCTTGAACTGCCTCATAAGACTCCCTTTCTTGGCTTAGAACATATTTTTCTATATTCTTAATCTCTAAAGCTTCTCTTTTTCTAAATTGTTCAATCTTTTTTTGCAATTTTATTTGATTTAAAAACTTTCTTTGTTTTTCAGCCTGCTCTTTTCTTACTTCAGCTTGTTCTAATCTTATGAATTTTTGAAGCTCTTTTTTCCTATTTTTTTCTAATTTGATTTCTTCTTTGTACTCCTTTTCTTTAGCTTGAAGGGCCAGTTGTTTTTCTTGTTTAAGCTTTTTAACTGCATCTGTTTTTTCTTTTTGCATTTTTCTAATTAATAATTGTTTTTTTCTATCTTTTTCTTCTTCAATAATAGATTTAATATTGTCTATTTTATTGGATATTTTATTGCGAATATTTTGAAAGAAATTTTGTAAATATCTATCTACATTCAAATTTATATTAAACTTAAATTTTTCAGAAAATCTAATAATTTTAAGAACTGTTGATTTAAAATTTTTTTGGACTTTTATTTTTTTTCTTTTTTTGATTTTAAGTTTATTTTTAATCTTTCTTTTCTTTGTAAAATTTTTTTTAGATCTTTTCTTTGAAGATTTTATTCTTTTTTTTTTATTAATAATTCTTTTAGACTTTTTTTTCTTTTTTTTCATTCCTTTAAGATAATAAATATCAGGTTTTATGAATAAATATAGTCTCGAGTTCTGTTAGCTGACTCATAGTTCTTCACAATTTGCAATTGAAAAACTACTAGATCTCTATAACGAAAGGCTGCTGCACAGCTAGAAAGATAGAATTCCCACATCTTAACAAATTTTTCATCAAACATATCTTTTACAATATTTTTCTTACTCATGAATCTTTCTAACCAAGCCTCGAGAGTTTTATCATAATGCCTAATTAATGTCTCAGAATCAGCTACTATTAATCCTGTTTTTTCGATTGGTTGTATAATTTGACTGAATGAGGGACACACTCCTCCTGGAAATATATATTTATTGATGAATTTATTTGGTGGAGTTGGCGAACCTACAACACCAATCGTATGTAATAAAAATTTACCGTTATCTTTTAGAAGATTATTAATTGATTTAAAAAAAGTATTATAAAATTTCTTACCAACATGTTCGAACATACCTACTGAATAAATTCTGTCATAATTTCCTTTGGCCTCTCTATAATCTACAAGTTCAAATGTAACTTGATTACTCAAATTCAATTCTTTAGCTTTATCTCTGCAATAATTGATTTGATTTTTACTTAATGAGATCCCCACAACCTCACAATTTTTTTGTTTAGCAACTTCAAATGCCATACCTCCCCATCCACATCCAACTTCAAGAATTTTTTGCCCAGGTTTTATATCAAGTTTTTTAATTATATGATTAATTTTATTTTGTTGAGCTTCTTCTAATGTATTTGTACCTTCTTTCCAATAAGCACAAGAATATTGTCTATGAACTTTATCTAAAAATATATCGTAAAGTTTTTCCCCTTTACTACCTCCAATATCATAATGGTGTTCAATATTTTTTCTTGATTTACCAGGAAAATTATAATTTAAAACATATCTGTACATCTGAAAGATTTTTTTAGATATATAACTCGCTGTTGTAATTTCTTTTCTTCCAATATGCTTTAAAACTTGCATAAGAAAATCTTTAAGACTGGCATTTTTAATTAAAATATCGCCCCTCATATAAGCTTCTGGAAATTCAATTTCTGGATCTATGATCAATTTCCAGTTTAAATTTTTTTTAAGCAACTTTAAGGTGATTGGTTTTTCTAAATCAGGATTACCACATATATATTTTTGATCTGCACTATCAATTAAA
>CACKZT010000016.1 GCA_902604695.1 uncultured Pelagibacteraceae bacterium | reverse complement strand
CAATTAATTCAAATAATTTTTTTTCTATATTTAAATGTATATCTTCAAATTTCTCCTGGAATTTAAATTTTTTCTTGTCTATTTTAATTTTAATTTTATTAAGTCCATTGATAATTTTTTTTCCATCCTTTGAGGGAATTATTTTCTGCTTAACAAGCATTTGAGTATGAATAATAGAAGCAAATATGTCCTGCTCATAAAGTCTTTTATCCACATTTATAGAGGAGCCAATTCTTTGAAAAGACTTGGAGGTTTTGTTTTTAAATCTATTTGACCAAACAGTTTTATTTTTATTTATCATTTTACTATGTTATTTTAATTTAAATTAATATGAAAATTAGTAAATCCTTTATACTTTATATTCACATAATATTTGTCTTTTTTATAAGCCAATATGTTTATGCCGACAACAATCTTTCTGAAAATATAGTTATTTATGAAAATCCGAAAGATATTAATGAGCTAAAATTTAAAGACGTTAACCTCCAAGAAGTGGACTTAACGAATAAAAAAGGCAATATCATGATCCTCAATTTTTGGGCTACCTGGTGTCAACCATGTAAACGAGAAATGCCATCGCTAGAAAAGTTAGCTCAAAATTACCCGAAAATTAAAGTATATCCAATAAACATGGAAAAACCGAATAAGTTAAGAGCTAGAGATTTCTACAACAGCATAGGTGTGACAGGCTTAGATATTTATTTTGATCCAGAATTTAATTTGGTTAAAAAGTTTAAGATGAGAGGAATGCCGACCAGTATCTTGATCGATAAAGATGGAAAAGAATTTGCTAGAGTGGTGGGTGAGATAGACTTTCATAGCAAAGCATTTATTGAATTTTTAGAAGAAAAAATTTAATTTTTAAAAAAATAAGCTAATAAAACTAAAACAATTACAGCTATAAATTGGAGAAGAACTCTTAACTGCATCAATTTGTTAGAGTATTTTTTGCTAGTATTTCCACCTTTAAATAAAGTATAAATACCCATAATCAAAACTATGGCTACTGCACCTAATAAACTAAAACCAATTAAGTTAAATAAAAAACTACTCATTAAATTCAATTAACATGAGCTACTCATTAAATACAACTATTTTAAATCCACTATCAGAGGATAAGCCAAAAAATGCTGTAATACTTTGTCACGGCTATGGAGGTGACGGTAAAGATATTTCTTTGTTAGCGAATTACTGGAAAAGTCATTTGCCAAATACAATATTTATTTGTCCTGATGCTCCAGAGAAATGTGCTGTAAGTCCTAGTGGATTTCAATGGTTTGATCTAATGGATCAAACTCCTGATCAGATATTAACAAAGTCATTAGTAGCAGAGATTAAATTAAATAAACTTATAGATGAAATAAAGAATGCTTATGATTTATCAGCAGATAAAATAGCTGTAGGCGGTTTTAGTCAAGGATGCATGATTAGTCTTCAAACTGGAATTAAAAGAAAAGATAAAATTAATTGTATCTTAGGTTATTCTGGAAAAATAATAAGTGTTGAACATCTAAAAAAAAATATAAACTCCAGACCGAATATTATTTTAATGCACGGAGATCTAGACGAAGTTGTTCCAGTAGGATCTTTATTAGAAGCCAAAGATTTTTTTAATACAAATAATTATGAGATTGAAACAAAAATTTTCAAAAATTGTGAACATCGTATACCTACTGAGGGTTCAAGTCTAGGATTACAATTTCTTAAAAAAAATTTATACTGATTCATTGCAAAACTGATACAAAATTATAACTTGATATAATTTCAAGTTTCAGATAACTTTTTATTATGATTATTTCAAGCCAGGATAAAGTGCCATTAGAAAAGTGCCCAGCCTTAGTTCTTAATGCTGACTTTAGACCTCTAAGTTACTATCCTTTATCGTTATGGTGTTGGCAAGACGCCGTAAAGTCAGTTTTTTTAAATAGAGTAAGTATAGTTTCTAATTATAAAAGAAAAATAAGAAGCCCTTCTTTTGAAATGAATCTTCCAAGTGTTATAGCTTTAAAAAGTTTTATCAAACCTTCTGAGAATCCAAATTTTACCAGATTCAATGTTTTTTTAAGAGATAAGTTCACTTGTCAGTATTGTGGAGACAAAAAAGATTTAACATTTGATCACTTGTTGCCAAAATCGAGAGGAGGTCTTACTGACTGGGAAAATGTAGTTACAGCATGCTCTTCATGCAATGTTAGAAAAGGTGGAAAACTTTATAGAGATTGTGAATTGAAACTTTCTAATCAACCTTATAGGCCAACAGTGGGTGACTTGCATAAAAATGGAAGAAATTTTCCGCCAAATTTTCTTCATGAAAGTTGGATGGATTATTTATATTGGGATATCGAATTAGAACCTTAATTAAATTTTTTCAGAAATAGTTATTGCCACCCTAGACGAGACTTTGATTACCTTATCTAACAATCCATAAAAACCAGATTTTGTTGCACCGCCCTCATATGCTATATCCTTATGTTCAAGTTCATCATCTCTAAATTTAATAATTTTTTCTTTTAGTTCTTTTTCATCATCTTGGAGTTTATATGTCTGATTTTTATAATGGTCTCCGATTACTTCTTCTACTGATGCGGTGCAAAGCATGGTAGCTTTTTTCCCAAGCATTGCAGTACCAAAACCAAGTGTAACTCCCAAAATATCCCAAAGAGGCAGAAACTTTGTTTTCGATATATTTCTTTTTTTTATCTCATTTTCAAAAAATTCATAATGCTCTTTTTCATGCTCTTTCATTTCTTCTATTTGTCGTTTTAAAGTTTCGTCATATCTAAAAGTTTTAAGAGCTAATAATTGACCTTCATATATTTTAATCGCGCCTCTTTCTCCAGCATGATC
Source organism: uncultured Pelagibacteraceae bacterium (assembly GCA_902604695.1). GTDB lineage: Bacteria > Pseudomonadota > Alphaproteobacteria > Pelagibacterales > Pelagibacteraceae > Pelagilacustribacter. The sequence continues at coordinate 2,115 of CACKZT010000016.1, read as the reverse complement.
AACTCTTATTATTTCTTCTAGTGATTTTTTATTTGTTTTTTTCATATTTCATTATTTTTATAAACAATATACCACTTAATATTATAGATATAAGCGTATTAAATGTAGCAAGAGAAAAACCTAATATAGTGAAGGAAATAACTTTACAGCTAACAGTATTTTTCTCAAGTTGCTTTAAAAGTTCTTCTGAAGAGAGGCTTTTTTTAGAGTTAAATAATTCACAAACAAATGACTCTTCAAATATACCCTGTTCTATTCCAACATGATAAATGGACACAATAGCTCCAAAAATAAAAAATAATACTAGTATTATTGTTATAATCTTCTCGTACTTATTTAAAATAAAAATCAAAGGAATTAAAATAATTGCAGAAATATAAGGGATTCTTTGAAATATACATAATCTGCAAGGCTCATGATTTAAAACAAATTGTATAAAATAAGCTGCACTCATTATAAATACACTCAAAATTAATGTTGCAGTCAGAGTTTTTCTATTCTTAATTTTTAACATTTTAAAAAATCAAAAAATACAAGATTGTGGCTATTAATACAACTATAAGTCCTCCAACACTAAACCAGATTGCCCCTTTTTTTTCGATAAATTTTCCAAATTTTCTTCCAAATAAGTTAGTAAAGTAAGAGACTAAAAAAAAGCGCAACCCTCTAGTAAATAAACAAATAAAGAAAAAAACTGGGAGATTAAAATTTATTACTCCACTAGTTATTGTAAATACTTTAAATGGAAGTGGGGTAAATCCGGCTAAGAACATTATACCCAACCAAGTGTAAAAGCCTCCCTTTGTAGACATAGTATTTTGTATCTCAAAAACTTTTTCTTCATAACCATAAAGCTCAATAATTATCATAGCAGCGTCTAAGAAAAATACACCTAGCATGTAACCAAACAATCCACCAAGTACAGAGCCTACAGTCGCTATAAAAAAAATTTTTAAGTAATCTTCTTTTTTTGCTACAACCATTGGAATAATCATTAAATCAGGAGGGACTGGAAAGAAGAAACTTTCTATAAAGGCAATAAAACCTAACAAAGGCTTTGAAAATTTATGCCTAGCAAGCTCTACACTTCTATCGTATAATTTTTTTAAAATCATGAATTTAAAATGCACAATACTTAGGTACCTGGCAAGTTTAATATTATCCACTATTATTATATATGGGATAGTTATTGTAGCAGGAATATTTGGTGCAAATTACGGATTTTCTTCAGGAGAAATATTTGTTATATGGATTTTAATGGCGATCCTAATAAATCAGAGTGTTACTTGGAAAAAGTAGATTATAATGTCTGAACCGATTGATATAAAAACAAAAAAAACTATACACTCACCAACAAAAAATGATTTTTTAAAGTCTCGAGTCTTAGAACAACTTGAATTTAATATACTTACCCACTGGGATACATGGGGTAAATTTCAACAGTCTTGGACCAGTCGAGCTTATCTTACCTTTAAAGATTTAGATAAATATGTACTTTTAATATATTTAATAAGAAATAATTGGGATAGTTTATCATCTAAATTTCAATTTTTATCAATGGATGAATTTTACGATTCAGAAAATATTACAATAGATAAAATTAATTTAATTCAAATATCAACTGAACTTAATATCCCTAAAGAAACAATTAGAAGAAAAGTTAATGAATTACAAGATGCGAATATTTTAAAAAGAGTCGGTAAAGTTATTGTATTTAATAGAGAAGGAATTCAAACTCAAAAACCTAATGATACAATTGATTTACTATCAAATTTTATATGGAAAAAAGCAAAAATGTTAGAAGGCCTAGATTGGTTTGGTAAACCATTGACAAAAGATGAAATTAAAAATTTTATAAAGAAATATTTTACACTAGTTTGGTTAAGATTTTTTAAAATGCAAATACCTTTTTTAACAAGACATAGATTTGTTTTTGGAGATCTAGAGACTTGGATAATCTGGGGAAATATAGCTCTCAGCCACCAATACTATTTATCAAAAGCAGCTGAAGACAATCTAATATCGTCACCGATTACATTAAAAAGTTATTATTCAGATGTTACAGAAGTGAAAGTAAAAAGAGGAATAAATGCTTCATCTATAGCAGATATTTCA
>CACKZT010000015.1 GCA_902604695.1 uncultured Pelagibacteraceae bacterium | reverse complement strand
TTAGGATCTGCTTACGACTCTTCGAATCTAGGAAGTATAATATCTAAAGAGGAAAAAAGTAAATTATTTAGCAAAATTAATAAAGATATCGAAATATCTTTTGAAAAAATAATTACGAGATTGTCAGAACCTTTATCAAATTTTAATTTGATTGGATCTATTAAAAATGGAAAATTTATAAAAATATCTTCCAAGACAGAATTTTTGCCTAATAAATATTTAGATATATCTTTAAGAAAAATAGCAAACTCGAACAATAAAATATTGGAAATTTACTCAGATATCACAAAACCACTATTGGCAGAACATAGTTTTTTTAAAAGTATAGAGGGTGGAAATTTATTATTTATATCAACTTTTAATGATAAGTTTAGCTCATCAAATTTGTTAATTAAGAATTTTAAAGTAAGTGAAGCTCCAGCTTTTGCTAAACTTTTAGCTCTAGCTGATCTTGGAGGAATGGCGGATCTTTTAAAAGGTGAAGGATTAAGTTTTGATACATTGGAAATAAAATTCAATAGTGATAAAGATATATTAAATATCACTGAAATTTATGCAGTAGGCCCAAGTATTTCAATATTGATGGAGGGTTACGTTGACAAAAAAAGTAAAGTTACGAGTTTAAAAGGTACGATGGTTCCTGCAAAAGAATTAAACAAATTAATAGCTAAAATTCCAATTTTGGGCGATATCTTAATTCCCAAAGAAATTGGAGAAGGATTATTTGGAGTAAGTTTTAAAATTAAAGGACCTCCAAAAAATATGAAAACTTCTGTTAATCCTATTAAGTCTCTAACCCCAAGGTTTATAACCAAAGCTTTAGAAAAAAGAAAAAAAAATTAAATTAACTTAATTTTGTAATGTTTTTTTTTTCCATATGAAATTTTAATAGAGTCTGAGCTTTTAAAATCTTGCATATTTACAATTTTTTTCTCATCGCTCACAATATTGTCATTAATCTTAAGACCTTTATTTTTAATTGCTCTTCTTGCTTCGCTTTTTGAACTCATAATATTATTTGTAGATAATAAATCTAGAAAACTAATACCTTTATTTATTTCAGACTCCAAAATTTTTATTTCAGGCAAATCTGTTGCTATGCCCACTCCTTCGAATGTTGCTATTGCCGTAGTTTCAGCTGCTTCAGCAGCTTTTTTTCCATGTAAAATTTTTGTTGCTTCGTTAGCAAGTAAAATCTTAAGTTTATTTATATCAGTTTCATCTTTAACCATAATTTCTAATTGACTTATTTCTATTTCAGTAAATAATTTTAGAAATTTTTTGACATCATTATCAGCTGTATTTCTCCAAAATTGCCAGTAGTCATAAGATGAAAGAAATTTTTTATCCAGCCATACTGCTCCATCTGCTGTTTTACCCATCTTTGCACCAGACGATAGGGTAATTAATGGAGTGGTTAGTCCGATAGACTCTTTTTTTCCCATTTTTCTAATTAATTCAACGCCATTAATTATGTTCCCCCATTGATCAGAACCTCCAATTTGTAGAAGACAATTATAATCGATGTTTAATTTATAGAAATCGAAAGCTTGAAGAATCATATAATTAAACTCCATATAACTTAATGATTGCTCTCTATCTAACCTTAATTTTACACTATCAAAACTAAGCATCTTGTTGATTGTAAAATGTTTACCAACATCTCTAAGAAATTCTATATATTTTAATTTTGTTAACCATATGGAATTATCTACGAATATAGGTTTAGTTTTTTTATCTTTAAAATTTAAAAGTTTTGTAAATATCTTTTTAATATTCTTAATATTTTTATTGATAGTTTTTTTATCGATAATTTTTCTTGTACTATCTTTACCTGATGGATCACCAATTAAAGTAGTTCCGCCTCCAAGAAGGATTATTGGTTGATGACCATATTTTTGGAGTAAACGAAGACACATTATCTGCAGCAAACTTCCGACATGTAAACTTGGGGCAGTACAGTCAAATCCAATATAAGCTTTGATCTTACTTTTACTCGTTATTTGCTCTAATTTTTCACTATCAGTGCATTGGTGGAAAAAACCTTTAGAATTAAATTCAGATAAAAAGTTATTTTTCATAGATAATTTGCTTAAAAATTACTATTACACAATAATTATTGTAAATTAAATAACTATTATGACAAAAATATATACAGCTATAGGTTTAATGAGCGGAACATCAGTTGATGGCATTGATGCCTCTATAATTCAATCAGATGGTGAAGATAAACTTAAAGTGTTAAATAATGATTTCACAGCATATGATAAAAAAACAATAAGCGAAATCAAGGATTTAAAAGAAAAAATTAATAGTAAAAAAGATATTGAAGCTAATAAAAATTTAATTTTAAAAATAGAGAAAGATATTACGAATTTACATGCAAATGCAGTAGAAAAAATATTAAAAAAAACTACAACGAAAATTGATCTTGTAGGATTCCATGGTCAAACAATTTATCATAATTTCAATGAAAAAATTTCTAAACAACTCGGCGATGGTGAATTGTTGTCTAAAAAAATTAATTTAGATATAATTTATAATTTTAGAGAAAATGATATAAGAAATGGTGGACAAGGAGCTCCTTTAACTCCAATTTATCACAAACTTCTCAGAAAAAAATTAAATATTGAATTGCCAATTTTATTCATAAATATAGGAGGCATTTCAAATTTAACGTATATAAGTAAAAATGAAAAAATTATTAGTTTTGATAGTGGTCCTGGCAATTGTTTAGTTGATGAATTTTTACAACTAAAATCAAAAAATAAAATTATTTATGATAAAGATGGTGAAATAGCAATGAGAGGAAAATGTAACGATATTATTCTCGAGAATTATTTGAATAATAATTATTTTAACCTTCAACCACCAAAAAGTTTAGATGTTAAAGATTTTTCTTTATCAATGATTAGAGGTTTAAGTGTAGATGAAGCCGTTTCCACTTTATCAGAATTTACAGTCAGAACAATAGTCGATGGACTTAATTTTTTTAAAGAAAAACCAAAAAAAATTATTTTAATGGGTGGTGGAAGAAAAAATAATTATTTTTTTGAAAACATAAGTAAAAAAAGTAAAATTAAAACTATTGATATAAACGACTTAACGTATGATGGTGATTTTATTGAGTCGCAAGCTTTTGCATATTTAGGTATAAGATCTAAGCTTAAAAAAAATATTTCTTATCCAGAAACTACGGGTGTTACCAAGCCTTGTACTGGCGGATTAATGATAAAGATTAAATAAGAGCTGTTTTTTCTTTAATATATTTTTCAATTTCTTTTTTTAATTCATCTTCTTTATTTTTAAAAAAATGATTAGCTCCAGATATTTTTGAAAAAATTACTTCTACAGCTTTTTGACTTTTAATTCTTTCGTCTAATTCATTTATACTTTCTTTAGTTACAAGCTCATCTGAATCACTATATAAAACTTGACCTGAAGTCGGACATGGAGCTAAAAAAGAAAAATCATAAACGTTGGGCTGTGGAGATATAGCAATAAAATTATTTACTTCAGGTCTTCTCATAATTAGCTGCATACAAATTAGTGCACCAAAAGAAAAACCAGAAACCCAACATTGACTATAATCTAAATTTTCTCTTTCTATCCAATCTAAAGCAGCAGCAGCATCTGATAATTCACCCTGTCCATTATCGAATACACCATCACTCTTACCGACACCTCTAAAATTAATTTTAATAACTGAAAATCCATTTTCTAAAAAAATATTATATGTTAATTGTACAATCTTGTTATTCATTGAACCTCCATATTGTGGGTGAGGTTGAAGTACAATTGCTACAGGAGATCCAAATTTTGGATTCTTATAATATTTTCCCTCCAATCTTCCAGCAGGTCCAGGAATAAATATTTCGCTACTTTTTGGTTTCATTAATTAATAATGATTATTAGTTTCAAAAAAAGAATAGCTTTATAACACGTTTTAACGCGGCAATTATTTTTTTTTAAACCCTACTAATTTAATAGGAATTATTGAATTAATGTTATATTACAATGCTAATTTATGAAACTTACCACTAAAGGTAGATACGCCGTAATGGCAATGGCCGATTTAGCATCCTATGCTAATGGAAAGCCTATAAGTCTAACAGAAATTTCTTTAAGACAAAATATATCTCTTTCTTATTTAGAGCAATTATTTTTAAAACTAAAAAATAAAAACCTGGTTAAAAGTGTAAGAGGCTCTAATGGCGGTTATATCTTAGTAAAATCACCATCAGAAATAAGGCTCTCTAATATTATTTTTGCTGTGAATGAAAATGTAAAAACATTAAGCTGCAAAAAAGACTCTAAAAAAGGATGTAATCATAAATCTACGAAGTGTATTACACATAATTTATGGGCTGATTTAGAGGAACATATAAACGGTTTCTTTGAAAAAATAAAATTAGAGGAACTGGTAAATAAAGATAAAAGATTTTAAATGAAAACACAAAAAGATATAAATACACAGGAAGACTATAAATACGGTTTTACGACTGATATAGAGAGCATTAAAGCTCCAAAAGGGTTGAATGAAAACACAATTAAATTCATTTCTAAAATTAAAAAAGAACCTCAATGGATGTTAGAGTGGCGGCTTAAAGCTTTTAATCGTTTAAAAAAATTAAAAGAACCGAATTGGCAAAAACCAAAATATCCAAAAATAAATTATCAAGATTTATACTACTACTCAGCTCCTAAAAGTGCCTCAGAAAAACCTAAAAGTTTAGATGAGGTCGATCCAAAACTAATTGAAACTTATAAAAAACTTGGGATACCTCTTCAAGAGCAAAAAAGATTAAGTGGAATAGCAGTTGATGCTGTTTTTGACTCCGTTTCTGTAGCCACTACATTCAAAGATGAATTGACAAAAAAAGGTATTATTTTCTGTCCAATCTCTGAAGCTATAATAAAACACCCGGATCTTGTAAAAAAATATATTGGTTCAGTAATTCCTATAACTGATCATTACTTTGCAACATTAAATTCCGCAGTTTTTACTGATGGTTCATTCGTTTATATTCCACCAAATGTGAAATGTCCCATGGAATTGTCTACTTATTTCAGAATAAACGCATCGGAAACTGGACAGTTTGAAAGAACACTTATAATTGCAGATAAAGGAAGTTATGTAAGCTATTTAGAAGGTTGTACAGCACCAATGAGAGATGAAAATCAACTTCATGCGGCAAATGTAGAATTAATTGCATTAGATGATGCAGAAATAAAATACTCTACGGTTCAAAATTGGTATCCTGGTGATAAAAATGGTGTTGGGGGTATATACAATTTTGTTACAAAGAGAGGAGCTTGTAGGGGAAAAAATTCAAAAATTTCATGGACACAAGTTGAAACAGGATCTGCGATAACCTGGAAATATCCAAGTTGCATTTTACAAGGAGACAATTCTGTTGGTGAATTTTATTCAATAGCAATAACAAATAATCATCAAAAAGCTGATACTGGAACAAAAATGATTCATTTGGGAAAAAACACGAAAAGTAAAATTATATCAAAAGGTATATCTGCTGGTAGTGCTGATAATACATATAGAGGATTAGTAGATATAGGTAGAAAAGCATTAAATTCTAGAAATTACACCCAATGTGACTCATTATTGATGGGCAACAAATGTGGTGCACATACAGTTCCGTATATTAAAAATAAAAATTCTTCCTCTACTGTCGAACATGAGGCTACAACTTCGAAAATAAATGATGAACAATTATTTTATTGTAACCAAAGAGGTCTAAACCAAGAAGAAGCAGTTAGTTTAATTGTAAATGGCTTTTGCAAGGAAGTTCTTCAACAATTACCCATGGAATTCGCTGTAGAGGCTCAAAAGCTTGTAGGCATTAGCTTAGAAGGAAGCGTAGGTTAATGTTAGAGATCAAAAATCTAAAAGCCTCTATTAATGATAAGGAGATACTTAAAGGTCTTAATATTTCTATTAAACCAGGTGAATTACATGCAATTATGGGTCCTAATGGATCTGGAAAAAGTACTTTAGCTAATGTTCTGTCAGGTAAAGAGGGTTACAAAATTTCAGGAGAGATAAAATACCAAGGTAAAAATTTAGGGGATATATCTATCGATGAAAGAGCTCAAAAAGGAATTTTTTTAGCGTTTCAGTATCCTACAGAAATTCCTGGAGTTAATACAAGCAACTTTCTTAGAACCTCACTAAATAAAATAAAGAAAGCTCGTGGAGAAAAAGAATTAGACGCACTTTCTTTTATAAAAATAATTAAAGAAAAATCAAAAGAGTTAGGAATGGACGAGAAAATGCTATCTAGACAATTAAATGTTGGTTTTTCTGGAGGAGAGAAGAAAAAAAATGAAATTTTACAAATGAAAATTTTAGATCCAAATTTAGTTATTTTAGATGAAACAGACTCCGGCTTAGATATAGATGCATTAAAAACAGTTGCTAATGGAGTCAACACTTCACGAGATAAAAAAAATTCTTTTCTAGTAATAACTCACTATCAAAGACTGTTAAATTTTATAAATCCAGACTTTGTACATGTGCTAGCAGATGGAAAAATCGTTAAATCAGGATCAATGGAATTAGCAACTCAATTAGAAAAATCAGGTTATAAAGGATTATATTCAAATGCTTAATTTTAAAATTGAGTCTAATGAAATTGATAAAATTGGTAATTTCTCAAAAGAGGAAAAAGATTTTAGATTAAAAAATTTAAATCACTTTAATAAATTTGGTTTTCCAAATAAAAAGGATGAAGATTGGAAATTTTCAGACTTGAGAGAA
>CACKZT010000014.1 GCA_902604695.1 uncultured Pelagibacteraceae bacterium | reverse complement strand
ATTGATAGCGTTTGTTCAACATTATTCATAGTATTCTTCTATTAGTTTGTTCAACAATCTAACTCCAAATCCGGTTGCCCCTCCTGAATTTAAAGCACCACCGTATTTTGAAAAAGCCATACCTGCAATATCTAAATGAGCCCAAGGAGTTTTGTTTAAAATAAATCTTTGTAAAAATTGAGCTGCAGTTGTTGATCCAGCACCACCAACATAATTTATATTTTGCATATCAGCATTTTTAGAATTCATAAGTTTGTCATAATTTTTATGAAGAGGCATTCTCCATAATTTTTCCTCTACTTTCTCACCCGAACTTAAAATTTCATTAGACAGCTTATCGTCGTTAGAAAAAAGACCTGCATATTCTGATCCTAAACTAACTATGATAGCACCTGTTAAAGTTGCTAAATCCACTATGAATTTTGGTTTAAATTTTTTTTCAGTAAAAGTTAATGCATCTGCTAAAACTAATCGACCTTCTGCATCAGTGTTTAATACTTCTATAGTTTTACCGCTATATGATTTAACGATATCTCCAGGTCTTTGAGCGACTCCACTAACCATATTCTCTACTAAACCTACTACACCAACTGCATTAATTTTTGCTTTTCTCAATGCTAAGTTCTTCATCAAACCAACTACTGCTGCTGAGCCAGCCATGTCGTAGGTCATGTCTTCCATGAATCTTGCTGGTTTTAATGAATAACCACCAGTATCAAAAGTAACTCCCTTTCCAACAAATGCTAAAGGTTTAGAATTATTTTTTGATCCGTTCCATTCCATTGTAACAAGATATGATCCTCTTATACTTCCCATGCCTACTCCAAGTAAAGCATTCATACCAAGTTTTTTTAATTTTTTTTCATCATATATATTTATTTTCAAACCATCTTTTCTAAGAGAATTTAATCTTTTAGCATATTCATCTGGATGTAAAATATTTCCTGGCTCTGAAACTAAATCTCTTGCGTAAAATGTTCCTTCTTCCAAAGCTTTAAATTTTAATTGATTTTGAGCTGAAGGTTTGTTTTTATTTCCAAATACATTTATAGAGATAATTCTTGTTTCTTTTTTTGTTTTATATTTCTTGAATTCATACGATTTTAATTTAAGGCCATGAAGAAAATGACCTACAAAATTAGCATGTTTACCTGTTACGGTATCAGAGTTTACAAAATATTCACTATTCTTTCCATAATTTATACGTCCAAAGAATTCTGCACCTAAATTTTCAATATCAAAGCTCTTAGAGTCTTTTTTAATAGAAATTAAAACTATTTTTTTTTTTGAGTTAACTTCAAAAACGAACATGTTTTTTTTTAAATCACTTGTTTTCAACAGATCATTTATGTAGGAAAATTCTGTTTTAGAAAGATATTTTTTTAAAGCACCAACGTTGAATTTTTCATCAGTAAATAAAACTGTATTAGCCGAGGATTTTCCACTGGATTTATTAGAGAAGTTTATTTTGATAGACATAAATTTTTAAATACTTACACGTATAGATGAATGGTATATATGTCTAAATATCTAAGATTTCAATGGAAAATTTGTCATTGTTCACTCTTAAGTTGAGTTTTGTCAAAAGTTGCATTAATTATATATATCGAATTTTCATGCTTAAAAACAAAATTTATAAATATTTTACTTTAGAGATAATGAAATTATTTCTAACTATTTTGTTTGCATTTACAGCCATTGCATGGACTGTAAGGGCAGTTAATTTTCTCGATTTAATTGTAGACAGTGGATATAGTGTTACAACCTATCTTCAATTTTCAATTTTTAATGTAACAAATATTCTTACAAAATTTATTCCTTTATCTTTTTTATTAGCCTTGGTCCTTTCTATATTAAAATTTGAGAGGCAGAATGAATTAATAATTTTATGGACGACGGGATTAAATAAAATTAGGCTGGTAAATCTATTCTTCGTAATCTCACTTTTAATTTTGTCTTTACAACTTATATTTGCTGTTTTTATAACACCTAACCTTTTAAATAAATCTAGAAATTTGATTAAGGCATCTCAATTTGATTATGCAGTTTCATCCTTAATTAAAGCTAATGACTTTACAGATAATTTTAATGATTTAACATTTTATGTGGAAAAAAAAGATGAGAATAATCAAATGAAAAATATTTTTATTCGAGATGAAAATTCGATTTTAAAAAGTTTAGTAAGTGAAGAAAAAAAATCTCAAAATACAACTATTTTTGCTAAAACAGGTTTTTTAGAAAAAAATCGACTAATTCTTAGGGATGGACTAATTCAAAGTAAAAATACAGAAGGTAAATTTAGCAATATAAAATTTGAAAAAACTGAATTTTTTATGGAAAATATTAAATCAAGAACAATAGTTGATCCAAAACTTCAGGAGACCGTTACTAGTTCTTTAATAGCATGTTATTTTAATACAAATGAAAACATAACAAACCTTAAAATCGATAATTGTTCAAAGACCTCAAGAAAAAAAGATGTTGTTGAAAACTTATCAAGAAGATTCGGAATGCCTTTCTATATACCTCTTATTGCTTTAATATCTTCTTTTTTGTTGATCCAAACAAAAAAGAAAAAATATCGTATATTTAATAGGTATTTTTTTTTCGCAATAAGTTTTATAATTTTGGTTCTCGCTGAAATATTAGTTAGATATTCAGGATTTTCAAATTTACATACTTTAATGTATTTTTTAATACCGGTTTCGTTAATGCCAATTATATATTTTATATTATTTAGAAAAGTTGCATCGGAAAAATTGAATTATGAATAAAATTTCTACTTACTTAGTATCTGGTTTTCTTAAAACAATCTTTAATTTTCTTTTAGCTTTTATTTGTCTTGGTGTAATCTTAAGTTTATTCGAAGAAATTGAATTTTTTAAAAACTTAGATATTGGAATTGGTTTACCATTATTGATGACAATCATGTTTATCCCAAACTTGATGATTAAATTACTTCCATTCATAGTGTTTCTTAGTGCCATGTGGTATATCATTGCAATTAGATCTAATACAGATTTATTATCATTAAAAGTTTTTGGATTTTCAAATTTAAAAATTATTTTTATTCTAGCTATAACTGCTTTTTTGTTTGGTATTTTTGTTTTGTTTTTTATAAATCCCCTTACCTCTACTATGGTAAAATATTATGAGGTTGTAAAAGCAAAATACTCGAAAGATATAGATCATTTAGTTTCAATAAATAAAAATGGAGTTTGGATAAAAGAAAATATAAATAATAAATTACATATAACTTCTGCCAAAAAAATTGAAGGTGATAACTTACACGAAGTTACGATCTACATTATGAATAACGATAATGATCTTATAAGCAGAATAGAGAGTGAAAAGGTCAATATAATTTCAACAGAATGGGTAATGAAGTTTGCCTCTATTTATAATCAAGAAGAAAATGGTGTTCCTAAAATGCTGGAAAATTTCAGGCTAAAAAGCAATTATAACATAGAAAAATTAAGCTCCCTTTATAAGAATTTAGACACTATATCTTTTATCGATTTGCTGACAAATTATAATTCTTTAATACAAAAAGGTTATACTAGACAAATTTTAAATGAAAAATTAAACACTTTTTACTCTTTACCTATTTATTTACTTTTAATGGTGGTTTTAGCATCCATCTTTACTATTGGATCTACTAATAGATTGCACAATGTGCATTATGTTTTTATAGCAATAATAATTTGCGTCATTGTTTACTACTTTAAAGATCTATCTATTGCTCTTGGACAAACAAATAGAATTTCAACAGATCTTGCAATTTGGATTCCTATCATTGCGATTTCTCTTTTCTGCTCAATCGGGATATTACAAATAAATGAAAAATAAATTTTTTTTAATTATATCTGTTTTAACTCTTTTTTTTTTAAAATTATCAATTTCTTATAGTGATGAACTAAATATTAAATCAACCTCAGTATCAGTTGATAAAAAAACTCAAATATTAATTTTAAAAGGAAACGTAAGTGTAGAAGATAAAAAAAATAATAAAATTTTTACAGAATTTGCTAAATATAATAAGGCAGAACAATTTTTAGAAACCGAGGGTGAAACAGAAATAATCACTTCAGAAGGTTTTAAGATTTCAGGAACAAACTTTACTTTGGATAATAAAAAAAGAATTATAAGCTCAGAATATCAAACTTTATTGCTTGATAAAGATGGAAATAAAATTAATGTAGGAATGTTTAACTATGTAATTGATAAAAATCTTTTTTTTTCTAAAGGAAATATAAATGTAGAGGACGTAAATAAAAATATTTATAATTTTTCAGAGATTTATATTGATGAAAAAAAGAAAAAAATTGTAGGGTCTGATGTAAGACTTTTTTTAAATCAAAAAGATTTAAAATTTAATGATAGCAACGAACCTAGAATATTTGCGAATAGTGTTAACATTTCAGGTGATTTGAGTAAAATGGATAAGGGAATTTTTACATTTTGCAAGAACCGAGGTGAAGACAAATGTCCTCCTTGGACTTTACAGTCCAAACTTATTGAACATAGTTCTTCAAAAAAAACTATTTACTATAAAAATGCTGTTTTAAAAGTCTATGATTTTCCAATTTTTTATTTCCCTACTTTATCTCACCCAGATCCAACTGTTAAAAGAAGATCTGGACTACTTGTTCCAAATTTAACTGATAATTCTAACACTGGATTAGCTGTAACGATTCCTTATTTTTGGGCTCTTGCCCCAGATAAAGATTTAACTTTTACATCAAAAATATATGGATCTGAAAATCCATTACTAATGGCTGAGTATAGGCAGGCTTTTAACAACGCAAATTTATTTGTAGATGCGAGTTATAATGAAGGATACAAAAAAAGAGGAAGCACAAAAACTTCTGGTTCAAGAAAACATATTTTTTTAGATTATAATAAAGTAATTAAAGACCAGGATAATATTAAAAGTAATATTGACTTAAAATTACAACATGTTTCAAATGATACTTATTTTAAAATACATGAAGTTAATACAGCTTTGGTAAGTGAAGATTTAAATATTTTAGAAAATACTCTATCGTATGATTATCAAGAAGAAGATCTATATTTTGCTAGTTCAGCAAGTGCGTTCCAAAATACAAAAATACAAGATAGAAAAAAATATGAGTATCTATTTCCTTATCTATTTTTTGAAAAAAATCTTTTTACTAGCGAGAAGTTCGGGTTACTTGATTATACTTCAAATTTAAGAGTAAGAAATTATGAAGTAAATAAACAAACTGAATTTTTTACCAACGATTTTCAATGGGAATCCAACACATGGATAAGTGATATCGGTATGGAAAATCAGATTTTAGGTTTAGTAAAAACCGTAAATTATAACGCCAGTAATACGACAGAATATAAGAATGACGAGGAAAATAATGAGTTATCAGGTGTTGTGGGCTATTTGGCTAAATTAGGTTTTTATAAAAATGACTACACAAACAATTACGGACATTTTTTTACACCAAAAATGTTGCTTAGGTACGCTCCTGGACATATGAGAAGAACAGAAACAGGTAGACTAAAATATTCCAATATTTATAACTTAAATAAAAGCGATCAAATAGATGTAATAGAAAATGGAATGAGTGCAGCTATAGGATTTGAATATAAGAAGAATATTCTTAATGAAGCAGGTATAACCTCAGACGAAGTTGCATCTTTTTCAATTGGGCAAGTAATTAATGAAAATGAAAATGACGATATGGCTCCTCAAACATCATTAGATCAAAGATTTTCTGACGTAGTTGGAGAAGCAAGCTATAAAATAAAAGATAATGTTAATTTCAAGTATAACTTTGCAATAGATCAAAATTATAAAGAAATAAACTACAATGAAATTGGAGCAGATTTTACATATAAAAAATCTGATTTCAACATAAGTTACCTTCAAGAAAAAGACCATATTGGAAGCCAAGAGTATGTTCAGTCTGATTTTAATTATTTGATTAATGATTCAAATAAATTATCGTTTTCAACAAAACGAAATATATTAACTAGTTCTGCAGAATTTTATAATTTAAGTTATGAATATATTAACGACTGTTTAAAAGCTGGATTAGTATATAGAAGAGAATTTTATGCTGATAGAGACGTAGAGCCTGCTAACTCCTTAATGTTTAAAATTTCTATAGTACCTTTTGCAGTTTTAAATAGTCCTACAATAAGCAGATGAAAATAAAATTTTATTCCACACTACTTGTTATTTTATTATTTTTTTTTAATTCTGAAATTATTGAAGCAAATATTGAAAATAAGATAGTTGTTAAAGTTGGAAATGACATAATCACATCGATAGACGTAGAAAATGAAATTAGAACTATATTATTTCTAAGTGGAAAAAAATTAAGTCAAGAAGGTATAAATATGTCTAAAGATTTAGCAATAAAATCATTAATTAGAAAAAAAATAAAAAACTCTGAGATTAAAAAATACAAACAAGAAGATTATAATAAGAAAATGTTACAAGATTATTTAGATAATATTGCTACCCAATTTGGAATAAATTCTATGAATTTAAAAAAATATCTTGGAAGAAACAATATAAGCTATGATGCATTAAGAGAAAACTATGAGGTTGAATTAAAATGGGAAAGGTTAATTTTTCAACTATATGGAAATAAAATGAATATTAATGTTGTAGATTTAGAAAATGAATTACAAAATTTATTAAATGAACAAAAACAAATTAAAGAATTTAAATTATCTGAAATTCAAATTGACTACAATCAAGAAAGTCAAAAAAAATTAAATGAAGCACTTTCGTCGATCAAAGAAATAGGATTTGGTAAAACTGCAAGAAAATTAAGTTCATCATCAACTTCACTTAATAATGGAAATTTGGGTTGGATTTCTGAGAATGTTTTATCTCCAGAATACTTAAATATTCTCAAAGATTTAAATAAAGGGGACATTTCTGATCCGTTAAAAGTAACAAATTCATTCATTATTTTGAAAATAGATGACTTAAAATTAACTAGTAATGATAAAATTAATGCCAAAGAATTAGAAAAAAAAATTATAAATCAAAAAAAATCTGAAAAAATGAATTTATATTCAAGATCACATTTCTTAAATCTGGAAAATTCTATTATTATTGACTGGAAATGAAAAAAATTATTGCAATTACAGCCGGCGACCCTAAAAGTATTAATACAGAAATTATAGGTAAAACTTGGAAAATTTTGAAAAAAAAACATAGGAAGAAAATATTTATAATTGGTAATTTTAATTTAATTAAGAAACAACTAAAACAAAACAAAATTAATATTTTTCTAGAAAAGATAGTTCAATTAAAAGCAATTAATTCTTCGAATGTATTATATATTTTAGATGTTCCTCTAAACACAAACTATGTACTTAATTGTGTAAACTTAGCTGATAAACTTGCAAGAAAAAGAAAAATTCAAGGAATAATAACTTGTCCAATAAACAAGAAAAGAGTTTTAAAATCAAGGAACCCGGGACTTACTGAATACCTGGCAAAAAAAAATAAAATTTCAGGGTCTGAAGTAATGATGATTTTTAACAAGGAGTTATCAGTAGTTCCTATAACTACTCATTTAAAAATTAAAGATATTTCAAAAAAATTGAAAAAATCTTTAATTGAAAAAAAAATTAGAGTTTTAAATAATTTTTATCGTAAGAAACTTAAAAGAAAACCTAGAATTGCAGTTCTAGGATTAAATCCTCATAATGATGAATTGAAGAGAGATTCTGAAGAAGTTAGTATAATAATCCCTGCCATTCATAAGCTAAAAAAGATAAATAAAAATATTATAGGACCTGTACCAGCTGATACAGTTTTTACTAATAAAAATAAATTTAGATACGATACAATAGTAGGTATGTATCATGATCAAGTTTTAGCTCCCTTTAAAGCTATTTATAATTTTAATGCGATTAATGTAACCTTGGGACTTAATTATTTTAGAGTATCACCAGATCACGGAGTTGCAGAAGATATTGCAAATTTACGAAAAGCCAATCCTTTAAGTCTACTAAGATGTGTTGAATTCTTTGATCTCTAGATCATGAAAAAATTCAAAAAATCATTAGGTCAAAATTTTTTAATAGATAAAAATATTATAGACAAAATTACATCTCTTGATGTAATTAAAAATAAAAATATTTTTGAAATAGGTCCT
>CACKZT010000013.1 GCA_902604695.1 uncultured Pelagibacteraceae bacterium | reverse complement strand
AACTTAAAATCCACAAGTTTAATTCCAACACCTCTAAACATTCCTTGAAGGAGATCGTTAATTCTAAATGTCATTTGGTCAATCTCATTTATCTCATCTTCTTTTGCCCAATTAAAAGCAAAAATGTGTTCTTTAGCAATAAGTGGATCACCCAAGGCATCGTCTTTGTAGCAATACTCAAATAATGGTTTTTCCAACAAAGTGCCATCAGCTATCCCAAGTCTTTTAGATAAAGAGCCAGTAGCTATATTTCTAACAATAAATTCAATTGGAATTATCTCAGCATGTTTAATTAATTGTTCTCTCATGTTTAATCTTTTTATAAGATGAGTTTTTATTCCACATTGAGCAAGGCTAGTAAGAATATGTTCAGATATTCTATTGTTAAGTACGCCCTTACCTTCAACATTCGCCTTTTTTAAATTGTTAAATGCGGTAGCGTCATCCTTGAAATGCTGAATTACTATCCCTTTTTCATTTGTTTCGTAAATGATTTTTGCTTTTCCTTCGTATAATTTTTTTCCCTTATTCATAATAATCTATTTTTTTAAACTTCTAGAGAAAATTATATTAATTCGCTTTGTATGGTAACTAAAATCAAATAACTTTTTTAATTTATTAACAGGTATTTTTTTATTAATTTTCTTATCATTTGCCACATTTTCATAAAAAGATGATTTGTTATTCCAGGATTGCAGGGCATTTTTTTGTACAATTTTATATGCTTGTTCTCTGGTAAAACCACAGGATGTTAATTCTAGTAAAACACGTTGGGAAAAGAAAATTCCATTGGTTAAATTCATATTTTTAATCATATTTTTTGGATAAATGTTTAAATTTTTAATTACTTCCGACAATCTATTTAACGCAAAATCTAAAGCTATAGTTGCATCTGGACCTATATTTCTTTCAACAGCAGAGTGAGAAATATCTCTTTCATGCCAAAGTGCAACATTTTCTAATGCTGGTATGACCGATGATCTTATCAGTCTCGATAACCCAGTTAAATTTTCACTTAAAATAGGATTTTTTTTGTGAGGCATAGCAGAGGAACCCTTTTGTTTTTTTCCAAAGAATTCCTCCACTTCTAAAACTTCAGTTCTTTGTAAATGTCTTATTTCTAAAGAAAACCTTTCTATAGAGCTTGCAATAATTCCTAAAGTTGAAAAAAACTGAGCATGTCTATCTCTTGGGATTACTTGAGTAGAAACAGGCTCAATTTTTAATTTAAGTTTTTTAGCAACGTACTTTTCAACTCGTGGGTCGATATTTGCAAAAGTTCCTACCGCTCCAGAGATAGCACAAGTTGAGATTTCATCTATTGAGTATTCTAAACGTTTTTTATTTCTTAAAAATTCTTGATAAAAAGTTAAAAGTTTTAATCCGAAAGTAGTTGGCTCCGCATGTATTCCATGACTTCTTCCAATACATAAAGTAAATTTGTGTTTAACTGCTTGTTTTTTTATTGAAGATAATAACTTGTCTAAATCGTTTAATAAAATTTTACCCGATTGTTTTAATTGTAAGTTAAAACATGTATCTAAAACATCCGACGATGTCATCCCTTTGTGAAGATATCTAGCTTCCTTGCCTGCTTTTTCAGTTATCGAAGTTAAAAATGCAATAACATCATGCTTTACATTTTTTTCAATTTGTAAAATTCTATTTACATTTATTTTGGCTTTAGATTTAACTTTTTTAACAACTCCTTTTGGAATTATTTTTAGTTTTTCCATCGCTTCAGCTGCAGCTAATTCAATGTCCAACCATAAAGTATATTTGTTTTTTTCATCCCAAATATCTTTTAATTCTTTTCTTGAATATCTTTCTATCATTTTTTGTAAGGCGGAAAATCTAATCCTTTTTTTGAGGATGTAAAAATTTCGTATCCATCTTTAGTTATACCAACAGTGTGTTCAAATTGTGCGGATAATTTTTTATCTTTAGTTACGGCAGTCCAGCCATCATTGAGAGTTTTAGTATCTGCAAGTCCTTCGTTAATCATAGGTTCAATAGTAAAAATCATTCCTTCATATAATTTATAACCCGAACCTTGTTTGCCATAATGTAAAATATTTGGTTCTTTGTGGAAACTTCTACCTAATCCATGTCCACAAAAATCTCTAACTACTGAAAAACCTTCTTTCTCAACGTAGCTTTGTATTGTAAAGCCTATATCTCCTACAGTTGATTTGTCATTAAGTATGCTTATAGCTTTCATCATAGACTCGTAAGTAGTTTTGATTAGATGGTTTGCTTTTACTGAAATTTCCCCAACAGAAAACATTCGACTTGTATCTCCATGCCACCCATCTTTAATAGCTGTAACATCGATATTTATGATATCGCCTTCGTTTAAAACTTTATCCTTGGGAATACCATGACAAACTATATGATTAGCCGAGGTGCAGCAAGATTTTGGAAATCCTCTATAAAATAAAGGAGCAGAGTAAGCCCCGTTATCTTTTATTACTTTATAACACAATTCATCAATTTGCTCAGTAGTAACTCCAGGTTTAATGAAGCTTACAACTTCATCTAGAGCTTGAGCTGCAATAGAACCAGCTAAACGAGTTTTCTCAAAAGCTTCTTCAATATTTTTATTCATTAATCTGCAATTTAATTCGATTATTGAGTTTTATTCCTTTTGATGAAAATTTACAATCGTAGCAGAGTATTTTAACCTTTTTTTTATAGGCTAATGTTAATAATTTTGAATATTCTGGGTCAATATCACTTGCAATAGTGAAACAATTACAATCGTTTCGCTGAACAACGAACATAAGATAAGAATCAAAACCATTTTGACGAGCATTTATTAAATCTTTTATGTGCTTTGCTCCTCTGGAGGTTATTGCATCAGGAAACTCTGCTAGATTTTTTTTTCTAGATAAAGTTACATTCTTAACTTCAAGAAATGATTTTTTGCCTTTCTGATCGATTAAAAAGTCAAACCTGGTATCTTTACCATATTTTTGCTCAGATTTAATTGTTTTACTTTGACTAAATTCTTTAATCAAATTATTTTTTAAAGCTTCCAAAACAATTTTATTTGTAAGATGTGTATTAATGCCAATTTTTTTTCCATCCACTTCTACAATTTGCAAAGTATACTTTAATTTCCTTTTTTTATCATTTGACTGACTAAGCCATACTTTGTTTTGTTTATCCAATAGTCCCATCATAGATCCTGTATTTGGACAATGAGCGGTAACAATTCCCTCTTTTATTTTTACATCAACAAAAAAACGTTTATATCTTTTTACAAAAACACCTGATATTAATGGAGCTTCAAAATTCATGGATAAAAAGTGTATCAAAGAATGAAGAAAAAAAATAAAAAAATTAATGCCTCAATTTTAATCATTGGTAATGAAATATTATCAGGAAGAACGCAAGATTTAAATGTTTCATTTATTTCAAAATGGCTGAATCTTAAATGCGGTATTTCTGTTAAAGAAGTGAGGGTTATACCCGATATAGAAAAAACTATAGTAAGCAATATTTCAGATTTAAGTAAGAGATTTAATTATGTTTTTACCACCGGAGGCATAGGTCCTACACATGATGACATAACAGCAAAATCTATAGCAAAAGCATTTAATGTAAAATATGAATACCACAAAGAGGCTTATTTAATTCTTGAAAAATATTATGGAAAAGCAAAATTCAACGATGGAAGAAAAAAAATGTCAAAGATGCCCAGGGGTGCAAGCTTAATACATAATCCATCGAGTGCTGCTCCAGGATTTAAAATTAAAAATATTCTATGTTTACCGGGTGTACCTTCAATATTAAAATCAATGATTGATAATTGTAAAAAATTTTTAATTAAAGGTCAGGTTACTAAAAATAAATCAATAAACTTAATAACTGTAGAGAGCAATATAGCTAAAGAATTAGCTAAAATTCAAAAAAAATATTTTAAGCATGTAGAAATTGGAAGTTATCCTTTTTTTAGACTTGGAAAAATTGGTGTGTCTATTGTTTTAAGATCTACAAATAAAAATAAAATAAAATTATGTAACACTGATATTCTTAAAATTGTAAGGAGAAAAAAAATAAAAATATTTAAGAGTTAGATAAATTCCAAAATATCATTCGTAGTTATTTTAGTGATATCTTTTGAACTATAGATTTTTTTACTATCTAAAATTTTAATATTATCAATTTTAGGTGCAAATTTATCTGGATTAGTAGGTCCAAATAAAACAATCATTGGAGTTCTAGATAATCCAATCATATGCATGACACCATTATCAATTGAAATAGTTTTTTCCAATCTACTAGCTAATGCTGTTACTAACGCAGGGCAAGATAGATTTGAGTCAAGTTCTGGAAACAAAGCTTCAGGAATTTTTGATTTAATATCTTTTATTAAATCTATTTTATCCTTTTCAATAAAAAAAACTGGTATTTTATTTCTCTCTTTTAACTTTTGAGCTAACAAAATAAAATTATCTATGGGCCAATTTTTTTTTCTGTAAATATTACCTTGTGTAATAGAGAAACCTATATAATGATTTTTTGGAAGTAATCTCGAAGCTTCTTGATGGTATTTTAATGAGATTTGATTTAGCTCATAATTTATTGTCTCTACTTTTTTTCCAAGAAATTTGCCTAAATTATCTAAAGTCATTTTATTAATATCATTATGGAATAAATAATCATTCTTTTTTGAACAAAAAAAGAAGTTAAACGTTGAAGAATAGAAATCCTTATGGGGTATTTTTTTTAAAATCAGAGTATTTCTAAGCTTTGACTGAAGATCAATTATAAGATCAAATTTATGAATATCTATTTTCTTGATAGTTTTTTTAGCATAAAGATAATGCCAAATTCTAAATCCAAAATATTTTAAACCTGTTTCAAATGTTGGTATCTTTACTCTATATTCTTTCAATTTTCCCAAATAGTGATTATCGTGAGCTCCAAGATAAAAAATATCTGAGTCTTTAAAATGATTTTGAAGGCTTAAAATTAGAGGAAATAGTTGAATAGAATCTCCTAAACCACCCCCTGAACTGTATATCAATATTTTTTTTTTCATTTTATAATTCTCACTTTATAAGATTAAAAAAATAATATAAACGTATTACTTAATTATTAATTAACAAAGTGCCCTCGTGGTGAAATTGGTAGACACAAAGGACTTAAAATCCTTGCCCTTTTGGGAGTGCCAGTTCGAGTCTGGCCGAGGGCACCAAAAAAAATTATGATCAAAATTCATTTTACGTTTGACAAAACTAAAAGATCCCAAAATCTAAAGAAAACTTTACTTAAAAAATATAAAAACTTCAGTCCACTCAAATCAGATGTTATTGTTGTTTTAGGTGGCGATGGGTTTATGCTTAATGCACTTAAAAAATATTATAAATTTAAGCAACCATTTTATGGAATTAATTGTGGTACATTTGGTTTTTTAATGAATAAATATTCTTCTAACTCATTAATACAAAAAATTAATAAAGCAAAAAAAACATTTATCAATCCTTTAGAGGTTGTGGCAACAACTAAAAATAATAAGAGAAAAAAACTCATAGCAATTAATGAAGTATCATTGTTTAGACAAAGTAGACAAACAGCATCTATAAGATTAAAAGTTGGGAAAAAAATTGTAATTAAAAAATTGATCGGGGATGGTTTATTAGTTTGTACACCCGCTGGAAGTACCGCTTATAATCTTTCTGTACATGGACCAATCTTATCATTAAATTCCGGAAGTTTAGCAGTTACTCCAATAAGCCCATTTAGACCCAGAAGATGGAAAGGAAAAATAATATCAAATAAAATGACCGTTGAAGTTCAAAATCTCGATTATAATAAAAGACCAGTTGCGTCAGTTGCAGATAATATTGAAGTTAGAAATGTAAAATTATTAAAAATTAGAATTAACAAAAAAATAAGATTAAATCTTTTATATGACAAAAATAGAAGCTTGTTTCAGAGGATTAAGATTGAACAAAAGAGAAGAAATACTAGCTTAAACTAAAGCTTTCTTACCGCAGATAGAAGAAGACCATTTCTTTTTACTTCAAATAAATTATTACCAGAGTATTTTTCAAAACAGTTTGTTGGATTATTATTTGCGTCTGAAATAGTTCTATTAGTCATGAAAATATAATCAGCACTTTTTTCGCTAACTAATTCAAATTTATTATTATATTTTTTTTTCATATATTTTTTTAAAACACCATTATTTATCCCACATGAATAAATACTTATACTTTTTTTAGTTTCAAAATTGGTTTTTTTAACTAATTCCTTTAAGCTAGCACCCCAGTAATCGTTTTCAAATTTTTGATGAGCAACATTTTTTTTTCCAGCAAATATATTTAAGTAAGTATATTGATAAGGCGTTAGTAAGAAAAAAACTACAACTAAATTAATAAAACTTATTAATAAAACTGATAAAATTACTTTTGAAATTTTATATTTTATTTTTTCCAAAAGATAATTTAAAGTTAATGCAGGAATTATACAACAGTAGGGAATTACCCAAAGAAATAACCTTAAACCATCATAAAGTGGATAGGGTATAAATAAAAGTATTAGATTTGGAAAAATTAAAATAAATAAAATAAATAAAATTTTTATATTCAAATTAGTATATTTTAAGGAAAGATTTTTATTTTTAAAAAATAAAATAAAAAAGAAAATAAAATATAAAATTAATAAATACTCAGGAGTTTTATAAAAAAAATTCTTTAAAAGGTAACTTGCTGGAACTTCAGTAGAAGTTATATATTCACCATTTATTAAGCTATAAGGCCATCCTGTCCAATAAGTGTCTGAAAACGTTTCAGTTAAAAATTTAAATGGCAAAATTAGTGGGTTTTCATGCGCATCTATCCAAAAAAATATTAGAAGCAAGTAGAAGATAAAAAAACTTTTTATTAGATCAATAATCAATTTTTGAATTTTAAAATCTTTTCTTATAAAAATTTTTAGATAAAAAATATCTATTATAAAGAAAGCAATTAAAGGCAATAAAGATCCCAAGAAAACTAATTGAATACCAGTTCCGATAGCTGAGAGTATTCCTATTATAAATATATAATTATTTCTTCTTTTAGTATTTTGTTTTTTAAAATATCTTATAAAACTATAAAATATCCAAACATGGCAAAATGCCAATATTGTGTCCTTGCTATTTATTGCCATGTGACCAAAGAATATTGGAAATAAAAAAAGTATTAAAAAAGTAATGCTTCCAGTTTTTTTATCAAAAATCTGCTGAGAAATTTTTCCAATTCCAATTATAGTAAAAATAGAAACAGTTGTGTTGATTAAATGACTTGCCTCTAATTCAAAACTTTTAGGAAAAAAATTTGTAAAAAAATGGGAGAAGGTCCAATAAATTGCTGAGTAGTTCTCTCTATACAAAATATCTTTATCAATTTTACCAAAAGACATTAAGTAATCTAAAACTACTTTACCTTGTATCAGATGAAAGCCTTCGTCCCACGCTTGTCCAACAATTACGGCACAATAATAGGAGAATAAAAAAACTAAAGTTAGAACAACTTTATTTTTTTCTTTAAATATATAATTTAAAAAGGGTTTCACTTACCTTCTGCTTGATAAATTTCATTTTTTAATTTTTTATAGAACTTATTTAAAAGTTCTGCATCGTTTTCTTTTAAGATTTTTTCTTTTTCAAGACCGCTCTTTATTTCTGATCTAATTTTATCTTTAAGACTTTCAATATTTTCTTTCTCACTAATTCTCATTATCTTATTTAATGTTTCAAGTTTGTCAGCCAAAATAAGATTATAAGATACGTTAATCACAATTATGATAGCAAATGTAATTGCCGCAAGTTTAATTAAAAAAATTTTTATGTTGGATTTTTCTTTCATATTAAAATCGATTAATTTACTTATATATTAAAAATTCAACATTATGAATTACTAATTTAATGAACAATTGATTAATAATAATTTAAGTGATATTTAATATTTTGTGAATTTCATAGATAGAAAATACTGGAAAAATAAAAGAGTTTTTGTTACGGGACACACAGGTTTTAAAGGTGGATGGCTATGTATTTTTTTAAATCTTCTAGGAGCTCATGTTACAGGGTACTCATTAAAACCTTTAACAAAACCAAGTTTATTTTACAGAGCAAACATAGCTAAAATCGTTAAAAAATCAATTATTGGAGATATTAGAGATTATAATAAACTGCACAGTGCAATTAAAAGTTCTAAATCAACAATTTTATTTCATTTAGCTGCCCAACCACTCGTAAGATATTCGTACGAAAATCCAGTTGAAACATTTAATACTAATTTCAATGGTACATTAAATATTTTAGAATCAATTAGAAATATTAAAGCTATAAAAACATCAATACTTATCACATCGGATAAAGTTTACGATATATCCAAAAATAAAATATTTAAGGAAGATGATGCTTTATTTGGAGTTGATCCTTACAGTTCTTCAAAAGTTTGTATTGAACATTTATTTTACTCTTACACAAAATCTTTTTTTTCAAAGGAAAGCACGCAAAGGTTGGCAACTGTAAGAGCAGGTAATGTAATAGGAGGAGGAGATTATTCAAAGGATAGGTTAATTCCTGATATTTTTAGATTTTTAATTAAAAAACAAAACATCATTATTAGATATCCTAAGGCTGTGCGGCCATGGCAGCACGTTCTTGAACCATTAAGCGGTTATCTAACTTTAGCTCAAAAACTTCATAATAAAAAAATTAAAAGACTTAAACAGAATTGGAATTTTGGTCCGAATATTTCAAGCTGTAAATCTGTCTTTTATATTTCAAGTTTTTTTGCCAAAGCAATGAAAAAGAAAGTAATTATTAGAGATTTGAAAAAAAATAATTATAAAAAAGAAACTAATATTTTGAGATTAAACAATTCAAAAGCTAAAACTTATCTAGGATGGCATCCTAGGTGGTCTTTAGAAAAATCCCTTAAAAATATTTTGATTTGGAATAAGGACTTAAGAAATAAAAACTGTCTATCACTATGTCGTAAACAAATTAAAGAATATTTAAAAAGTTAAAAACACACTCATTAATTGTATTTAAAGGAAAAAAATAATAACACATCAAACATTTGTTTATATCTCTAAGTGTTATTCTACAAAGATTTGCTTAGATCACTTAGTTATAGTATTTAGATGTATAAAAATTATGATTAAAGTTGGTATTAATGGTTTTGGAAGAATAGGCAGACTTGTACTAAGAGCTATAATTGAAAACTATAAAGATAAGATTCAAATTGTGGGCATAAATGATCTTGGATCAATCGATGCCAACGCTCATTTAATAAAATTTGACAGTACACATGGAACTTTAAATGAAAAAATTAAAATTTCTAATGATGGATTTTCCGTAGGTAATCAAAATATAAAAGTTTTCGCAGAGAAAGACCCATCAAAACTTCCATGGGCAAAAATAGGTGCTGATATTGTTTTAGAATGTACAGGTTTTTTTCTTGATAAAAATTCTGCAGGCAAACATATTCAGGCTGGTGCCAAAAAAGTTATAATTTCAGCTCCCGGCAAAGATGTGGATTTTACGATTGTTCAAGGTGTTAATAGTAAAGAACTAAAGAAAGAACACAACATTATTTCTAATGGTTCGTGCACTACTAATTGTCTTGCACCAGTTGCAATGGTTTTAGAAAACACATTTGGTATTGAATATGGTTACATGACTACAATTCATAGTTATACGGGTGATCAAAAATTATTAGACACCCTGCATAAAGATTTAAGAAGAGCCAGAGCTTCTGGCGACTCTATGATACCTACTTCTACAGGCGCTGCAAAAGCTATGAGTCTTGTATTACCAAGTCTTAAAGGAAAATTAGATGGGACAGCAATTAGAGTTCCTACACCCAATGTTTCTTTAATAGATTTAACTTTTGTAACTAGTAAAGAATTAAAAGTTGAAGATATTAACAAGGCAATGACCGCAGCAGCTAACGGACCTTTAAAAGGAATTTTGTCAATAAACTCAGACCCTTTAGTGTCAAAAGATTTTAACCATAATCCACATAGTTCAATTTTTGATACCACGCAAACTCAAGTGGTTAAAAATAAATTTAGTAGAGTTTTGTCATGGTATGATAATGAATGGGGATTTTCTAATAGGATGTGCGATACAGCTATCCAGATTGCAGGTCTAATTTAGTTTCCATTTATCTAAATTTAATCTTAATATTCAAAAATGAAAAATATTCTCATTACTGGTGGAGCAGGATACATTGGAAGCCATATAACTGAAATATTAATTAAAAAAAGGTTTAATGTAATTATTGTTGATGATTTAAGCACAGGATATAAACGTTTGATAAATAAGAAGGCAAAGTTCTTTAAACTAAACATTAATAACTTTAAGAAATTAAAAAAAATAATCACAGAAAACGAGATAGATTCCGTTATGCATTTAGCTGCCAAACTAGATGTTAATGAAAGTCAAAAGAGGCCAAAAAAATATTATAATACAAATGTAAAGGGAACACACACTCTAATAAAGGCATGTGTAAATAGTGAAGTAAGAAACTTTATATTTTCATCAACAGCCGCAGTTTATAAAGAT
>CACKZT010000012.1 GCA_902604695.1 uncultured Pelagibacteraceae bacterium | reverse complement strand
TAAAATTACTTATTACGAAAGCGACTTTTATGTTTCATCAAATAATTTTGAAGTCTATAAATTAATCGAAAGTTGGCCAGAATGGACAGACAAAAAAATAAATATCTACGGACCAAAAGGTTGTGGAAAAACACACTTAGCTAATATTCTTAGGAAGAAACTAAATTCTTTAATCATCAAATCCTCAGAAATAGAAAAAACTAATTTAGATGATATTAATAAATTCGAATGTTTGATAATAGATGATTATAACAATAATATAGAAGAAAATTTTTTTTATTCATTTTTGAATCAAATTACACAAACAAATAAATACTTGGTTATTAATTCTCAAATACCTATAAAAAAAACAAAAGTTAAGCTAAATGATCTCAAGTCTAGACTTGATAGTTTTATAGATTTAGGCATAGATTTACCTACAGATGATTTATTAAGAGTTATAATTACTAAATCCTTTTCTGATAAACAAATAAAAGTTAATATAAAATTATTAGAATTTATTTTAAAAAATATAGATAGATCGTATGAAAAAGTTTTTAAATTTATAAGAGATATTGATAATGAATCACTTAAACTGGGAAAACCTATAAGTATGAAATTAATAAAAAGCTTATTAAATAAAAAATGAATAAATATAGATCACATGATTGTGCAGGTATTACTGAAAAAGATAATGGAAAGGAAGTTTTCATCTCAGGATGGTTGCATAGAAAAAGAGATCATGGAAATTTACTTTTTATAGATTTAAGAGATCATTTTGGAATAACACAATGCGTGATTGAGAATAAAAATAAATATTTTAAGACTTTAGAAAAACTAAAACCAGAGTCGGTTTTAACAGTTTTTGGAAAAGTAACTAAAAGAGAAAAGGGAACAGAAAATCTTGAATTACCTACTGGTAAAGTTGAAATAAAGATTGATACAGTAAAAGTATTATCTGAGGCAAAAGAATTACCCATGCCTGTTTTTGGTGAGCAGGAATATCCTGAGGATATAAGATTAAAATATAGATTTCTTGATTTAAGAAGAAATGAAATGCATAAAAATATCATTTTGAGATCTGAAGTAATATCTTTTATTAGAAGTGAGATGTCAAAGTTAGGCTTTTTAGAATTTCAAACTCCAATTTTAACTTCTTCAAGCCCAGAAGGGGCGAGAGATTTTTTAGTCCCAAGCAGACTAAATCCAGGAAAATTTTATGCATTACCTCAGGCGCCTCAACAATTTAAACAATTAATAATGGTTTCAGGATTTGATAAATATTTTCAAATTGCTCCTTGCTTTAGAGATGAAGATGCTAGAGCTGATAGAAGTCCAGGTGAATTTTATCAATTAGATATTGAAATGTCATTTGTAGAGCAAGAAAATATATTTGAAGTTGTAGAAAAATTAATGATTAATCTATTTAAAAAATTTTCTTCTAAAACAATAATGAGTAATAAATTTCCTCGTATAACGTACGATGAAGCGATGCTTAAATATGGAACTGATAAGCCTGATCTAAGAAATCCTTTAACAATTTATGATTTAACTAATATATTTACTAGAGATGATGTTTCTTTTGATATTTTTAAAAAACTTGTAAAAACAGGATCAAAAGTAAGATGTGTAGTGGCACAAAAAACAAAAGATAAACCAAGAAGTTTTTTTGATAATATAGATAAATGGGCAAAAGAGGAGGGAGCTTCAGGTTTAGCTTATTTTACTATTGAAAAAGATAATGAAATTAAAGCAAAAGGTCCAGTTGGTAAGTTTTTTAAAAGTGATGCCTTAAAAGAAATTATGAAAATAACATCTGCCAAAGTAGGAGATAGTTTATTTTTTTCTTGTGGAAAAAAGAGTGAAGTTGAAAAAATTATTTCATTAGCTAGAAATAAAATTGCTGAAGAATTGAATTTAATAGATAAAAGCAAATTTGCTTTTTGCTGGATAGTTGATTATCCAATGTTCGAAATTGACGAGCAAACAAAAAAAATTGGATTTAGCCATAATCCATTCTCAATGCCCCAAGGAGATTTAGAAAAAATTGATTTTGAGAAGCCTTTAAATATTAAAGCTTATCAATATGATATAGTTTGTAACGGAATTGAATTATCTTCTGGCGCTATTAGAAATCATATACCAGAATTAATGTACAAATTATTTTCTATAGCTGGATATGATAAGACATTAGTAGACAATAAATTTTCTGGAATGATAAATGCACTTAGTTATGGTGCGCCGCCACACGGAGGTATTGCTCCAGGTATAGATAGAATTGTTATGCTTTTAGCAGAAGAAAAAAATATTAGAGAGGTTACTCTTTTTCCTTTAAATCAAAATGCAGAAGATCTTTTAATGGGTGCTCCATCTGAGGTAGATAAAAAACAATTGAAAGAATTAAATATTGAAAGTATAGAGTCTGAAGATTAATTTTTAGTTTTAAGATTAATTCTAATATCACTTAAATCGACTAGTTTTTCCTCGTAATTACTTCTTACGAAACCTTTTGAAGTAATATTTTTTACAATTTTAAGAAATTTATCCTCAGTGGTATCGCTGCTGATATCTGCCGTACTAGCAATGGAAGGTGTGTGTGCCAGTTCTTCTCTTCCAAGATATGAAATAGCTAGTTCTCTAAAAACATAGTCTAAAATAGAAGTAGCTGATAATATTCTATCGTTTCCATCAACTCTTCCCGAAGGTTCAAACTTAGTATCAATAAACGCGTCTACATATTCGTCAAGCGGCACTCCATACTGAAGTCCCAATGAAATAGCTATAGCAAAGTTATTCATTAAAGCTTTAACCAATTCACCCTCTTTATTTGTATCAATAAATATTTCCCCAATTTTTCCATCATTATATTCTCCGGTGTGAAGATATACTTTATGTTCTCCAATCGATACTTTTTGAATATATCCCTTCCTTCTGTCTGGCATTTTAAATCTTTGGCCTAATTGACCTTTAATCTTTTTAACAGTTTCAAAATTATTAATTTTAGGATTACTATCTTTAACAACTTTATCGGTTAAGTTTTTAACCATAGGTTTAGCTTGATCTAAATTTTTATTTTTTTGATCTTTTTTATTGCTTGTTTTTTTAGTTTTACGATTATTTAATTTAACGTCAATTACCTCTACTTCACCGTCACTTCTAGTGTCTATCTTCGATAATTCTACATCATTAATTTCATCTAAGGTATGAACAGTTTTAAAAGTACATGTATAATATGTTTCTACTAAGTATTTTTTCATAAATTTTTGGAATCTTGTTAAATAAAGATATATATTATAATAGACTAGTGTCCATAATATAATTATACACCTTTAAAGTGTGTGGATTTTTAAAATATTAAAAATGATAAACATTAAACAAATTTTTACTTGGTGGCATAAACAAAGTTTCGGAACTTTTTTAAAAACTATTTTCTTTGGAAAATTAGTGGGCAAAGATCAATATGGAAATAAATACTATAAGAATCGAAAAGATCAAAGATGGGTAGTATATGCTAACAACATCGAAGCTACAAAAATTACCTCTAAATGGTATTTATGGATGCATCATACGACTAATGAAATTCCATCAAAAGAAAATAAAAGATTTCTTTGGCAGAAAGATCACCAAGAAAATTTAACTGGAACTGAAAATTCTTATAAACCTAACAAAATAGAAAAATCTGATAATCAAAAAAAATATGAATCCTGGAAAAAATAACTTTAAATTTGTTATCGTATTCTCAATTATAATTTCTGCAAATCTGTACGCTGAAGAAAAAATTTCGTCTGTACCATTGGTGAACTTAGAAAATTTAAAACCTAGTTATGAGGAAGTAGAAAATGAAGATGGAGGAAAAATATTAGATACAGATAATTCTATATTAAAAAAAAAGAAAAAGGTTACACCCACATCTAACAAAGCAAGTATTAATATTTTAGGTTTAGATAAAATTACTGCAAAAACAACTGAATTGAATATTAAATTAGGTGAAACTAAAAAATTTGGATTATTGGAAATAAAAGCAATTAGATGTGGAAAACTTAAATCAGTAGAACAGCCAGGAGAAGCAGCCTATATTCAAATTAAAGATTTATCAGACAACAATAATGAAAAAGTTTTCGTTTTTAATGGCTGGACCTTTTCATCAAGTAAATCATTACAACCTATTGATCATCCGGTCTATGATGTTTGGTTAATTAGTTGTGAAAATGTTTAATAAAACTTTTCTTTTCCGAGCCAATTAGTATCGAAATCAGAATTAACAAATTTTTTATGGTTTAGAATTTTTTTATGAAGATCTATCGTTGTAGTAATGCCTTCAATTACAAATTCATCTAAAGATCTTAAAGTTCTTTGTATTGCTTCTGTTCTATTTCTACCTTTACAAATCACTTTGGCTATTAAACTATCGTAATAAGGAGTTATTTTACAACCTTG
This sequence comes from uncultured Pelagibacteraceae bacterium, assembly GCA_902604695.1. GTDB lineage: Bacteria > Pseudomonadota > Alphaproteobacteria > Pelagibacterales > Pelagibacteraceae > Pelagilacustribacter. Next base: position 8,775 of record CACKZT010000012.1, on the reverse strand, counting down.
AAAAATTGATCCATCAACTCTAGTTCTAAAACCAGATGGCTGGTGGCAAACATTTATCCTTCCTGGACTTGGTTGAAAATCTAAAGCAGGATTTTCAGCATTAATTCTACATTCAATAGAGTGACCCCTAGGATTTATGTCAGCTTGTTTTAAGGCTGTTTCACCTGAGTAAGCAATCCACATCTGTTCTTTAACAATATCAATTCCAGTTTGAACTTCTGTTACCGGATGTTCTACTTGAACTCTAGTGTTCATTTCTAAAAAATAAAATTTACCATCTTCATAAATAAATTCTACGGTTCCAGCACCTTCATATCCTAATTGTTCAACCATCTTTACAGTTTTATTTAGTAAGTCTTGCCGCTGAGCATCAGTTAATACTGGACTAGGAGTTTCCTCAATTAATTTTTGGTGCCTTCTTTGTACTGAACAGTCTCTTTCTCCTAAATGTACAGTACCATTTTTTCCAGACATAATCTGAACTTCAATATGCCTGGGATTTTTGAAATATTTTTCAATGTAAAGTTCATCATTACCAAAATATTTCTTAGCTTCAGATTTTGCTGTTAAATATAATTCTTCTAGTTCACTTTCTTGATTAACAATTTTCATTCCTTTTCCACCTCCTCCGCCAGCAGCTTTAATTAAAACTGGATAACCAATATTAGAGCATATTTTTTTTGCCTCCGCATAAGATCTAACACCACCTTCAGAGCCTTCTATTACAGGAAGACCATATTTTTTTGCAATTCTTTTAGCTTCAATTTTATCTCCCATTTTTTTTATTAAATTAGCGCTAGGACCTATAAATTTAATACCGTGTTTTTCTACCACTTCTGCAAATTTTGGGTTTTCAGATAAAAAACCATATCCCGGGTGAATAGCTTCAGCATTTGTTAAATCTACTGCAGACATTATAGAAGAAATATTTAAATAACTATTTTGTGGTTGATGAGATCCAATACATACACTTTCATCTGCAAGTCTTACATGCATAGAGTCCGAGTCCACATCAGAATGAACCGCAACGGTTGATATACCCCATTCTTTACACGCTCTTATAACCCTAACAGCAATTTCACCTCTGTTAGCTATTAAAACTTTTTTAAACATTATAATTTATTTAAGAACAACTAAACTTTGACCAAACTCAACTGGTTGACCATCATTTACTAAAATTTTTTTAACTATTCCGTCTGTAGGTGATGGAATATGATTCATAGTTTTCATTGCTTCAACAATCATTATTGTTTGTCCTTTTTTTATTTTTGCACCCGCTTCAATAAATTTTTTTGCTCCTGGTTCTGGTGCCAAATAAGCAGTTCCAATTATTGGAGACTTAATTCTGGTACCTTCATCATCGTCACTCAATACTGCTTTGTTACTTGGAGTGATAACATTTCCTTTTGATTGCTCAATTGATGCTTTAGATCCTTTAGAAACTTTAACTTTTGTATTACCTTCTTGATATTCTAATTCTGTTAAATTAAATTCATCAAGGTTATCTACTAATTCTTTTATAAGTTTTTTGTCAATTTTCATTTATTTAATAAAATTTTCATTGCTTTAATAGCCATAGTATACCCCTCAATACCAAAACCACAAATAATTCCTGTTGCAGTTTGACTAATTAAAGATTTATGCCTGAATTCTTCTCTATTGTAAATATTTGTTATATGTAATTCAATAATTGGAATTTCAAGAACCTTTAAAGCATCTAAGATTGCCACAGAAGTATGTGTATAACCAGCTGCATTTATAATTAAACCGGAATAATTAGTCCTAGAATTTTGTATTAATTCAACAATTTCTCCTTCAATATTTGATTGTTTAAAAGAAATATCAAGGTTATTGTCCGAGCCAAATTTTATACATTTATTCTCTATGTCCTTTAATGAAACATTACCATATTTTTCTCTCTCCCTTTCACCTAAAAGGTTGAGATTAGGACCATTAATAACTATAATTTTATTATTCATTACTTTGATATAAATTAAATAATTAACTCAAATATGGCAAAAATACAATTAAATGGTAAAAATATCATTTTGAAAGAAAAATTAACACTATTTGATCTAATTCAAAAGTATAAATTGAACCTTAAAAAAGTTGCAATCGAACTAAATGGCAAAATTATTATTAAGAAAAAATTCAAATCAACTAAGATAAAAGAAAGAGATAAAATTGAAATAGTGCATTTTATTGGAGGCGGGTAATGAAACCAAAAAAAGATATTTTTAAAGTAGCAAATAAAATATTAAAATCTAGATTGATAGTAGGGACAGGCAAATATAAAAATTTTAAAGAAACAGCTGCAGCTGTTAAAGCATCTGGAGCCGATATGGTTACGGTTGCTGTAAGAAGGGTAAATATTTTAGATAAAAAAAAACCTTTATTAATGGATTTTCTAAATCCAAAAAAAATCACTTATTTACCTAATACGGCTGGATGTTTTAATTCTGAAGACGCATTAAGAACACTAAGATTGGCTAGAGAAATGGGAGGGTGGAAATTGGTAAAATTAGAGGTGCTTGGAGACAAAAAAACTTTGCTACCCAATATGATTGAAACTCTAAAATCTACTAAAATTCTGGTGAGGGAGGGATTTAAAGTATTGGTTTATTGTACCGATGATCCTTTGTTGGCTAAAAAATTAGAAGATAGCGGTGCGTCGGCAATTATGCCTTTAGCTTCTCCGATTGGATCAGGCTTAGGTATTTTAAATAAAGTTAATTTAAAGTTAATAATCAAAAATTCTAAAGTTCCAGTAATTGTGGATGCAGGCATAGGAACAGCCTCAGATGCAACTATAGCTATGGAACTTGGTTGTGATGGCGTCCTGATAAATAGTGCGATAGCATTAGCGAAAAATCCTTTATTGATGGCTAATTCATTTAAAAATGCAGTTGTATCAGGTAGACAATCTTTTTTATCAGGACGAATGAAGAAAACTCTAATGGCTTCAGCAAGCTCACCTAAAAAAGGCTTAATTTAAACAGCCATTTTCTTTCGAACCCAAAGTGTCCGTGGTGATTTACTTTTTTTCTTTTCTACATTTTTTTTGTTTTTTAGATTCTTAATTTCTTGTTTTGAGCCAATCGTTTTGCTAGTGCTTCTTTTTTCCTTTTTCTTTATTTTTTTTTCTTTTACGCTAGATAGAATTTCAATCTTATTTACGCTTTCAATCTTATTTATTATTTTTTTATTTTTTGTAAGTAAATTTATTCTATATTCAGGTATTATCAATTCAGGATCAGGTAAAAATTCTATTTTATATTTGTATTTTTTTTCAAAAAAATCAATCTCTTTTTTCAAGACTGACTCAATATAAAGTTTTATTTTTTCTGGGACATAAGCATTTATAAATTTTATTTTATTTGTAAATGCCAACATCTCAATTTTTTTTATCAATTTTAAAGAAAAAGAGTCTAAAGATAAATTTGTTTCCCATTTAATTGATCCCTCCCTTAATCTTTGTCTAGTCATTTCTAATAAGCCAAAATTACTTATTCTTCCTACTTGAATTCTTGCTCTATCTTTTCTGATACTTTCTCTCATTTTTTTTTCAACCATCCTTCTGTTGTGAAAATTAATCATATCAATAAAATCTATCACTATTAGTCCTGATAAATCTCTAACTTTAAGTTGCCTCGATATTTCTTCTGCAGCTTCTAAATTTGTATTTAAGGCGGTCTTCTCAATATTAATCTGCTTAGTTGATTGACCAGAGTTTATATCTATGGCTACAAGTGCTTCAGTTGGATTAATAACTAGGTATCCTCCAGATTTAAGTTTAACCGTAGGTTCAAAAATATTATTTAAATCTTTTTCAATACCAGCATCATGAAAAAGCGGGATTTTTCCTCTGTACTTTTTTACATATTTAAGGTTTTTTGGAACCAACTCTTTCATAAAAGCTTTAGCTTTTTGATAACCTTCATTGCCATCTACATATATATTTTTAGTTTCATTATCGTAAATGTCTCGTAAAGCTCTTTTAATAATATCTCCCTCTTCATAGATTAAAGATGGTGAAATTGACTCTACAGCTTTTTCTTTTATTTGTTCCCAAGTTCCTAACGTATTCTGTAAATCCTTCTCAATTTCATTTTTAGTTTTACTCGCACCTGCAGTTCGAACAATTACTCCCATAGTTTTAGGAATATCAATTTCATTTAAAATTGATTTTATTTTTGATCTTTCTGATGAATTAAAAATTTTTCTTGAGATTCCTCCACCCTTTGCCGTATTAGGCATTAAAACAACATACTTACCAGCTAAAGAAATAAAAGTTGTAAGAGCTGCACCTTTCTGCCCACGCTCTTCTTTAATTACTTGAATTAGAATAACTTGCCCCGGTTTAATTACTTCTTGAATTCTATATTTTTTTACGCCGTAAGTATTTTTTAATTTTTCTCTATAATTTTTTTTATCATTATTATCATTATTTTTTAAATCAATATTTCCATTTTGAATATCTTTGTTACCTTCTTCTAAATTTTTATTTTTTTCTTGTGAAGCTTCATTAGATTCATCGATTACTGTATCTCCATTGTTAGAGTTTTTTAAATCCTCTCTTATTTTTTCTTCTGCCTCTTGAAGCTTTTCCTTATCTTCTGTTGGAATTTGATAATAATCTGATTGAATATCATTAAATGCTAAGAACCCATGTTTTATCCTTCCAAAATTTATAAACGCTGCCTGTAAAGAAGGCTCAACTCTACTAACAGTTCCAAGATAAATATTATTCTTAAAATTTAGCTTATTTTTATTTTCATATTCATACTCTTCAATTGAAGATGATGATTTGAGAACAATACGAGTTTCGTCTGGATGCGATGCATCAATGTATAAATTTTTTTCCATTTAAAATGAATTCCTTTAATAATTATTGGTAATTTAATTTCTGAATTTTGCATGAAATCAGTATACAAAATTTTTTTGATAAAGACATCATTATAAAATATGGATAATGCCATAAGATAGCCAAAATTTAACGTATAGGATCGTTTTAATGATTAGATATTTAAATTATTCAATAAAAATTGGAATCATAGTTTTTTTCATTTTTATTTTTTTAATGTTTTCCGCATTATGGTATTTTTCTTCAGGATTGCCTGATTACAAAAAACTAGCAAAATATCAACCGCCTGTATCAAGTAGAGTGTATGCTGATAATGGAAAATTAATTGCTGAGTATGCTATAGAAAAAAGACTATTCATACCTTATAGCTCAATACCAAAAAAAATAATCAATTCTTTTTTATCAGCAGAGGATAAAAATTTTTTTAAACATCCCGGAATAGATGCTAAAGGAATATTAAGGGCAGTAATCAAAAACATTAATAATATTGCTAACGACAGAAGATTAGAGGGAGCCTCAACAATAACCCAACAAGTTGCAAAAAATTTTCTATTAACAAATGAAGTGTCACTAAAGAGAAAAATTAAAGAGGCAATTTTAGCTTTTAGAATTGAAAAAGCTTATTCTAAGGAGAGAATTTTAGAACTATACTTAAATCAAATATATTTAGGCGAAGGAACGTATGGAATAGCTGCAGCGAGCTTAGAATATTTTGATAAATCTGTAAAAGATTTAAATTATTCCGAAGCCGCATTATTGGCTGCTTTACCAAAAGCTCCAAGTAAATATAATCCATTTAAATATGCTAAAGAAGCAAAATTAAGAAGGAATCTTGTCCTAATAAATCTAGAGGAAAATAACTTTATAAATAAAAAGAAATTAGAAGAACTTAAAAATTCTGAAATTAAACTTAAAAAAAGAAAAATTGCATTAGTCAATGAAGCTAACTCATACTCTGAAGAAGTTAGAAGAACAATCAAAGAAAACTATGGTTTTAAAAAACTTTACGAAGAAGGTTTGTCAATAAATACTCCTCTAGATGTTAATTATCAAATAATAGCTCAAAAAGCTTTGAGAAAAGGTATAGAGGCTTATGATCAAAGACATGGCTGGAGAGGCCCGATAACTAATAGATTTAAAAATAAAAATTGGGAAAATAAATTAAAAAAGATAAATTTAGATCCTACATTAGACTGGAAAATTGTAGAAGTTAAAAATATTTATACCACAAAAATTGAAATTGAAATATTAAATAACAATCAAACAGGTTTTATAATTCAAGAAAATATAAATTGGTCAATAAAAGAAAAAATTAATGAAACATTTGAAAAAGGAGATTTTTTATTTGCAAAGAAAAAAGATAAAAATTTATGGACACTTAAACAATATCCTAAAATAAACGGGGGAATCGTTGTTATTGACCCATTCACCGGTAAAGTTAAAGCCTTAGTTGGAGGTTTCGATTTTAAATCTAGTGAATTTAACAGAGCAACCCAAGCTAAAAGACAACCAGGATCAGCTTTTAAACCTTTTGTTTATGCAGCAGCACTTGAAAACAAATATTTACCAAATACAATTATACTTGATGCACCTTTCGTAGCCGAGCAAGGTTTTGGTTTAAAAAACTGGAAACCTGAAAATTATGGAAAAAAATTTTATGGGCTATCAACTCTAAGAAAAGGAATTGAATATTCTAGAAATCTAATGACAGTTAGGATAGCTGAAAACATTGGTATAGACAAAATCCTAAATCTTTCCAGAACATTAAATATATATCAAGATATTCCTGAACTTCTTTCGGTATCTTTGGGTTCAGCTGAAACTACGTTAATAAATATAACTTCTGCTTATTCAACTTTTGTTAATGGAGGAAAAAAAATAAATCCTATTCTAATAAACAGAATTCAAGACAGAAGGGGTAAAACGATATTTAACTCAGAAAAAAGAATTTGTATAGGTTGTGACAGATTTTCAAAAAATGATAAATTTATTCCAAGTATTAAAGATAATTATGATCAAGTAATAAGTGAAGAGACAGCTTTTCAAATGACCTCAATACTTCAAGGAGTGATTAAAAGAGGTACAGGGAAAAAACTTAGAGACCTAAAAGTCCCACTTGCAGGAAAAACTGGAACTACAAACAATAATTTTGATGCGTGGTTTATAGGTTTTAGCTCAGATCTGGTAATCGGTGTCTATATTGGATTTGATAATCCAAAAACTTTAGGAAAATTTGAAACAGGGTCTAAAGCTGCTTTACCAATTTTTAAGAATTTTATTAAGCAGGCTTTGTATACAGATGATTTTAAAAAATTTAAAATACCTAAAGGAATACATTTTGTGCCAATAAACTATGATACTGGCCAACAAGAGAATTTTAATAATCCAAAAGCCATAATTGAAGCTTTCAAATTTGAAGATTTAAAAAATGTGGATAATAACAATCTAGATATTTCTAACAGTTATGATAGATTAATCAAATTTAGACAATTTTACTAATGGAAAATTTTAATAACAATATTATTCAAGCTGAAAAATCCCTTAAAAATATTAGGGGGTACCTTTGATAAAAATTTAATTAACGAAAAGTTAGAAAAATTAAAAAAAATATCGGAAGAAAAAGACTTTTGGAAAGATCAAAATAAAGTTAAAAAAATAGTTAAAGAAAAAAATCATCTTGAAAATATTATTTCCTCATTTGAAAAATCTAAAAATGAAATTACAGATTTAAAAGATTTTCATAGTCTTGGGCTTGAGGAAAAAAATGAAGAAATTTTATCTGATTGTAATAATAAGATTAAAAAAATACTTATCCAAATTAAAAAAAATGAAGTTAACTGTTTTCTTTCTGGAGAAAACGACATATTTGATATTTATCTAGAAATTCACGCCGGCGCAGGAGGTACTGAAAGTCAAGACTGGGCTGAAATGCTTAGAAGAATGTATTTGAAATGGTTTGACAAAAAAAATTTTAATTATGAAATTATTAGCGAACATAAAGGTGATGAGGCTGGAATAAAATCTTCCACTCTAAAAGTAAATGGTAGTTATTTATATGGCTTAATGAAAAGTGAGTCAGGAGTCCATCGGTTAGTAAGAATTTCTCCATTTGATAGCGGAGCAAGGAGACACACTAGTTTTGCAAGTATATGGGTTTATCCTGCTATTGATGATGAAATTGATATTAAAATTGATGAAAAAGATCTTAGAGTTGACACTTATAGATCGAGTGGTGCAGGTGGACAACATGTGAATACTACCGATAGTGCAGTAAGGATTACACATCTTCCGACTAAGATCGTTGTTCAATGTCAAAATCAAAGATCTCAGCATAAAAATAAAGAAACCTGTTACAAAATGTTAAAAGCTCGATTGTATGAATTTGAGTTGCAGAAAAAAGAGAAAGAGACACAAAAAAATATTAGTTCAAAAACTGATATTGGTTGGGGACATTCTATTAGATCTTATGTGCTCCACCCCTATAGATTAGTTAAAGATTTAAGAAATAAAATTGAGGACTCTAATCCAGATAAAGTTTTAGATGGTGATTTGGACCATTTTATTGAAGCGGGGCTTTATAGTAAAAAATTATGAAAAAAATAATAAAGATTTTAATTCTCTTAATTATTCTAATTAGCGTTTTGTTTATAGCTTATTTATCTACGGCAGGAATTAAAACCAATAAATTAAACCCGATTATTTCTAAAGAATTAAAAAAAAATTATCCGAAAATTGATATAACTTTTGATACAATTATTTTAAAGTTAGATATTAAAAAATTAAATTTATATGGTGCAACTTTTAACCCAAAAGTTAGCTATTTAAAGAATGACCTACCAATTACTTATGTCAAAATTTATTTAGACTTGTATCAATTAATTAAATCGAAAAAACCAATAGATACGGTTGAA
>CACKZT010000011.1 GCA_902604695.1 uncultured Pelagibacteraceae bacterium | reverse complement strand
GTTTACTTTTTCAGTTAGCTGATGATTTTATAGACATAAAAGGAACTGAGAAATTGGCTGGCAAACCAATAAAAAAAGACCAAAAAAAAGGAAAATCAACTTTAATAAGTTTAGTGGGCTATAATAAAGCTTTTAATTTTGCGAATAAACTGAAAAAAAATATCTTGAGAAGACTCGAAAAACATGGAACAAAAGCTAACGATTTAATTAATACAGTAGAATTTATTTTAGGAAGAAACTTTTAATGTCCAGACTAATTAAACAAATAAATTTTCCAGCAGACTTAAGAAAGTTTAAAAAAAATCAATTAGAACAAATTTCCGAGGAATTGAGAGATGAACTAATAGACGTGGTGTCTGAAACAGGTGGACATCTTGGTGCTGGATTAGGAGTGATAGAACTTACAGTAGCCCTACACTACGTATTTAATACTCCTAAAGATAAATTAGTTTGGGATGTAAGCCACCAATGTTATCCGCATAAAATTATTACTGGTAGAAGAGAAAAAATAAGAACGTTAAGAAAAGGAGGCGGACTATCAGGGTTCACAAAAAGAACTGAAAGTGAATATGATCCATTCGGTGCCGCTCATAGTTCAACATCTATCTCATCGACTTTGGGAATGGCTGTTGCAAAAAAATTATCAAATAATAATAACAATGTAATAGCAGTAATAGGCGATGGGGCAATGAGTGCGGGAATGGCTTATGAAGCTATGAATAATGCGGGAGCGCTTAAGTCAAATTTAATAGTAGTTCTAAATGATAATGATATGTCTATCGCAAGACCTGTAGGAGCTATGAGCAAATATTTAGCTAAATTATTATCAGGTAAAATGTATTTTAGTTTAAGAGAGACAGTAAAAATGGTAATCTCAGCATTTTCAAAAAGATTTAGTCAAAAGGCTGGTAAAGCTGAAGACTTACTTAGAGGAATAGTAACAGGAGGGACTTTATTTAGCGAGTTAGGTTTTTATTACATTGGTCCTGTAGATGGACACGATGTAAACAATTTGGTTCAAATATTTGAAAATGTAAAAAACTCAAACCACCAAGGACCAGTTCTAATTCATACTAGGACACAAAAAGGCAAAGGCTACAAGCCTGCAGAAGACTCAGGAGATAAATATCATGGAGTTTCTAAATTTAACATTGCTACAGGTGAACAAGCGCAGAAAAAAGCTAATGCTCCTTCGTATACCAAGGTTTTTGCAGAAACTTTAATTAAACATGCAGAACAAGATACAAAAATTATAGGTATAACTGGAGCCATGCCATCAGGAACTGGATTAAATCTTTTTGAGAAAAAATTTCCAGAGCGAACTTTTGATGTTGGTATAGCAGAACAACATGCGGTAACTTTTGCTGCTGGTTTAGCTACAGAGGGATATAAACCTTATGCAGCAATTTATTCTACTTTTCTGCAAAGAGCTTACGATCAAGTTGTTCATGATGTAGCTCTACAGTCACTCCCTGTAAGATTTGCCATTGATAGAGCCGGTCTTGTTGGAGCTGATGGCCCAACACATGCTGGATCATTTGATATAACTTACTTATCAACCTTACCAAACTTTATAGTTATGGCTGCAAGCGATGAGTCAGAATTAGTAAAAATGATTAATACTTCAGTCCATATTAATGATCGTCCTTCAGCTTTTAGATATCCTCGTGGAAATGGTGTTGGTATAAAGCTTCCTTCAATTAATGAAACTATAGAAATTGGTAAAGGAAGAATTATTAAAGAAGGAAAAAAAGTAGCAATTTTAAATTTTGGAACAAGATTAGATGAATGCAAAAAGGCTTCAGAATTACTTTCTAAAAAAGGAATTGAAGTAACAATTGTAGATGCAAGATTTGCTAAACCTCTAGATGAGAAACTTATTATGGAAATAGCTACAAATCATGAAGTTTTAATATCAATTGAAGAAGGCTCCATTGGAGGATTTGGTTCTCATGTAATGCAATTTTTGTCCGATAGAGGAGTTTTTGACAAAGGTTTAAAATTTAGATCAATGATACTACCTGACTTATTTTTAGATCAAGACACTCCAGAAAAAATGTATGAAAAGGCTGGACTAGACAGTTTATCTATTACAAATAAAATTGAAGAGACTTTAAATTCAAATATTATCTTGGCAAAAAATAGATCTAAATTTAATAACTAACCACACTGAGCTCTATTCATTAAAAAGTGGTCAAGTATAACACAACTAATCATTGCTTCGCCAATAGGAACTGCTCTAATGCCCACACAAGGGTCGTGTCTTCCTCTAACAGAAATTTTTGTATTTTTACCTTTTTTATCTATAGTTTCTCTACTAGTTAAAATAGACGAGGTTGGTTTAACTGCAAAAGAAGCTACAATATCTTGTCCAGATGAAATTCCTCCTAAAATTCCTCCAGCATGATTAGTTTTAAATTTTACTTTTCCTGATTTTTTAAGCATCTCATCAGAATTTTCTTCACCACTTAAAAAAGCTGCACTCATCCCTGAACCAATATTTACACCCTTCACTGCATTAATGCTCATTAGTGCGGCAGCTATATCAGTATCTAGTTTTGAATAAATTGGAGCACCTAAACCGACTGGAACACCAGATGCTCTTAATTCAATTACCGCTCCACAAGATGAACCCGCTTTTCTCACTGCTAAAAGATATTTTTCCCACATTTTTACAGATTTTTTATCGGGGCAGAAAAAGGGATTTTTTCTTATCTCAGAGTTACTCCAGTTTTGTTTATCACATGACATCAGACCAAGTTGAGTAACAGCACCTATAATATTAAATTTTGCACCAATTATGGTTTTTAAAACTTTTCTTGCTACAGCGCCAGCCGCCACCCTACAGGCAGTTTCTCGAGCCGATTGTCTTCCTCCTCCTCTAAAATCTCTAATGCCATATTTTTTAAAGTATGTGTAATCTGCATGGCCTGGTCTAAATTTATTTTTTATAGACTCATAATCTCTAGATTTTTTGTCCTCGTTGTAAATAATAATTGAAATTGGTGTTCCTGTTGATTTACCTTCAAATACACCAGATAATATGGTTACTTTATCAGACTCTTTTCTTTGGGTTGTAAATTTTGACTGCCCAGGCCTTCTTCTGTCCATATCTTTCTGAATATCCTTTTCAGATAGAGGTATATTTGGCGGACATCCGTCAATAATACACCCTATAGCTGGACCATGAGATTCTCCCCAGGTAGTAAATCTAAATATTTTTCCAAAAGTATTAAAAGACATAGATAATTAATGTATAAATTATTTTAAAGAATATATGAATCAAAAAAATGGCAAAAATTCGCTCGGTTTAGACGGATGCTTCGAGGAGCACGATAATCCTATAGATTTATTCAAAAAATGGTTCGATAAAGCCAAAGAATCAGAGATTAATGACCCTAATGCAGTAGCAGTAGCTACTGCTGATAAAAATAATCAACCAAATGTAAGAATGGTATTATTGAAAGGGCTAAGTGAAAAAGGTTTTGTTTTTTACACAAATTTTAATAGCAAAAAAGGAAATGAGCTTAAAAATAATCAAAAAGCATCTTTATGCTTCCATTGGAAAAGTTTAAGAAGACAAGTAAGGGTAATTGGAGAAGTTGAAGAAGTATCTTCATCTGAGGCAGATGAATACTATAATTCAAGACCTTATAAAAATAGAATAGGTGCCTGGGCCTCATCTCAATCTCAAGTTCTTGATAAGCGCGATACATTTTTGAAAAAAATTATTGAGTACGAAAAAAAATATCCTAATCAAAAAGAAGTTCCAAGACCACTTCACTGGTCTGGCTGGAGAGTTTTGCCAAAAGAAATAGAGTTTTGGTTAGACGGAGAAGGAAGGATTCACGAAAGATTAATTTATAAAAAAAATAAAGATAGTTGGAGTAAAAATCTACTTTATCCTTAAAAAGATCTATTTAAACTAAAGCTAGTTAGATTTTGAAGAATTCTTTTATCTTCACTATCTGGAAATATTCCTAAAGTATCATAGGAAACATTAACAAAATACTCTGCTCTTTTTATACTAGCTTCTATAGCTTTATATTTATTAATCAGTGCTAATGTTTCACTAAAATCATCTTCATTTCTTTTTTCTTTTTTTAAAATTTCAGATAAAAATTTTCTTTCTTCATCGTTTCCTTTTTGAAAAATAATAATTAAAGGTAAAGTCGTTTTCCCCTCAAAAAAATCTTTCCCAATTTCTTTACCAAAAAACTTATCTTTACCATAATAGTCCAACGCATCATCAGCTATTTGAAAAGCAAGTCCTAAATTTTTACCATAAAACTCTAAAGCTTTTTTTTCTTTTTCATTGCTACCAGCTAAACAAGCACCTGTCTTAGTTGCCGCAGAAAAAAGAGCAGCAGTTTTTAAATTTATTATATCTATATAAGTGTCTTCCAAAAGATCTGCTTCACCTTTGTGCTGAAGTTGAAGAACTTCTCCCTGTGCAATTTTTGATGAAGTAGAGGATAAAAGTTTTAAAATTTCTAAATCACCATCTTCAACCATCATTTCGAAACATCTACTTAATAGGTAATCTCCTACTAGTATAGAGGATTGATTTCCCCAAATTGAATTAGTTGTTTTTATTCCTCTCCTAAGAGAACTTTCATCAATTACATCATCGTGCAATAAAGTTGCTGAATGGATTAATTCTACACAAGCAGCTAAATTGACATCTCTATCTCCTAAACTGTATCCAGATAATCTTGCTGATCCTAAAGTAAGTAGTGCTCTCAATCTTTTACCTCCAGAACTAATGTGATGATCGCTCATCTTTTTTATTAACTCTACTTCACTCTCAAGTTTAAACTGTATTAAATTTTCGACGTTTAGAAGTTTTTTATTCAGGAGGTTCTTTAAATCCAAATATGCATTATTTGCTGATTTTTTAATAGGTACTACTAATCCCATGGATTAACTATAATTGATTTTATTATTAATAAATTTTTTAAATTAAACCCTGGTGACGCACCCTCGATTCAACTAGAAGTAGCGAAATAAAATAATTAAAATTTAAAACTATTACTGATATAAGAGAAACACTATTAATCATTAAATTATGTTTTCATTTTTAAAAAAAAAGACTGTTATTCCTCACGTAAGGTTAACCGGGGTCATAGGAGCTGCAGGTAAATTTAAACAGGGAATTGATCTTGCTGGCCAAAGAAATATTCTAAAAAAAGCTTTTTCGGTAAAAAAGGCTAAACATGTTGCAATATCAATTAACTCTCCTGGTGGGTCTCCAGTTCAATCGCATCTAATATATAGCTACATAAAACAACTAGCAAAAAAAAATAAAATCAAAGTAATAATTTTCGCCGAAGATGTAGCAGCATCAGGTGGTTATTTAATTTCTTGTGCAGGGGATGAGATTTATGCAAATTCAAGCTCAATAATAGGTTCAATTGGAGTTATTTCAGCATCGTTCGGTTTCAAAGAACTTATTAAAAAAATAGGTATAGAAAGAAGAGTCTATACGGCCGGAAAAAATAAAAGTACTTTAGATCCATTTGTTGAAGAAAAAGAAGAAGATGTAAAAAGATTAAAAGATATTCAACTTGAACTTCATGCTGATTTTATAAAAGTTGTTAAGGATAGCAGAGGTTCAAAATTAAAAGACCCAGAAAAAAATAATATTTTTACTGGTGAGTTTTGGACTGGATCATCAGCGCTTAAAATAGGTTTAATCGATGGGATTGGAAATGCTGATCAAATACTTAAAGAAAAATTTGGCGATAAAGTAATAATTAAAAATTTTGAAAAGCAAAAAGGTTTTATTGCTAAAAAGCTATCGTCTTCTATACCAGATCCAACAACCAATATTCTAAATTTTTTAGAAGAAAAATCAGTATGGCAAAAATTTGGTTTATAAATGCCAATTAAAAAAAAAATAAAAAAAAAAAACTATTTATCATTTCAAGATATAATTATGAATTTGCAAAAATTCTGGGGAAAGCATGGTTGCATTATTCTTCAACCATACGATCTTGAAGTTGGAGCTGGCACTTTTCATCCTGCAACAACTTTACGATCTCTGGGTCCAAAACCTTGGAAAGCGGCTTACGTTCAACCCTCAAGAAGACCAACTGATGGAAGATACGGTGAGAATCCGAATAGACTTCAACATTACTACCAATTTCAAGTTATTATTAAACCCTCTCCAGATAATATTAAACAAATATATTTAAAAAGCTTGGCAGCTATAGGCATTGATATAAAAAATCACGACATCAGATTTGTCGAAGATGACTGGGAGAGTCCAACTTTAGGTGCTGCTGGCTTAGGCTGGGAAGTTTGGTGTGATGGTATGGAAATTACTCAATTTACTTACTTTCAACAAATGACAGGGATTGAATGTAAGCCAGTGCCTGTTGAGTTAACTTACGGTTTAGAAAGACTTTGTATGTTTGTTCAAGGAAAGGATAATGTATTTGATTTAGATTGGAATAATAGTGGCGTCAAATATAGAGAAGTATTTTATCAAGCAGAAAAAGAATTTTCAGCTTATAATTTCGAATTTGCTAATACAGAAACTTTACTAGAAAATTTTGAGTTTGCTGAAAAAGAATGTAAGGCATTACTTGAAAAAAAACTTGCTTTACCTGCTTATGATCAATGTTTAAAAGCTAGTCATTTCTTCAATCTTTTAGACTCAAGAGGGGTAATAGGCGTCGCTGAAAGAACAGGTTATATTAATAGAATAAGAGAGCTTGCTAAGGGTTCTGGATCAACCTGGTTAAATACACAAGTTTAATTTATGTCAGAACTTTTACTAGAACTTTACAGCGAGGAAATCCCTCCACAATTACAGATTTCAGCCAGAAAAAAATTAAAAGAAAATATTGAAAATTCTTTAAAGGAAGAAAATCTAAAAAACACAAAAATTACCGCATATTCAACACCTACTAGGCTTTCAATTATTATAAAAAATATTCCTGAGTTTATAAAAATATCTGGAAAAGAAATTAGAGGGCCCAAAGTTGGAGTTATAGAGGATATATTAAATAATTTTTTAAGGTCTCATGAAGCAAATAAAAAAGATATTTTTGAAAAAGAAACAGATAAAGGTAATTTTTTTTTTATCAAAACTCTGGCAAAAGAAATACCAGCTAAAGATTTGCTGACTAAAATTATTCTAAATTCTATTGCTTCAATTAGTTGGAGAAAATCTATGAGATGGTCTAATAATACATTGCTATGGGGAAGACCTTTAAGATCAATACTTGCAATCTTTAATAAAAAACTACTGCCTTTTTCTTATGGTCATCTAAAAACTACAGATATAGTTTTAATTGAAAAAGATTTATTTACGAAACAAAAAAAAATAAAAACTATTAATGAATACTTATCATTTTTGAAAAATAATAAAATTTTACTAGATCAAGATGGAAGAAAAAAAGAAATTTTAAAAAAATTTGAAAGAATTTGTAAAATAAAAAAATTAAACAACATCTTTGATGAAAAATTATTAGACGAAGTTTCAAATATTGTAGATGATCCAAACGTTTTAATAATTGAATTTCAAAAAAAATATTTAGAATTACCTGAAGAGATAATTATTTCTACTTTACAAGAACATCAAAAGTATTTTCCTCTTTTTGATGCAAAAAATAAACTAACGAACTCATTTTTTGTTGTTTCTAATAAGTCTGATGCAAAAAACTTAATAAAAGATGGGAATAGAAGAGTAGTGGAGGCTAGACTTTCTGATGCCAAATTCTTTTGGGATAAAGATAAATCAAAAAATTTGATAAAACAAATTGTTAACTTAAAGAGTATAGTTTTTTACGAAAAAATAGGAACTTTGTACGATAAAACTCAGAGACTTAGAAAGTTAGCCTCTCAAATTTCTGATGATTTTAATATAAGTAAAGAAAAAACTGAAATAGCAGCTTCAATATCAAAAGCAGATCTATGTTCGGATTTAGTTGGAGAATATCCAGACTTACAGGGAGTTATGGGAAAACATTTTGCAATAGCTCAAGGCTTTGATGAAGAAGTTGCTAATGCTATTAAAGATCATTATTTGCCAATTGGAACTTTATCTCCAGTACCAAAAAAACCAATTAGCTATTCTCTTTCAATCATAGACAAATTAGATAGTTTAACAGGATTTTTTTTAATAAATGAAAAACCAACAAGTTCAAAAGATCCATTTGCTTTAAGAAGAGCTGCAATAGGTTTGCTAAGAATAATCATTGAGAATAAGTTAAAAATTAAACTTAGAGACCTTATAAATTATTCAATAAAATTAATGGAAGAACAAGGCGTTCAAATTCAAAATACTAAAGCAGAAAATGAAATATTGGATTTTTTAAAAGAAAGAATGAAAAATATATTAAAAGAGAAAAATATTAAATCTGATATTATCGATGCTTCAATAAGCTCTCATACTGGCGATAATTATTTAGATTTATATAAAAAGAATATTTTAATGAATAAATACATACATAAAGAAATTGGGAAAAATGCAATTAGTTCTTATAAAAGAGCATTAAATATAATCGAGAGCACTGATTCTAAAATTGAAGGTCGACCCGACGCTGTCCTTTTTAGACAAGAAGAGGAAAAAGCACTGTTTGAAAAAATCAACAATATTCGCAAGGCTTTTACAGTTAAAGAGGATAAAAAAAACTACGAAAATCTACTCATTCAACTTTCAGAGACAAAACCATTCACAGATAATTTTTTTGACAATGTTAAGGTAAATGATGAAAATTATGATATAAAAAATAATCGATTAGAATTACTTAAAATGCATTGTAATACATTTAACAATTTTCTTGATTTTTCAAAATTAGAGGGTTTATAGTGGAAAAGTTAATATTCAGTTTTGACGATAAAGCATCAAAAAATCTTAAAAACAAAAAAAATATTTTAGGTGGTAAAGGCGCAAACTTGGGTGAGATGGGCAGACTTGGCTTGCCAGTTCCTCCAGGATTCACTATTTCGACAAAGGTTTGTGATATTTTTTATAAAAGTAAAAAAAAATTACCAAAAAAAATAATTGTAGACATTCAAAAAGAATTAAAAAAAATCGAAGTTAGAACAAAAAAAAAATTTGGGGATCTTAAAAACCCTCTTTTAGTGTCTGTTAGGTCTGGAGCAAGAATTTCAATGCCAGGAATGATGGATACAATTTTAAACTTAGGTTTAAACGATAAAACAGTTGAAGCTTTGTCAAAAAAAACTTCGAACGGTAGATTTGCTAAAGATAGTTACAGAAGATTTATACAAATGTATAGCAATGTAGTACTTGGTATCGAGAGCCATCTTTTTGAAGAAATGATTGATAATTACAAACTTACGAAAAAAGTATTATTAGATACAGAATTAGATGAAAATGATTGGGATGGACTGATTCAAAATTTTAAAGATTTAGTAAAAAGAGAAAAAAAAATTAACTTCCCACAAGATGTCAAGCAGCAACTTTTCGGTGCAATTAATGCTGTGTTCTTGTCATGGGAAAGTCAAAGAGCAAAAACTTATAGAAAGTTAAACCAAATACCTGACCACTGGGGAACTGCTGTGAATGTTCAGGCAATGGTTTTTGGAAATATGGGGAATGATTGTTCTACTGGTGTTGCTTTTACAAGAAATCCTTCAACGGGAGAAAATTCTTTCTTTGGAGAATTTTTAATTAACGCTCAAGGAGAAGACGTTGTAGCAGGAACTCGAACTCCCTTGCATATTACAAAAAAAGCCAAAAAGGAATCAGGTTCTGAAGGCTTGTCAATGGAAGAAGCTATGCCTAAAGTATACAAAGAACTTGCTAAAGTTTTTTTAAAGTTAGAAAAATACTATAGAGATATGCAAGATATTGAATTCACTGTAGAAAATAATAAATTATGGATGCTTCAAACTAGATCTGGAAAAAGAACAGCCAAAGCTGCAATAAAAATTGCAGTAGACATGGTAAAAGAGAAATTAATTACAAAAAAAGAAGCTATTCTTAGAATCGATCCAAATACTCTTGATACTTTGTTACATCCAACTCTAGATGAAAAATTTGAAAAAAAAATAATTGCATCTGGCTTACCAGCTTCTCCCGGAGCTGCTAGTGGTAAGGTTGTTTTTTCAGCAGACGAAGCAGAAAGACTAAATGGCATGATGCAGGATACGATATTAGTTAGATTGGAAACTTCTCCAGAGGATATCCATGGAATGCATGCCGCTAAAGGAATTTTAACTGCAAGAGGAGGAATGACAAGTCACGCAGCTGTGGTAGCTAGAGGAATGGGTAGACCTTGTGTATCGGGCTCGAGCGAAATTACTATAGATTATGAAACAAAACAATTTAAGGCTGGCGATATAATAGTTAAGGAAGGTGACATTATAACAATAGATGGGGGTAGCGGAAAAGTTATGGAAGGCTTAGTTCCAACAGTTCAACCAGAAATTTCTGGATATTTTTCAACTATTATGAAGTGGGCAGATCAATTTAGAAAACTTAAAGTAAGAACTAATGCTGAGACAGAAAATGATAGTAAAACCGCAAGAAAATTTGGAGCTGAAGGCATAGGTCTCTGTAGGACCGAGCACATGTTTTTTGACGAGGAAAGAATAATGTCTGTAAGACAAATGATTTTATCAAGAGCTAAAGAAGATAGAAATAATGCTTTAGGAAAGCTTCTACCTTATCAAAAAAATGATTTTAAGGAGATTTTTAAAGTTATGTCCGGATTACCTGTAACAGTAAGACTTTTGGATCCTCCATTACATGAATTTTTACCAAAAACTGACAAAGACATAGAAGAAGTGGCAAGATCTTTAAACCTAGGAGTAAAAGAGGTAAAGGATAGAATATCCGAGTTACATGAGGAGAATCCCATGTTAGGACATAGGGGTTGTAGGTTGGGCATTTCATTCCCAGAAATATATGAAATGCAATGTGAAGCTATCTTCGAGTCTTTAGTTGAATTAAAAAAAGAAAAGAAAAAATCAGCGTTTGTTGAGATAATGATACCTCTTGTTTCTACAGATGTAGAATTGAAAATATTAAGAGAACTTGTAGATAGAACTGCAAATAAAATTAAGAAAAAACATAATGCAAAATTAGATTATATCGTAGGAACGATGATTGAACTTCCTAGGGCAGCCTTACAAGCTAAAGCTATTTCAAAATATGCAGATTTTTTTAGTTTTGGAACTAATGATTTAACTCAAACTACTCTAGGAGTTAGTAGAGATGACTCTGGTAAGTTTTTAAATGATTACATAAACAACAAGATTTTTGAAGTGGATCCTTTCGTGAGTATAGATCAAGATGGTGTAGGGGAATTAGTAGAGATCGCATCTACAAGAGGTCGAAAAGAAAATAAAAAACTTAAACTTGGTATTTGTGGAGAACACGGTGGAGACCCTAAGAGTATTGAATTTTGTTCTAAAAATGGATTAAATTACGTATCCTGTTCTCCATTTAGAGTACCTGTAGCTAGATTGGCCGCCGCACAGGCTGAGTTAAGAAGATAGATGAATAATAATCGCTATACTAGTGGTGATTATATCGAAAAAAATCACTCCTATCATATTGAAGATTCAAATTTTAAGTGGAACAATTTTCTTAAGCTTCTAAAAAAATCAAATTTCGAATTTAATAAAATAAACTCAATAATCGAAGTAGGGTGTGGTGTGGGAAAAATATTAGCCGAAGCAAAAAAAACTAATTTGTTTGAAAAAGAATGCAAATTTACGGGCTATGACATTAATCCTGGCGCAATTGAAATAGCAAAAAAAAATTATGATAAAATAGATTTTTTTAATGAAGATTTTATAAATTTGGAGAAAAACAATAATGATTTAATAATTGCTGCAGACGTTTTTGAGCATATTGAAAATTCTTATGATTTTTTAAGAAAATTAAAAGAAAAAGGAAATTTTTTTTTATTTAATATTCCCTTGGAAATTAGTTTACTTTCCATGATACGAAATAAGAATATATTTAAACATTCTTATGATCAGGTAGGACATTTACATTTCTATACAAAAAAAACAGCAATCCTTCTTTTAGAAAGTTGTGGCTATAAGATTGTAAAACATAATTTTGCAGATAATCGTTTACAAGAATTAAAAAACAAAAAAGAGATTAAAAAATTTGCTATTTACCTTCCTCAATACTTACTAGGTTTATTAAGTAAAAATTTAACAAGTAATATTTTTGGTGGTTTTTCTTTAGTCGTTTTAGCTGCAAGATGATTCATGTTATGCAATGGAGGCAAAATTCATATATTTTGCCTCCAAATAATTAGATTTTTTTAGAGTCTAGTTTTAAATGCTTCAAAACTTTTCCAGCATTCTTTCCCTTTTTAATCGTATATCCAGATGTTCCATTAGCATTGACCGCTACTGTTTTTCTGAACTTTTGTAATTGCTGAACTAGCTTAGCCTCTGTTTGCTTTCGGCTGAACTCGTTTAGCAAATGTGTATGTCTTTTTATCATCACATCTCCTTTTTTTATTCAACCTACTTTTAACTCATGTAGATGAGCCGCTTTTTAAGCATGTGGATGCTAGGAAGAATCTATTATATTTGAGAGTATATTGTCAATATAGAAAAACTATCCACTTATTTTTAAGCTAAAATCAAATGCTTTTGCGCTGTGGGTGATCGAACCTACTGAAATTCGATCTACGTTTGTATTTGAAATTTTTCTTATATTAGTAATATTTACGTTTCCTGAATATTCAGTTTCATATTTATTTCCACAAATTTTTAAGCACTTTTTTAATTCTTTTAAATTCATGTTGTCAAATAAAACACGTTTGAATTTTAAATCTGAAATTTCTTTTAACTGCTTAAACTTTTCTATCTCCACAGTAATTACTTTCTTAGTTTTAATTGCTTTTTTAACAAGTCTTCTCAAGTTATTTTCACTAGAAATATGATTATCTTTTATCATAATTTCATCACTTAGATTATATCTGTGGTTTAAACCCCCGCCTTTTTTAACTGCGTATTTTTCAATAAGTCTTAAATTAGGTGTAGTTTTTCTAGTACAACAAATTTTTGTTCTTTTGTTTACTTTTTTTACAAACTTATTTGTTAATGTAGCAATCCCTGAAGCATGACTTAAAAAATTAAGAGCAGTTCTTTCTGCAGTTAATATTGTTTTATTTTCAGCATAAATAATTGCAATTATATTCCCCCTTTTTACTCTTGAACCATCATTAAATTTTTTTTGAAAGATTATTTTTCTACTCAATAATTTAAAGGATAATTTGCATAAATCTAAACCAGCTATAATACCATTTTGTTTTGCAATTATTTCCGCCTTACATTTTTTACTTTTGATAAGTTTTGACGTAATATCTCCAAAGGGTTTTGTATCCTCTAACAGTGCGAGTTTTACAATTCTATTGATATAACTTTGATTTAGTTTTTGCACTTTTATTAACGACCAATTTCGGCCATTCTTTGAACTGATTTTCTGGCAGCTTTAGAAATTTTATCTTCAATAAAAATTTCATTAGTCTCATTTTCTAGACAATCAAGAATTTTATTTAAGGTAATTTTTTTCATATAGGGACACAAATTACATGGTTTAATAAAATCTACTTTAGGATTGTCTGCCTGAACATTATCACTCATAGAACATTCTGTAACAAGCATAACTTTTTTTGGCTGATTTTTTTTTACATAATCAATCATTCCACCAGTTGATCCTGCAAAATCACATGCCTCTAGTACATCATCAGGACATTCTGGATGGCCGATGACCTTTATCCCAGGATTAGCACTTCTAATATCTTTTATTTCTTTTGCTGAAAATTGCTCGTGAACGATACAAGAACCTTTCCACGAAATAATTTTTACTTTTGTTTGTTTTGCAACATAATTTGCTAAGTGTTGATCTGGTAAAAATATTACCTTATCAGTTTTTAATGACTCTACTACTTTAACAGCATTAGCAGACGTACAGCATATGTCTGTCTCTGCTTTTACGTCAGCTGAAGTATTAACATATGAAACAACCGGAACTCCAGGATATTTTTTTTTAAGCAATCTTACATCGTTACCTGTGAGAGACTCTGCCAACGAACAACCAGCACCCATGTCAGGAATAAAAACTTTTTTATTAGGACTCATTAATTTTGCAGTTTCAGCCATAAAATGAACTCCGCACAATACAATAATATCTGCAGATGTTTTTGATGCTTCAACAGCAAGAGCTAAAGAGTCAGCGGCTATGTCGGCAACCCCATGATAAATTTCAGGTGTTTGATAATTGTGCGCAAGGATAACTGCATTTTTTTCTTTTTTTAATTTATTAATTTTTTCAATTAACGGTGCATGTATTTTCCACTCTATCTCTGGAACATGCCTAGAGATCTTTTGATAGATTTTTATAGTTTCTTTATTTAATTGTTCTTGTGCAGACATACTTATTCTAATCTATCAACTTGAACTTAAATTGTCATTCACTTATTGTCGCAGAAAATATGCGGTCGTGCTGAAATTGGTAGACAGGCACGGTTGAGGGCCGTGTGGGTTTTCCCATGAGAGTTCGAGTCTCTCCGACCGCACCAAAACGTTCAAAAATGCATAAATAATTATTGTTGTTATGAGTCTATCAAAGGTATAGCCATTGTTATCAAGTTTTATTTAAATAGTATTTTATGGAAAATTTTCTGTCACTTGAATTAGAAGAAACCCTCGTGGAGTCTTTAGCAAAAATTAATTTTAGAACTCCAACTCCTATACAAGCCAAAGCTATACCTGTTGCTCTGGAAGGCAAAGATATTTTAGGAACTGCACAGACCGGAACTGGAAAAACAGGAGCGTTTGGTATTCCATTAGTAAATCTATTGCTTAAAACTAAAAAAGAAACTGCGTTAGTAATGACACCTACTAGAGAACTTGCAACACAAGTTATGCAAACTATGAATAACTTAATTGGGAAAGGAAACATAAGAACATCTCTATTAATTGGAGGTGACTCGATGCAAAAACAATTAAAACAAATGAGAAGAAATCCAAGACTAATTGTTGGTACACCTGGAAGAATTAACGACCATCTAAAGCGTCAAACTTTAAGATTGAATAATACAACTTTTTTAGTATTGGATGAATCCGACAGAATGTTAGATATGGGTTTTGCACCTCAAATTAACCAAGTATTAATGACAGTACCTAAAAAACATCAAACTTTATTATTCTCAGCCACATTACCCAATAATATTTTAAGACTAGCTGAAAAATATTTAAATCAACCTGTTAGAATTTCTGTCGGCTCAACATCAACACCAATTGAAAAAATTAAACAAGAAATATTACGAGTAAATGATGGAGATAAATATAATCAATTAATAAAACAGATTTATATTAGGCAAGGTTCTATTTTGATATTTGTAAAAACTAGACGAAATGCTGAAAAAATGGTTAAGAGATTAAAGTATGATGATCATGATGCTGATGCAATTCACGGAAATTTAAGACAAAACAAAAGAGATCGAGTTATAAAAGCTTTTAGAAATAATCACTTTAGAATATTAGTAGGAACCGATGTGGCAAGTCGTGGTTTAGATATACCTGCGATTAAGCATGTTATTAATTATGACTTACCTCAGGTACCTGAAGATTTTATTCACAGAATTGGAAGAACAGCTAGAGCAGGTTTAGAAGGATCTGCATTAAGCTTTATTGGAAACGAAGACAGGTCAAAATGGAATGCAATTCAAAGATTAATTAATCCAAATTTTAAAGTGGAACTTGGCAGCGATATAAGACAAAGAAGAAAAAGAGGCGGGCGCGCTTTTGATAGAAGAGATAGAAGAAGTAAAAATAGATTTACTAAGAGAAAAAGAGATAATCAGGATAGGCGCGAAGATAACCGAACCGAAAAAAACAGCAGATCTTTTAATTTTAAAAAAAAGTTTAATGGAAAAAAAAAAGGTTTCAAAAAAAGGTTTTTTAATAAAAAAAAAAGATTTTCAGACAAAAGACAAAATTTTAGAAAATAAACTTTAATTATTCAAATAATTATAATACAACCAGTCGTCAGAACAAATGTACAAATTAGAAAATAGACCAGATATTGATGGCTTAAGAGCAATATCAGTTTGGGGTGGGCTACTTTACCATGGTAGAGTTGAATTCTTAGAAGGAGGTTTTTTAGGAGTTGATGTTTTTTTTGTTATTTCCGGATATCTAATTACTAGAATAATTTTATCTCAAGCTCTTGAAGGAAATTTTTCTTTTATTAATTTCTACAAAAGAAGAGCTAGACGAATATTACCTCTTATTTTTTTTATATTATTAGTAAGCTATCCTTTTGCACTTTATTTAGTCATTCCAAATTTTTTTGTTGATTACTCTTTTTCGGTCATTTCTTGCCTTTTATATGTATCAAATTTATATTTTTGGAGTCTCGGTACTGGATACAATGCTCTAGAGACTGTCGAGTTTCAACCATTTCTTCATACTTGGTCACTTTCTGTAGAGGAACAATTTTATGTATTGTATCCTTTAATCTTAATTGTAATTTTAAAATATTTTAAAAATTATCGTGGAATAATATTAGGATTAGGATTTTTAGTAAGTTTACTTCTTGCAGACTGGGCAAGTCACACTCACGCATCTATTAACTTTTACTCTTTACCTACACGAGGATGGGAACTATTA
>CACKZT010000010.1 GCA_902604695.1 uncultured Pelagibacteraceae bacterium | reverse complement strand
CAGAAATCAAATTAAATAAATCAAAAACTTTTCTAGTTAAAATTAATTTTTCATTGATTGTTTGATTCAAGCCTTTTTCGAAATCATCAAAAACCTTTCTTGACATTTCGTGTGTAACATTTGTGACAGCAGATATACATCCAGAACATCCAATTTCTAAACCTTTTAAAAGCTTTGACTCTGATCCAGGAAACATCAAAAAATTTGGAATTTTTAAATTCTCAAATAAATTATAACTTGAGTCTTTACAGCCAACAATATTTTTTGGAAATGAATTTACAAGCTTTTTTACTGCATCAACTGAAAATTTATAACCACTTAATTTTTCAAAATTATATAATATAATTTTTATTTTTGAGGTTTCAGAAATTATTGATTTATAAAAATTATAAACACCCTCATCTGAATTATTTTTATAATATGCTGGGGGCATAATTAAAAAAGAATTAAAATTATACTCCATTGCGTACTTAATAAGATTTATATTTTCTAATAAAGAATTATTTCCTGTCCCTAAATAGAATTGTTTTCTTAATTTGTGCTTCGAAATTTTTGAAATAAAGTCCTTTTTCTCTGACATTGAAATTAGTTGACTTTGTCCAGTTGATCCAAAAAAAAATACTCCGTGAAGACCTTTTTTAATTAAATTTTCTGCGTGGGAGATTGTTGCATCTATATTTAGAGAGCTATCTTTATTAATAACACTAAGAGCAGCTGCGTAAATTCCTCTTTTTATCATAATCTTACCTAATTTATTTTGTCTAGGTTATAATATTAGAATTAAAAATGAAAGTTCTTGTAATACAACCAAAGATTGGTATGGGAGACATGATTATCTATCTGCCCTATATTCATGCTATTTCCAAAAAATATAAAGTAAAAATATCTTTACTAGTTAAAAATAATTCACGTGCTGATCAGCTTTTAATTAATGATCAGCATATCAAGGAAATTCTTACTCTAGATAGGACCAAAAATAGTTTAGGATCACATGATGGTTTAAAAGGTTTTTTAAATTTAACTAATTTAATTAAAAATAGAAAATTTGATAAAGTATTCATATTTAGTGGATCTCTAAGATATTATTTAATTTCTAAGTTAGCTAAAATAAAAAAAATTTGTCAATATCCATTATTTCAAAAGAAAGACAATTTTGTTAACTCAGCAAAGATATTTATAGAACATGAATTAAACGAAATTATTTCAACTCAGCCAAAATTATATCTGAATTTAGAAGATGTAAAACTAGCACAAAATAAATTTGACCAAAATTTCAAACATATTTGCTTAGGTTTTTCGGCCAGCGGCCCTACTAAAAGGTGGAATATAAATAATTATATAATGCTCTGTGAAAAATTGAGTGAAAAATTTCCATGTAGATTTTATTTGGCAGGTGGAGAAAAAGATAAATCATTAATTGATAAAATTATTAATTCAAAAGTTGGTACCAAATGTTTTTCATTTGCTGATTTAAAAATAAAAGATGCAATGCCAATTATTAAAAACTGTAATCTTTATATTGGAAACGACACAGGATGGCTTCACATATCTTCAGCATTAGGATTAAACTGTTTAGCATTATTTATGGACAGTCCGGTCTTAGCTTATGGAAAATACTCAAAAAATATTAATGTGATTATACCAGAGGGTGAAACTGAAGAGACCACAACGCATAATACTTTAGGTCAAAATAGAATTTCTTTTGATAAAGTTTTAGGAGCAGCAATTAACTTTTTAAATTAAGAAAAATCACTCTTTAATATTTTATCTCTAGCCTGGTTAACAAGTTGACTAAGTCTTTCAGTTTTTATTTCACGGTTGATGTCAGGATGAATTTTTTTTTGGAGTTTCATCGCTGCTTGTAAAACTTCTTCTTTAGAACAACCTTTGGTTAACCCTAAAAGCTTATATGCCTCGTCATTTGATATGCTAGTATCATCTCTGGACTTATTAAAACTACCTTGTGAAAATTTACCAGAATTTTTTAGAAACTGAATTAATCTCCATAATTGCATCATCTGCAAAGCTGTTAATCCTTTTATTTTAAGACCGCTTAAAATTACAAACAAAAAAGGCAGAGAAAAAAGATACTTACCTCCTATAGTCAAAATTGCAGCAAGAATTAAAGAGAAATAAACTGCTATTTTTTTAATAGTTTGGGCAATTTTTTTTGAACTGGTTCGCGCAAACCAGTTTAAAAACAAATAAACAATGACAAAAATGATAATTCCTAATAGAAATAAATTCATATAAATTCTAGAACATGATTATACCAAAATTAAAAAAATTAAAGAGCAAAAAAGAATATCATAAGATTGAGTTAAAAGATGACTATTCTTGGGTAGATCAGCCCAATATTTTAGAGGTTTTAAAAGATCCAAATATTTTATTGCCTGATGTTAAAAAGTATATAGAAGAAAATAATCAAATTACAGAAAACTATTTCACAGATGTTAAAAATTTTCAAAAAAAATTGTTTGATGAAATTAAATCAAAAATTAAACTAGATGATACATCTCTAAAATTCAAAGATAAAAAATATTATTATTGGACAAAAACTGAGGCTCAGGGGAATTATGGTAAAAATATGCGGCAACTCATTGATAGTTCAAAACCGGAAGAAATTTTTTTTGATGGTGATCTTGAAAAAGAAAAATGTGGTTCAGAGTATTTTGGTTTAGGGGGTATAAGCGTTTCTCACTGTGATAAATACATGGCATACTCTTTAGATCTTAAGGGATCGGAGTATTTTACAATTCATTTAAGAAATCTGGGCAATGGCAAAAATGAGAGAGATATCATTGAAAATACGAGTGGAAGTATAGCTTGGTCTTTGGATAGCAAAAGTTTTTTCTACTCAAAACTGGATAAATTTCATAGGCCTAGACAAATTTATAAACACGTAGTTGGCACACCAGTAAATGGTGATGAATTAATCTTCGAAGAAAAAGATGAAACTTTTACTTGCGGAATAAGTTTAACTTCGGATGAAAAATTTTTTATAATTTCAACTTCAGATCATATAACCACAGAAGAATATTATTTTCCATCTCAAACTAATACTATTAAACCAATTTTATTTCAAAAGAGGGAAACAAATATTCGTTACTCTGTAGACTCTTGGAAAGGGTATTTTTATATCCATACAAATAAAGATGCTAGAGATTATAAAATTCTTAAGTGTAAAATTGATAATATTAATAAATTAGAGGAATTTATTCCTTCAAAGAAAGAAACAGTCATTGGTGAATTAGAATTTTTAGATAATTTTATGATCCGAGGCGAAAAGTCTGACGCTATTCCTAAATTATTTGTAAGAAATATTAAAACAAATAAAGAAGAAGAGATAAAAATTTCTGATGAGGCAATAGGCTGTCCTGGTGTTTCTTTAATGCAAAAAAATAAAAATACAACAAAAATTAGAGTTAGTTGGGAGAGTATGGCATCTCCTAACAAAATTTATGAATATGATATCTTAACTAAAGAAAAAAAACTTGTTAAAGAAGTTGAAATACCCTCAGGTCATAATCCGGATAAATATGTAATCGAGAGAATAAAAGCTAAATCTCATGATGGAAGAATGATACCCATCAGTTTAGTACGTTTAAAAAATTCTAAACAAGACGGAAAATCTAAAATTTTACTTTATGCTTATGGAGCTTACAAACACAGTATCTCTCCGTCATTTAGTGCTTCAAGATTTTGTTTAATAGATCGAGGTATCACTTTTGCAATCGCACACATAAGAGGCGGCGGTGATCTTGGAGATACTTGGCATGAAGAGGGTAAGAAAAAGTTAAAAAAAAATACTTTCTTGGATTATGTTGCTTGCGCAAATCATTTAATTGATCAAAGGTATACTTATAAAGGTGGAATATGTTTTTACGGTGGATCAGCTGGAGGATTAACAGGTGGAGCTGTAATTAATATTGCACCTGAATTATTTTTTTCAGCTCTTTTATTAGTACCTTTCGTTGATACCTTAACTACAATGCTTAACGAAAAACTTCCACTTACACCAGCTGAATGGGAGCTTTGGGGTAATCCAATTAAAAGTAAAGAATATTTTGAATACATTTTATCTTATTCTCCATATAACAACTTAAAAAAGACTTCTTACCCTTCAATGCTTATTACAACTTCTTTGTTTGACAATCGTGTTCTTTACTCTGAACCAATTAAATACATAGCAAGATTAAGAGATATAAAAGATGATAATAATACACAATTATTAAAGTGTAAAATGAAAGCAGCTGGTCATGGCGGGATGAGTGGTAGAGATAACGCTATTAAAGAACTTGCTGAAGAATATAGTTTTATCTTAAAGACTGCTAATATTTTAAATTAAACTAAAAACAATTTTTGCTCGTAAAACCAATTACAATATTGTTTGGATTAATTTCAAATTTTCTCTCACATTTAATTTTTAGTTTTTCTGTAATGTAAACATAAACTCTATTTCTACTATCTGTAAATTCTATTTTATCGGGTTTGCCGTAAGCTAATTTTAAGTCACTCTCAGATTTTTTTAATAATTTGCTGAGTCTTTTTTCTTCTTTAATTGTTTGTTCATCTATTTTAGTTGTTACCGTTTGACAAGAAAATAAAAATGTTGAGCTAAAAAGAAGTGTAAATATAACAAAAAAAAATTTCATAGCTAAAATATAAGATTATACCTAAAACTTATAAACAGAAATATTACCTGCAGGTTGTAATTTGGTCTTTAAGCAAATATTTCAAAAGATTTTAGTCCAAAATAGGGTTATTTAACACTTACAGGAGGATTATTTATGATGGAAAAATATTTTGAATACAAAAAACACAAAACAGATTTTAAAACAGAAGTAATTGCCGGTGTTACCACATTTTTAACAATGGCTTATATAATGTTTTTAAATCCCTTTATTCTCTCAGGTGAGTTTGCAGGAGTTGAAAAAGGTTTCTTTGATTTTGGAGCAGTTTTTACTGCTACAATACTTGCTACAGCCATTGCATGTTTCATTATGGCATTTTACGGTAAAACTTGGCCAATAGGCTTAGCGCCAGGTATGGGTATAAACGCATTCGTCGCTTTTGGTGTCGTAGCTGGAATGGGATACACTCCTCAAGCTGCACTTGGTGCAGTTCTTGTAGCCGGAGTTTTATTCTTAATCATATCGCTAACTCCAATAAGAGCTTGGTTGATAAATTCAATTCCAAGGAGTTTGAAATTAGGAATAGGAGCTGGAATAGGTTTATTCTTAGCCATCATTGGATTAGAAATTATGGGAGTTGTAGGAGATCACCCAGTAACACTTGTCACAATTGGTGATATTAAAAATCCTCTAGTACTTTTAGGATGTCTTGCATTTGTTGTAATGATTGTATTAGAAAAAATGAAGGTAAGAGGTAACATCATTATTGGTATACTTGTTTTTAGTGTTATTGCATGGATTACTGGATTAGCAAAATTCAATGGTGTAGTAGGATCAATTCCACCTATGACTTACCTTTTCGATTTTGATTTAACTGCTGCATTTACAGCCGGAATGTCGACTGTAATATTTACATTACTGTTTATCGATTTTTTTGATACAGCAGGAACCTTGACATCGGTCGCTAATGTAGCTGGTAAAGTTGGCAAAGATGGAAAAGTAAAAGATATAAATAAAGCAATGTTGTCCGACAGTGTTGGAACAGTCGCTGGTGCTTTAATGGGTACTACTACTGTAACAAGCTATGTTGAGTCAGGAGCAGGAGTGAAAGCAGGAGGCCGAACTGGAATGACTTCTTTAGTAATCGGTGTTTTATTCTTGTCTTGTTTATTCTTTTCTCCATTAGCAACAAGTTTACCAAAAGAAATTGACGGAGCCGCTCTATTATATGTTGCTATACTTTTTGTAAGAAATATTACTGATATAGAATGGGATGACATAGCTGAATCGGGTCCTGCAGTGATAGCTATGATAACTATGCCATTAACTTACAGTATAAGTAATGGAATAGCTTTAGCGTTTATTTCTTATGCGTTAATCAAAATTTTGACTGGAAAATTTAACACAACTTCTCCAGCAATTTGGGTAATTGCAATACTAAGTGTTGTTAGCTTTGCCGTTGCATAATTTTAATTTGAGGGCTGGTACAAACTGGCCCTCAATTACTTTTTATGTTTTTTAACTAAATCTTGAATTTTAACCTCTTCATAATGTTCAAAAGGTTGAACTATCCAAGGATTTGAGCTTAATCTTTCTGCACAATAATCTGGTTCGAATGTAGAGTCTTTTTTTTTCCATAATACTGCAGTTTTTATAGTTTCAATTTCTTTAATTCCTTTATAACTATAAAGCCAATTAATACTTTTTTTTAAAGTAACGCCTGTATCTGAAAGATCATCACAAAGTAGAAGTCTTCCACCCATATTTTGAACTGTTGAACTCATCTCCCTAGAAAAAACTAATTCACCTTGTTGATCTTCTATTCCTTTTCCTGAATAAGACTCAACTGCAAGATAAGCACATTTAAGCTTAAATACTCGGCTGAGAACATCAATGATAGGCGCTCCACCTCTCATTATTCCTATCAACATAGTTGGTTTATACCCACTTTCATGAATTTGTATTGCCAGCTTTTCTACAATTAGATTATACTCTTTCCAGTCTATGATTAATTTCTCGGCCATAGAAAAAACTAAATTATTTTTAAGGGATTGTAAATGAACAAAGGATATTGGATAGCAAGAATAAATATTGCTAACAGCGAAGCTTTCAAAGAATATGCAAGTAGAGCAGAATTAGCGATTAAAAAATATGGAGGTAAATATCTTGTTAGAGGAGGTCAATTTTCTATTTTAGAGGGAAAACATGATTTCGCAAGAAATGTTGTAGTTGAATTTGAAAGTGTTGAAAAAGCTAAAGAGTGTTTCAATTCCAAAGAATATCAAGAAGCAAAATCATTTAGAGATGGTAAAGCAGATTTTAACGCTATAGTGATTAAAAGTTACTAGTATTGAATTGGTTCATCATCAATCGATCTCCATAGATACCAAGTAGCGACCGAACAATAAGGGGTAAATTTTTTATAAAGTTTATTTAAGAAATTTTTAGGTGGAAAATATTTTTTTTTATAGTTATTTGAAATAGCTCTTAAAAGACCAATATCTTGCAAGGGCCAAATATTAGACCTATTATAGGTAAACAGTAAAATCATTTCTGCAGACCATCTTCCAATTTGTCTAAGCTCAGATAAGTATTCAATCGCTTGTTCATCGCTCATTTTTTTTATTAAATTTGGTTTAAAAGTTTTATTCAGAGTTTTTTTAGCTAATTCTTTTATTCCCCTAGCTTTTTGTTTGCTTAAACCACAACTTTTTAGACCAGAAAAAGATAAGCAATTCACAGTTTTTGCTGAAATTTTATTTTTACACTTTTTTTTAAATTTTAAAAAAACTGCATCAGCAGCTGCTACGCTAATTTGTTGACCTATAATACTCTTGCAAAGAGAAAAGAAAACATCATTTCTTGATATTAGAGAACCGTCTCTATACTTCAAAATTAAATACTTCATTACTTTATCTTTTTTAGATAATGTCTTTTTGGCTTTACTCCAATAGACGGGTTGTCTTCTCATGGTCTTGGAGTAACTATTTGTTTTTTTAAATGTTTTTCTCTTACAAAAATAATTAAAGAGCTTAAGATTACCAGGACTGCTCCGATTAAAGTAAGAATTTTAGGGATTTCATTCCAAATAAAAAAGCCGAAAAGAATAGCAAACACCAAACTAAGATACTTTATAGGTGTGACTAATGAAGTCTCTGCAAGCCTATAACTTTGTGTTAATAGTAAATTGGCGACGCTTCCACAAATACCCATTATAATTAATATTAAAGCATCAATTAACGAAGGCATAACCCACTCAACAAAAAATAATGAACATAAACCTAAAACTGTACACAAAAAGGTAAAATAAAAAGCTATTGTGTAATTAGGTTCAGTTTTAGAGAGGGATCTCACACTTATTGCAACACACGCAAAAAAAATACAAAAAATTATTGGAGAAATATAATAATAATTTAATTCTACGAAAGCTGGTTGAATAATTAATAACATACCGATAAACCCTATGATTACTGCAGACCACCTTTTTATTCCCACCTTCTCAGATAAAAAGAATATAGAAGCAACAGTAACAAATATTGGACCCCCAAAAGTTAAAGAAATTACATCAGCAAGAGGTAATTCCCTTAGGCCGTAAAATAAAGCTATAATTGCCAAAGCTCCACAAATTGCTCTAAAAGCATGGAGCCCAGGACGTGAGGTTTTATAAAAATTAAAAATTTTATCTCTTGGGATGATAAAAAAAATTGGAATAAATCCTATAAAAAATCTAAAAAACAACACCTGGCCAACTGGGTAGTAATCTAGCCACTTAACGCATATATCCATTATAGAGAAGCAAATTACACTTCCTATCATGTACAAAACGCCGATTTGATTTTGGGTTAACAATTTAATATCCTCATAAGTTCTAAACATAATAAATAAATTATGCAAAAATGTACACTTGCACTTGGTTGTTTTTGGAAACCTGAAGAAAATTTCAAAGGTAAACCAGGTATTATAGAAACTGAAGTTGGCTATGCAGGAGGTGAAAAGCCTTATGTGACATATGAAGAAGTTTGCAAGGGAAATACAGGACATGCAGAGGTTGTAAGATTAGTTTTTGATGAAAAATTAATTTCTTACGAAAAAATATTAAATTTATTCTTTGAAATGCACGATCCAACTCAAAAAAATATGCAATTTCCAGATGTCGGCACTCAATATAGAAGTGAAATATTTTACGAAACAGAAGAACAAAAAGAATTAGCTTTAAAAATAAAAGAAAAATTTAATCAAAGTTATAATGGTAAAATTGAAACTATAATTTCAAAAATTAGAAATTACTGTAAAGCAGAGGATTATCATCAAAAATATATTGAAAAAAATAGATGAAAAATTATTTAGTATCTACAGATTGGCTTGCAAATAATATTGACAATGTAAAAATTTTAGATGGAAGTTGGCATATGCCAAACACAAAAAGAAATGCTTTCAAGGAATACTCTTCTGGTCATATTAAAAATGCAATTTTTTTTCGATTTAGATAAAAACTCTAAACAAAATACAAAAATTCCACATATGATGCCTGATAAAAAATATTGGGAAAAATCAGTCTCTAAGTTGGGAATAAATAATTCTGATCATATAATTGTATATGACAATTCTGATGTTATAAGCTCTTGCCGTATATGGTTTAACTTTATTTATTTTGGACATAATCCAAATCTTATTTCTATTTTAGATGGAGGTTTAAAAAAATGGATTAAAGAAAATAGAAAAATTACAACAGATATAAAAATTAATCCATTAAGTTCTTACATTGCTGAAGAAAATTTAAACATGGTTGTTACAAAGGAAAAAGTAGATCAAAATATTATTAGTAAAAAATTTGAATTGATAGATGCTAGAAGTGAAGCCAGATTTTTAGGCAAACAACTGGAGCCGAGAAAAGAGCTTAAAAGTGGAAATATTAAAGGGTCTAAAAATTTACCTTTTCAAAACATTATCAATGAAGACAATACATTTAAAAATAAAGATGAAATTGAATTGATTTTCAAAAATTTAAATCTCGACTCAGAAAAAACTTTTGTTTTTTCTTGTGGATCTGGTGTTACAGCTTGCGTTTTAGGTCTAGCAAATTCTATTGTAAGTGGTAAAAAACCTGTTATCTATGATGGCTCGTGGTCTGAATATGGTCTTAAATAAAAATGAAAAAATCAAATAAAATAAAAGCTTTTCTAATAATTTTTTTTATAGTTATTTTTAGTGTCATTACTGCAAGACATTTTATAGGCCTACACTTTAAGAAAAAATTTAGTGTAAGACCAGCGCCAGCTGTAATAGTTTCGTCGGTTGAGAAATCTTTATTTTACAAAAGTATAGAAACTTTTGGTACAGCTTTAGCTCAAAATTCCAAAATTTATAGAGTAAAAAAAGATAATATTTTAGGAAACTTGAAGATTGAAAACAGATTCGTAAGAAAAGGTGAAATTATTGTTGCTCTTAAAAATCAAGAAAATATTATAGCAGAATTTAATGGTAAACTTGGTAAAAGAGAGATTGCTCAAGGTGTTCTTGGAACGGACAGTTTAATTATAACCTTAGATGATTTAAAAAAAATAGTAATTGATATTAAAGTACCAGAAAATTATGTTGGAGCTTTAAAAACAGGCCTTAAAGTCGAAGTTTCAAATTCAGCTTTTAAAAAAGTATTTAACGGCAAAGTAGACTCTGTGAGTTCTAGAATTGATCCCTCTACACGTTCAATCCTAGCTAGAATTATTGTAAAAAACTCAAATTTCGAAATAATTCCAGGGCAGCTGATGACTGTTAAAATTATATATGATGAAATCGAGCAACTAGGAGTGCCCGAAAGCGCTGTTACAATTCAAGGTGATACTTCTTTTGTTTATATTGTGAAAGACAACGTTGTAAAGAAAAAAATTATTGAAACCGGAAAAAGAAATTTTGGAAAAGTATCAGTTCTTTCAGGTGTAAACAAAGGTGATCAAGTGATCAGTGAAGGTATAACTAAGGTTAGAGATAAGGCTAAAGTAAAAATTTTAAAACCTAATAATAAATAATATTCAAAATGTTTTTAACAGATTTATCAATTAAAAGACCTGTGGTTGCCTCGGTAATGAGTTTAGTTTTAGTAATTTTTGGTTTAGTAACTTTTCAAGAAATACCAACTGATGAACTTCCAGATATTCAACAACCAACAGTTACAATTCAAACTGATTATAAAGGTGCTTCTGCTGAAATAATAGATACACAAATTACTCAGAAGATAGAAGATTTTGTCGGTGGCACACCAGGTTTAGAAACTATTGATTCTTTTAGTGAAGATGAAAGTTCAAGAATTACACTCACGTTTGAAACTAATTTAGATTTAGATGACGTAACTAATGATGTAAGAAGTTCTGTAGCCAGAGTAGTTGATAATTTACCAGACGGAGCTGAACAACCTGAGATTTATAAACAAAGTTCAGGCATGAGAACAACAATGTGGCTTTCTTTTAATTCAGAAACTATGTCAGACATAGAGTTAACTGACTATGCAGACAGATATTTAACAGATGTTTTTTCAACAGTCTCAGGAGTTGGAAGAGTTAGGCTGGGAGGTGAAAGAGAACTTTCTTTGAGAGTTTGGCTAGATCCTTTAGCTTTAGCTGCCAGGGATCTTACAACCCAAGAAGTGGAGATGGCTTTGCAAAAAGAAAATATTGAATTTCCTGCAGGTAGAATTGAGTCTAAGGATGTCGACTTAACAATAAAATTAGATAAGGCTTATCAAAACTTAGAAAATTACAAAAAATTACCTCTTAAAAGAGCAAAGGATGGTTCTATAATTACTTTGAACGACGTAGCTAGAGTTGAAGTTGGAGCTGAGTCAACAAGAACATTGTTTAAAGGTAATGGTAAGCAAGTAGTGGGTATTGGTATATATCAACAGTCAGATGCAAATACAATTTCTGTTGCAAAGGGTGTAAAAAAAAAGATAAAAGAAATTAAATCAACTTTACCACCAGGCACTACACTCGAAGTATCTTTTGATCGAAGCAACTATATTAAAGCTGCTATAAAAGAAGTTTATAAAACCCTTATTATTGCTTTAATTTTAGTAACTATAATTATTTATCTTTTCTTAGGTAACATCAGAGCTTTGATAGTTCCTATAATTGCATTGCCTGTATCTTTAATTTCAACTTTTCTATCTATATATTTTTTTGGTTTTTCAATTAACCTTTTTACTTTAATGGCTTTAGTTTTAGCAATAGGAATTGTTGTGGATGACGCTATAGTGATGTTGGAAAATATAGTAAGGAGAATCGAGCTCGGTGAGAGTCCTCTGGTTGCAGCATATAAAGGAGCTAAACAAGTTTCTTTTGCGATAATTGCTACTACTGTAGTTTTAGTGGCAGTGTTTATTCCATTAGTTTTTATAAAAGGTATAACAGGCGTATTATTTACTCAAACGGCAATAACTTTAGCTTCGGCAGTAATTATTTCTAGTTTTGTAGCTCTGTCTTTAAGTCCTATGCTTGGTAGTAAATTTTTAAAAAAAAATATGAAAAAGTCGAGTATTGTTATAAAATTTGAAAAATTTCTTAGCGGAATATCAAATTCTTACAAACATTCTTTGATAACTTGGATAAACAAAAGAAAAATTATTATATCTTTTTTAGTCGGAACACTTATCCTAACAACTTTTCTTTTTAATTATGCACCAAAAAAATTGATAGCTCCAGAGGACAGAGGGGCCTTTTTTGTAATAATAAAAGCGCCTCAAGGGTCTGGCTTTAACTTTACAAAATCGAAAGCAGAGGATATTGAAAAACTTTTGCTTCCTCTAGTTGGTAAGGGTGAATATAGAAAATTGATAATGAGAGTTCCTGGATTTGGAAAATCTTCTAAACAGGTAAACAGTGGTTTTATAATAGTGCTTCTTGAACCTTGGTCAAAAAGAGATCGTCACGGTGTAAAAATTATGAGAGAGTCTTTTGGAAAAATTGGAAAAGTTCCTGGAGTTTTAGCTTTTCCAGTTATGCCACAAGGTATCAGAACAGGAGGGATTCAAAATCCAGTCCAGTTTGTAATACTTGGAAATACGTATGAACAATTGATAGAGTGGAAAAATATAATAAAGAAGGAAGCGCGAAAAAATCCTGGACTAACTTCTATCCAAGATGATTTTGATCTAAATAAACCTCAATTAAATGTTAGAGTTGACCAAAAAAAAGCTGCGGATCTTGGGGTTTCAACAGAGGATATAGGAAGAACTCTTGAAACTATATTTGGTTCAAAAAGTGTTACAAGATTTACACAAGATGGTAAAGAATACTCAATTATTTTGCAAGGTGATATAAAAGATAGACAAGAACCCGATAGTATAAGTAAAGTTTTTGTAAGATCAAAAAACAATGATAAGCTTGTATCTATCTCAAATTTAGTTTCATTTAACGAAAAAGGTCAATCGCCTTTTTTAGCTAGGTATAATAGGCAAAAAGCAGTAACAATATCTGCTAGGTTGGTCGGAGATTATTCTTTAGACGAAGCTTTAAAATTTTTGGTAAACGTAGTCAATAAAAATACACCTCAAGCCAAAATTGCTTATAAAGGAGAAAGTGAAGAATATAAAAAAACAAATACTCAATTATATTTAATCTTTGCTTTAGCATTAATTACTGCATATCTTGCTATGTGCGCTCAATTTGAAAGTTGGAGACATCCTTTAACAATAATGCTCACTGTTCCTCTTGCTATACTTGGAGGTCTTTTGGGGCTTTTAGTAGTTGGTTCCTCTTTAAATGTTTACAGTCAAATAGCATTGGTAATTTTAATAGGTCTCTCAGCAAAAAATGGAATTTTAATAGTAGAATTTGCTAATCAACTAAGAAAAGAAGGTAAAAGATTTGAAGTTGCAATAATCGAAGCGGCCTCAATAAGATTTAGACCAATTTTGATGACAAGTCTTTCAACTATATTTGGTGTGTTACCACTTATCATAAGCTCAGGTCCTGGAGCAGCGAGTAGATTAACTGTGGGCATAACAATATTTGGAGGAATGTTGTTTTCAACTTTCTTTACTCTATATGTAATTCCCACAATATATTCGATAATCGGTAGGAATACACAAAGAATAGATGCTATTGAAATTGAATTAAATAAACAACTTAAAAAATAATATATTTTCTTTTATCTAAATTTTTTTGACAAAGCGTAAGTTGCTTTCTATATTTATTTGCCATTTCTTTAACAGATTTAGCGTAAATCACCGCTTTCTTGTCTTTTGAATAATTTTTATAATCTCCCCAACCTTTATAATAAGCAAGATACTGCCTGTAGGCATCTTTTTTAGAAATTTTTAAAATTTTTGACGTTTTGTTAACGTACCATCCTATGAAATCTACTGAGTCTTTAAATCTTGCTCTTGTCGCTAAAATATTTCCAGTTTCAGATTTATACTGCTCCCACGTACCCACAACTGCTTGGGAATATCCAAATGAACTAGAAGGCCTCTTAAATGGAATTACTTTAAATAATTTTCTTCTAGGGGGTTTGGCAAGCCAATTGAAATCGCTCTCTTTTTTTACAAAAGCGAGCTGTATATAAATTGGTACTCCCCATTTTTCATAAGATGCTTTGGTATGCTTATACCATAAGTATCTTTCCTCAAAAATTGCACAACTATTTTGAGTATTTTTTGGAATTGAAGAACAGGCTGAAAGAATTAAAAAAAAGGAAAAAATAAATATTTTTTTTAAATGAATCACTTATGAATTTATATAAGAAATTAATTCAGTTTTCTCCATTTTTCTGGGGGCATAAAAGTTCCAGACCATATACCTAATTTATTTTTTTTAGCAAAATCTTCATCATCTATATATTTTTTAGAATATCTTTTATAGGCTACCGCATATCCCTGCCTGACCATCCATTTATTCAAGTTCACATCTCTAATAAAACAAGTTGCTAGATGGCGTTTATATTTATCTTTACCTGAGGACACACATCTCACTATTGAAGTGCCGATTTTTGTAATTAATTTATTTTTAGACTCTCTTCCACAAAAATATTCTTTTTTTTTCTTTTCACATAACTGTCTAATCTCTGGTGCATCAATACCCTCTAATCTAAATTTTTGATAATTTATGTAGATCGTATCTCCGTCAATTACTTTTGATAATCCTAAAAATTCACCTGCAAAAACGTTACCGGTAACAAAAAAAAAAGTGATAATTAAAAATAGTTTATTCATCTTATTATTTTTTTAATAATTAAAACTAACATCACTCCTAGAATATTTGCTGCCAGATCGTTAATCTCAAATGCTCTATTGGGAATAATAAAATGTAAGATTTCTAAGATAATAGAAATTGAAATTATAAAAATTAGACTTGAAAAGAATCGCTTGTTTCGTGAATTGCAAATAATAGCCAGAGAAGTCAAATATACGAAATAAAAAAAATGATTTATCGATGTTCCAATCGGATTATCGATAAAATTTGGTTGTCTCCCTAAATCATTATAAAGAAAATATCCAATGATACTTCCTGGAAATAAGTATAAAATAACTAAAGTTATTAGAGAAAAATAATATAAATATTTGATTAACTTTAAAATATTATTTTCCATTGTGTAGTTAATATAGTACATAATATTCAATATGAAACTATTATGAGTAAACTAATCTTGTTGAGACATGGACAAAGTGTATGGAATGCTGAAAATAGGTTTACTGGTTGGGTAGATGTAGATTTATCACAAAAAGGAATTGAAGAAGCAAAAAAATCAGCTGAATTAATAAAAAATCTCAATTTAAATTTGGATGTTTCATATACATCTTTTCTAAAAAGAGCGATAAGAACCCTTACTACGGTTCTAAAAGAAAACAATATGGATTTAAAATTCAATACCTCCTGGGAAATTAATGAAAGACATTATGGAGCTTTAACTGGTTTGAACAAAGAGGAAACTAAAAAAAAAGTGGGCGAAGAACAGTTTAAAAGATATAGAAGGTCGTGGGAAATTGCTCCACCTCCAATGAATGAAAATGATAAAAACCAATCATTATTTAGTCCACTTAATGCTAGCATACCTTTAGGAATGATACCTTTCACTGAATCTTTGAAAAATACATATGAAAGAGTGATACCTTATTTCAAAAAAGAGATTCAAAAAAATATCGAAAAAAATAAAAATGTATTAATTTCTGCACACGGAAACTCATTAAGAGCGCTTTGTAAATATCTATTTAAAATTTCAAATGAAAAAATAAATGATCTTGAGATTCCCACTGGAAATCCCTTGGTTGTAGAATTTGACAAAAAGCATAAAGTTGGAAAATATTACTATCTTGATAAAAGTAGGGCTAAAAAGATAATTTTTAATCAGTAATTTTTTTATCCAAAATTTTTTTATACATTTCTTTAGTATTAATATGGTAAAATTTCTGTTTACTTATTAAACCAGCTAATTCTTTTTTTTTAATCAAATGACTCCAAATCTCATTCATTGAAAAAATTTTCTTTGTGTTTAGTTGAAAAATATTTCTATTCAAAATCTGTAATCCTGTATAAATATATTGATTATGAGTGTTTTTAGTTATTAAATCTCCTTTAAGATTAAAATCTCCCTTAAAACTATCATCAAAACTTAATTCTTTATTTACAACCAGCAAACAAACTTTTTGTGATTTAAAATAAATTTTTTCTAAATCTCCCAATTCATTAAGATATCTATCGCCCCATAAAGTGTCTGGATTAACTACAAAAAATGGTTTTTCTTTAAACACTTTTGTTCCTTGAAGTACTCCACCACCAGTATCAAGAAGCATATTTTTTTCATCAGAAACTATTATATTTGCATTAAATTTTTGGGTATTTATAAAGTTTTTAATTTGATCAGCTAAGTAATGAACATTAATTACTATTTCATCCACACCATGCTTAATAAGTAAATTAATAGATTTTTCCAATAATGTTTGTTTGCCAACTTTAACTAAAGGCTTTGGTGTTTTAAGGGTTAGTGGTTGCATTCTTTTACCAAGACCGGCTGCTAGAATCATTCCATGTTTTATTTTCATAGTTTTTTTATTCTTTTAAGTTTTTTTAGTGGTAAATGTGCTTTCATTTTTTTCTTAAAATTTAAAAAAATTGGATTCTCCATTCTTCTTTCGATCAATTTCCAGGTATAAGGTAAGTATTTTAAGTATTTTGATTTTTTATCTCTTTTAAAAAGTCTCACGAAAATACCTAATATTTTCAAACATCTTTGAACGGATAAAATATCAAAATCATTTTTTAAGTGGATTTTATTAACTGATTTTAAACTTGACTTATTATAATAATATTCAAATAAAATTTTTTGAGTATTTAAAGGTAATTTTATTCTTACATCGTCAATTAAGGATGCAACGTCATACAATG
>CACKZT010000009.1 GCA_902604695.1 uncultured Pelagibacteraceae bacterium | reverse complement strand
AAACAATGTGATGGTTAAGTTCCTTTCAAGCAAGATAATGGTAGGAACAGGATTAATTTCTTATTCTCTCTATATATGGCATTATCCAGTCTATATTTTTTTTAAACAAATAGATTTAATTTATTTAATTATTATCACTTTCGTTTTATCAATATTTACCTACCAATATATTGAACAACCTTTTAGAAAAAAAACTGACTCTAAATTTTTTAGTATTAAAACAATATCCTTACTATTTATTATCGTTTTTTCTTTAAACAGCTTTACTATTTATAAAGATGGTTTCTATAATCCTGCAAAATATCCAAAAATTATTAACGATCTTCTTTTAGAGAAAAATTTTGGTCAAGAAATACTTCAAAAAGATATCATAATAAATACGAACCTAAATATTAAAAACAAAGTAAATGTTTTTGTTACTGGAGATAGTCACGCTGTTCTTCTAGGAAAAGATATGGAGTCAAACAAAGAACTCTCTAAATATAATATTGTTAAACAGGGAGGAAGCGGATGCTACTATATTCCAGGATTTGACAAATTTCATATGTTTAAAAGAAAAGCTGAAGATTATTGCGACGTAGCTGTTCAAGAAAATAGGAAAAAAGAAATTTTAACAAAAGAAAATTCAATTGTAGTTTTAGTCGGTAGGCTACCAGTTTATTTAACTGGCAATAAATACGATAATGGAGAAGGAGGCATTGAACAAAGAGAGTGGTATCGTTTCAGAAATAAAGAAAATATTTCAATTAAAACTGGCGTACAAAATGGAATAAGAGAACTTTTAGATAATGGAGTGAGAGTAATTATTGTTTATCCAATCCCGCCAGTAGGTTTTGATGTTATGAAAAAAATATTTGATGCTTATGTAATAAACGATAAAAACTTTGATCAATTTGTTAGTGATAACCCCTTTACTACATCGTATCCTAACTTTTCTAAGTGGGTTTCAGAGAGCAACGAAATACTCAACTCAATAGATCACCCAAATTTATACAGAGTTATTCCAGAAAAAATGTTTTGTGGAACAAGTATAAAGAAAAGATGTATATTACATGATGAAAATGGAATTTATTATTTAGATACAAATCACCTTTCAAAAGCCGGCAATAAAAAAATTATTGATCAAATTATTGATAAAATAAAATTGATTGAGGAAAAAAATTAATTTTTTTCTAGAAAAATGCTAATTTTGGATTGTTCACAAATTAGATTATTCTTATTACTCTTTAAATCTTCCTCATAAATTTTGATAAGTGCAAAAGGGTAATCGCCATTAATCAAAATTTTTCCAACACTTTTTTTATCTATAAATATTTCACTAAATAATTTTAATTTTTTTTCAGAATTGACAGCAACTAGTTTTCTTCGAATTTTGTTTTTTAATTTCATTCTTGCTGTATTTTCTTGTCCAATATAACAACCTTTTTTAAAGTCTATGGCCTGAAGCTCTTCTAAATTTGCCTCTAACCCAAATAATTGATCTTGCAAATTACTCAAATCTTTTATAGGTATGCCATTTTTATGAGCCAAATCTACATATTTTTTCTCATCGCATTCTTTTAAATTTAATTCTTCAATAATTTTTTTCTCATTATCTTTTTTTGATATAACTCTCGCACCTAGTAATTTAGACCTTGCATCAACAAATATTAAACTTTCTTTAAAAAATATTGTATTATTTTGTCTCTCAGACTCGCTTTGAAGTTTTAAAAATTTTTCTAGACTAATAACTCCAACAAAATAATTGTCGGTTGAATCAGATATTCTTATCTTTGATTGAAGTTTATATTTATTGAAATGTTTAATTAACTCATTTTTTAA
Organism: uncultured Pelagibacteraceae bacterium; assembly: GCA_902604695.1. Classification (GTDB taxonomy): domain Bacteria; phylum Pseudomonadota; class Alphaproteobacteria; order Pelagibacterales; family Pelagibacteraceae; genus Pelagilacustribacter. Next base: position 37,815 of record CACKZT010000009.1, on the reverse strand, counting down.
ATTAATATCACAATCTAATAAATATCCATTTTCATCTTTTATTATAAAAAATTCGAATAAATATTTCCCCTGTGGAGTAAAAATTGCCGAAAAAATTGATTTTTGCCTACTAACTTTTTCAATATCATTAGTAATAATATTTTGTAAAAAACTTATTGATTCCTCGCCGTTAATTGATATCAAACCTCTGTCTTTCAAAATAATTATTTTGTCTTTTTCCATATTTTTAATTATATAATATATTACTTAAATCATGTCTGACAATTATACTTTAATTATTAAAAATGGGTTGTGTTATATTGACGGGAAACTAGTCAAAACGGACCTAGGTTTATCTGGAAATAAAATAAAAAAAATAGGCAAAATTCAATTAAATAGTTCAAAAGTCTTTGACGCAACAAACAAAGTCATTCTTCCAGGAATAATTGACACACAAGTTCACTTTCGGGAACCTGGTTCAACAGACGCTGAAGATTTAGAAAGCGGTAGTAGAGCTGCTGTATTAGGTGGAGTTACTTCTTTATTTGAAATGCCAAACACAAATCCTCCAACATCTAATCTTATCGAATTTGATAAAAAACTTTTACTTGCAAAAGACAGAATGCATAGCAACTACGCTTTTTATTTTGGAGCTACACCAAATAACATTGAGCAACTTGCTAAACTAAAAAATTTAAAAGGATGTTGTGGAATTAAACTTTTTGCAGGTTCATCCACAGGGAATTTATTAGTTGATAAGGAAGCAGATATTGAAAAGGTAATTTCTAACTGTGATAGAATAGTTTCAATTCATTCAGAAGACGAAGAGATATTAAATTTAAGAAAAAAATTTATTAGAAAAGGAGATGTTCATTCACATCCCGAGTGGAGAAATAGTGAGACCGCAATGTCTTCAACAAGAAGAGTTGTTAGGATTGCTGAACGATATAATAAAAAAATCCATGTGCTCCATGTAACAACAAAAGAAGAAGTAGATTTTTTAGCAATGCATAAAAAGAATGTAACTTTTGAAACTACTCCTCAACACTTAACGATGTATGCTCCCGATTGTTACGATAAATTAGGAACATATGCTCAAATGAACCCTCCTTTAAGAACTAAAGATCACTATGATAGACTGTGGACAGCAATTAAAAATAATATTGTTGATGTGCTAGGCTCTGATCATGCTCCACATACAAAAGAAAATAAAAAAAAAGAATATCCTAATTCTCCTTCAGGAATGCCAGGTGTACAAACTATATTCCCCGTAATGCTAGATCATGTAAATAATGGTAAATTAACTTTAGAACAATTAATCAAGCTTATGTGTGAAAATCCATGCATAATATTTGGAATTAAAGAAAAGGGTTTTATCAAAGAAGATTTTGATGCTGACTTAACAATAGTAGATATGAATAAAGAGCAAATCATTAAAGACGAAATGATTGCAAGTAAGTGCGGTTGGACGCCATTTAATAATTACAAAGTAAAGGGATTTCCCATTGCGACAATTGTAAATGGTTTAATCGTTATGGAAAATGGTAAAATAGTTTCTAATCAAGTAGGAAAACCTCTTGAGTTTAAACTATGAAAAAACTAATACTATTATTTATTTTTATCCCAAATATTCTTTTTGCCGGTTCAATGAAAGCAATAGGAGTTAAAGGTCAAGAAGAAAACATTGATAGGGTTATAAAAGTTTCAATGTATGACAATTATTATCAGCCAAATAGCTTTAAGATTAAAAAGAATGAGACAATCAAATTTGTTGTAGAAAATAAAGGCCAATTAGTTCATGAATTTAATATTGCTACCAAAGAAATGCATTTAAAACATCAGCCAGAAATGATGATGATGGTAGAACACGAAATACTTCTAGCCGATAAAATTGATAAAAAAAAAATGAAGGAGATGTCAAAAAAAAATCCCACTATGGCACATTCACATTCTAATAGTGTTTTGCTATCTCCTGGCGAAAAAGCGGAATTGATTTGGAAATTTAGTAATACAGTAGATATAGAAGCTGCGTGTAATGTTCCAGGTCACTACGATGTTGGCATGAAAGCTAAAATTGATAATATATAATTTAACTTTTTAAAATATTATTGTCTTTTAAGTCTTGTTTGATTTCATCTAAAATAGCTGGATCATCAATTGTAGCTGGCATCTTATAAGGTTCATTGTCAGCTATTTTCCTTACAGTTCCTCTTAATATCTTCCCTGATCTTGTTTTAGGAAGTCTTTTGACTACAATTGCAATTTTAAAAGCAGCAACTGGACCCACTTTATCTCTAACCATTTTTACACATTCAGAAATTATTTCTTTTTTATCTTTAGTTACTCCTGCTTTTAAAGCAAGAAGTCCAATAGGTAATTGACCTTTAAGTTTATCAGCTATTCCAAGGACAGCACATTCAGCAACATTTTTATGTTCTGCTAAAACTTCTTCAATTGCTCCGGTGGACAGTCTATGTCCTGCAACATTTATTATGTCATCGGTTCTGGACATAATCCAAACATAACCATCTTCATCAATGTGCCCCGCATCATAAGTTAAATAATAACCTGGGTAGGTAGACATATAATTTTCTTTATATCTTTTATCTGCACCCCAAAGAGTTGGAAAAGTACCTGGAGGGAGAGGGAGCTTAACTACAATATCGCCCATTTTCCCTGGGCCTACTTCTTTACCATCGGAGTTTAGAACTTTTAAATCATAACCTGGAACCGGTTTAAATGCTGAACCATATTTAACAGGGAAAGACTCTATACCTGTACAGTCTGATGTTATTGCCCAACTTGTTTCAGTTTGCCACCAATGATCAATAACCGGAGAACCTGAAAGTTTTTCAAACCACTTAATAGTATCTGGATCAGCTCTTTCTCCAGCAAGAAAAAGTTTATCAAATTTGCTTAAATCATATTTTTTAAAAAAATCTCCATTAGGATCTTCTTTTTTGATTGCTCTAATTGCCGTAGGAGCAGTAAAGAGAGATTTTACCTTATGTTCAGAGATAACTCTCCAAAATGCTCCAGCATCTGGGGTCCCTACTGGTTTTCCTTCAAACAAAACTGTAGTGCAACCATAAAAAAGTGGAGCGTAAACAATGTAAGAATGTCCAACGATCCATCCAATGTCGCTAGCAGACCACCAAACATCATCTTGTTCAATGTTGTAGATGTTTTTCATTGTCCATTTCAATGCAACAATGTGACCACCAATATCTCTTACAATACCTTTTGGTAAACCAGTAGTACCAGAGGTATACAAAATGTAAGCATAATCATTTGCATTCATTTTTTCACATTCAGTAGGTTTAGCGTTTTTAAGAGAATCTTCCCATGTTATATCCATAGAAGGATTTAATTCTGCTTTATCTTTTTCTCTTTGAAAGATTATGCATTTGTTAGGTTTATGTTTTGAAAGGTCTAAAGCTTTGTTCACTAGTGGTTTGTAATGAACTGTCCTTCCTGGTTCGTAACCGCAAGAAGCTGAAACAATTAATTTTGCCTTCGAGTCATCTATTCTACTTGCTAACTCATTTGCAGCAAAACCTCCAAAAACAACGGAATGAACTGCTCCAATTCTTCCACAAGCTAACATAGCTATGACAGCTTCAGGAATCATCGGCATGTAAATAATAACTCTATCTCCTTTTCCTACACCTTGATTTTTTAATGCTCCAGCAAATAAAGAAACTTTTTCTTTTAACTCTTTATAACTAATTTTTTTTTGAACACCTGTAATCGGACTGTCATAAATTATTGCAAGCTTATCTCCTCTTCCTTTATCGATATGAAAATCTATAGCGTTGTAACAAGTGTTGGTAATACCGTCTTCAAACCATTTATAGAAAGGAGGATTGCTGGAATTTAAAATTTTACTTGGTTTTTTATACCAAAAAATCTCCTCAGAAATTTTTTTCCAAAAATTTTCTTTATCTTTTATCGATGACTCGTAGATTTCTTTGTATTTTTGACTCAAATCACTCCTCCTCCGAAATGTTAATTTAAAGCTACTATTTCACAATTATCCCCAAAAAAAAATAGAAAATCCGCTAAAATCAACACTTTTTAACAAAAAAAAAGCTTCACTGTAACTTTATTTTTCATTATGGTTCGGCCAAGTTACTCAGGGAATGAAGAGTAAATCATTATTTGAGTAGTTTAATATATTAAACTGAGTAGAAAACTAACAACGAGGGAGGTTTTCATGAGAAAATTAAGTCTAATTGCTTTAGCAGCAGTAGCCTTTTTAGGTATTACTAGTTCAGCTAATGCATCGACTGCCCTTTTACAAACAAATGATTTCGTAGGAATATCATTTTGGCTTGTATCAATGGGTATGATTGCAACAACTGTATTCTTCTTTGCTGAAAGAGGAACGGTAGCTGCATCTTGGAGAACATCAATAACAGTAGCTGGATTAGTTACTGGTGTTGCATTTGTTCACTACATGTATATGAGAGAAGTTTGGGTGACAACAGGCGATACACCAACAGTATATAGATATATTGACTGGTTAATTACTGTTCCACTTCAAATGATAGAATTCTATTTAATATTAGCTGCGGTAAAAAAAGTACCGAGCTCAATATTCTGGAAACTATTAATAGGTTCATTAGTAATGTTAATCGGTGGATACATGGGAGAAGCTGGTTACATACAACCATTCGTAGGATTTATAATCGGAATGGCTGGATGGATTTACATTCTATTTGAAATCTTCTCTGGTGAAGCAGGTCAATTAGCTGCTAAAGGCGGTAACAAAGCAATGACTACTGCATTTAGTGCAATGAGAGTAATCGTAACAATCGGTTGGGCTATATATCCGTTAGGATATGTATTAGGTTACCTAACTGGTGGAGTTGACGCTAACTCACTAAACATAATCTACAATTTAGCTGACTTCGTTAACAAGATCGCTTTTGGTCTAGTTATCTGGGCAGCTGCAATGCAGAATACAAGATTAGCATCTAAGTAATTAGAACAATCTTTTAAAATAGGGCGAGTTTAACTACTTGCCCTATTTTTTTATGTGCTTATATTATTAAAATGCCTAAGATTACATATATAGACGTTCAAAAAAATTCAAAAACCATAGAGGTAGAAAACGGTCTTACTGTCATGGAGGGAGCTATCCAAAATGACATTCCTGGAATTGATGCAGATTGTGGAGGCTCAATGGCCTGTGCTACTTGCCATGTTTATGTCGAAGAAAAATGGTTAAATAAATTACCAAAAGCTGAAGACGCAGAAATTGATATGATAGATATGGCATTTGAACCAAAAAAAAATAGTAGATTGAGCTGTCAAATTACTGTTACAGACGAATTAGACGGTCTAAAAGTAACAACGCCGGAAAAACAAAGTTAATGAACAAAACTGATGTAATTATTATAGGAGCTGGTCCAGTTGGTTTATTTGCTGTTCATCAATTGGGTATTAAAGGACTCAAAGCTGTAGTTATTGATAATTTAGATAAAGCTGGAGGTCAGTGTATTGAGCTTTATCCAGATAAACCAATATATGATATTCCAGCTGTTCCAGAATGCACAGGTAAAGAACTGACAGACAGATTACTCGAGCAAATAAAACCTTTTAAAACAAATTTTTACCTTAACGAGAGAGTTGAAGAGGTAAGATCAGAGGGAGACAAATGGATAGTTAAAACAAATAACGGCAATGAATTTATTTCCCCTAATATAATGATCGCAGGTGGTGTTGGTTCATTTGAACCTAGAAGAATTTCGATAAAAGATGCGGAGAAGTTTGAGAATAAATCAATATTTTACGCTGTAAAAAATAAGGAAAATTTTAAAAATAAAAACATTTCTATTTTTGGAGGAGGAGATTCAGCTCTAGATTGGGCATTGGAACTTTCAAAATTCTCTAAAATAACATTAATTCATAGGAGAGAAGAATTTAGAGGTGCTCTTCATACTTTAAGTGAAATAAAAAAATTAGAAAAACAAGGGAAGATCTCAATTAAAACCCCTTACCAGATAGAAAATATTGAAGGAAATGAAAAAATTCAATCCATAACAATTAAAGACGATAATGGTAAGGTCGAAAAAATCAAAACAGACGTAATATTAAGTTTTTTTGGCCTAGTAATGAAATTAGGTCCAATAGCTGAATGGGGTCTAAATATGGATAAAAAAAAAATCTCAGTTAATTCAATAAACTTTGAAACAAATAAAAAAGGAATATTTGCCGTAGGAGATATATGTAATTATCCTGGAAAATTAAAATTAATACTCTCAGGTTTTCATGAAGTAGCGTTAGCTTCTGTAGAGTGTTTCAAAAGGGCACGACCGAACGAAAAATACAAATTTGAATTTACTACTTCTTCTAAAAGCATCCAAAGTAGACTTGGAAAAAAATGATTGAGCTTTTGACAGCCGATACACCAAACGGTAAAAAAATATCAATCATGCTTGAAGAAATAAAATTTGATTATAAAGTCACAAAAATAAATCTATTTAAAGATGAACAGTTCAAAACTGAATTTAGAAAATTAAGTCCTTTTAGCAAAATACCAGTAATAATAGATCATGATAATAACAAAAGTCTTTTTGAGTCAGGAGCTATTTTGATGTACCTTGGGGAAAAAAGTGGAAAATTCTACGATGAAAAACAAAAAACAATTATCAATCAATGGTTAATGGGGCAAATGGCATACGTCGGCCCTATGCTAGGACAACATCATCAATTTCATCATTATAATCCTGGAAAAAGCGAATTTGGTGAAAATAGGTATCTAAAAATTGCTACACAAATTTACAAAGACTTAGACGAGAGACTTTCAGTATCAAATTTTTTGGCAGGTCAAGATTACACCATAGCAGATATTGCTACTTTTCCTTGGATTGCAAGACATGATTGGCATGATATCGGCCTAAAAAAATTTACAAATCTTAAACGTTGGTATGAAGAAATTTCAAAGAGAGAAGCGGTTCAAAAAGGATATGATTTATTAAAAAAAGGCGAGGTTATTCCTAGACCTTAGTCATCTATAAAAATTTTTTCATCTCTTTCATGTCTTTCTTGTGCTTCAATTGAAAGAGTAGCAATCGGTCTCGCCATTAATCTTTTTAAACCAATAGGCTCTGAAGTTTCCTCACAATATCCATAAGTTCCATCTTTTAATCTTTTAAGTGCAGATTCAATCTTCTCAACAAGTTTTCTACTTCTGGTTAATGCTTTCATTTCTACAGATTTATCCGTATACGATGATGCTTGGTCAACAATATCTGCAGACGACACGTTGTCATCTGAAGAGTTTAAAATATTTCCTAAATTATTTGACTTAACAATATCTTTTTTCCAACGAATTAACTCCTCGGTAAAAAATTTTTTGTGCTTCGCGCACATATATTTTTCTTTACTGTTGGGCACATAACGTTTTTTTGTTGTCTTTTTTGGCATGATTTAAAAATGGCGAGTATATGAATCATTTTATAGGTGTCAATAGTCATTAAATTGTATATTTATGAATAAATGATTAAGAAAAAATCAGTCACTAACTTTTTTTATAAATTTTTATTGATTCATCTTTTTATTTGGACGTTAGTACCCGCATTGACAAATATTAATCTACCACTTGATACTATAGAAGCTTTGGCATGGGGCAGTAATTTAGACTGGGGTTTTAATAAACATCCACCTTTCAGCGCTTTTGCTGTTGAAATATTTTATCAAATTTTTGGAAATCAGGATTGGGCTTATTATTTTTTAAGTCAACTTTTTATAATAATTTCTTTTTTCGTAGTTTATAAATTTTCTGTGGAGTTTTTTAACAATGAAAAAATTGGTTTTTTATCAGTGCTTTTATTAGAGGGTATTTATTTTTTTAATTTTACAACACCAGAATTTAACGTAAACGTAGCTCAACTACCTTTTTGGGCTTTAAGTGTTTATTATACTTGGAGATGTATAAAATATGATAAAGCAATTGATTATGTTTTTTTAGGTTTATTTGTTGGTTTAGGAATTTTATCAAAATATCTTTTTATTTATTTAGTTATAGGGATAAAACTCGTTTTTATTTACTTTATAAAAAAAGGAAAAAGAATTAAATTTTCACATTATTTTATTGCTGGACCAATTACTTTAATAATTTTATTGCCTCATCTAATATGGTTAACAGAAAATAATTATACTACAATTACCTATGGCTTACAAAGAACTGGAGGTGTTGGAGATATTTTAGATCATTTTATTTATCCATTATATTTTTTAGCAAAACAAATTGGTTTATTAATTCCTTTTGTAATAATGACCAGTTTTCTTGTTAAAAAAAATAAATTTAAAATTAATCTCAAGGATGAGAAATTAGCATTCCTTATTTTAACAATTATAGTCCCAATATTTTTCATGTTATTAACTTCAATTATTATGGGTGCAAAAATAAGGACTATGTGGATGACACCATTTTATTTATTTGCAGGAACCTTAATTATTTATATTTTTAAATCTCAAATAAATTTGAAAAAGTTAAAAAATTTTGTTTCAGTATTTCTTATCTTTTTCTTCTTATCTCCACTCTCTTACGCATATGTTTCAATAACTCAAAAAGATAAAAGAACAGATTATCCAGGAAAAAAAATTTCAATAGAAGTTCAAAAAGAATGGGAAAAAAAATTTACATCTAAAATAAAGTACGTTATAGGAGACGAATGGTTAGCAGGAAATTTATCTTATCATCTAGACTCTAGACCTGTTTGGCTACCAACTAATTCTTTTTCTGTGTTTGGAAACGAAATATCAATAGTAAATTTAAATAAAGAAATTTATAATTCTAATCTTGATATTATGATTTCTGATAAAACACCTGTAAGATTAGTGGGGTCTAAATGAAAAAATTTATTATCTTAATACCTGTTTATAATGATTGGGAATCCTTGATAAAACTTTTGTTTGAAATTAATTCAAATATTCAAAATATCAATAACGCTGAGTTTAAGTGTATCGTTATAAATGACGCCTCTACAGAACCTCCACACGATATAAAGGTTCCCACCAACATAGATTCTATAAAAGTTGTTAATATGAAAAAAAATAAAGGCCATGCTAGATGTAATGCTTTTGGAATTAGATATCTTGCAAAAAAAAATGACTATGATCATCTAATACTTATGGATGGTGATGGAGAGGATAGGCCAGAAGAAATCAAATTGCTTGTAGAAAAGGCATTAGAAAATGGAAATATTTCTGTTGTTGCTAAGAGAATAAAAAGATCAGAGGGTCCTTTTTTTCAATTTCTATATAGGATTCACAAATTAATTACATTTGTTTTTACAGGTAAAAATATTAATTTTGGAAATTATAGCTGTTTAACAAAAAAAGATGTTTTAATTTTATCTACTAAAGAAAGCTTGTGGAGTAGTTTTTCAGGGTCTGTAAAAAAGCACATTCATGAATTGAATAATATTAATTCTATTAGAGGATTAAGATATTTTGGACCTTCGAAAATGTCTTTATTCAAACTCGGTATTCACTCTTTTTCTATAATTGCAGTTTTTAAAACAAATGTATTTTTAAGATCTGCAATATTATTAATTATACTTGCTTATCTAAATTCTATGATTGGTATAATTTCTATAAGTCTGCAAATTATTTTAGTTATTTTTAATTTAATAATTTTTCTTGTTTCTTTAAGAGAAAACAAAGACGATTTTATTAACTCAGATAAAAGCAAGGGGGAAGAAAATACCTATACACGCTAATAGGTTGTATTTAGAGTCCACAAAGGAATCAAAAGTGAATCAAAAGGTGAACATTTGATTAATTATTGATTTTTATGTGAATAAACGAAAGAGTATTGATTATGAAAATATTAAAATGTCACTGTGGAGAAGTCGAGGCAGAGATAAATATAAAAAATATAGAGCAAGTAATGAGATGCAATTGTTCAATTTGTAAAAGAAAAGGAGCTATTATGTCCATTGTTAAAAATGAAGATTTCAAAGTTACAAAAGGAAAAAGTAAACTAAAACTTTATCAATTTCACTCAAAGGTTGCTAAACATTATTTTTGCTCTGATTGTGGAATATACACCCATCATCATCCTAGAGTTAATCCTGCAATGACCGGTTTTAATGTTGGTTGCTTGGAAGGTATAGATCCCTTTGAGTTTAAAGATATAACTATTAAGGATGGGAAAAATCATCCTCTTGATAAAAAATAAAAATGTACGCAGCAAAATCGCGGTATTTAGATACTAAAAAAAAATACTTAAATTTTTTAAAAAAACAAGAGGTTCTTGGAGAGCCTTTTTTTGATAAACTAGGTCAATTAAATAATTTTTATATTCCAATATGTGATTTTATTAATAAAAAATATCAATCTAAATTAAAAACTATAGTAATTGGTTTATCAGGTGGGCAGGGTTCGGGGAAAACAACAATTACTGAGATACTTAAGTTAATACTTAAAACAAAATACAAATTAAATACTATAAATTTTTCAATTGATGATTTTTACAAAACACGAAAAGAAAGAAAAAAAATGTCAAAAAATGTTCATCAATTATTTTATACAAGGGGAGTTCCTGGAACACATGATATAAAACTTTTAAAAAAAACATTTAAATTAATCTTAAACAAGAAATTTAAGACATTTAATATTCCTAAATTTGATAAATCAATAGATGATAGGTATCCTAAAAATAAATGGAGAAAAGTTCGAAAAAAGCCAAATATTGTGATTTTTGAAGGCTGGTGCGTTGGCGCAGAACATCAGAAAACACATCAATTAAAAAAACCAACTAATCTTTTAGAAAAAAAATTTGATGAAAACCTAATTTGGAGAAAAAAAGTTAACAAGGAACTAAAAACAAGATATAATAAATTATTTAATTTAATTGATAGTTTAATTTTTCTTAAAGTTCCAAGTTTCAAGTACGTTTATAAATGGAGACTGCTTCAAGAAAAAAAACTTAAAGTTTCCTCTAAAGGAAAAAAAACAATGAATAAAATTCAAGTAAAAAATTTTATTATGTACTATGAAAGAATTACAAATTATATGTTAAAAAATTTAAGCCAGAAATCTGATATTTTAGTTACGATTGATAAAAAACACAGACTAAATAAAATAAAATTTAATTAGATGAAAAAAATATTTTTAGTAATCTTTATTTTATTTCAATTTAATTTAATTAAAGCAGAGTCAAATTTAACATTTTTTCTAGACTCAGCTTATCAAAATAATCCTAGGCTAAATGCTGAAAGAAAAAATTTTAAGGCTACCAAAGAAAATATTAATATCTCAAGGAGTGAATTTTTACCTAATCTTTCCCTTGAAGGAAATGTTGATAGCAGCCAATCTTCAAATAGAACAAATAAATCTGGAGCAAGCTTATCAGACACCAGTTTAAATACGGAGACAAAAAAAATATCCGTAGATCAAAAAATTTTTCAAGGTTTTGAAGGTTACAATTCTTTAAAAAAATCTCAACTAGAAGTTAAAGTTGCAGATTTAGAATTAAAAAATGTTGAACAAAATACTTTATTGAATGCAGCTAGTGTATATTATGATTTAATTTACAAGTCTAAAAATAAAAAATTTAATATCTTAAATGTAGATTTATTTGAAAGACAAGTAGAGTCAGATAGTTCTAGAGTTCAAAAAGGTGAAATAACATTAACAGATTTAGCGCAATCAGAGTCATCTTTAGCTGGAGCTAAAGCGGACTTGATATCTGCTGATACTGAACTTCTTACTACAAAAACAAATTTTGAAAGAATTATTAGACTAAGTGCTCCCAATGAAATAAATGATGATTTTGAACTTAATATAAATTTACCTAAAGATTTAACCAACGCGCTTAAAATTGCTGAAGATCAAAATCCAAAGTTATTAATTGCAAAATTAAATTTCAAAATTTCTGAAAGAGAATTAAATATTGAAAAAGCGCAATTTTCTCCCTCAGCATCTTTAAATTACTCAAAATCTGAGATTGATGATTTTAGCGCCACAGTGGATCAGGTAGAGCAAGAAACAGTTAAAGCAACTGTAACATGGCCAATTATTAAAGGAGGAAAAAATTTTTCCTCAGTCAAAAAATCTAAATTGAAAAAAGAAAAAATGAGCTTAATTTTACAGGATACTATTAATGAAGTTAAGACTAATACTGCGAATGCTTGGTCAACCTATCAATCTGCACAAAGTGTTTTAAAAGCTACGGAGTCCCAAGTTAAAGCGGCGGAGATAGCTAATGAAGGTATAACTTTAGAATATGACTCTGGAAATACAAGAACGACATTAGAAGTTATTCAATCAACAAGTTTACTTTTGGATGCGAGAATAGCTAACGCTAAATCAGAAAGAGATTTTAGAGTATCCAAGTTTGAACTTTTAGCAGCAATAGGAAATTTAACTTTAGATAGCATTAAACAATAAACCAACCTCTTTAAAAAAACGTAAAATTGACGATTTCTATGGATATTTTAATTACTTGAAAAAAAGAACAAAATGTGTACATTTAGATTAACGATTCGAAACAAAAAAAAGGAAATAAAATGATAAAAAATGGACTAAAAGTAGTTAAAACAGACAATAAAAAAGCCCAGGAATTAAAGGAAAAAAACAAATCATTAGAAGCAGCTATAAGCCAAATAGATCAAAATTTTGGAAAAGGCTCAGTTATGAGACTTGGTCAGCAACAAGCGCTAGATATCGAGTCAATCTCGACAGGGTCATTAAGTTTAGATCTTGCTCTAGGAATAGGTGGTCTACCAAAAGGGAGAATTATAGAAGTATACGGACCAGAATCTTCAGGAAAAACAACATTGGCATTACAAGTTGTTGCTGAGGCTCAAAAGGCTGGAGGAATTTGTGCTTTTGTTGACGCAGAACATGCAATGGACCCAATATATGCAAAAAAATTAGGTGTTAAGACAGAAGAACTTTTAATCTCGCAACCTGATACTGGAGAACAAGCTTTAGAAATAACTGATACACTAATTAAATCTGGCTCAGTTTCAGTACTTGTTGTAGATTCAGTTGCTGCATTGACTCCAAAAGCAGAACTCGAGGGTGAAATGGGAGACCATCATGTTGGATTACAGTCTAGATTGATGAGTCAAGCATTGAGAAAAATCACTGGTTCAGTTTCAAAATCTAACACAATGGTAATTTTTATAAATCAAATAAGAATGAAAATTGGTGTTATGTTCGGCAATCCAGAAACGACTTCAGGTGGAAATGCTCTAAAATTTTATTCTTCTGTGAGAATGGACATTAGAAGAATAGGAGCGATAAAAGATAAAGATCAAATAATTGGTAACTCTACAAGAGTCAAAGTCATTAAAAATAAAGTAGCACCACCATTTAAAGTAGTTGAATTTGATTTAATGTATGGAAAGGGAATTAGTAAATCCGGTGAATTAGTTGATCTTGGAGCTAAAGCTGGTGTAGTTGAGAAATCAGGAGCTTGGTATGCATATAAAGGAGAAAAAATTGGCCAAGGTCGTGAAAATGCAAAAATATACCTTGAACAAAATCCTAATGTTGCTTCAGAAATAGAAAAAGTTATAAGAGATAAAGCTGCAGCAATCTCAAAAGAGTTAGAAGGTAACCCTTCACCAAAAGAGAAGATTAAAGAAAAAAAAGAAGACGAATAATTCTAAAGCTATCTTTACACTTTAAACGGGAGAAAACTTCTCCCGTTTCCCATGAAATAACAACTCTAAATTGTTAAAATCTATATATAGTGAATAAAAAATTTAAGACAAAATTACCTCTATACAATTTCACTTAATTTAAGTTTAATTACACAATAGAACAAAAGGAGTAAATATGAGCACACAACAAGCAGGAAGCTCGAAAGTGTCATCTTCTTTAGATACTTCTCATTTAAAGGTTAAATTTCCATTCAAAGCTAAATACGGAAACTTTATCAATGGTAAATTTGAAGAGCCTAAATCAGGTAAGTATTTTGATAATACTTCACCGATTACTAATGAGGTAATATGTAAAGTGCCACGTTCGAATGACAAAGATATTGATTTTGCTTTAGACGCAGCCCATGCGGCTTTTCCTAGTTGGGGAAAGACTTCAATTGGTGAGAGATCAAATATTCTCAATAAAATTGCTGATGTCATTGAAAAAAATCTTAATCTTTTAGCAGTAGCAGAGTGCCTTGATAATGGTAAGCCTATAAGAGAATGTATGGCTGCCGATCTTCCATTAGTGGTAGATCACTGGAGGTATTTTGGAGGAGTAATAAGAGCAGAAGAAGGTTCTGTAGCTGAGATAAGTAATAGTGAATATTCTTATCATATACCTGAACCTCTTGGAGTAGTTGGACAAATAATACCATGGAACTTTCCATTACTTATGGCTACTTGGAAGTTGGCCCCAGCATTAGCAGCAGGAAATTGCGTAGTGTTAAAGCCAGCAGAACAAACACCAGCTTCAATATTGATATTGATGGAATTAATAGGTGATTTATTACCTAAAGGTGTTGTAAACGTAGTAAGTGGTTATGGTTTAGAAGCAGGTAAACCTTTAGCATCTTCAAAAAGAATTAAGAAGATTGCTTTTACAGGTGAAACAACTACTGGACGTTTAATCATGCAGTATGCATCTCAAAACTTAATACCAATAACTTTGGAACTAGGTGGAAAATCTCCAAACATTTTCTTCGAGGATGTTATGGATAAAGATGATGACTTCTTTGATAAATGTCTAGAAGGTTTCGCAATGTTTACACTTAATCAAGGTGAGGTATGTACTTGTCCAAGCAGAGTACTAGTTCAAGAGTCTATCTATGATAAATTCATGAAAAAGGCGATTGCTAGAACAAAAGCTGTTAAACAAGATAATCCTTTAAAGATGGAAACTATGATTGGAGCACAGGCTTCACTAGAACAAATGGAAAAAATTAAATCTTATTTAGATTTAGGTAAAAAAGAAGGTGCCAAAGTTCTAACAGGAGGAAGTGTTGCAAAATTAAATAGTGGATTAGAAAAAGGAAACTATATCCAACCAACTATTTTTGAAGGAAACAACAAAATGCGAATATTCCAGGAGGAAATCTTTGGACCAGTCGTTTCAGTGACTAAGTTTAAAGATGAAAAAGAAGCATTAGAAATAGCTAATGACACTCTTTATGGATTAGGCGCAGGTGTTTGGACTAGAAATGGTAATCTTGCATACAGAATGGGAAGAGAGATACAAGCTGGTAGAGTTTGGACAAACTGTTATCATGCGTATCCTGCTCATGCTGCATTTGGAGGGTATAAGCAGTCTGGTATTGGAAGAGAAACTCATAAAATGATGCTAAATCATTATAGACAGGTTAAAAATTTACACGTGTCTTACAGTGAGAAAAAACTAGGTTTCTTTTAAAATATTTATTATAATAGCCCGTGAGTCTTCACGGGCTATTAAATTTATGAAAGTAAAAGCAACTTTATCAGCAAAAAAATTATTAAACGATCTCAAAGCAGTTCATGGAGCAGATCTTTTGTTTCACCAGTCTGGAGGCTGCTGTGATGGAAGCGCACCTATGTGTTTTCCTGCGAAAGAATATATGGTTGGAAATAGTGACGTCAAACTCGGAGAAATTGATGGAACACCGTTCTACATGAATGAAGAGCAATATGATAAATGGAAACACACTGATTTAACTATAGATGCAGTAAAAGGCATTGGAGGAATGTTTTCCCTAGATAATGGCACTGGCCGCAGATTTTTGACTAAATCAGAAATTTGTCTGGTTGAAGATGAGAAAACTAAATAGACAACTCAAAAAATATCTGTATTTAATAGAGAATGAGTCAGATTTTATTGACAGATGTAAGAAGTAAATTTTTAAATTATTTTAAAAAAAATAATCATCAAATAGTAGACTCGAGTAACTTAGTCCCAAATAATGACCCAACCCTTATGTTCACCAACTCTGGAATGGTTCAATTTAAAAATGTATTTACAGGTTTAGAAAAGAAGCAATTTAAAACAGCTGTGACCTCTCAAAAATGTGTTAGGGCGGGCGGTAAACATAACGATTTGGAAAATGTTGGATATACTCCCAGACACCATACTTTTTTTGAAATGCTAGGAAATTTTTCATTTGGAGATTATTTTAAAGAACAAGCCATTCTCCATGCATGGAACTTATTAACTAAAGATTTTAATTTACCTAAAGAAAAGCTTTTAGTAACAGTTTTTCACGAAGACGAAGAGTCATTTAATTTGTGGAAAAAAATTGCAGGTTTAAGTGAAGATAAAATAATAAAAATTGCAACTTCTGATAATTTTTGGTCTATGGGTGAAACAGGACCATGTGGTCCTTGCTCTGAAATTTTTTATGATCATGGAGAGAAACTTGAAGGAGGACCTCCAGGAAGTGTAGACCAAGATGGAAACAGATTTATTGAGATATGGAATCTTGTTTTCATGCAATATGAGCAAATTTCTAAAGAAAAAAGAATTGATTTACCAAAACCATCAGTAGACACAGGAATGGGACTTGAGAGAATGACAGCTGTTCTTCAAGGGACTCATGATAATTATAACATCGATCACTTTAAAAAAATTATAGAGGCATCATCAAATATTATTAAAGCACCAATTAATAATACCACCATAGCTAGCCACAGAGTAATTTCAGACCATTTAAGAGCAAGTAGCTTTTTGATAGCAGAAGGAATACTTCCCTCTAATGAGGGCCGCGGATATGTATTGAGAAGAATAATGAGAAGAGGTATGAGACATGCTCATTCTCTAGGAAGTAAAGCACCCGTTTTTTATAAACTATTCGAAGTCTTATTAAGTGAAATGAAAGATAGTTATCCCGAGTTAGAAATTGGTAAAGATCTTATTATTGAGACTTTAAAAAACGAAGAGGAAAAATTTTCATCTTTATTAGAAAGGGGAATGAAAATTTTAGAAGAAAATTTAAATAAAGTTCAAAAAAATATATTACCGGGCTCAGTTGCTTTTAAATTATATGATACATATGGTTTTCCAGTTGATTTGACTGCAGATATCTTAAGAACAAAAAATATTAAAGTAGATAGCAATGCTTTTGAAAAAGAGATGGAAAAAAGCAAGACACTAGCAAGAGCTAATTGGAAAGGTTCTGGAGATAAGTCAGTTGAGGAAAAATGGTTTAAAGTAAGAGAAGAATTAAATCCTACAGAATTTTTAGGTTATGAATTTGAAAAAGCCGAAGGAGTTGTTTTGAAAATATCAAAAAAAAATAAATTTGTTGATAGCGTCAGTAGTGGAGACGATATTGAAATAATTACCAATCAAACCCCTTTTTATGGTGAGTCAGGTGGGCAGGTTGGAGATCAAGGAATTATTTTTAATTCTAATTGTAAAATAAATATAACTGATACCCAAAAAAAAATGGGAGATCTTTTCGTTCATACAGGTAAAGTTATTGAAGGTTCAATTAAAATAGGTCAGAGTGTAAATCTTGAAATTGATATTATAAAAAGAAATAATTCAAAAGCCAATCATTCTGCAACTCATTTGTTACACGAATCTTTAAGAAGAACTCTTGGTAAACATGTAACTCAAAAGGGATCGCTAGTTTCACCAGATAGATTAAGATTTGATTTTAGTCATAATAAACCTATTGAAAAAGAGGAGATGTTGAAAATTAACAAAGTAGTAAATGAAATAATCGAAGCTGCAACTGAAGTTCAAACGAGAATAATGACACCAAAAGAAGCAGTTAAAACGGGCGCATTAGCGCTTTTTGGAGAAAAATATGGCGAAGAGGTAAGAGTAGTATTTATGGGAAAAGAAGCTAATGGTTTTTTTTCCACAGAATTATGTGGAGGAACACATGTTAAAAATACAAAAGAAGTTGGAAAATTTGGCATTATAAGTCAATCTTCTATAGCATCAGGAGTGAGAAGAGTGGAAGCTTTAAGAGATTACCAGCTTAGTAAATATCTAAAATCTCTAAAAGAGAATAAATCTCTGAAAGAAAAAAATGTTAAAGAACAATTAGAAAAAATTCAAAAAGAACTTTTAAATTATAAAGCAAAACCCGACCTAGATAAAAACAAAAACTTAGCAGAAAATTTAAAACAATTAATTAAACAACTGGAAAAAATTAAGATTTCTAGCTTAATTAAAGATAAAAACAAAAACAAAATTAAGGATGAGAAAGTTGGTAACTTCAAAGTTAGACAGCAAATTCTCCTAGACTTCCCGCCAAAAGAATTAAGAAGTATTATTGATCAAGGAAAAAAAGATATAAAAAAAGGTATAGTTATTTGTGTCTCTATATTTGAGGAAAAAGTAGGAGTAGCAGTTGGAGTTACAAATGATTTAATTTCAAAATATGATGCAGTAAAATTGGTAAAAATTGCTTCAGAAATACTTGGTGGAAAAGGTGGAGGAGGTAGAAAAGATTTTGCTCAAGCTGGAGGAAATAATAAAAATGAAATTGATAATGCTTTTAAAGCAATAATTGAAAAAATTAATTAAGTTTTTTTTTGAGATTAGAGTCTATAGCTTCTAAAAATTGATTTGTTGTTAAAAATTTTTGATCTTTACTTATTAAAATCGCTAAATCTTTAGTCATAGATCCACCTTCAACTGTTTCTATACAAACTTTTTCCAGTGTTTCTGAAAACTTTATTAATTCTTGGTTATCATCAAGATTTCCTCGATGAGACAAACCTCGTGTCCAAGCAAAAATTGATGCTATTGGATTCGTAGAAGTTTCTTTTCCAGCTTGGTGTTGTCTGAAATGTCTCGTAACTGTTCCGTGAGCGGCCTCAGCTTCAGCTATTTTGCCATCTGGAGTTCTTAGCACACTTGTCATTAAACCTAGTGAACCATAGCCTTGAGCCACGGTATCAGATTGAACATCGCCATCATAATTTTTACAAGCCCATATATATTTTCCACTCCATTTCATTGCGCAAGCAACCATATCATCTATTAATCTGTGTTCATATGTAATACCCACTTCTTTAAATTTTTCTTTAAATTCTTTTTGAAAAATTTCTTCAAATATATCTTTGAATCTTCCATCGTACGCTTTTAAAATTGTATTTTTAGATGAAAAATAAACTGGCCATTTTCGATCTAGACCGTAATTCATACAAGCTCTAGCAAAATCTTTTATTGATTTATCTAAATTGTACATTGACATCGCTATGCCGGGACCATCAAAATTAAAAACCTCATGCTCAATTTTATCTTTTCCATTTTCAGACTCCCATTTAACGGTCATTTTACCTTTACCTGGAACTTTAAAATCTGTTGCTTTGTACTGATCTCCAAAAGCGTGTCTTCCTACTATTACACTATCACTCCAGTGTGGAACTAATCTAGGAACATTTTTACATATAATGGGTTCTCTAAAGATTGTTCCTCCAACAATATTTCTAATTGTACCATTAGGTGATCTCCACATTTTTTTAAGTTTAAATTCTTCAACTCGTGCTTCATCAGGTGTTATAGTTGCACACTTTACGCCAACTCCATATTTTTGAATTGCTTTTGCACAATCAGTTGTTACCTGGTCATTAGTTTTGTCTCTATTCTCCATACCCAAGTCGTAATATTTTAAGTCTATATCTAGGTAAGGTTTAATAAGTTTATCTTTTATAAATGACCAAATAATCCTAGTCATTTCGTCTCCATCAAGCTCAACTACTGGGTTTTTAACTTTAATTTTAGCCATATTTTAAAAATTAATTGATTAAGTTCGATTTTTATACATATTAATAAAAAATTAGCAAACTATATAATAATAACAATGAATAATATTTTTCCAAAAATACACAAAGAAGGCTACAAATTTTTAGCTATTTCAATAATAATCACGTTTTTTGGTTTACTCTTTTCCAAAACTATTGGAATAATTTTTGTAATTCTTAGCATATGGGTTTATTACTTTTTTAGAGATCCAGAGAGATTCCCTATAAACGATGACAATTTTCTTGTTAGTCCAGCTGATGGACTAATAACAAATATAATTAGCACAAATGGACCAATTGAAATGGGCTTAGAAAGTAAAACATTTACTAAGGTAAGTATATTTATGAATGTATTCAATTGTCATGTTAATAGAATTCCAACCTCGGGTCAAATTGATGACATTATTTATAAGCCAGGAAAATTTTTAAACGCATCTCTTGATAAAGCAAGTGAGGAAAATGAGAGAAATTATTATAAATTAAAAACTGCTTCAAATGATGAAATAGTTATAGTTCAAATAGCAGGCTTAATAGCTAGAAGAATTGTTTGTGAAGTTAAAAAAGAACAAGAACTAAAACAAGGAGAAAGAATTGGCATGATAAGATTCGGAAGTAGAGTAGATATTTATTTTAATAATAAAAAAACTTTAGCAAAATTAGGTCAAAACGTTGTTGCAGGAGAAAGTTTAATTGCAGGTTAAATAATGCAAGAAAAAAAATTTACAGTCGTTCACTCAAAAAAATCAAGATATATATTACCAAATTTATTGACACTGATAGGAGTGTGTTTAGGAATTAGCTCCATTAAATTTGCATTAGATGAAAATTTCAGTTTAGCGGTAATTTTTTTAATATTTGCAGCATTATTAGATGCTCTAGATGGAAGAATAGCAAGATTAATTAAAGGAACCTCGGAATTTGGAAAAGAACTTGACTCTCTTACTGACTTTGTAAGTTTTGGAATAGCCCCTGCGTTTGTAATTTATTTTTGGGAATTAAAAAATTTAGGTAAAATAGGATGGGCTATTACTTTAATTTATTCAGTTTGTTGTGTTTTAAGATTAGCTAGATTTAACTTAACTAAAATTTACGAAAATGAATCTTGGAAGATGAATTATTTTCAAGGAATACCATCTCCAGCTGGTGGAATACTTATTTTATTACCACTAATTTATGAGTTATCTAATTTAGATATCAACCTAAACGTAAGAAGTATTGCTCCTTATTTAGAAATTTTTATTGCAATTTTGCTAATTAGTAAACTACCAACTTTTTCTTTTAAGAAAATTACTATTCAAAGCAAAATGACAATCTTTATATTATTCACGGTTGGAATTTTATTCGTCTCTCTAATATTTTATACATTTGAAACTTTATTACTAATTGGATTGTTTTATATTTTAACTTTACCATTAAGTTTTTATTTTTTTAATAAACAAGATAAAAAATTTAAAGATGATTCTAAAGAGGATGATCATGAAGACATTTTATAATGAAAAAAACAAAAAGAAAAAAAAAGAGTCGAGGTTGGGTAATAAAACAACACCGAGATCAGTTTTTCAAAAAATCTAAAGTTTTAGGGTATAGATCCAGATCAGCTTTTAAATTATTAGAATTAAATACTAAATTTAGATTTTTAAAATCTGATACAAAATTAATTGATATTGGTTCTACTCCAGGAGGCTGGTCCCAAGTGGCAAGAAATATAATTAAAAGAGGAAAAATAATCGCCATAGATATTAAAGAAATGAAGGTTCTAGAAGGAGTAACTTTTTTAAATTGCGATTTTATGGAAAAAGATACGAAAAATAAAATTTTGAAAGAATGCAAAGAGAAAGCAGATGTTGTCTTATCAGATATGGCTGCTGATACCACTGGGAACAAAAATTTAGATTGTATTAGAACGAATCTCCTCTGTGCAGAGGTCATAGATTTTGCCTTTTCAATACTGAAACCTCAGGGAAAATTGATATCCAAGGTATTTATGGGTGAAGATTTTTTAACAGTAAAGGACAAAGCAAGAAAAAGATTTAAAAAAGTTGAGTTTTTTAAACCTGACTCAAGTCGCTCAGAATCAAAAGAAACTTATATACATTGTTCAACATTAAATACTTTATAAATTTATAAAATCGTTTATAAGTTTATATGGAACCAATTAAAGAAGCTTTAACTTTTGATGATGTGTTATTAGTTCCTCGTTACTCAGCAGTTTTACCTTCTGAAGTAAACATTCAAACAAAGTTAACAAAAAATATAAAGCTTAAAGTCCCCTTTTTCTCATCTGCTATGGATACCGTTACAGAGTCATCAATGGCAATCGCTTTAGCAAAATCTGGGGGCATGGGAGTCATTCATAGGAATCTAAATATAAAAAAACAAAGTATTGAGGTCTCAAAAGTAAAAAAAAATAGATTGTTAGTAGGTGCAGCAATTGGAACTGGATCGGAAGACTTATTAAGAGCAAATAAATTAATAGATGCAGGCGTAGACATGATAGTAATCGATACCGCCCATGGACACAGTGAAAAAGTTTTGAAGATTTTATCTAAGATAAGAAAAATTTCCAATAAGATTCCGATTTGTGTTGGAAATATAGCTTCTGGTGAAGCTGCAAAAAAACTTTATAATTGTGGAGCTGATATATTAAAAGTTGGTATTGGTCCTGGATCGATATGCACAACAAGAATGATTGCAGGAATTGGAGTTCCGCAGATTACTGCTATCATGGAAGTTAAAAAAAGTTTAAAAAAAAAGAATATAAAAATTATTTCAGATGGAGGTATTAAATTTTCAGGAGACATTGTAAAAGCATTAGCTGCTGGGGCCGACGCTATTATGATGGGCTCAATTTTTGCTGGAACATCAGAAAGTCCAGGAAGAATTTTCAAAATAAGAAATAAAAAATATAAATTTTATAGAGGTATGGGTTCAATAGGAGCTATGTCATCCGGTTCTTCGAACAGATATTTTCAAAAAAATTATAAAGATAAGTCAAAATTTGTGCCCGAAGGTGTAGAAGGACGTGTTGAATTTAAAGGCCCAACTTCAAAAATAATTTACCAATTACAAGGAGGTCTTAGATCATCTATGGGATATATAGGTGCTAAAAACTTAGAAGATATTCAAAAAAATGCGAAATTTATTAAAATTACAAAAGCTGGATTTTATGAGAGTATGGTACATAGTGTAGAAACTTTAAATAACGAAACAAATTATAAATTATGAAAAAATTTAAAAATTTAATTTTAATATTATTATTTGCATTTATTTTAAATAATGTAAGTTTTGCAGAAAATAATTATTTTACAGATGGAAAAGAATTGTTTGATAAAAAACAATATAATGAAGCTAAATTTTTCTTCGAAAAAGATATAGTTTTTAATCCAAAAAATGAAAATTCATATCTATATCTTGCAAAAATATTTAAAATTGAAAAAAAAGAAATTTTAGAAGAGAGCAACCTAAAAACAACACTACTTTTGAACCCAAAAAACGAAGAGGCAATTTTTAATCTAGCCCTTCTAAATATTAAAAAATCAAACTTTTCAAAATCAAAAGAGTTGATCAATACTTTTGATAAAGTTTGTAAAAATCTTTGTTCATCTAAAAAAAAGCTTCAAGAAACCTTAGATAATACAAATAAGAAATAATTCATGTTTAAAACTAAGGAAAAAATCATAATAGTTGATTTTGGGTCTCAAGTAACAAAATTAATAGCAAGAAGAATAAGGGATCTAGGTGTTTTTTCTGAGATAGTAACTCTTAATGATTTAAAAAAAATATATGACTTTAGCACTATTAAGGGAATTATTCTTTCAGGAGGGCCTGCAACAGTTAATAGTAAAAATTTTCCAAATATACCTAAAAGTATCTTTTTAAAAAGAATTCCAATCTTAGGCATTTGCTATGGCTTGCAACTTATTGCTAAAAATTTTGGAGGTAAAATAAAATCTGGTGGAAGAAAAAGGGAATTTGGAAGAGTGATTTTAAAAAAAAATAAAAACTCACTTCTTACAAAAAATTTTTATATAAATAACAAATCTGAAGTTTGGATGAGTCATCAAGATGAAGTTTATAAATTACCTAAAGGTTTTACAAAACTTGCATCAACAAATGACTCACCTTTGACAATTATTGAAAATAAAAAAAATAAAATATATGGCATACAATTTCATCCTGAAGTTACACATACTAAAAAAGGATTATCAATTATAAAAAATTTTATTTTTTCAATATGTAAAATCAAAAAACAATGGAAAATTGAGTCTGAAAAAAAAAGAATTATAAATGATATAAAAAATACTGTTGGTGACGAAAAAGTAATTTGTGCTTTATCAGGTGGAGTAGATAGCAGCGTAGTAGCTTTGTTGATCAGTAAAGCTATTAATAAAAATTTAATATGTATCATGGTAGATACAGGATTAATGCGTAAAAATGAATTTAAGTTTACTTATCGAATATTTAAAAATAAATATAAGCTTAATGTGAAATTGATAAATGCTTCAAAAATTTTTCTCAAAAAATTGAAGGGTGTCTCAAATCCTGAAAAAAAAAGAAAAATTATAGGCAGACTTTTTATTAAAATTTTTGAGAAAGAAGCTAGAAAATATGAAAAAGTAAAATATTTAGCCCAAGGCACGTTATACCCTGATGTTATTGAAAGTAAATCAGCTACGGGGAGCAAAACTTCGAAAATAAAATCACATCACAATGTTGGTGGTTTACCAAAAAAAATGAATTTAAAACTAATTGAACCCTTAAAAGAATTTTTTAAAGATGAAGCTAGGAAACTAGGTGCTGCATCAGGATTAATTCAATCAATATCTAACAGACATCCTTTTCCAGGTCCAGGTTTAGCAATTAGAATATTAGGTGAAGTGACTGTACAAAAAGTAAAGATTTTACAAGAAGCTGACCATATTTTTATTCAAGAATTAATTAAAAATAAATTGTATGATAAGATATGGCAGGCGTATGCAGCTCTACTTCCAATAAAAACAGTTGGTGTTATGGGCGACTCCAGAACTTATGAATACACTTGTGTAATAAGAGCAGTAACTTCCGAGGACGGTATGACTGCTGATTATTTTAATTTTCCTAAATATTTTTTAGACAAAATATCTAACAAAATTATCAATAGTGTTAAGGGTATCAATAGAGTTGTTTATGATATAACCTCAAAACCACCTAGCACAATAGAATTAGAGTGATAAATGAAAAAAAAAATAAAAAATTTAATTAAAAAAAAAAATAAAACTCCAATCGTTATGCTTACTGCTTATTCTGGAAGTGTTTCCAAAATATTAGACAAATATTGCGATATAGTTCTCGTAGGAGATTCGTTAGCTAATACTTTATATTCAATGAACAATACCCATAAAGTAACGATAGATATGATGATATTACATACATGTAGCGTTCAGAAAGGTATCAAAAAATCAATTTTAATTGTAGATATGCCACTACATACTTATGATAATAAAAATCAAGCATTAAAAAATGCAATGAAAGTAATGCGAGAAACGAAGTGTGATGGTATTAAAATTGAAAGTAATAAAAAAAATTATAATATTGTTAAACACTTAGTTAAATCAAACATACCAGTAATGGGGCATATTGGTTTCACACCCCAATTTAAAAAAAAATTTAAAGTTGCAGGCTATTCTCAAAAAGACACTATTAAGTTAATTAATGAAGCTAAAAAGATTCAAGAAGCAGGAGCCTTTTCAATAGTCTTAGAGTGTGTAGCTTCCTCTTCTTCAAAAAAAATAACAAAAGCTTTAAAAATACCTACAATTGGAATAGGTTCATCTGTAAATTGTGATGGTCAAGTTTTAGTTACAGATGATTTAGTGGGTTTAAGTGGATTTAAGCCAAGATTCGTAAAAAGATATTCGGACATAGCCAAAACAATAAATAAAAGTGTTAAAAAATATACTAATGAAGTTAAGAAAAAAATTTTTCCAAAAAA
Source organism: uncultured Pelagibacteraceae bacterium (assembly GCA_902604695.1). Classification (GTDB taxonomy): domain Bacteria; phylum Pseudomonadota; class Alphaproteobacteria; order Pelagibacterales; family Pelagibacteraceae; genus Pelagilacustribacter. The sequence goes on along the minus strand of CACKZT010000009.1, from coordinate 12,180 downwards.
AAATAACAGTTATTAAAAATTATGAGCAATGAACAACTAGAAAAAGGCTTTCAAGAAAAAATTTCTTATTTTCTAAGAAAAAACTTAAAAAAAATAATAATTTTTGTTGTAATAATAGTTTTTATTTCTTTATCAATTATTTTTTTTGACATTAAAAATAGTAAAGAAAATGAAAAGTTATCAGAAAATTACAATACAGCACAAATTTTAATACAAAAAAATAACAAGGAAGAAGCAAATTCAATTTTGCTAAGTATTATAAATAAAAAAAATAAAGTCTACTCTCCTTTGTCCTTATATTTAATTTTAGAATTAAATTTAATAAGTAATAAAAATGAAATTGATTCATTATTTGATAAAATTATATCAATAAAAGATTTAGATGAGGAAGAAATTAATCTTATTAAAATTAAAAAGGCTCTTTTCTTAATGGATTATGAAGATGAACAAAAGATATTAGAAATCTTAAATCCAATCATAAATAAAAACTCTGTTTGGAAAAATACAGCATTAGAGCTGTTAGCTAATTTTTTTTTAAGTAAAGGAGATAAATTAAAATCTGAAGAATATTTTAAATTAATAGAATTAGAATAAAATGAAAAAAATAGTAAAACTTTTATTTTTGATTATATTTATTCAAAATTGTTCATTTGATAATAAGACAGGCATTTGGAGAGATCAATCTCTTGAGGCTGAGTCAGTATTAAGTAACTCCAAAAAAGATATTGGCAAACTTAATAAAAATTTGAATATAAAAAATCTTAAAGAAGCATTTTTAGATCCATACAAAATTGAAAAAGGAGAGGTTATTCAACCTTCAATTAAAATTTCAATTGATCCTGAGGTAGAAAACCGAAATTGGACGAAAATCTATTTTAATGGTCAAAATAATTTATCTAATTACTTTTATACTAATAAAAGAAAATTAGCTTTTAAAAGTTCAAAACTTGCAAAATTTCCTAAAAATAGTTTTTCAGCATTAAACGATTCTTTAACACCTCTTATTTATGAAGATCATATAATTTCGTACGATCAAAGAGGAAATATTTATGTTTATTCAATCGATCAAAAAAAAAAAATCTATGAATTTAATTTCTATAAAAATAAATACAAAAGATATAAAAAAACAATATACTTAACTGTTCAAGACGGTGTTATATACGCTAGTGATAATCTTGGTTATATGTATTCTATAGATATAAATTCAAACAAATTAAAATGGGCCAAAAACTATGGAATACCATTCAGATCAAATGCTCAAATAGTGGATAATCAATTAATTATTTCTAATCAAGATAATACATTATTTTCAATTCAATTAAATACTGGAGCTAAAAATTGGGAATATCAGACTCAAATGACTAATTTAAAGACAAATTTTATTAATAATATAGCTGTTGACGAAATAAATAAAAATATACTTTTTGTTAATACAAGTGGAGAGCTTTATTCAGTAAATTATTTAACAAAGAAAGTAAATTGGATTTTATATTTAAAAAAATTAACTCCAAGCACAGAAACAGATTTATTTAGTAGTCTACCAATAATTATTAAAGAAAATAATTTAATGTTATCTACTAATAAATCTATATCTTTATTCAATACAGCTACTGGCTTCAAAGTTTGGGAACGTTTTATCGTTAGTAAAACAAAGCCTATATTGACTCAAAATTATTTATTTCTAATCACAAGTGATCATTATTTAATGTGTATTGACCTTTTATCTGGCGAGACTGTTTGGTCTCAAAATTTATATAAGCAAGTTGATAAAGAAAAAAAGTTAGAAAAAACTATGAAAAAAATTGGTGCCGCTACCAACATTATTATTGCAAACTCTAAAATTATAGTAATAACAAACAATGGACATGTTCTTCTATTCAATTATTTTGATGGAAAAATTTACTCTAAAGATAGAATTTTAAAATCAAAAATTTCTAGTATTCCAGTGGTTTCTAAAGGATCTATTTATTTCTTTGATGGAAGTTTCAGGTTAAGAAAATATAATTAATTATTTGATTTATTACTTAATAAAGATAATTGTGTTACCTTTCCTTTGCCAAGTAAATCAGAAGGTTTTATAGGATAATCTCCAGTGAAATAATGATCACTGAACTGAGGATATTCTTTATTTCTTTTTTCACAACCTAAAGCTTTGTAAAGACCCTCTAAACTTAAAAACTTCAGAGATTTAGCATTTATATAATTACACATTTCGTCATTATTTTTATTGTGAGCAAGTAATTCCTCTTTAGTAGGCATATCTACTCCATAAAAGTCTGGAAATAAAATCTCTGGACAAGCTATTCTTACATGAACTTCTTTTGCTCCGGCTTCATAAAGCATTCTAGTAATCTTATAACAGGTAGTCCCTCTTACTAAAGAATCATCGATAAGAATTATTGATTTATTTTTTATCATAGATTTTGTTGCACTTAATTTTAATTTTACGCCTAGACTCCTAATATTTTGTGTAGGTTCTATGAAAGTCCTACCGACATAGTGATTTCTGATTAGTCCTAACTCAAATTTTTTTTTAGTATATTGAGCATAACCTAAAGCAGCCGGCACTCCTGAGTCTGGAACAGGCACAACAAAATCTGAGTTTATATCAGTTTCTTTTGCTAGTTCTTCACCTAATTTTTTCCTATATTCATAAGCGCATCGACCATTAATGATACTATCCGGTCTTGCAAAATAAATGTATTCAAAAACGCATGGTCTTTGCTTTTGTTTTGGAAAGGGTTTAATACTAGTAAGCTTATCATTCTCTATTGTGACAATTTCTCCATTTTCTACTTCTCTAATAAATTTTGCACCAACAATATCTAAAGCACATGTTTCTGATGCAAAAATATAAGAATTTTTTATTTTACCAATTACTAAAGGTCTTATTCCCATAGGATCTCTTATGCCTATTAATTTTTTATTAGTCATTATTATCAAAGCGTAAGCACCTTGAATTTGAAATAATGAATCAATAATTTTATCTATAATTTTTGTTCTTTTTGATTTAGCAATCAGTTGAACAATCGTCTCTGTATCACTAGTGGTTCTAAAAATTGCACCGTTTCTAACCAGTTCATCCCTTAGAGTTATCGCATTTGTTAGATTTCCATTATGAGCAATACTTAAACCACCTCCGTGTAAATCTGCGAAAAACGGCTGAATATTTCTTAAGGAGGTTTCACCTGTAGTAGAATATCGATTATGACCTATAGCAAAATTTCCTGGTAATTTTTTTATAACATTACTTTTTGTGAAATGATCACCGACTAATCCTTGTCTTTTCTCAGAATGATAATTTTTACCGTCATAAGAAACTATTCCACATCCCTCTTGCCCACGATGTTGTAAAGCATGCAATCCCAGAGCAACAACTGCCGAAGCGTCTTCTGCAGATGAAATACCAAATATTCCACATTCTTCTCTTAATTTATCTGATTTAAATTTTTTCAATTTTTTCTTTTGTATCTATAAAATCTTCACTACCTGGGAATTCTTCTACTAAAACTTCACTTCCTTTTTTGACAGCATTAAAAGTAAAAGCCTCTTCAGCTGATATACCCCAATTTTGATAAGGATAAAACCAATTTAAAATAGAAAATAAACAAACTGTTACTACATACCCCTTAAATACTCCAAAAATTAGACCAAAAGACTTATCTATAGAGCCTAATCCAGTCCAAGTAACCGCTCTATTTAAAGATCTTCCAATAACAACAATTATAAACAAAGAAAATATAAATACCGCAATTCCTAATCCAACAGAGTTAATGAATTCTGAGTTTATATATTCTCTTACCCAAGGTTGTAATTTTGGAACAATAATTATCGTAATAATTAATGACAAAACCCATTTCATAAAAGATAAAAAACTCAATGAAAATCCTTTTATGAAACATTGAACAATTGAATAAATCATAATGATAGTAAAAAATAGGTCAAATAAATTCAAGTTTTTAAAAAAATCGATTAAATTTTCAAACATATTTTAAAATTAACTTTCAATACCAAAAGGTTTAAAAACTAAAATTAATTTTGGCAGCAAAGTTAATACAGAAATTAGAGCTAATAACATTGCTATTCCGGTAAACACTCCAAAATATATTGTTGGTATAAAATTTGATAAAACTAAAATAGAAAATCCAAAAACTATTGTTATAGATGTATTTAAAATTGCTATGCCAACAGTACTATGACAACGATCTATAGTTAAATTATAATTTTTAATTTTACTAAATTCTTCTTTAAATCTGTAAATATAATGAATGCTATTATCAACAGCTATACCAATAGTGATCGCTGCTATTGTTATCGTCATCATATCTAAAGGGATTTCTAAAATTCCAATAATTCCTAAAATAAAAAAAGCTGCAATAAAGTTTGGGACTACACCAATTATTGAAACGGTGATATTTCTAAATAAAATAAAAAACATAAAAGAAATTCCAAGCATAACTACTCCCAGGGTAAGTATTTGTGATTTAAATAAACTTTGAAGAAGATTATTGAACAAAATAACAACTCCCGCTAATTTAAACTCATCTTTTTCTATTCCAACTTTAGCATTAAGTTCTAAGTTTATTTTTTTAATTAAATCATTACGTCGCAAATCTTCCAAAGAATCCTTTATTCTAGCAGAAATTCTTGCCTCATCATTTTCTACAGATATATAAGGACTTATAATTTCTTTTTTGATTTCTTCAGGAATTTTACTATACAAAACTGCAATTTCTAAACTTTGTAATTGTTTTTTATTTAAATCTTCAGCGACTTTAATAATTGATCCAAAAGATAAAACTTTTCCTATTTCAGGAAGAGAGTCTAAATATTCATGTGCTTTTATGATTTTGTCAATTTTATTTCTTGTGAACCAATATTTTGATTTATCTTCATTATTTTCCTCTTCCTCTTCCCACTCAGAAAATTCATCTTCTTCTGTATTTTTTGATTTCTTTTGTGTAGGAAACTTTAAAATAAGATCTAAAGTCGTAGTTCCGCCAAGCTCATCATCGATTTTTTTCATTCCTTTATAAATTTCAGTACTTTCATCAAAATAATTTATAAAGCTATTCTCAACTTGTAATTTAGAAATACCATAAACACTCATGACAAAAACCAAAATTGTGAATCCAAAAATAAATTTAGTATTATTTTTAGAAAAATTACCAAGTGCATTAGTAATAATAGATTTTTGTGAGTCGCTTACTTCAATATTCTCATTTTGTGTAAAAATACTTAATAGAGCAGGTAGTAGAGAAAATGTTACAATTATTGAAACCGTCAAACCAAGAGTCATCATCCATCCAAAATCAATAATTGGTTTTATTCCACTGAATAATAGAGATAAAAATGCACAAATTGTTGTTAAAACTGTATACAAAATAGGCATAAACATTTTATTGGCTGCATTAAAAACTATTTCTTTTGTTGGTAAATCTGGAAACTCTTTTTTTAATTGTAGAAATCTCACTGTAACGTGAATATTCATGGCCATGTTAAGAATTAACATCAAGGCAATAAAATTAGAGGATATAACTGTTACCTTCCAACCTAAGAAACCCAGTAATCCAACCATAATTATTACTGAAGTAGCGCAACCTAATAAAGGCATTATAACCCATTTAATATTTCTAAATATAAGCCAGAGAGTGATTATTATAAAAACAAAAACTCCAATACCAAAAATTACGATATCATTTTTTATATAAGTCATCATATCATCAGCAATCATAGGTATACCTCCTAAATGAATAGTTGCATTTCCACTATGTTTACTTATTATGTCTCTGATTTCATTTATGTTTTGATGGTTTCTTTGATTGTATAGATTCTTATATTCCTCATATTCTTTTATAAAAGATGAATATTTTTTTTTATCGATTTTGCTTAAAGTTGAACTTATAGATTGATTATAGAAATCATTTTTAATTTTAATATAATCTTTTAGTCGTTTATCCTGCTTTAGATAAACCACAATTCCAGAGGTTTTTCCATCTTTGCTAATTACATAGTCTTGATAAATTGGGCTATTTAATATTTCTTCAAAGCCTCTTTTTTTATCAATTTCTGGATGCACTAAAGTTTTATAATTTTTTAACCTTTCCATCAAAGGCTCATCTGTGCTTTTAAGCAAAGGCACATCTATTACTGTAATAACGCTCTCTACCCATGATAGCTTTTCTATTTTTGATTTAAGTAATTGAAGATTAATGATTGTCTCATCATCCTCAAAACTACCTAGAGGTGAATAGGTTAAAACTAAAAAGTCTTTGGATCCGTATCTTTCATTTATTTCTCTCAAGTAACTAAGGTCTTCATCTCCTTCTAATAATAATGCATCTGAAGAGGCATCTAGGTTAAAATCTTTAGCAAAATATAAAGAATATGATAATAAGAGAAAAATTATAGCTAATGTTATTTTGGGAAAATCTATTACAAGTTTTTTATAAATGTACGCAAACATGATTACTATTCAGATATATCTTAAATTTTAAATAACTAAAGAGTTAATTTTTCTTTAAATCTTTGAATTTTGTGTACATTCCTTCAAATTCAACGTGCACAATTCCTGTTGAACCATGTCTATGTTTACCAATTATTAATTCAGCTTGACCGTGAATATCATTCATTTTTGATTGCCATTCAGCATGTTCTATTGATCCTTCTTTAGGCATTTTTTTTTCGAGGTAATACTGTTCTCTATAAACAAAAACTACTACGTCAGCATCTTGCTCTATAGATCCGGACTCCCTTAAATCTGAAAGCTGAGGTTTTTTATCATCTCTCTGTTCAACTGCTCTAGATAATTGAGATAATGCCACAACTGGCACATTAAGCTCTTTAGCTAAAGCTTTTAAGCCTTGAGTAATTTCTGATATTTCTTGCACTCTTCCATCCATTTTATTTGAATTTGTTTTCATTAACTGAATATAATCAACAACAATTAAATTAAGACCAAAAAGCCTTTTAATTCGTCTTGCCCTATTACTTAATGTTGATACAGCTATTGCTGGAGTTTCGTCGATATAAAGAGGCAGCTCATATATATCTCTTGAAGTTTCAATATATTTATTTAAAGTTTCTTCAGTAGCTTTACCAGTTCTTATCTCATGAGATGAAATTCTAGCTGTTTCTGATAAGATACGAGTAGAAAGCTGCTCTGAAGACATCTCTAAAGAAAAAAAAGCAATGGAACCTTTTTCATTACTTTCTTGTATATGTTTTGCAGCATAATAAGAAATATTAGTGGCTAATGCTGTTTTACCCATAGATGGTCTTCCTGCTATAATTATAAGATCTGATTTATGCATCCCTCCAAGTTTAGCATCTAGATCAGTTAGCCCTGTTGGAACACCAACTATTCCTGTATCACTCTTCATAGCCATAGTTGCCATCTCAATAGTTTGATCTAAGGCTTGATTAAATTTCATATAGGATTGTGAAAAATTTCCTCTTTCAGCTAATTGAAATAAAGACTGCTCAGCATCTTCAATTATATTTTCTCCAGTTTTTTCCAACTCTTTATTTTGGGAGTCCTCAGATATATGTTCTGAAATATTTATAAGCTCTCTTTTAATATACATTTCGTGAACAACTTTTGCATAGTCTATAGCTTGTCTTACTGAAGAAGAAAATCTAGTAAGTTTTATTAAATAATCTACTCCTCCGACTTCAGATAAACCGGATTCATTTTCAAAAAAATTTTTTAAAGTAATTGGATTTGCAATCATTCCTTTGTTATTAAGACTTTCAATTACTTCAAAAATTTTCCTATGAATAGGATCAAAAAACTTTGAGGAATTTACGATATTCGATATTTCATCAATTATGTCGTTATTAACTAAAACTGAACCTATAAGAGCTTGTTCAGCCTCAAGATTTGAAGGTAATTTTTTTTCTTCCTGTCTACTAATGTTGATTTTTACTTTTTCCACAAACAATTTATATTTAAAAGTATTTTGTATATAAACTTAAAAGTTACACACGTTTTTTTCAACCTGTGGAAAAATAATAATTTAAAAAATTAGTTTGTTTTTGATTTTTCTACTAGGATAGTTACGGTTGCATTTACCTCAGCGTGTAAATTTATCTCAACTTTATATTTTCCAACTTTATCTATGGATTGTTTAAGAGTTATTTCAGATGGGTTAATTTCAGTTTTAATTTGATCTAAGAATGCACTAGATATTTCTTTAGGCTTAATCGAGCCAAAAAGTTCACCGTTATCTTTAGCTTCTTTACTGAATTTTAATATTTTATTATTTATCTTAAGCGCTCTTTCCTTAAATTGTTTTTTTTGCTCATTGTTCTTCTTATTTAATTCATCTTTTTTTTTATTTACTAAATCAATATTTTCTTTATTTGCTCTTAAGGCTTTACCATTTCTTAAAAGATAATTTCTACCGTAACCGTTTTTAACTTTTACCTGGTCACCTATTTTTCCAAGCTTAATTATATTTTCTAAGAGAATTACTTCCATTTACAACAGTCCTAAAATTTTTGCTTTTTTGATTTCGTTAGTCAATTTTTTTTGTTTACCTAGGGAAACAGACGTAATTCTTGATGGCAAAATCTTGTCTGTGTCTGAAATATATCGTTTGAGTAATTTAATATTTTTATAATCAATTACAGGGGCATTCTTAACTGATAGAGGACATTTTTTATTAAATTTAGAATCTGATTTTTGAAATAAACTTAATTTATTTAAAGGGTTTTGTGATCTAGTAAATTTTTTATTTTTTCTTTTCATTATCTTTATTTTCCTTACTAAAATATTCTTTTTCTAAATCAAGTTTTTTGTATTTAATTGTTAAATGCCTTAATACCGAATTATCAATTAAAATATTTTTTTTAATTTCATTAAGTGTTTCGGGACCACCTTCAAATTTATAATGGATATAAAAGCCCTTATTGTAATTCCTAATTTTTTTAGCAAAATTTAAAAGGCCCCATTTCTCAATCTTAATAACCTTACCTGAAGAAGAATTAATAATATCGTTATACTTATTCTCAATGTTTTCTACTTCAGCTGTAGAAAGGTCTTGTTTTGCTACTAAAGTATGTTCGTAAAAGTTCATTTCCTGTTAATTAATTTATTTATTTATATAAAGATCGGTTTTATACTATTATAAATAATTCATTTCAATAGTAATAATATTATAGATAAATGAAAGCTTTATTATTCCCAGGCCAAGGTTCTCAAGTTGTAGGAATGGGTTCTGATTTTTATAAGAATTTTAGTATTGTTAAAGAAATCTTTTCAAAAGCTGATGAAACGTTAAAATTTAAAATTTCAAAAATTATAAAAGAGGGGCCAGACAGTGAACTAAAACTAACCCAAAATACCCAGCCGGCTATACTTACTGTTAGTTATGCAATATTTAATGTTCTTACCAAAGAATTTAATTACGATCTAAAAGATATTAAATTTTTTGCAGGTCATTCTTTAGGAGAATACAGCGCTTTGGTTTGCTCTAATTCTTTATCATTTGAAGACGCACTATATCTTTTACATGAAAGAGGTAAAGCAATGCAGGAAGCTGTTCCTATCGGCCAAGGTTCAATGTTAGCTGTTTTAGGATCAGACATAAAAGAAATAAATGATTTAATTATCAAATCAAAAAGTTCCGAAGACGTTTGTGAAATAGCTAACGATAATGCAGATGGTCAAGTTATTGTGAGCGGTACAACAAAAACAATTGAAAAATTAAAAGAAAATTTTAAAGCAATAAAAAAAAAGTGTATTCTGCTACCTGTCAGCGCACCATTTCATTGCTCTTTAATGAAAAAAGCTTCTGAAGTTATGAGTCCTAAGATTAATAGCACTAAATTTCAAAAACCTCATAAAGAAATAGTAACTAATGTAAATTCGACTCCAGAGTCTAATCCGGAAACAATAAAAAATTTATTAATAGAGCAAATATACTCAAAAGTTAGATGGAGAGAGAGTATTTTATATATGTTAAAAAATGATGTAAGAGAATTTATTGAAATTGGACCTGGAAAAGTTTTATCTGGTTTGGTTAAAAGAATAAATAAAGATACAAAATCTTTAAGTATTAATTCTATTGATGATATAAAGAATATGATACAATAAATTATTAAATGAATTTAAAAAATAAAAAAATTCTTATAACAGGTGCCTCAGGAGGAATAGGCAAGGATTTAGTAAAAAAATTTGATGATCTTGGGGCTAACATTTTAGCAAGTGGTACTAATTTGGAAAAATTAAAGAGTCTAAATAATCAATTTTCAAAAATAAAAACATTACAATTTAAACTTGAAGAGCATAGCAAGATAGAGGACTTTGTAAACAAATGTTACGAAAATTTAGACGGTTTAGATGTCATAATTAATAATGCAGGTGTAAATGTAGATAATTTATCCTTAAGAATGTCAGAAGATCAATGGAAAAGAGTGATAGATATAAATTTAACTGCAACTTTCTTGATGTGTAAGTATGGAATAAAAAAAATGCTTAAAAATAAAAAAGGTAAGATTATAAACATTACCTCGATAGTCGGACACACTGGCAATTTAGGTCAAGCTAACTATGCAGCATCAAAAGCTGGTATAATTGGATTTTCAAAAAGTTTAGCTTTGGAGTATGCCAAAAAAGGAATTAACGTAAACTGCATTTCTCCAGGTTTTATAAAAACCGAAATGACGAATAATATTAATGAGGATTTTAAAAAAATATTAATATCTAAAATACCCTCAGGTGATCTTGGAAATGGGGAGGATGTATCGAATTGTGCAGCTTTTTTAGCCTCTGAAATGTCAAATTATATAACCGGTGAGACCATTCATGTTAACGGCGGTATGTATATGTCTTGACAATCCTTATGAATAATTTAATAACAAAAATAATCAAACACTTAAAAATAGGATTTAAATGTCAAAAGATATAAGCGGAAAAGTAAAAAAAATAGTAGCAGACCACTTGGGCGTTGAAGAAGAAAAGGTTAAAGATGAGGCTAGTTTTATTGATGACCTTGGCGCTGATAGTTTAGATACAGTTGAATTAGTAATGGCATTCGAAGAAGAATTTGGATCAGAAATTTCAGATAGTGAAGCCGAAAAAATCTTAACTGTTGGAGATGCGATTAAATTTATCGAGAGTAAATCTGCTCAATAGATTAAAAATAGGTTTAAAAAGATTTAAATGAAAAATAGCGATGATAGTATTATGCTCATACTTTCATCTCCCTCAGGTGCGGGCAAAACCACAATATCAAAAAAAATTCAACAAAAATTTCCAAATTTTAAAATCTCAGTTTCACACACTACTAGAAAACCAAGGCCAAACGAAATAGAGGGCATAGATTATTTTTTCGTTAACGAAGAAAAATTTAAAGATTTAATAAAAAAAAAACAATTTTATGAACACGCTAAAATTTTTGATAATTATTATGGTACTTCAGTTGAATCGGTTAAAACTTTAATAAATCAAAAGTATGATATTTTATTCGATATAGACTGGCAAGGTACGCAACAATTATCTAGCTATCCCGAACTAAATTTAATAAAAATTTTTATATTGCCTCCAGATAAAAAAGAATTAAAAAAAAGATTGATACAAAGAAATCAAGATAAAAATGATGTAGTTGAAAATAGACTTAAATCTTTTGATAATGATATTACTCATTGGCATGATTATGATTATGTTCTTATAAATGATAATTTAGAACTTTGTTTTTCACAAATAGAAAAAATTATTCATTTGAATAAACAAAAAAAAATAAATATTAATTAAACTATTTTTTTGCCTCGAAGTACTCTACAATTTTATAATAATCATTCTCTTTAAGTTGACTAGGCCTGAAAGACAAGTCTATTTTTAATTCGCTAGATATAGATTTATAATTTTTAAAAATTTTTGAAAAAGCTTTGTTTATCATTTTCCTCTTGCCAGAAAAAAAATAATGAGTGATTTTTTCTAAATTTTTAATATCTTTTATTACTATGGATTTATTTTCTATTGGTTCAAAAACTAAAACACTAGAATCAACTTTAGGGACAGGATAAAAGCAAGTTTTTGAAATATTTATTCTTTTAACAACCTTTAATCTCCAATTTGTTATAATCGAAAGTCTACCATAATTTTTTGTATTTACTTTTGCTACAATTTTATCAGCTACTTCTTTTTGAAACATTAGAATTAATTTTTGGTAATTT
>CACKZT010000008.1 GCA_902604695.1 uncultured Pelagibacteraceae bacterium | reverse complement strand
ATAAGCTTCGGTGAAATGGTAAGATCGATTTTAAAAACTATTGATAAAAAAAGATTTGTTATTGAAATGCCAATGGCTATCGCAAAGATACAAAGCAGTATTACTGATCTTCTTCCAATTCCTCCAATTCTAACAAAAGATCAGTGTAATATATTGTCCGAGGAAGATAATATTGTATCTAATAACAATCTCACTTTAGAAGATATAAATATCAAACCTTCTGACGTGGAAGAGGCTATGAAGCAGTGGTTATGGAGATTTAGAGATGGAGGGCAATTCGCAAAAGCAAAATGAAAAGTCTAAGTTTATTTTCAGGTTATATTTTTTTAATACTAGCAATTATTAGCGGGATACTTTCAAACGGTTTTTTAAAAACAACTGCTGGATTTACTAAATTAACTCCAACATTTTTTTGTATCATTAGCATTATATTTTGTATTTTCTGTTTATCTAAAGCTATGTCTGTAATCCCTGTCGGATTCACTTATGCAACTTATGGAGCGCTCACTATTACAGCAGTTACTTTATTTGGAATTTTTAAATATCAACAAACTCCAAATATATATGGTACACTAGGAATTGGATTTATTATTGTAGGAGTTATTCTTTTAAACACTTTAGGAAAACTTAAGTAATGATGACTTTATTATTTTTATCGTTAGCTGTAATTATTGCAATTGTTGTTATTGCAGTTTCTGCAAAATTTATCAAAGCCGGATTTGATGCTAGAGGCGAAGTAAAAGAGCAGCAAAGAAATGAAAATGTTAGTCAAGAAGATGAAGAGATTTTAGACAAGTTAAAAGATAAAAATTTATCTCCTGAAGATCTTAAAAAAATTTATGAAGATCTCCAGAAGAAAAAATAGTTTTACTAATTAATATAATCCCCTAGGAATTATAAAGTAATGAATTGCTAGCACAATTGCCACTGAAACACTTAAGCCAAATATCATTTTCACAAAGTCTTTTCCTATGAGTGGAAACACATATTTGAATTTATAGTCTTTATTCATTGTAGAAATTGCTAGTTCTCTTCCACACAACAATCCAACAAATACCCATGTTGTTGACATTGGAAGATCATTTAATTCTTTGAAATAGAATAATACCGCAGCATAAATAACGTTTATTATTGTTGCTGATCTAGCGTACCTTGTACCAGTTTTTTCTAAGACCACTTTATGTATTGGACCACCTCTAATGTAGAAGATGTAAAAAAGTAAGGCGGTAAAATATGCCAATACAATTAAAAGTAATGAAATATCTAATTGTCTAGGTAAGTATACAGCAATGTTTGCAACATCATGTGATAACCAGACCCACCATAACCAGCCAGATGATACCCAAACTGAATTACGCCAAAATGCAATCCATTTTTCACCTTTAACTTCATCTAATTTTTCATTTATGAATTTTGAAACTGCTATCCAGCAGAAGTAAGCAACTGTTGCTGCTATACCATAACCTACAATACTTTTTACAAGCATTTTCTCTAAAACTATTGTTGAGGCAAATGCAGATAAAACTAAAAAAGTTGTAGATACAGGAATACCAATTTTTGTTAGTAGCAATAGAATTGCCGGAGCAACTGCGTGGTACCATTGTATTTCTTGGAAAGGTATTCTAGTTAGTCTTCCATAAGAAATATCTCCATCATAACTGTACCAACCCCAAGTTATTGCAACAATCATTACTAGTGATGCAGCACTTGCTAGTGTGTACCATTTGAACCATTTTTGCTTTGAAGCAATAAACGTTCCAAGTGTTTGTATAGAGTCATTAGCGATTACACTGTAACCTGCTAAACCGAACCCTATAATCGTGTATATTAACGTAAGTTCCATATTATTTCCTTTTTGTCATTTTATTATTGTTATTCTTGACGTTCGAATCATCTTTCATGAATTAATTTTATAACTTATTATAAAACTTTATCTATAATAGAGTTTATTTATTTTTTTTTTGGAAAGAGCCTTGGATCGGTTATAAAAGTTTTTTGACATAACACAAACTAATTCTCTGTAAAATTAAAAATTACCTTAACAAATTAAATAGCATTATATTTCAATAAATTAATTTAAAAAAAATGTTTCACACGTTCATTTCACAAGGTTATTTTTATGAAAAAATTTTTTTAATTACAAATAAAGCGATTAAGGCACCGAGTATTTCAGCAATTATATAACTAGGAGTATTTAAATAGTTTATACCTGTAAATGTATCAGTAAAAGTTCTTGCTAATGCAACCGCAGGGTTAGCAAAAGAGGTTGATGAAGTAAACCAGTAGCCAGCAGTAATATAAGTTGCAACTGATGCAGCTACAGAAGTTGAGCCTTTTTTTAATGAGCCAAATATAATAAAAATTAAACCAAAAGTAGCAATAAGCTCTGCAACAAAAATATTAATTCCAGGTCTTATCTTTCTAGATAATTCTATCGGAGGCAAATCGAACATTAAGTTTGCAAGCATTACGCCCAATAAACATCCTAAAATTTGCGCACATATATAAGTAAAAATTAAGTCTTTTTTAATTTTTTTTGTGAAATACATCGTCATCGTAACAACGGGATTAAAGTGAGCTCCAGAAATATTTGCGATTGAATTAATTAAAACAAATAAACCAGCACCAGTAGCTAGAGTATTAGCTAATAACATTACGGCAAAATCTCTAGTTAAGTTTTGAGCCATTATTCCAGAACCAACAATGACCATGACTAAAAAAGCACTACCTATAAATTCACCTATAAATATTCTATTTTTCATTAAAACAACAATTGATAAAACCCAATAATAAATAAAGGTATTTGCAACCCAAAGTTTGTAAGTATTGCTTTATCTTTTGATAAAAAACCAGCTACAGTCCAGCCCACAACTCCAGCCCCATGAAACATTATGTTAATTGGATACATATTTAAGTTGGTTAATAAAATACCTGTTAAAACTAAAAAAGTGCTTAACCATTTAAGGTATTTTTTTATGAAATTCATACGGTTAGATTACTGTTAACCTGCAGACTTAACTTTTTTCTCAATAAATTCTGGCACCTCGTCCTCTTTATCAAGCACATCATCTTTTTGGTTTTTAGGCTGGAAGGCGTACAGTATGTGTAACTTACAATATGGAAATTCACTTTCAGGTTTTCTGCCACAAAAATAGAAATTCTCTTCATTGGGATGACCTATTGGCCATTTACAAGTTTGATCAGTCAGTTCCTCCAACGACTTAGGATTTTCTGCTTCAAAATTCTTATCAAGCAAAATTGACTGAAATTTCGCTTTTCTGCTCTGTGGTTGAGCTTGTTTTTTAGTTCTTTTCACATTTGATAAATTAGTCGAAGAAGATTGTTTTGAAGGAGCCCTAGCTTCAAGGTTAAGTCTGTGAGCTTTTCCAATCACAGCGTTACGGGTTGTATCCCCCAACATTTCTGAAATTTGACTTGCGGTATGACCTTTAGCCCAAAGTTCTTTTAGCTTTGCTACCTTTTCGTCAGTCCAACTCATAATTCAACCTTTACTATATATAGTTTAAAAAAAATATTATATACATTATATAGTGGTCCAATAAAAGAAAGCTAGTAAATAAATCTATTATTTTAGTTTTACACAGTTTTTTTTTAATTAGGAGTTATAAGACTAGCCATGGTTGAAATTAATACAAAATATAAAATTGGAGTAAGAAGATTTGGTTTAATAAACTGGATTGGCGTTTGGACTTTGTATCAAAAAGAGACCCTAAGGTTTTTAAATGTTTGGATACAGACTATATTTTCACCTCTTGTTTCTTCTTTATTGTTTCTTTTAGTTTTATCTTTAGCAATTGGGAATAGCAGAGGAGATGTTTTAGGAGTTAGTTTCATTGATTTTCTTGCACCAGGTCTGATTGCAATGCAAGTCATTCAACAATCATTCTCTCATTCATCATCATCATTCATGATTGGAAAAATTCAAGGAAATATTGTTGATATTTTGTATGCACCTTTATCAGCGGCTGAAGTAACTATTGCAATTACTTTAGCTTCAGTAACGAGGAGCTTTATGATTGCAACTATATCGATAATTGTCTTTTATTTTTTGATTGGTCTTGAAATAAAAAATTATTTTTTTCTTTTTATCTTCACTTTCTTATCTTCATTTATATTAGGTGCAATAGGTATCATAATAGGCTTGTGGGCTGAAAAATTTGATCATATGGCTTCAGCAACAAATTTTATAATAGTGCCTCTTTCTTTTCTTTCAGGAACTTTCTATTCAATTGAAGTATTGCCCACTTATCTTCAAACAATAAGTAAAGCAAATCCCTTTTTTTATATGATCGATGGTTTTAGATATAGTTTTATAGATAAAGCAGACAGCTCGATTGAATTTGGATTAATTTATTTAACTTGTTTAAGTATAATTATTTGGTTTATTGCATTTTTGTTATATAAAAAAGGTTATAAAATAAGAACTTAAAATGAGCTCAATACTAAAAATCTATAATAGAAGAAAAATTTCTTTTAAAAAAGGAAAAGGTAGTTTTTTATATTCTACAAGTGGAAAAAAATATTTAGATTTTGTTCAAGGTATTGCTGTAAATTGCTTGGGACATAGCAACAAACACCTTATTAAAAAAATTAACAATCAATCCAAAAAACTTTGGCATGTTTCTAATGCTTTTCAAATTCCTGAACAGGAAAAACTTGCGAAAAGACTGACGCAAAATAGTTTTGCAGACTATGTAACTTTTCAAAATTCTGGTGCTGAAGCAACAGAAGTAGCAATAAAATTTGCTAGAAGGTATTTTTATTCAAAAGGAAAATCAAAAAAAAATAGAATAATCTGTCTCAAAGGAAGTTTTCATGGAAGAACGTTGGCTACGATATATGCGAGTGGTAGCAAAAAGGCAACTGAAGGCTTTTCACCTAAAGTTGATGGATTCGATCATTTTAGTTTTGGTGATCATAAATCTTTAGAAAAAATTATTACTAAAAGAACTGCAGCAATAATGATTGAAACAATTTTAGGAGAGGGGGGAATAAAAGTCATACCAGATTTTTGTTTAAGACACTTGAGAAAATTATGTAATAAAAAAAATATTTTACTTATTTTAGATGAAGTTCAATGCGGAATTGGAAGAACAGGTAAATTCTTTGCATTCGAGCACGCAAAAATAAAGCCTGATATTGTTCCAATAGCAAAAGGAATTGGAGGAGGCTTTCCATTAGGAGCTTGTTTAGTAAATAAAAGGGTTGCCAGTGGAATTCCAAAAGGATCGCATGGCTCAACATTTGGAGGCAATCCTTTAGCGATGAGTGTAGGAAATGCTGTCTTAGATATAATCTTGAAAAAAAAATTCCAAAAAAAAGTGCAAGAAAGTTCAAAATATTTTCATAAAAATCTTAATAAACTTAAAGACCAATATCCAAATATTATTAAAGAAATTAGAGGGATGGGGTTATTAATTGGCATTCAGTTATTTGAGGATAATACTAAATTTATTAAAAAATTATTTGAAAATAAGATGTTAGCAATTAGAGCTGCAGAAAATGTTGTGAGAATATTGCCACCACTTAATGTAAATAAAAAAGAAATTGACCTAGCTATGGAAATTTTAGCTAAAGTATGCAAAAATTATAAATGAAAAGCTTTTTAAATATTTCTGATTTATCCAGTGTAGAATTGAGATCAATAATTGATAGTGCAAGATCTAGAAAAATCAGCAGAAAAAATTTAAATAAATCGGCTCCTGATCAGGATAAACCATTTGAAGGAAAATCTTTGATCATGATTTTTGAAAAACCCTCCACAAGAACTAGAATTTCTTTTGATATAGCCGTCAAACAACTTGGTGGCTCTACGATAATTTTAAATCCAACGGGGATACATTACGGTAAAGGTGATGAAACTATAAAAGATACTGCGAAAGTTCTTTCAGAGTACGCAGACATTGTTATGATAAGAACAGACGCTCATAAAAATTTAGTAGAGTTCAAAAAAAATTCATCAATACCGGTTATAAATGGACTTTCAGAGCAAAGTCATCCTTGCCAAATAATGTCAGACATTTTAACTTTTGAAGAAATCAAGGGAAATATAAGTAAAAAAACAATTACATGGATAGGTGACGGCAATAATAATATGTGCAACTCTTTAATAGAAGCAGCAGCAAAATTTGATTTTAATTTAAAAATTGGCTGTCCTGTAAAATATAAACCAAATAAAAAAATCATTAAATGGGCGCAAAAAAATAATGCTAACATAAAGATATTTGGAAAACCAAAAGATGCTGTTGTTAATTCAGATTGTATAATGACAGATAAGTGGGTTTCTATGAATGACAAGGTAAACAAAAAAGCTAAAAAAAAATCTCTTAAAAACTATCAGGTAAATAAAAAATTGATGAGTTTCGCAAAGTCAGATGCAATATTTATGCATTGTCTTCCTGTTGGAAGAGGAGAAGAAGTCACCGATGAAGTTATTGATGGTAAACAATCCGTTGTTTGGACCCAAGCTTTAAATAGAGTTCACGCTCAAAAGAGTATAATTAATTGGTGTTTAACTTAAGGAGTTGGTAAAGGGCTACTGCTTTTTGAATTAATATAAAGAATGACTGAAGCTCTATCTTTTTCTTTTCTTAAACCAGCAAATGCCATTTTTGTTCCCTTAATATAGGAAGCTGGTTTTATTAAGAAACCATTAAGCTCTTCAAATGTCCAATTTTTGTTATAAGATGCTAAAGCTTTCGAATAATTATAATCAGGATAAGAACCAACTTTTCTTCCTAAAGTTCCCCAAAGATTAGGTCCAATTAAATTTTTTCCACCATCTGCTATCATGTGGCAGGCAGAGCATTTTTTAAAAACTTTTTCTCCATGAGTTAGATCTCCTAAAGCCAAAAGTTCAGCGATATCAATTTTTTCTTCAACTTTAGCTTCTACGACATTATCCTTGGCGCCAGAGACTTCAATACCCTCAATTTTATATGCAGATTTTTCAGGTCTATCGATATGAAACAAAGAATCCGTTATTTTCCCTATCCCAATGATAATTAAAGCAGTCAAGAGAATTGCAGCTATAATTTTATTTATTTCAAAACTATCCATAAATTTGATAATTACTTAGACATATAACACGACTTAATTAAAAAGAACTTAAAATTAATTTGATTTTTTGCGTCTTTGAGACGCACAAATATGGAAAAGATTGCAATTATAATCCCATCTAGACTTAATGCGTTGAGATTGCCTAATAAACCACTCGAATTAATTAATGGAAAAGAAATGATTCTCCATGTTCACGACTTAGCTTTAAAAGCTCAGGTGGGAGAAGTAGTAGTAGCTACTCCAGATAAGAAGATATTCGATTTAGTCAAAAATCATGGCGGTAAATCATTTTTGACAAATAACAATCACCAAACGGGTACGGACAGAATTTATGAAGTATTTGAAAAAGAGTTTAAAAAAGAAATAGACATTGTTGTTAACCTTCAAGGTGACATGCCAAATCTTGAACATGAGTATATAAATCTATTAGTAAAATATATGCAAAAAAAACCTTGCGATATTGCTACATTAGCCTCTAAGTTAAATAGTGCTGAAGAAATTAAAAATGAAAATATTTGTAAAGTTGAAACACGTAAAGAAATAGCTGTTAACGAATTTGGTAAAGCACTAGATTTTTATAGATTTAAAGCTGAAACTAAATCTCAACTAATCTACCATCATATTGGAATTTATGCCTTTACCAATGATGCATTAATAAGATATGTAAGTCTTAATAGATCAAAATTAGAAATAAAGAGAAAACTTGAACAGTTAAGAGCTTTGGAAAATAAAATGGAAATACATGTAGGCAATATTAATTCGTATCCATTAAGTATTGATACAGAAGAAGACCTTATCAAAATTAAAAAAATTATGGAAAATAATTGATGAGTAAAATTAAGATTGCCTTTCAAGGAGAGCTAGGGGCATATTCTCATATTGCTATCAATGAAATCTTTAAGGATGCAATTATAAAAACTTGTTCTACTTTTGAAGAGACTTTCAAAACAGCCTTCGAAGACGACTCCTATAAAGTTTTAATTCCCTTAGAAAATTCTCTTGCAGGAAGAGTTGCAGATATACACTACCTCCTTCCTAAGTATAAACTTCAAATACACGGAGAACATTTTCAAACAGTAGAACATAATTTAATAGCAAAACCAGATGCTGAAATGAAGGATATAAAATTTGTAAGAAGTCATGCTCAAGCTATTGGACAATGTCAAAAAATAATAATGGAAAATAAATATAAAACTATAATCTCAGCTGATACAGCAGGGTCTGCAAAAGAACTAGCAGACAGTAAAGACAAAAATATCGCCGCTATTGCATCAAAGTTATCAGCAGAAATTTATAATTTAAAAATTTTAAAAAAAAATATTGAAGATGAAAAAGGAAATGTTACTAGATTCCTGATAATGGGTAAAAAAGTAGAACAGCCGGAATTTCAAAAGAATAAGAAATTTATTACTACATGTATTTTTAGATTAAAAAGCAAACCATCAGCTCTTTATAAATCACTTGGAGGTTTTGCCACAAATCAGATTAATATGACAAAGTTGGAAAGCTTCTCAGTAAAAAATACTTTCGCCCAAACTAACTTCTACTTAGATTTTGAGGGTCACTTGGATGATAAGCCTGTTCAAAACGCTATGGAAGAACTTGGATTCCATACCGAAATCCTAGATATTTTAGGAGTATATGAGGCTTCAAAATTTAGGCAAAAATAGTCCACATAATTAAATTCTACACTTGTAGTAATCAAATTGATCTTGATATAATCATAATGAGGTTGGCATCAGGTGGATGTTTCATAAACCCGGTCAGGTCTGAAAAGAAGCAGCCGTAGTGAAAATTTTTCAGGTTGTTGCCTGCCTCTTTTATTAAATGATTGATAACAAAATTTTAGCTTTAAAATATAGACCGCAGGAATTTAAGGATTTAATAGGTCAAGAAGTAATAGCTCAAACTATTACCAATGCAATTAAAATTGGCAAAACTCCCAATGCATATTTACTTACAGGAATAAGAGGTGTGGGTAAAACCACAACTGCAAGACTTATTGCCAAAGCTTTAAATTGTTTAAAAAATTTAGATGATAAAGAAAAATGTTCGGCAGAAAATTTCTGCAATTCTTGCAAGGAAATTGTTAACTCTAATCACATCGATATTCTAGAAATGGACGCTGCTTCTAAGACAGGTATAGATGATATACGAGAATTAATTGAAAATGCAAAATATAGCCCAACCAGCGCTAAATATAAAATATTTATAATAGATGAAGTTCATATGCTTTCTAAACAAGCTTTTAATGGTTTACTTAAAACTTTAGAAGAACCTCCACCAAGACTAAAATTTATTTTGGCAACAACTGAAGTCAGAAAAATTCCAGTTACAATTTTATCAAGATGTCAAAGATTTGATTTAAAAAGAGCAAAACTCGATCAATTGTTTAGTCACTTAAAAAATATTGCAAAATTAGAGAAAGGCAACATCTCTGAAGATGCTTTAAAACTAATAGCACGTGCTTCAGAAGGCTCTGTCAGGGATGCAATATCCTTGCTTGACCGGGCACTTATCTTTCAAAGCATCAATCCAGATAAAAAAATAGAAGATAAAGATGTAAGAAATATGCTCGGTCTAGCAGATAAAAGTAAGCTGATTGCATTATTTAAAGAAATTTTATTAGGAAATCAAAAAAAAGCAATTTTTCTATTAAAAGAATTAATTGACAGTGGACTAGATGCTAAAAATTTCCTTAACGATATTCTAGAAACTTTATATTTATTCAGTAGGAGAATAAATCTTGGAGAGATCGACAAAGATATGATGATTTCAGAAGCAGAGATAGAACTTCTAAATAATTATACTCAAAATTTAGATATGCAAGATCTGGGTTTATTTTGGCAACTTACTATAAAAACTTTAGATGATTTAAAAATTGTTGCAAATGAAAATTTAACCTTAGAAATGTATGTTATGCAATTAATGCATTTAAAGGATATAACTAAAAAAGAATTTTCGAACATTGATATAGAAGCAACTTCAAATAAAAATGAAGAGATGAATTTAAAAAAAGAAAAAATTGAAAGTAAAACAAATGAAAAAAAAGTTACAAATCTTGTTAAAAATCAAATGAAAAGTATTAATCAAATCAAAGAAAATATTGAGGAATCCTCTTCTATTAAAAACAAAAAAAGATTTGAAATAAATAATTTTGAGGATTTGATTAAAACATCCAACAAAGAAAAAGAAGTTGAATTAAAATACGATTTAGAGAGAAATGTTAAACTTCTCAGCTTTAGCAAGGGAAAAATAGACATATGTTTTAATGAAAAATTAAACAAAAATTTTATAAAACTTTTGACCGAAAAATTACTAATATGGACTGATGAAAGGTGGGTAATATCATTTAGTAAAAATAAAGATGCAGGTTTAAAAACTTTTTACGAACAAAAAATTGAAAATGAATCAAATAAAGTAGCAGACGCAAAAAATAGCGATGTTGCTAAAAAACTTTTATCTGCTTTTCCAGATGCAGATTTAGTTAAAATTAAAGAGGAAAAGGATGCCTAACTTTTCAGATATGCTTTCGAAAGCAAAAGAAATGCAAGATAAAATGAAAGAGGTACAAGATTCTATAAAAAAAATTGAAGTAGAAGGAGAGGCAGGAGGTAATTTGGTAAAGGTAATTTTAACTGGTGATTATGAGATAAAATCAATCATAATAAGTGATGAGGCAAAAAAAGAAGAACAAGAAATAATTAATGATCTAATTAAAGCCGCTTATAATAATGCTAAAAACAATTTAAAGAAAAAATCAGCTGATGAACTTTCCAAAGTGACTGGTGGAATGAACCTTCCTTTTGATTTAAAACTGCCTTTTTAAATGGTTAATGATATTCCAGAAATTGAGGAACTAATAAAGCAATTTTCTAAATTACCAGGTTTAGGACCTAAGTCAGCTAAAAGAATAATACTTAAATTAATCAATAATAAAGAAAATATGGTTAAGCCTTTGGCTAAATCTCTAGCACAAGTTTATAAAAATGTAGTTAGATGTATTAATTGTGGAAATTTAAAGATAACTGAAAAAACGTGTATTTGTGAACAGACAACTCAATTTGATAAAATATGTGTGGTAGAAAATCTTGCTGATATGTGGGTAATACAGTCTGCAAATATTTTTAAAGGTTATTATCATATTTTAGGAGGTACTTTAAACTCAAATGATAATTATGAGCAAAAAAATTTATTAATAGACTCTTTAGTTAATAGAATAAAAAAAAATAGTTTAAAAGAAGTAATAATCGCAACAAGCGCGACAATTGAAGGTCAAACTACCGCGCACTATATTGAAGATGCGATTAAAAATGACAAATTAAAGATTACGAAGTTGGCCCAAGGTTTACCGGTTGGCGGGGAGATAGAACAATTAGACGATGGAACTTTATTCTCAGCTTTTAAAAATAGAGTACCAGTAACTGGTGAATAAAAAATTATTTAATTAAACTTTTTTTTTCCAATCTTCTTTTATGTAATAATGGTTCAGTATATCCTGAAGGCTGAACTCTGCCTTTAAAAACCAAATCACATGCAGCTGAAAATGCTACTGAATTTTCAAAGTCACTAGACATCTTTTTATAATTTAAATCTTTTTCATTTTGAGCATCAACAATTTTAGCCATTTTTTTCATTATTGACATTACCTGATCTTTTGAACATATACCGTGGTGCAACCAATTTGCTATGTGTTGAGAGGAAATTCTTAGAGTAGCTCTATCTTCCATCAAACCTACATTATTTATGTCAGGGACTTTAGAACAACCCACTCCCTGGTCAATCCATCTAACTACATAACCTAAAATACCTTGAGCATTATTTTCTAGCTCGAGATTAATATCATCCACTGACCAATTAGGTCTATCTGCTTTAGGTATTTTTAAAATATCATCTAATTTAGCTCTATCTCGAGATTTAATCTTATCTTGTTCTTTAAAAACATCTATTTTGTGGTAATGCATCGAATGCAAAGTTGCTGCTGTTGGAGACGGAACCCAAGCACAATTAGCTCCTGATTTCGGATGAGCTACTTTTTGCTCCATCATATTACCCATTTGATCTGGCATTGCCCACATTCCTTTTCCAATTTGAGCTTTACCAGAAAATCCACAACTTAAACCAATATCAACATTCCAATTTTCATAAGTGTTTAGCCAAGTTGATTTTTTCATTTCTCCTTTAAAAATCATTGGTCCAGACTCAAATGAAGTATGCATTTCATCACCTGTACGATCTAAGAAACCAGTATTAATAAAAACAATTCTATTTTTAACTTCTCTTATACATTCTTTTAAATTTACAGTAGTTCTTCTTTCTTCATCCATGATTCCAACTTTTATTGAATATTTTTTTATTCCCAAAGTTTCTTCAACTTTTCCAAAAAGGTTATTCGTAAATGCAACTTCTTCAGGTCCATGCATTTTTGGTTTGACAATATAAACTGATCCAGTTCTTGAATTATTTTTGTTTTTAAAATCATGTAGAGCACAAAGTGTAGACACGAAAGCATCCATTATACCTTCATGTATTTCTGATCCATCTTTTAAAACTATTGCAGGATTAGTCATTAAATGACCTACGTTTCGATTTAGGAGAAGTGCTCTACCATGCAAACTTATTTTGCTTCCTTCTTTGGAAATGTAATTTCTATTTAAATTTAATTTTCTAACAAATTTTTTGCCATTTTTTTCCATGTTAGCTGTTAGATCACCTTTCATAAGGCCTAACCAATTACGGTAACATTTAACTTTATCTTCCCCATCAACTGCTGCTACAGAGTCCTCATTGTCAATAATTGTAGATATAGCTGATTCTACAATAATATCTGAAATAGATGCTTTGTCGGATTTCCCGATCTTATGATCAGAATCAATAAAAATATCTATATGAAGATTATTGTTTTTAATTAAAATTGATTTTGGTTTATTTTTTTCACCATTAAAACCAATGAATTGTTTTTTATCCTTTAAAAAACATTCCTTTTTTGCAGATAGAAAAATTATATCTTTATCTTTTATCTTTATATTAGTTATTTCTTTCCAACTAGCATCAACAATTGGAAAAGTTTCATCTAAAAAGTTTCTAACATAAGTAATAACTTTTTTTGCTCTATCTTCATTAAAATTTTTATTCTTATCTCCAGCAATAACGTCCGTACCATACAAGGCATCGTATAAACTTCCCCATCTCGCATTTGCAGCATTTAAAGCATACCTCGCGTTATCAACAGGAACAACTAATTGTGGACCTGCAATTAATGAAATCTCACTATCTACTTTAGAGGTTGTAATTTCAAAATCATCTTTCTCTTCTACAATATAGCCAATTGATTTTAAGAATTGATAATATTCCTTCTGATTTAAATCTTTACCTATTCTAGATTTGTGCCAATCATCTATTTTTTTTTGTATTTCTTCTCTTTTTTCTAACAATCTTTTATTAATAGGAGAAAGTTCATTCACAGCATCTGCAAATTTTTTCCAAAATTCATTTATGTCTATTCCCGTTCCAGGGATTGCCTCTTTATTTATAAAGTCAAATAAAGCTTGATCAATTTTTAGGCCATTATTATTTACAGTATTCATACACAGGCGATTTTTTTACCCGATCTGAACAATATATCAATCATTTTTTTGTCTTAATTAAATTCTATTAAAAGGAGAAATATGCTATTTCTAATATAAGATTTATATGAAAAATTACTTAGAATTCGAAAAAGAAATCAAAAATTTAGAAGATGAAGTAGATGGTCTTAAAAACCCTTTTGGATCCGAGGGTATATCTGAAGTGGACACTCAAAAAATAAGAAGTACTCAAGAGGAAATAAATAATTTATTAAAAAAAACTTACTCCAATCTAAATAGCTGGCAAAAAACTTTAGTTGCTCGACACGAAGACAGGCCAAGAGCCAAATTTTACATAGAAAAAATTTTTTCTAACTTCACTTCTTTATCTGGTGATAGATATTTTGGTGATGATAAATCAGTCATAGCCGGTTTTGGAATTATTGAAAATAAATCAGTTTTAGTAATCGGCCAAGAAAAAGGTGAAGATCTAAATAGTAGAATTGAAAGAAATTTTGGAATGATGAAACCAGAAGGCTACAGAAAATGTGTGAGATTAATGCAATTAGCTAATAGATTTAAAATTCCTGTGATTACTTTTGTCGATACACCCGGAGCTTATCCTGGAATAGGTGCAGAGCAAAGAGGTCAAGCATCTGCTATTGCTCACTCTATAGAGTGTTGTATGTCCCTTAAAGTTCCAAACATCGCTATAATAATAGGAGAAGGTGGCTCTGGAGGGGCTATTGCACTTGCGTCATCAAATAAAGTAATTATGTTGGAAAATTCAATATACTCTGTGATATCACCAGAAGGCTGTGCATCAATACTTTGGAGAGACCCAAGCAAAGCGTTGCAAGCTGCTGAAGCTATGAAGCTTACAGCTAAAGATTTATTAAATCTTGGTATCATAGATGAAATTATAGATGAACCCTTAGGTGGTGCACACAGAGATCCAGAAATTATAATTAATAATGTTAAAAATTCTATTATTGAAAATCTAAAATTTTTTGAAAATTTATCTGGTGAAGAAATCTATGATAATAGAAAAGTTAAATTTTTAAAAATTGGGAGAAATAAAGGTTTCGTTAAATCTTCTAATTTAAGCGATAAAGGATTAAGCTACCAAGAACCATTATTACATAAAATTCATAGACACGTACGACTTAACAAACAAATATATTTAGGCCTATCTCTTGTGTTAATTGCAATTTTAATAACTATTTTTAAATAATATTTGTTGTATTTAAACAATAATAATCGATTTTCTTAATTTTTTATTAAACACTCCTTGACTTTTTATAATCAAATATATTAAAGGATGCATGGTTAGTAATTTTACTAACTTAAGATAATAACTAATAAGGAAAAGTAAATAATATGAGTACACTAAAAGGTAAAGTAAAGTGGTTCAATGGTACTAAAGGTTATGGTTTCATTGAAAGAGAAGACAAAGAAAAAGACGTGTTCGTTCATTCTTCAGCAGTTAGAGAAGCTGGTTTAAAATACTTAAACGAAGGTGATGAGTTAACGTTTGAAGTGGAGAATGGAGAAAAAGGTCCTTCCGCAGTAAAATTGCAGAAAACATCTTAAATCTTATTCCAAAATCACAAATTAACGGGACATTGAGCTTTAGCTAGTTTTTTGTCCCGTTAATAGTTCTTGAAAAAGACACAATTATTTCCTAAATATACATCAATGATTGTACGAAATAAATTTTCCATCCTAAAATCACATTCTCACAGAATGCATGCTAGGCTATTGCTTAGCTTATAATCAAAAACATATAAATTTAATAAAAATTAAGATAAATATAGAAAGGACGCAGCAGTAGCTCAGTTGGTTAGAGCACTAGTTTGTGGAACTAGGGGTCGGTGGTTCGAATCCACCCTGCTGTACCAAAAAATGACAATAGAAAAAAAAGAAAAACCCTCTAAGGAACTACCATTAGGGTTTGTAGATAGACAAGAAAAAGAATTATTAATACGTGATTTTGTAATTTCTAATATTAAAGAAGTTATGATCAAGTATGGTTTTCAGTATCTCGAAACTCCAAGCTTCGAGTATTCAGATAGTATTGGAAAATTTTTACCTGATAAAGATAGACCTGATCAAGGGGTTTTTTCATTTAAAGATGAAAAAAAATGGTTGTCACTCAGGTACGATCTTACAGCTCCCTTAGCACGTTATGTTGCAAAAAATTATTTGGAAATTCCAAAACCTTTTAAAAGATATCAGCTAGGCACCGTTTGGAGAAATGAGAAACCTGGTCCTGGAAGGTTTAGAGAATTTTTACAATTCGATGCTGACTTCGTTGGCACAAAAAGTCTACAAGCAGATGCTGAACTATGTGTATTAATATCTGAAATACTTGAAAGATGTGGATTGAGTAAAGAAGAATATATTATTAAAATTTCTTCAAGAAAAATTACAGAGGAACTTTTTAAAAAAATTAAAATAGATAATAATGAACAAAGACTTATAACTCTAAGAGCTTTAGATAAAATTGACCGATTAGGTTGGAATGAAGTGAAACAGTTACTTGGAAAAGGCAGAAAAGATAAATCAGGAGATTTTACAAAAGGGGCTAACCTAAGTTTATCAAATATAGAAATAATAGAAAAAGAATTAAATAAAAAATCTCCGGGTACCAAAGATCTTTTAGAAGTTTTTAAAATATTTGAAGATTATGATTTTTCTAATTATGAGTTTGACTCTTCTATCATTAGGGGGCTTGAATATTACACAGGTCCAATTTTTGAAGTTAATTTAAAATTCGACATTAAAAATAACAAGGGAAAGGTTATTCAGTATGGTTCTATTGGAGGCGGTGGAAGATATGATAACTTAGTAAATAATTTCGGTAATTATGATGCACCTGCAACCGGAATATCAATAGGCTTAGACCGTTTGGTTTATGCGCTGATGCAAAAAAAAGAATTCAAGATTAAACAATCCAAACCTGTTGTTATTTGTGTTTTTGATAAAAATTTAATGAAGGAATATATAAGTTTGCAAAAAATACTAAGAGAGGCTGATATTAGCACTGAAATCTTTCCTGGAGAGAGTAAATTAAAAAAACAAATGGAATATGCAAACAAAATTAAAGCTCCTGCAGTTATTCTATATGGAGAAGATGAAATTAAATCAAAAAAACCAACTTTAAGAGATTTAAATTCTGGAAAAGAAATATCTGTTGAAATTAAAGAGTTAGTCAATGAAATCAAAAAAATTATCTGAGAAGATTATAAAAATTTTTAAGAAAAATGGTTTTGTTTTGTCAGAACCTGACGTCATTTTAGATTCTGAATATATTATCCAAAGATCTGGTGAAAATTTTAAAAGAACAATGGTTACCTTTGAAAATGAAGATGGGAAAATAATGTGTCTTAGACCTGATCTTACTGTGGCTTCTTGTATAAAGTATATTGAAAAAAAATCAAAATCTAAAATTTATTACTCGGGAAAAGCTTTTAGGCGAAATAATAATAAAAGCTCTGATTTATTCAACGATCAACTAGGTATAGAAATATTAGGATCAAAAAATCAATCGAAAGATGATTTCAAGGTAATTAAAACTATTTTAGACTCTGCTGAAAAAATAAGAAGAAAAAAAATTCAAGTTAAGATTGGAGATATTAGTTTATTTAAAAGATTGATTAACTCTCTTGATATGCCGGAGAGATGGAAATTAAGACTAATAAGACACTTTTGGCGCCCAAAATATTTTGAGGAATTATTAAAAAGATTAGAAAAAAATTCAGATATAGACTCTGTTACTTTTGATGTAGATAAAAAAAGATTTTATGAGATGAAAAAAATGGAATCAGACAAAAATATAGCCGGACGTTCTATTTCTGAAATTTTAAATAGATTTGATAAAAAGATAAAAGATCCAAGATCATTCAGTGATGGAAAACGAATTGCTAAAATTATTAGATCATTTTTAAAAATCAACTGTAAGTTATCTAAATTAGACGAAAAATTATTAAATTTTATAAAAAAAAATAATCTTAAAAGTAATATTTTTAAAGAAATTAAATCAATTCAAAACTTAAAGAAATTAAAACAAGAAGTGAATTTTATAACAAACTTCGGAAGAGATATCGAATATTACACTGGTATTGTATTTGAAATATTTTCAGGAAAGAAAGAGATCGCAAGAGGTGGACGATATGATGATCTACTTAAAAGTCTAGGAGCAAAGAAAAATATACCAGCAGTTGGAGCGGCAATTAATTTAAACAATATTTTTTAATATGAAAAATTTAATTACAATAGGATTACCAAGCAAAGGAAGATTAAAAGAAAAATCGGTAACTTTTCTTGACAATAAAGGTTTTACAATTTTACAAAGTGACAAAGAAAGAAATTATTTTGCAACTGTTAAAGACAGAAAAAATATAAAAATAATATATTTACATGCTAAAGAAATTATTCAAAGATTAGGAGACGGAACATTAGACATTGGCATATCGGGTTTGGATCTTTTGAATGAGTCTAAAAAGAGTTTAAAAGACAAAATAAACATTAAACAAAAACTTAATTTTGGGAGTGCAAATTTAGTGATCGCAGTTCCAGATGATTGGATAGATGTACAAACAATCGCTGATTTAGAGGAGGTGGCTTTTGATATCAGATTTAAAAGAAATTCTAGATTAAGAGTAGCAACCAAATATCCAAATTTAACTAATGACTTTCTAATATCAAAAGGAGTTACTCAATACAAACTGATATCTAGCTTAGGTGCTACAGAGACTTATCCTTTTATTGGATCATCTGAAATTATTTCAGATATTACTTCAACTGGTAAAACTTTAGTCGATAATAATTTAAGAGTACTCAAAGACGGGTTAATTTTAAGATCACAAGCATGCCTTTTAACTTCAAAAAAAAGTAGAAATAAAATTCAGTCTCTCAAATTTTAAAATAAAAACAATTTTATTCAAACAAAAACATGTATCCGTAAGCAAAAATAAATGCTGGGATCGCACTATAAAGAGTCGCTATTATCGCTGCTTTAGGAGTCAATGCAATTGCAGGAAACAAAGCATCTCCATCATTAGAAATAGCATTACCAATTTCTGCAGATAAAGGGATAGAGCCATTTAAATAAAAAGAAGTAACGATAATTTGCGGACCACATCCTGGTAAAAAACCTAATAGTATTGCTAGTAGAGGTATAAATGGTGTCCAAATATTAAAAAGTGTTTTTAAATCAAAAGAAGTGAAATACATAAAAATTTCAAATATTAAAAAAGCACATATTACCCAAGTCGTCACAAAATTAGTTGTATCAACAACTCTTGGTAAAAGAGATCGAGTTCTATCCGTTGAACATTGAAAATCACTTAAAGGGTTTAGTGACCACATAAAAATAGATATAATTGCTCCAGCCAGACCAAGGGAGGTTACTAAGCTGTAGCCATTGGGTATATTTAAAATTTGATCTACATTTATTTGAAAAGCCATTAAAAAGCCAACTATAAAACCAGGTAAAAAAATTAACACCCAAAAAATATTAAATTTTGATACAAATGTTTTTTTTAATTTTTCGAATTCTATTTTTATTTTTGAACTACTTTGTAAATAATTAGTGCCATGAAATTTATCAACAACATAACCAGTCAAAGCCCCAGCAGAAGCAGCTAAACCAAATATAAAAAACCCAGTTAAAGGTTCAGTGGCTAACAATAAAAAAGCAGCATCACCCATTGTAGCAGTAAGAACAGCAACTAGTGATCCAAAACTAATTTTTCCTTGAATGTATTGAGTAACTACAACAATTGCTCCACCACATCCTGGAAGGGCACCTAATAAGGATGCCATTATTACATGAAATTTTTTTGTTTTATCAAGGATAAAAGATATATTAAATCTTGTTAGTGCATCCATCCCAATAAATATGAAAAGTGTAAACCCTACAAATACTGAAACTTGAAGGTACGCATCAACCAAAGTTTGGCGAACCAAATCACCAAAATCATTAACTTGGAATGCCATCATTAAAACAGCAAAACCAAGAAAGCTTTTTTTTAAAAGCCTACCTTCGTTAGCTATGAGAATAGTTTTTTTTTCTATAACAGCTGCAATAAAAGCATTCATAATTTAGTTTATAATTATTATAAACTAAAAAACTGGTACTTTGCAAGTTTGGCAAAAAAAAACCCCAGGTTTTATGCTGGGGTTTTTCTAAACTGTTTAAGAGTGGGACTACATGCCCATGCCGCCCATACCACCCATTCCGCCCATTCCGCCCATTCCGCCGCCCATAGGAGGCATTGGAGCACTAGCGTCTTTTTCTTCTGGTTTGTCTGAAACCATTGCTTCAGTAGTAATTAGTAATCCTGCTATGGAAGCAGCATCTTGCAAAGCAGATCTTACTACTTTTGCGGGATCAATTATCCCTTTGGAAAACATATCTACGTACTCTTCATTTTGAGCGTCATATCCTTGACTAGATTTTTTTCCTTCAATTAATTTTCCAACAATTACCGCACCATCAACACCAGCATTTGCAGTAATTTGTCTTACCGGTGCCTGCAGAGCTTTTTTAACAATATCTACTCCAGCTTTTTGATCGTCTCCTTTGACTTTTAAGCCATCTAGATCTAAAGAAGCATAAAGTAATGCGCAGCCTCCTCCAATAACAACACCTTCTTCTACAGCAGCTCTTGTTGCGTTTAAGGCATCTTCTACTCTATCTTTTCTTTCTTTAACTTCAACCTCTGTAGCACCACCAACTTTAATTACCGCTACACCACCAGCAAGTTTTGCTAATCTTTCTTGAAGTTTTTCTTTATCATAATCAGAAGTTGTTTCATTTATTTCAGATCTAATTTGATTACATCTAGCTTCGATATCTGCCTTTTTGCCTTCACCTGCAACTATTGTACTATTTTCTTTATCAATTTTTACTTTTTTACAAGA
Organism: uncultured Pelagibacteraceae bacterium; assembly: GCA_902604695.1. Classification (GTDB taxonomy): domain Bacteria; phylum Pseudomonadota; class Alphaproteobacteria; order Pelagibacterales; family Pelagibacteraceae; genus Pelagilacustribacter. Next base: position 22,437 of record CACKZT010000008.1, on the reverse strand, counting down.
TCCAAGGTCACCAATTTTTACATTTTCTAATTTGATGCCTAGATCTTCGGATATTACCTGACCTCCAGTTAAAATAGCTATATCTTCTAACATTGATTTTCTTCTATCTCCAAAACCTGGTGCTTTCACAGCTACAACTTTTAAACCTCCTCTTAGTTTATTTACAACTAATGTTGCGAGTGCTTCACCTTCCACATCTTCGGATATAATCATTAAAGGTCTATTTGCTTGAACAACTGACTCTAATAAAGGAACCATTGGCTGTAAGTTAGCTAATTTCTTTTCTACCAATAGAACCAAAGGATTATCTAATTCTGTAGTCATTTTTTCTGTATTAGTTACGAAGTAAGGTGATAAATAACCTCGATCAAACTGCATTCCTTCAACTACATCAAGTTCCGTTTCAACACCTTTAGCTTCTTCTACAGTTATCACTCCCTCATTACCAACTTTTTGCATAGCTTTAGAAATCATGTCTCCAATCGATTTTTCACCATTCGCAGAAATTGTTCCTACTTGGGCAACTTCTTCGTTAGCTTTAACTTTTTTTGCAGAAGATTTTAATTTTTGAATAACATGCTCTACAGCTTTATCTATACCCCTTTTGATATCCATAGGGTTCATTCCTGCTGTCACATATTTTAATCCTTCAGTAACTATTGCTTGGGTTAATATTGTTGCGGTTGTGGTTCCATCTCCAGCATTATCATTAGTTTTGCTAGCAACTTCTTTTACCATCTGCGCTCCCATATTTTCAAATTTATCATCAAGTTCAATTTCTTTAGCAACAGAAACACCATCTTTAGTTGTTCTTGGAGCTCCGTAAGATTTATCCATGACTACGTTTCGGCCTTTTGGTCCCAGAGTAACTTTAACAGCATTCGCTAAAGTATTTACCCCATTAAGCATTTTAGTTCTTGCTTCAGTTCCAAATTTAATTATTTTTGCCATTTGTATCTCCTTTTAATTCAGTTATTTTTTACCTTTTGATATCCCCATGATGTCAGACTCTTTCATGATACTATATTCTTTTCCGTCTATTTTTACTTCAGTACCAGACCATTTTCCAAAAAGTACAATATCACCAATTTTTACGTCCATTGGAGATATTTTACCATCTTCTGATTTTGCCCCCGGTCCTACCGCAACAACTTCACCCTCTTGAGGTTTTTCCTTAGCTGTATCAGGAATAATTATTCCACCAGCTGTTTTTTCTTCGCTTTCAAGCACTTTAATAAGTACACGATCATGTAGAGGTCTAAATTTCATATTTTTTGCTCCTGTAATTTATATGTATGCTTGATATGGTGAGTTTTGTTAAAATTTCAAGTGCACTTAACCCAGTTTTTATTATCCAAAAAAGGCTTATATTGCTATATTTTATTAACTTTCCTATAAAGGTCTAAAAAGGAATCTAATAAATTGAAAAAATTAGAACACTTATCAGAAATCTTTAAAGAATATGATTCTTTCATAATCGATTTATGGGGAGTTATGCACGATGGTTTTACACTTAATCCTGAAGCGTTAGAGGTTGTAGAAAATCTATTAATCCACAATAAAAGAATAACATTTTTATCTAATGCTCCAAGACCTAACGCTAGTGTAATCAAATTCTTAAAAAAACTTAAAATGAAAGAAGAATATTTACAATACGTTTTAACCTCAGGAGAAGCAGCTGTAAATTCTCTAAAAGAAAAAAAATTTGGAGAAAATTTTTTTCACCTTGGGCCTGAGAGAGATAAACCACTCTTTAGTGGATTAGAAAAAAATGTTACTACTTTAGAAAAATCAAATTTTATTTTGTGTACTGGATTATTTGACAATAAAAAAGATGATTTAAAATTCTACAAAGAATTATTAAAAGGTAATGAGAAAAAAAAATTAATTTGTACAAATCCAGATCTAACTGTTTATAAAGGAGATATAAAAGAATATTGTGCTGGGTCAGTAGCAGAAGTATTTAAATCAATGGGTGGACAAGTAGTATATTTCGGAAAACCGCATTCTGAAATTTATAGTTTATGTTTAAAAAAAGAAGAAAAAAATTTTATTATTGGAGATAATTTAAATACAGATATTAAAGGAGCTAATAACATAAACGCAGACTCACTATTTATACTAGATGGAGTTCATAGGGCAGAATATACGGACGAAAATAAATTAGATGAATTAATGCATAAATATAAAGTTCATTCTAAATATTTCCAGAAGAAACTTTGCTGGTAAAATGAAAATAATAAAAAACAATAAAATTAAAAAAAATTTTAAAAGATCAGTTGTTGCGATAGGAAATTTTGATGGTCTACACAAAGGACATAAAAAAGTTTTAAAAGAAGCCAAAGAAAAAGCAAAAAAAAATAAGTTACCATTTGGAATCGTAACTTTTGAACCAGTTCCGGTAATGTTTTTTAATAAAAAAATTAAACATCATAGAATAAATAATTTAAATCAAAAAATTAGTGAATTTCAAAAATTAAAAGTTGATTTCTTAAATATAATTAAATTTGATAAAAAATTTTCAAATTTAAGTTACATAAAATTTATAAGAGAAATTCTATATAAAAAATTGAATTGTAAATTTATATTTATTAGTAAAAATTTTAGATTCGGTAAAAATAGACAAGGAAATATTTATAATTTGGAAAGAAACGGTAAGTTTTATAACTATAAAACTATTATTTCTAAACCTTTAAAAAGAAAATCTAAAGTATTATCTTCTTCAATTATTAGATCAGAAATTTCTAAAGGAAATATTTCAAAAGTTAATAGTTTATTAGGAAGAAATTGGACTATCGAAGGAAAAGTAATCAAAGGAAATAAAAGAGGAAGAAAAATTGGATTCCGAACTTGCAACATTAAGCTTGCAGGGTATGTGGTACCAAAATTAGGAGTTTATTCTGTAACAGTTTTAGTTAACAATATTAAAAAAAAGGGTATAGCTAACGTTGGATATAGGCCTACATTTAATGGAAAAATTTTGTTATTAGAGGTAAATATATTTGGTTTAAAAGAAAATCTTTATAATAAGAATTTAAAGGTAAGTTTTGTAAAATTTATTAGACCAGAAAAAAAATTTAAAGATATAAGAGAACTAAAAAATCAAATTAAAAAAGATATAAAAAGAGTAAAATAAAATATGTCTAAAGAGAATTTACATTTACCTAAAACTGCTTTCTCAATGAAAGCAAACTTACCTTCAAAAGAACCGGTAATTTTAGAAAATTGGGAAAAGAATAAAATTTTTCAACAAATAAGAGATAGTTCTAAAGGAAAAGAAAAATTTATTCTTCACGATGGTCCTCCATATGCAAATGGACATATACACATGGGTACTGCTCTGAACAAAATTTTAAAAGATATGATTATTAAGTTTCACCAGATGAGTGGGAAAGACTCCATTTATGTACCTGGATGGGATTGTCATGGGTTACCTATAGAGTGGAAAATTGAGGAACAATATAAAAAAAATAAAAAAAATAAAGATGAAGTTCCAATAGAAGATTTTAGAAATGAGTGCAGAGAATTTGCAAAAAATTGGATTAACGTTCACATAAAAGAATTTAAAAGACTTGGAGTTGTAGGTGATTTTGAAAATTATTATTCTACAATGAGCTATGATGCTGAAGCTCAAATCGTAAGAGAGCTTGGAAAATTTTTATTAGACAAAAGTTTATATCAAGGATTTAAACCTGTTCTTTGGTCAACTGTTGAAAAAACAGCCTTAGCAGATGCTGAAGTTGAATATTTAGATCATACTTCAAATACTATATTCACCTCCTTTCAGATAAAAAAAACAGATAAAGAATTTCTAAAGGATACTAGTATAATTATTTGGACTACGACACCTTGGACCATTCCTGCAAATAAGGCACTGGCGTTTAATAGTTCTATAGAATATTCATTAGTAGAAATTAGTAATCTTGAAAATTTTCAAGAAAAAAAAATAATCTTAGCAACAAAATTAGTAGACTCGGTTATTAAGTCATGTGGTATTGAAAAATTTAAAATTTTAAAAAATTTTTTAGGGGCTGAATTTAGAAATACTATTTGTTCACATCCATTTAAAAATTTTGGTTTTGATTACGATGTTCCAATGCTAGATGCTCACTTTGTCAATCTCGATCAAGGAACAGGTATTGTGCATTGCGCACCAAGTCATGGTCCAGATGATTTTAATTTATGTTTAAAAAATAATATATCTTCAGAGTATACGGTAGATAACAAAGGTTTATATACTGATAAGGTTCCACATTTCTCAAATACACATATTTTTAAAGCAGACGCATTAGTAATTGAAAAACTAAAAGAGGAGAAAAAATTATTAAAAAATGACAAACTAAGACATAGTTATCCTCATTCTTGGAGATCAAAAGCCCCATTAATTTACAGAGCCACTCCACAATGGTTTATTTCAATGGATACTAATTCCTTAAGAAAAAAAGCAATAAAAGCTATAAATGAAACTAAATTTTTCCCTTCAAAAGGAAAAGAACGTTTAATGTCAATGATTGAAGGTAGACCAGACTGGTGTGTTTCTAGACAAAGAGTTTGGGGAGTGCCATTACCAATTTTTATAAATAAAAAAACTAATGAGCCGTTAAGAGATCAAAAGGTAATTGACAGAATAGCAGAGATCTATGAAAAAGAGGGTTCTAACTGCTGGTTTACTGAGGATTCACAAAGATTTTTAGGAAAAGATTACAATGCTAAAGATTATGAAAAACTTAATGACATAGTGGAAGTGTGGTTCGATAGCGGATCAACTCATAGTTTTGTTTTAGAAAAAAGAAAAGATTTAAAATGGCCAGCTGACATGTATTTAGAGGGATCTGACCAACATAGAGGTTGGTTTCACTCATCTTTACTAGAGGCTTGCGGCACAAGAGGAAGAGCTCCTTATAATAATATTTTATCTCATGGATTCGTAGTTGATGGAAAGGGAATGAAAATGTCTAAATCTTCAGGAAATGTTATTTCTCCTGAAGAGATTTTAAAGAACTATGGAGCCGATATACTTAGAGCCTGGGTTGCATCTTCAGATTATTCAGAAGATTTAAGAATTGATAAATCTATTTTAACACAACACGCTGAGTCTTATAGAAAAATAAGAAATACCTTTAGATTTATTTTAGGAAATATTCAAGACAAATTTGAACCTCAAAATTTTTCAAAATTAGAAATTAAAAATTTTTCTGAGTTAGAAAGATATATTTTAAATAGATTATTTCACATAGATTTATCAATTAAAGATAATTTAAAAAATTATAGTTTTCACAAGCTTTATAAAGAATTATTGAATTTTTGTAATCTTGATCTTTCGTCTTTTTATTTTGATATAAGAAAAGACGTTTTGTATTGTGATGACACAAATTCTAAAAAAAGAAAAGAGTGCATAATTGTTTTAAATATAATCTTAGAGTGTTTACTAAAGTGGTTGGCACCAATTTTTGTATTTACAACAGAGGAGATATTTTATTTAATTAATAAAGACAGCAAAACAAGTATTCATACTACTAATTTCGTTAAAATTCCCAACTCATGGAAAAATGAAAATTTGGATAAAAAGTGGAAAGCTTTATTTAAAATTAAACAAGAAGCCAATATTGCAATTGAAGAAAAAAGAGCAAGCAAAGAAATCGGATCAAGTTTGGAAGCAGAACTTCAAATTTTCACCAATCAAGATAATTTTAATTTAATGGAGGGACTTGATTTGGCAGAATATTTTATTACTTCAAAAGCTAATAGGTCTAAAAATAATAATGAAAAAGATGAGACAAAAATAATAGTAAAAAAATCTAATGGTATAAAATGCCCTAGATGTTGGAAAATTTTAGATAATAAATGTGAACGTTGTGAAAAAATTAAAAATTCAACTAAAAATTGATGCTAAATTTATTTAAATTTTTTGCACAAATTAAAAATTTGCTAAGTACATTTTTAATAGTAGCAATTTTCGTTATTGATAGATTTTCAAAAAATATAATTATAGAAAAAGTTTCTAATAATGAAAATAAAACTTTCATCAATGATTTCTTAAATTTTGATTTAGTTTGGAACAGCGGGATTGGTTTTGGTTTGCTTGATTTGGAAGCATCAATTTTTTATCATATTTTATCTGGAACAATATTAATTGTGATATTAGTAATCTTAATTTTGATGGGTAAAACTAAAAAAAATGATAAATTTTTTTATGCATTAATAATTGGTGGTGCAATAGGAAATTTGTATGATAGAATTATCTATTATTCTGTACCTGATTTTATCGATTTTCATATTAATGATTATCACTGGTTTACATTTAATGTTGCAGACATATTTATATCTTTTGGTATAATTTTATTAATTGGAAATGAAATACTTTTTAAAAATGAAAAGAATTAAATTTATATTTCAAATCTGTTTTGTAAGTTTTTTTTTATATTCTTGTTCTGGTTTAAGCGATGCAGGTAAGGTTTTAAGGAACGAGAAAGTGAGAACTTCAGATGAATTTTTAGTTAAAAAAAGACAGCCACTTAGTGTGCCTCCTAATTTTGATGAATTACCTCAACCCAAGTCTCAAGTTAAAAAAAGAAATAAAAATGAGTCTATAGAACAGAAGATAAGGTTGGGTGTTGAAGAAAATACAACTCAGAATAAACAAGAGACAACAACAGAAAAATCTATAATAAATCAGATTCAAAAGTGAATATAGATAGCAAAAATTTAAAGATTAACAATCATATCTTATCAAAAGATTTTAAAATTAAAAAATCTGGAAAATATTCAATTAATGTAAAAAAAATTTTTAACGATACAATTGCAGGTATCGAAAAAAAAAAAGATACTTTACATTTGTTCAGCAAAAAATTCCGATTAAATTTAAATTTAAAAAAACTTAAAAAATATAAGAAATTTAAAACGATTGTTTTAATCGGAATGGGCGGTTCAATTTTGGGAGCTAAAGCAATATATAGTTACTTAGAACATAAGATAAATAAAAAATTCATATTTATTGATAATCTTGATGAAAAAAAACTTATGGAGTTGAAAAAACTCAAATTTAAAAAAGTTCTTTTTATTCTTATTTCAAAATCTGGAAATACTTTGGAAACTATTACAAATATAAATTTAATTTTTAAACCAAAATTTGATTTTAAAAATACAATTATAATTACAGAAAATAAAAATAATATTTTGAATAATTTTTCGAAGTTAAAAAAAATACCTTTAATTGAACATAAAAACTATATTGGTGGAAGATACTCCGTGTTATCAGAAGTAGGAATGCTGCCAGCCTTTTTAATGGGCCTAAATATAAATCAATTCAGAAAAAATATTTTAACTCACGTGAGCGGTAAAAATAAAAATAAAATGATAGCGAACATATCTAGCTTATGTCAAGTTTACTCCTCAAAAAAAATCAATTCTATTATATTTCTCAATTATGACTCAAAATTAAATGATTTTATTTATTGGAGTCAGCAATTAATTTCAGAAAGTTTAGGAAAAAAAGGAAAAGGTATCTTGCCGGTTCTTTCTTTTGGACCCAAAGATCATCATAGCCTTTTGCAACTTTTTTTGGACGGACCTAAAGATAAACTATTTTATATTTTTAGTGGCAAAGGTTTAGAAAAAAACTACATCAAAAATAATTTTTTTAAAAAATCATTAAACTTTTTAAATAATAAAAGTTTAGATAATATAATCCAAGCTCAAAAGGACTCTTTAACAGATGTTTTTAAAAGAAAAAAAATCTCTTTTAAGGAAATTATAAGTAAAAATCCTGGAGCAGAAACTCTGGGTGAATTATTCTCATATTTTATAATTGAGACAATTATCATCGGTAAATGCTTAAAAATAAATCCTTTTAATCAACCGGCTGTAGACGAAGTAAAAAAAACTACAAAAAAATTATTGAGTTAGAACAAGCAACCAAAAATTACTTTTGATCTTCCATAATACTTAATTATTTTTATATCGATTAATTTTTCTAATTTTTCTTTTGAGTTTTTTTCTCTATGAATAATTATTAGGTGTTTTTTATTAAGGATATCTAGATTATTTATAATCTTAAGATCATTTAAGTAATCTATTTCAGCATAGGGAGGGTCAAGAAAAATAACATCATATTTTTTTCCCTTTTTTTGCTTAAGAAATTGAGAGGTATCTCCTTTAAACAAAGAAATTTTATCTTCAATTAAAAGTGCTTTTATATTTTTGTTTAAATAATTAAGTGTATTTTTATCTTTTTCTACAAATGTTACAGCGCTTGCTTCTCTTGAAATACATTCAATTCCAAAAGAACCTATGCCAGAATAAAGATCAAGTACTGTTGCGTCTTTAATTTTTATATTTATTAAATTTGAGTGATAAATAATGTTAAATATATTTTCTTTGACAAAATCTCTTAGTGGTCTAGTCGTTGAATTATTTACGTAAAATATTTTTTTTCCTTTATGTTTTCCACTAATTACTCTCATCGATGCTTTATTACTCTCCAACCAATATCTTTTCTATAAAATCCATGTTTCCAATTAATTTTTTTTAAAATCTTAAATATTTTTTTTCTAATTTTGTCAAAATTATTACCTAAGACAGTTATATTAAGTACACGCCCTCCAATAGAAAAAAAGTTTTTTTTTAAAAATTTTGTACCCGCATGAAAAATAATGGAGTTTTTATCTAATTTAATTTTTCTAATATTCTTAATTATTTTATTTTTTTTGTACTTTAAAGGATAACCTTTCGAACAGAGAACTATTGTCATACACTTATTTTTTTTCCATTTAATTTTTATTTTATCTAAATTATTTTTTACCGAACTCATGAATATATCTATTAAGTCAGTATCTAATCTGGGTAAAATTACTTGGCATTCAGGATCTCCCATTCTTATGTTGTATTCAATTAGAAACGGATTACTATTCTTTATCATTAAGCCAGCATACAAAAATCCTGTAAAAGGATTTTTAGATTTTTTCATAGCTAATAAAGTTGGTTTTATTATTCTATTAATAATTTTTTTTTCTATTTTAGAAGTTATAATAGGCGCAGGAGAATAAGCGCCCATTCCACCAGTATTGGGACCAGTCTCACCTTCTCCAACTCTTTTATGATCTTGTGCACTTCCCATAAATAAGAAAGAATTTCTATCCACTACCACAAAGTAACTAGCTTCTTCACCAGATAAAAATTCTTCCAATATACATTTATTAGAACTTTTAAACTTTCCTAAAAATATTTCATTACTTATTTTTAATACTTCTTTTTTGCTTTTACATATTACAACTCCTTTACCTGCAGCTAGTCCATCTGCTTTAACTACTACTGGCATTCCAGATTTTTTAAGAAAGCTTTCAACATCGTCTTTTTTATTACAAATTTTAAAGTTAGCAGTCGGAATTTTGTTTTTTTTGCATAATTGTTTCATAAACGCTTTTGAGCCCTCAAGTTGAGCTGCGTATTTATTTGGTCCAAATACATAAATTTTTTTACTTCTTAAAAAATCAACAACTCCATTAACTAAAGGCTCCTCAGGACCTATTATAACTAAATCAATTTTTTTATTTTTAATTGTTTTGAGTAACTCAGATCGGTTAGAGTAATCAATATTCAAATTTATTGCTATTTCCGCAGTTCCAGCATTTCCAGGTATAACGTATATTTTATCAATTTTATTTGATTTTAATAATGTTTTGCAGATTGCATGTTCTCTACCCCCACTACCTATCAAAGCAATATTCATATGAAGAATTATATTATATATATTATTTTCTATTATGAGCAAAATAAAAGCTAAAATTAAGTTCGAAGCAAATACATTTGAAATAATTGAAAAAGGAGATTTTGTTATTTGTTCAGTTTCAAAAAAAGAAATACCCTTAGATAGCTTAAATTATTGGAATGTAGATCTTCAAGAGGCTTATTTTTCACCTGTCGAAGCTCAAATTAGGTACGAAGAGCTAAAGAAAAAAAAATAATTACTTCCATCTATTGTGAGTCCAAATCCATTGATTTGGATTTGTAAGCAACATTTTTTCAATAATCTTATTTATTTCAAGAGAAACATTTAACCTATTTTTATCTGAATTTTTTCTATCAATCGAACGCACCGGACTCATTATTTCCATATCAAAAGTGTTGTTAGAATTTCTTTTTATAGAAATAGGAATTATATCATAGTTATATTTTAATGATATCTGCGCAGGCAATGTAGTTGTTAAAGCATTCTCATTAAAAAATGGCAACTTTTTTCCTTCACTTACTCTTTGATCAACCATTAGAGCAATACTGTAATCCTTTTTTAAAAATTGAACTACCTCTCTTATTCCAACAATTCCTTTTTTAATTTGATTTTTGCAAACATATTTTCTTCTTACATATTCCATAAAAGGGTTTAAAAAACAATTATTTAAAGGTCTATAAATAGTAGCTAAATTTAAATTTCTTTTAATAAGTTCCATTGACATTAATTCGTAATTAGCAAAATGTCCTGAAATAAATATGACAGGTTTTTTCTTTCGTTTAATTTCTTCGAGGATATGAATACCTTTTATATTAATATGAGAACTGCTTTTTTTAAATTTATTTAAATACAAATATTCAACAAAAGTCATTCCATAGTTATTCCACATGTTATCAATTATTTCTCTTCTCTTCTTTTCACCACAATCTCCAAAAACTCTATCTATGTTTGAATTAACAATATCTTTTGATTTAATTAAAGGGCCGATAAAATTAAATATTTTGGCAAATATTTTTCTAGAATATTTTAAACCAATTATTTTAATAAATAGAAAAAAAATGTAAATAAAAAAAGCTTCTATAAAATATTTTATTATTTTCATTTAATCAGTTTTTCTATTTCATTTACAAATTTACTTTTCTCTTTAATTATCAGATTTACAGGCAAATAATCAATTTCTTTCATTCCGTATTTTTTACATCTAAAATAGTCTTTTTCAGTAGTAATTATTTTACATTTTTTATTTTTTGCTTCTAAAATTATTTTATCTAAATCTTTTTTACTGTACATGTAGTGATCAGGAAAAGGAATTTTTTTATAAATCTCTAAACCTGAACGACTTAATAATTTAAAGAAATTATCTGGATTTCCTATTCCTGCAAAGGCAAAAACTCTTTCTTCTTTGACCTCCTTTAAAATTTTTATATCCGGCTCATAGTAAGAGTGAAAAATCATAATATCATTTTTAATCTTCTTAATTTTATTTTCAATTTTATGTATTATTTTTTCGTTAACAGAATTTAACACTATTATTTTACTTTTTTTTATTGCATTAAGATTTTGTCTTAAAGGACCAGCAGGTATTGTAAAACCGTTTCCTAACCATTGAGATCCAAAACACAAAATATTCAAATCTTTTTGAATAGAATAGTCTTGAAATCCATCATCTAAAATTGCAATTTCATAATTTTCTTTAGATGCTTTTTTTATGGCAAGCACTCTGTTATCTTCTACAATTAAATTTATATTCTTACTTTTAACTAACTCCATCTCATCATATTGATTTTTATAATTTTTTTTTATTATTACTGATTTTTTGCCTTTATTTTTAAACAAGTTACCTAATTCTATTGAAAGAGGAGTTTTGCCCGTACCTCCTAAATATATGTTACCAATACATATAACTTTTAAGCCTTTTTCTTGATGAGGTTTTGATAAAAATGATTTCATGTGATCAAAGATCTGTAAAATAAAAGCGAATGGCATTAGCAGTAAGTACAAGGGAACGAAGATAACTTTTTTATAATTCCAGAAATTAGGTTTTAATATTTTCATGTTTAGATAAACTTTAACAATTCTTTTATACTTTTATCAAAAATTTCATTTCCTAGTATTTTTATCTTATTTAAATTATCACTATTTATTGTTTTTGGGGATTTGAGGTCATTAATAATTTTTGATGAAAGTTCAAACTCATTGTTTATTCGCTCAACAATTCCAATGCTCTCAAGGTAAATATATATCTCATTAAAATTATAAACATAAGGGCCAACATAAATTTTACATCCTGATCTTGATGCTTCTAGAGGATTTTGACCTCCTACAGCAATTAATTTTTTGCATAACGATTTTCCTATAAAAACACTTTTACAATAATTATAATATTGGTTTAAAACTCCAAATGAATTTATTAGAATTACCTCTGTTTTTTCATTAATTGCCTCATCGTTATTTAAAACCTGAGCTTGCAAATTCATTTTTTTACACTCAGAAAATATTTCTTTTATTCTGCTAATATGTCTAGGTATTATAATTGTAACCAATTCAGGATAAATATTTTTAATTTCTCGATGCGCTTTTAAACAAATTACCTCTTCTCCTCTATGTGTACTTGCTGCACACCATACCTTTCGATTATCAAAAAAATTTCTTAAGGTTTTATCTAAATTTTTAGTTTTCTCTTTTGTTATAAATTTTAAATTACCAAAAAATTTTATGTTCTTACAATTTAGTTCTAAAAGATGTTTAAATGATTCTTTGCTTGATGCAAGCACAAGGTCAAATAAAGAAAAAATATTGTTTGAAAAGCTTTTTACAAAACTCCATCTTTTAAAAGTTTTTTTTGTAATTCTTCCATTAATTAAAATAAGTGGAATTTCTCTCTTTTTAATTTCCCTCATAAAATTAGGCCATATTTCTGAGTCAATAAAAACCACGGCGTTCGGTTTAAAATTATTTAAAAATCCATTAATTAAAAAATTAGCATCAAAGGGAAAATAATAGTGAAATATATTTTCATTTTTACTAAATTCATTTTCAATCATTTTCCCAGAGCTTAATGTGGACGATGTAATAAGAATTTTTAATTCCTTTTTATCCAGAAAATAATTGATAATTGGAATAACACTTTGTATTTCTCCAATACTAGCTCCATGAAACCAAATTATTTTTTTATCTTTAAAATATTCTGAACTAGGTGGTAAAAAAATTTTTTCTTTAAATCTAATTGTATCTTCTTTTCCAATAAATTTTCTTATATATATTATTAGGGTAAAAATTGGATAAAAAATTATAGTTAACGCCTGGTAAATAATAAACATCAAACTTATTTTAATTGTTTTTGATAAAGAGATTTGTACTCATCACATTTTGAAATTAAATCATTATGATTTCCCTGATCAATTACTCTTCCATCTTTTAAAACATAGATTTTATCAGCGTTATGAATTGTCGATAACCTATGTGCTATTACTAATGTTGTTTTATTTTTTGTAAGATTTGTTATTGCGTTTTGAACTATTTGTTCTGATTCAGCGTCTAATGATGAGGTTGCTTCATCAAGAAGAATAATAGGAGATTTTTTAAGGATAGCTCTAGCTATTGAAATTCTTTGTTTTTGACCACCAGACAGTCTTACACCGTTTTCTCCAATTTTAGTTTCATAAAGACTAGGTAACTCCTTAATAAATTTATCAGCTGCAGCAAACTCACATGATTTAATTACCTCTTCTTCAGTTGCTTCTGGGTTAGCGTATAAAATATTTGCTTTTACAGTGTCATCAAACAAAATTACATCTTGGCTCACTAACGAAATATTCTTTCTTAAAGAACGTAATGAAATTTCTTTGGTATTTTGATTATCGATATAAATTTCTCCTTTTTGTGGATCATAAAATCTTGGCAAAAGATTAATTATTGTACTTTTTCCAGCGCCACTGTGACCAACAAAAGCAGTCATTGACCCTCCTGAAATATTCAAATTAATATCTTTAACAGCCTTATCTTTTGATGAGTCATACTTAAAACTTACATCTTTAAAATTTATGTTTGAATTCTTAATACTGATATTTGGAAGGTGGTTTTCATTTTTTATACTTATTGGAGTATCTATAACTGTAAATATTCTTTTAGCTGCAGCTGACCCTTGGTATGCCACCATGTTGATAGTGGCAAGTGATCTTATAGGCTGATAAGCGAGCATCATAGCAGCTAAAAATGAGAAAAAATTATTTACTTCTAATTCTCCAGCAGTAATTAATTTACCAGAGAAGTAAATAAAACCTGCGATCATAAAGCCCGTCAAGATTTCCATTATGGGAGTAGCTCTAATCATTACACTTGCAATCTTAATTTGTTTTTTTACAAGTTCATTTATCACTTTATGTGCATTACTATTTTCAGTATTTTCTCTTTGATAAACTCTGATCATTTTTGAGCCTTTTAAAATTTCAGAGAGAAAAGATGTTAGTTTACCAGAAATTTCTCCTGCTTCACCGGTAGCTTTTCCAATTTTTTTACCTAAACTTTTAGCAAGAGTTGCTGCCAAAGGCATCATAAGTAAAGCAAATATTGAAAGCTTCCAATTTTGATAAAACATAACTGACACTAAAGCTATTAAAGAGAAACTATCTTTCATGAGGTTTAAAACACCATTACTTACTAGATGTTGAACTTGACCAGCATCGTACATTATGTTTGAAATATACTGACCTGAGTGTTTATTTTCTAGCGTTTGTACATCAGCGGTTAAAATATTATTAGCAACCTGCTTCTGTAACTCTGCACCAATGCTGTTTCCAACTTTAATAATATTAATTCTTGCAAAATATAATGAGAGTCCTTTGGCTGAGAAAGCTAAAACTATTAAGATAGGAATAAGCCAGGCCAAAGTTGCATCTTGATCTATAAATATTTTTTTAACTGCGGGATCAAGTAACCAAGCTGTAGCAGCAGTGCTACCCGCAACAATTATTGATAAAATTAAAGCTAAAAATATTCTCTTTAAACGATATCTAACATAATTTCTATATAGTCTTTTTAAAATTTCAAAAAGTTCATCTACTTTCATTGTAAGCCTAAATTAATTGATAACATAAAAAAAGCTAAAAATAACATTAAACCAGAAAAATTATTTGACTTAAATGCTTTTAAACATGATTTAGGACTTTTAGTTTTGAAAATATTTATTTGATAAAATAAAGAAAAAACAAAAATTAAAAAAAGTGATAAACCTAAGAATAAATTCATTTTATCTAAAAATAAGCTAGCAGACAAAAAAGTAGTTAATAAATAGCATAAAGTTACAAAAGGTTTAATTTTTTTTTTAAATTTAATAGAAGTTGATTTTATCCCTATTATTTCATCATCTTCAATATCTTGCACACCATAAATCGTGTCATAACCTAATGTCCAAAATATGGCTGCTAAATATAAAACTAATATCTCAACTGAAATGGAGTTCATTATTGACGTCCAAGCCATTATTATCCCCCAGTTAAAAGTTAATCCTAAAAACAACTGTGGCCAATAAGTAATTCTTTTCATAAAAGGATATGCAAAAGCCAGAAACATTGAACCCAATCCTAGAAGTATAGTTAATTTATTAAATTGTATTAAGATTGAGAATGAAAACAAACACAAAACTAAGACATAAAAAAGAGACTTTTTAATTGAAATTTTTTTTGAAGCTATGGGTCTATTTTTTGTTCTTAAAACTTTTTTATCTAAGTCTTTATCTACAATATCGTTAAATATACATCCGGCACTTCTCATCATTACAGCGCCTAAAAAAAATAAAATGAAGTTTTGTAAAAAGAAATTTAAATTTTGATCGTAATAGTATGCTAACGCTAAACCCCAACTACATGGCCAAAAAAGAAGCATGAATCCAATTGGCTTATTGAGTCTGGTTAGATCTATAAAAATTTTTATATGCTTCATTGTGAAATATGACTTGTAAATATCAAACACTATGTTCATAATCAATTTGATTCGATGGATATAGATTATACAGTAACCGCATTAATGTTCCCCGCCATCCCTTTGATTATTACTGTTTACAGTAATAGATTTCATACTCTAAGCGCTTTAATTCGAAAATTACATGATGAACACGTTTTTGAAAAGCACATACCTCCTGAGTGGGAAAAACAGTTGCACAATTTAAATAGTAGGGCAAATTTATTGAAATTTACGATGGGTTTTGCAAGCTTTGGATTTTTATTTAATATGCTTACTGTATTCGCTTTATATTTAGATGAAATTCAGATTGCTAGGTTAATATTTGCGGCTTGTTGTCTTTGTATGATAGTTTCTATTTTTTTATTTCTGCAAGAGATTAGATTGTCTACTAAAGCATTAAAATTTCACTTAAGTGATATGAAGTCAATGAAAGATGATCTTTAAATTTAAGGGATTAATATAGAAGGGCCTTTTAGCTTTCTTGCCTCTAAATCTTCGTGGGCTTGTTTTGCGTTTTCCAATTTATACTCTTTTACAATATTGATCTTTATTTTTCCAAATTTAACTTTTTCAAATATTGCATCAGCACCTTCCTGAAAATCCTCTCTACTAGAAAAATAATGAGCAATAGTTGGTCTTGTTATATATAGACTTTTAGATTGAATATCTTTAGGTACATTAATTGGTTCTAGAGGACCTGAAGCATTTCCAAAACTTACCATCATTCCTCTGGGTTTAAGGCATGAAATAGATCCTTGAAATGTATTTTTACCAACACCATCAAATACGGCTGAAACACCCTCATTGCTAGTAATTTTCATAACCTCTTTAGCAAAATCATTTTTAGTGTAATTAATAACATGTTCATAACCATTTTCTTTTGCAACATCTATTTTTTCGTCAGAACCAACTGTTCCAATTACTTTGGCGCCAATACTATTTGCCCATTGAGCAAATATTTGACCAACACCTCCAGCGGCGGCATGAAATAAAATTAATTCTCCAGCTTTTAATTTGTATGTTTTACATATCAGATAGTAAGTTGTTAAACCTTTAGTCATTAATGCTGCAGCCATTTTATGAGTAATTCCACTTGGCAATTTGACTGCTATTTTTGCAGGAATTATTCTTTGCTGGGAATACGCTCCGATTGGTGCTGCCGCATAAGCAATATTGTCTCCGACATTAAATTCAGAAACTTGCGGTCCTATCTCATCAACCGTCCCAGCCCCCTCTAAACCTATACCGCTAGGTAACTTAAGAGGATACAACCCTGACCTATGATAAGTATCTATGTAATTCAAACCAACAGCATGATTAGTAATTTTTATTTCTTTAGATCCTGGGCTTCCAATATTCACTTCATCAAGCTCTAAAACTTCTGGTCCACCATTCTTTTTTATAATAATAGATTTAGGCATTAATACTTAGCAAAAGTTCCGTTGTTATAATCTTTAATAGCTTGTTGTATTTCTTGTTTTGTATTCATAACAAAAGGACCACCTCTAGCTATTTGTTCTCCTATAGGCTTTCCTGCAATGAATAAAAACCTACTTTTTTTGTTTGCATAAACTTCCAGCTCAGTTCCTCTACTTAAAAGGACTAAATTTGAATCGTTAATTTTTCTAGTATTATTCTTACCTATTTTAACATCTCCTTTTAGTAAATAAACGAAAGAATTATGTGTCTTAGGAACTTCTAAATTTATTTTTTTATTATCATTCAATTCGATATCAAAGAAAATTGGTTCGACATTATGTTTTTTAACTGGCCCTTCAACATTTTCAAACTTTCCTGCAATAATATTCAATGATTTATTTTCGTCCTTAAATTGAGCAATTTTATTTGCCTTTATATAATCGTACTTTGGTTTATTCATTTTCATTTTAGCAGGCATATTGATCCATAATTGAAAACCCAAAAGTTTTCCATCAGCCATTGCCGGCATTTCTGAATGAATAATTCCACGGCCAGTTTTCATCCATTGCACATCTCCTGGTGTCATTCTACCTTTCGATCCAGTGCTATCCTCATGTTCAAACTCTCCATTTAGCATGTATGTAACTGTTTCAATTCCTCTATGAGGATGGGGAGGAAACCCAGCAATATAATCATCTTTATTTTCTGACCCAAATTCATCTAACATTAAAAAAGGATCAATATAATTTGCCTCTGGAGTTCCAATGCTCCTTTTAAGTTTAACACCCGCACCATCTGAAGTGTTAATAGCTTTTATTATTTTTGTGATTTCTATTTCAGACATAATCGCATTTTAACAATTATAAAATTTCTAGCAACTGCGTTAAATTGATTATCTTATTTTTTGGCGTATAATCAAGGTTATCAAAAATACTATTATTTCTATTAACCCAAATAGCATTATATCCATAATTTCCACCACCAGAAACATCCCATGTGTTTGCACTTAAAAAGGCAATTTCATCTTTTTTTATTTGATATTTATTTACCGGAAGTTCATAAACTTTTCTTTCAGGTTTATAAATCTTAACATCTTCAATAGAAAATAAATTATCAAAAATATTTTCTAATCCATTACTTTTCACTAATTCATTTAATAACTCTGGAGTGCCATTTGAAAGAATAGCAAGTTTATAATCTTTTTTTTTAAGATCTTTTAAAACACCTTTTACTTCAGAGTAGGGAGATAAATTTTTATAAAGATTTAATAGTTCACTTTTCATAGATGGCTCGATATTAAAAACTTTCATTGATTTTTCCAAACTTTCTTCAGTGATTTGCCAAAAATCTTTATGTCTATTCATTAAACTTCTAAGCCAAGTATATTCAAGTTGAGTAGTTCTCCAGTAATTAGCAAAACCTTCCCATTTCTCTCCTATTTTATCTTTACATTTTTCCGCTGCAGAATTCACATCAAATAAAGTGCCATAAGCATCAAAAACTATTGCCTTAATATTTTTCATTACTTATTGTTATGTGATCCATCACACATAGGTTGATCTTTTGTTTCTTTGCAAGTACAGAAAAAAACTTTTTTAGACTGATCTGCTTTCCAAGTTAGTGGTCCGAATTCTGATCCCTTATGCGAACCATCACAAAATGGTTGCTTAGAACTTACTCCACAAGTACACCAGTAATAAGATTTACCTTCTATTACATCGACACCTATCGGAGCATCTCCTGCTCTTTGTGGTTTTGGCATTTTAATTCTCCTTATGTTGATTAATCTGATTTAATTTCTTAATGTATCTCAATGAAGAATATTAGATTATATTATCCAGATAGTATAGCTGAAAATTCTACTAATTTACTTTCTAAAGAACATATTAATTATATTGTTAATGTAATGAGATTAAAAAGAGGATCTAAAGTAAACATTTTTAATAAAGAAGGTGAATGGGAAAGCGAAATAATTTTTCTAGAAAAAGATAGAGTCGAAGTAAAATTTTTAAAAAAGATAAAAGAAGCTTCAGAAACTTATAATATTGAACTAGGCGTTTGTTTAGTTAAAAAGAATCAAATGGAAATGATTTTACAAAAAGCGTCTGAACTTGGGGTTAAAAAAATTATTCCAATAATTTCTGAGCGCACAGAAGTAAAAGATTTAAACTTTGAGAGAGCCAATAAAATAGCAATAGAGTCAACTGAGCAATCTAATCAATTAAAACCACCGGAAATATCTGAAATTGTTAAACTTAAAGATTTTATAGTTTATAAAAAAAAAGACTCAAGCATATTTTTTGCAGATGTTAATTCTAAATACAAAATTACATCATCTGATATAAAAAAAAGAAAATCAATTAGCTTGCTAATAGGTCCCGAAGGAGACTTTTCACCAACTGAAAGAGAGCTTATATTAGCAAATCCGCATACAATATCCTTTTCTTTATCAAAAAATATTTTAAGAACAGAAACTGCCGTGATAAGCGCTATTTCATTGATTAATTATATCAATAGTGATCATTAATTGTCGCATAAAATGAAATTGTTAATTAATTAATATGGTATATAAAAATCTTATGCAAAAAATAGCTACATGTATTTTGTTACTAATATTACCAAATTCACCATTACTGGCTGAACAACCAAAGGAATGGCAACTAGGTTTTCAAAAGACAGCATCAAAATCTATGGATGATATTGTTTGGTTCCATGACTATATACTTTTACCAATTATTATTGCGATAACAGCTTTTGTTTTATTTTTAGTTATATATAGTTGTTACAGATTTAGAGAGTCAAAAAATCCGACACCTTCAACTACTACTCATAATACTGTTGTAGAAATTATCTGGACGATAGTCCCATGCATAATTTTAATCGTAATGGCAGTTCCTTCTTTCAAAATATTATATTCTCAAGACACAATTCCACCTGCAGATGTAACGATTAAAGCCATAGGTTATCAATGGTACTGGGGTTACGAATATCCTGATGAAAATATTATTTTCGATTCTTATATGGTTGAGGAAAAAGATTTGCAACCATCTCAACCTAGGCTTTTAACAGTAGACAATGAAGTTTTTGTTCCAGTTGATAAAGTTGTTAAAGTTATGATAACAGCTAACGATGTTTTACATGCTTGGGCATTACCATCTTTTGGAGTCAAAAGAGATGCTGTTCCAGGAAGAATTAATGAAACATGGTTTAAAGCAGATAGAACAGGAACTTTTTATGGTCAATGTTCTGAACTTTGCGGAATTAAACACGCATTTATGCCAATTACAGTTAATGTCGTTACACAAGACGAATATGAAAAATGGTTAGAAGAAGCTAAACAAAAATTTGCAAAAGAAGAAAAAAAATCAGATATTAAGTTAGTTAAAAAAATTAGACAGGAGAATATTAAATAATGTCATCAATAACAGCAGATTCTCACCAACATACTCCTTACGGTTGGAAAAGATGGGCCTATTCCACTAATCATAAAGATATTGGAACAATGTATTTAATTTTTGCAATAGTTGGTGGAGTGATTGGTTCAATTTTCTCTGTCTTAATGAGAATTGAGCTAATGCATCCAGGGGATGGAATTTTAGGCGGCAACCATCATTTATACAATGTTCTTGTAACTGGTCATGGATTACTAATGATCTTCTTTATGGTTATGCCAGCTTTAATAGGTGGATTTGGCAATTGGATTGTTCCATTAATGATTGGAGCACCTGACATGGCTTTTCCAAGAATGAACAACATTTCATTTTGGTTATTACCAGTCGCTTTAATTTTGTTAATTACCTCCATTTTTGTTGGTGGACCTCCAGGTCAAACTGGAGTTGGAGGTGGTTGGACAATTTATCCTCCTTTGTCGTCAAAGACTGGACAACCCGGACCAGCTATGGACTTAGCTATTTTAAGCCTTCATTTAGCTGGAGCTTCTTCAATTTTAGGAGCTATAAATTTTATAACAACTATTTTAAATATGAGAGCACCTGGTATGACAATGCATAAGATGCCTCTATTTGTATGGTCAATACTTGTTACTGCGTTTTTATTATTATTATCCCTACCTGTACTTGCTGGGGCAATTACGATGTTGTTAACTGATCGAAATTTTGGTACTGCCTTTTTTGAAGCACAAACTGGAGGAGATCCAGTTTTATTTCAACATTTATTTTGGTTTTTTGGACACCCGGAAGTTTATATATTAATATTACCAGGATTTGGATTAATCAGTCATATAATTTCAACTTTTTCAAAAAAACCAATATTTGGTTATCTTGGTATGGCTTATGCAATGGTTGCAATTGGAGTTGTTGGATTTGTTGTTTGGGCACATCATATGTACACAGTTGGACTAGACACTGACACTAAAGCTTATTTTTTGGCTGCCACAATGATAATTGCAGTACCTACAGGAATTAAAGTTTTTTCTTGGATAGCAACCATGTGGGGAGGCTCAATTAGTTTTAAAACACCAATGTTATGGGCTATAGGTTTCATAGTGCTATTTACTCTTGGAGGTGTAACAGGTGTAGTTCTCGCTAATGCTGGGGTTGATACCGCATTACACGATACTTATTATGTTGTAGCACATTTTCATTATGTATTATCTTTAGGAGCAGTATTTGCTGTTTTCGCAGGTTTTTATTACTGGTTCAGCAAAATGTCTGGGTACGAATATTCTGAATTTTTAGGTAAATTACATTTTTGGTTAACTTTTATTGGCGTAAATTTAATATTTTTTCCGCAACATTTTCTGGGACTAGCTGGTATGCCAAGAAGATATGCAGACTATCCAGACGCATTTGCTGGATGGAATTATATTTCTTCTATTGGTTCATACATTTCAATAATAGGATTAGGAGTATTTTTCTTGAACTTAATATATGCTTTTTTAAAAAAGAAAACGGCACAACAAAATCCATGGGGAGAAGGGGCTACTACATTAGAGTGGACGGTTTCGTCACCACCACCATTTCATACTTTTGAAGAGTTACCTAAAATAAAATAAATTGAGTGAAATAATTCTAAAATCTAAAAGTTCTAAGGTAAGTTTAGCTTACAATTTTCAATCTTTCTTTAATTTAATGAAGCCTAGAGTTATGTCTCTAGTTTTATTTACATGTATGGTTGGAATGTTAATTGCACCTACGCAAGTATCTTTTTTAACTTCAGCCTTATCATTGATCGCAGTAGCTATTGGCTCTGGAGCAGCAGGCGTTCTTAATATGTGGTATGAGTCAGATCTTGATGCGCTAATGAGCAGAACTTGTTTAAGACCAATACCGACTGGAAAAGTGAAAAAAGAACAAGCACTCCTTTTTGGA
>CACKZT010000007.1 GCA_902604695.1 uncultured Pelagibacteraceae bacterium | reverse complement strand
GAATAGTTTCAAATATCTTTCCATATAATGGAACATATATCTTTCCAGCTTTATTGTAATTTTCAATATTTTTTTGTTTGAGAATATAGTCGCCAATTTTTTTGTAAATACGTCTTGCAACAATAACAGAAAATCTTGATCTAATAGGAATGCAGCTGATTGATAAGAAAGATTTCTTATAAAATATTTCAGCATTATATAAAATCTTCTCTATTGCTGAAAAATTGTAATCAATATACTCACGATTTCTATGTTTGTCTTCAACTACGTCTCGAGCTATATTAGTTAGTTGCATAGCTATACCTAAATCTATAGCTCCCTTTAAAGCCTCTTTATTTTCTACTTTTAAAATTTTGGACATCATTAAACCTACTGTGCCAGCAACCCTATAAGAGTAAACTAGTAAATCTTTTTTTGTTTCAATTCTAACATTTTCACCTAAGTCTGTTTCTATTCCATCGAATAAATCAAGAACAACTTTTTCTGGAATATTTACTTCATTAATAACCAGCCACATTTTTTTAATGACAAGATTATCAAAATTTTTATTTATAAAATCATTTTTAAATTTTAAAAAATTTTGTTTTTTATTTTCTAATTTATCTGAACTATCTGCAATATCGTCTAAAGTTCTGCAAAAATTATATAAAGTAGAACATTTAAAATATATTTCTTTGGAAAGAAAAAAACTTGCCCAATAAAAGGATTTAGCATAAGACTTTAATAAATCGTTACTCATTTAAATAATCTATCTAATACTTTAGCGGAAGATAACACACCGGGCATTCCAGCTCCGGGATGCGTACCGGCTCCTACAAAATATAAATTATTAAATATTTCAGATTGATTATGAAATCTAAAATATGCTGATTGTGAAAATTTAGGCTGTATTGAAAATCCAGAGCCGTGAAGTGTTGCTAAATCTTTTTCGAAGTAGTCTGGAGTTAAATAAAAATCACTTACAACATTTTCTTTAATTCCTGGTAAAATTGATTTATCCATTTTATCTAAGATTAAATTTTTAAACTTTTCTCCTTCAGTATCCCAATCTATTTTTGATAAATTGTTAGGCACAGGAACTAATACATAAAATGCATCTTGACCATCGGGCGCCATACTAGAATCTGTTGCTGAAGGACGGTGTAAATAATAGCTTATATCATCTGATAAAATTTTTTTTTCAAAAATCTTATTTAAATGTTCCTCATAAGATTTGCCAAAATAAATTGTATGATGTGCCACATCATTGTATTTTTTCTTTGAACCAAAATAATAAACAAATAAGCCCATAGAATAATCCATTCTATTCATTTTTTGTTTGAATAAAAAATTATAATCTTCCTTTGATTTAATCAAATTTTTATAAACATGAGGTGGGTCCGAATTACAAATTATGTAATCAGTATTTATTACTTCTGAATTATTTATTTTTACTGCTTTAACAATTTTATTTTCAGTTAATATTTCTGTTACTTCTGCATTTTTAATAATCTTAATATTTTCCTCTTTCATCAATTTTTCTAATGCTTTCACAACGTTACCCGTACCTCCCATAGCATAGTGAATGCCCCATCTTTTCTCTAAAAATAAAATGAGAGTATAAATGGAAGTTGTGCTAAATGGATTTCCTCCTACTAAAAGAGGATGCATACTAAACACTCTTCTTAATTTTTCATTAGATATATAATCTGAAACTAAGCCATAAACAGATTTATAACTTTTTAATTTTAATAAAGCAGGAACCTGCTTAATCATAAAAACTAAATTATTAAAAGGTTTATCGGCAAGATCAGTAAATCCTTTATTAAAAATTTTTTGAGTGAAGTTAACTAGTTTTTTGTATCCATTATAATCTTCTCTAGAAAATTTTCTAACTTGTTCCTCCATAGATTTATCATTTCCATTATAATCAAAAGTTTCTCCATCATTAAAAACAAAACGATACCATAAATCTAAAGGGACAATTTTTACATAATCAGATATTCTTTTATTAAATAGTGAGAATAGTTCACTAAAAAGATAGGGTGTGGTAATAACAGTTGGACCACCGTCATAGATAAACTCTCCTTTTTTAAAAACTCTTGCGCGTCCACCAAGATCAGGATGTTTTTCAACCAATGTTACATCAAAACCTTTAGCTTTCAATCTCAAAGCAGCAGCTAACCCACCAAAACCTGAGCCAATTATTATTATTTTTTTTGCCATTTTATTATGGCCTATATTAACTGGATTTTTTCTTAAGTGCCAACTTTGTTTGCTCTATACTAGATGAATAAAGTTTATCGAGTTTATTTTGATCAAGTGAATTTTTAAGTAAATTTTCAACGGCTGATATTGCAATTTTAACAGATGTATTTTTGATATCTACTAGCGCTTGATTTTTCATTTGCCGAATTCTTTGCTCCAAGTTTTTTTTTCTAATTTCAATTAAATTGTGAAATTCTTGATTAGTTTTTAGTACATTTTTTTCTGCCTCTGCGTTCGCCTTAGCAATCATTGATTTAATTTCTGATTTTGAATTACCTAATTTTACCTCATGTTCACTAAGTATACTTTTTGCTTCTTCTTTAAGTTTTTCAGCATCCTCTATTTCATTTTTTATTTTTTTAATATTCTCTTCCAAATTAGATTTAACTTTTTGAGGAATTTTAAAGTAAACTACCAGTCCTACAAAAATCAAAAAAGATATAGAAACCCAAAAAGTTGCATCTATAATCATGAATAATTCTCCAATTCTTTTTTTGATGTCTCAGCAATAGCTGCTTTAATACTACTCTCATTTAATTTATCTCCAGAAATTTCAATTATAATTTCTGAAGCCAATTCTTTAGATATATTTTGAATTTCGTTTAAAGAATTTTGTTTTAGTTTATTTATTTCCTTTTGAGTATTTTCAACTTCTTTATCTATCTCTTTTTCAAAAATATCTTTTTTTTCCTGAATATCTAATTTAAGCTTATTTTTACTTTCAAATAAAATTTTCTGCACATCCTTTTTTGCCTTTTCGATTGTTAGATTATATTCATTTAATTTTTCTTCAGAAATTTCTTGTAGATTTTTTGCTTCATCTAGATCATTTTTTATTTTATCATTTCTATCATCTAGACTATTTTTTATTTTAGGTATAAATATATTTGCAATAGCAAAATATAATATAGCGAATATTAAAACCAACCAAAATGCTTGGGATGCCCAATATTTTGGATCCAGCTGAGGCATTCCAGCTTCAGCTGCAAACAATCTTGATTGGCTTAATATTGTAAATAAAAAAATTACAAAAAATCTTTTCATAAAATTTTATTTAAAAAGCAAATAAAATTATCAATGCAACTACAAGACCAAAAAGTCCTGTTGCTTCAGCCAGGGCAAAACCTAAAAGCAAATTTGGAAATTGCTTTTGTGCGGCTGAAGGATTTCTCATAGCACCTGATAAGTAGTTACCGAAAATAATTCCGATACCAACACCAGCTCCTGCTAATGCGATTGCAGCGAGACCCGCTCCAATCATTTTTGCTGCTTCTAACTCCATTTTTCCTCCTTTTGTTGTTAATGGTGTAAATTTAATGCATCATTTAAATAAATGCAGGTTAATATTGCAAAAACATAGGCTTGAAGAAATGCAACTAATATTTCTAAGCCGGTTAATGCTACTGAAAAACCAAGCGGTAACCAACCACCAAGTAATCCTAAACTTATAACAAAACCTCCAAAAACTTTTAACATAGTATGTCCAGCCATCATATTAGCGAACAGACGAACAGATAAACTTACCGGTCTACTTAAATAGGAAATAATTTCTATTATTGTTATTAATGGCAAAAGTAAATTTGGTACGCCACTTGGTACAAATAGTTTTAAATAACCAAAACCGTGTTTTATAAAGCCAATAATTGTTACAGCAATAAATA
This sequence comes from uncultured Pelagibacteraceae bacterium, assembly GCA_902604695.1. Taxonomy (GTDB): domain Bacteria; phylum Pseudomonadota; class Alphaproteobacteria; order Pelagibacterales; family Pelagibacteraceae; genus Pelagilacustribacter. The sequence goes on along the minus strand of CACKZT010000007.1, from coordinate 39,990 downwards.
TAAAAATTGCTAAAATTAATGTAACAATAATATGGCTGGTAACAGTGAAAGAGTAGGGTAGCATCCCGACCATATTGCAAAAGAGCACAAACATGAATAAAGAAAAAATAAAAGGAAAATAAGGTTTTGCCTTCGATCCAGCAGTATCACTAATCATTTTTGCAACAAAATTATAAAATAATTCAGCTATAAGCTGAATTTTATTTGGTATCATTTTTTTTTCTTTAGTTCCTAAAAATAAAAAAAGGCAAATAATGCTAGCGCTAATCAACATAAATAAGCTCGCGTTAGTAAAAGAAATATCTACACCAGCTATCTTAACTTCTGGTCCTATTCTATGGACGCTAAACTGTTGCATTGGATTTGTAGCCATATAAAAAATTGTTTATTCCTGTTTTTGCATCTTTTTTGCAGCTCTTATAACGTTTAACATTCCTGCGGCAGAACCCAAAAAAAAGAATATTATTATTAACCATGGTTTAGTATCAAACCAACTATCTAAAATAAACCCAATTATTGTCCCAACTGCAACTGCTGCGACAAGTTCTGTCCCAAGTTTAAAAGCAAATCCAAGAAATGCTCCTTTTTTTTCACTATTTGAAAGGGGGTCACCTTTAATTTTAGATTTTGCAATTTTAAGGCGAGTTTTAAAATTATTATTATTTTCCATTTATCAGGCTACTAATTCTTCAGCCTTTTCAAGGTCAACGGCAACTAGCTGACTTACTCCTTTTTCGGGCATTGTTACCCCATATAGTCTATGCATTCTAGACATTGTTAAAGCATGATGAGAAATAATAATAAATTTAGTTTTTGTTATTTTTGTTAATTCATCTAACAATGCACAAAATCGAGTAACATTTGCATCGTCAAGCGGCGCATCTACCTCATCCAAAACACATATAGGAGATGGATTAACTAAAAAAACTGCAAAGATTAATGATAAAGCTGTCAAAGCCTGTTCTCCACCTGACAAAAGAGTTATAGATTGTAATCTTTTCCCTGGAGGGGATACTAGCATTTCTAAGCCTGCTTCTAAAGGATCGTCTGAGTTAACTAGTTCTAGTTTAGCACTTCCTCCGCTAAAAAGTTTTGTATAAACTTCATTAAATTTTCTATTAACTTTGGTAAAAGCATCTAGAAGTTTTTCTCTACCTTTTTGATTAAGTTCATCTATACTAGTTTTTAATTTTACTATTGCAGAATATAAATCAGCTCTATCATCTTCCATCTTTTGAATTTCATCTTTAAACCTTTTCGTTTCTTCATCCGCTCTTAAATTTACAGATCCTAGAGACTCTCTTTGTTTATTTATTTTTACTAATTTCTCCTCTTGCTTCTCAATACTGGGTAAGTTTTCTATCTCTAAAGTGTTTAAGTCAGAAACAGAAAGTAAATTAGTCTCATCAGATAATTTTAGATCGTTTTTTAATGAGTAAATAATATCTTTTTTTCTATTATCTATACCTTCTACCGTTGCTTCATTTCTTGCTTTATTTTCTCTAAGCACAGAAAACTTTTCTTGAATATTTTTTAAATTTTGATTGATTAGATTATATTTTTCTTCAGCTTTATTAAGATCTTTTTCTAAGTCTTCGTTAATTTTTTTAGTATTTTCTAAATTTTGAATATTTTGACCTTTACTTGTAGCTATTTTTTCAGGATTTTTTTGATTTTCGTCTATTTCTAATTTAATTTTTTTCTTTCTTTCATTTAACTCTCTAATCATTTTATCAGAATTTGTTTTTAGATTTTTCCAATTTTCAAGCTCTATATCAATATTTTTTATTCTTTCACGTCTTTTTATCGAATCACTTTTTATAGACTCATTTTTTCCATATATGGATGCATATTGTTCTTGGGAGGATGTAATTTGACCGACTATTTTTTTCAATTTTTCAAAAAGATCTCTTGTTAATTTCCTTTCAGAGTCCACATAGCCTTCAATCTCATTGATAAGACTATCTAATTGACCTTGAAGCTCTTCTAGATTTCTTTTTGATTTATTTACATCTTCTTCAGATTTTGAGCCAGATTCCGATAATTCTTTTTCAGTTTTTAACAATTCATTTTTTTCCTCTAAAATCCTTTTTTCATTAAAAGAGGCATCTAATGAAATACTTTTTTCTCTTTCTAGGTCAGAATTTAAAGTTTCTAATGAATTTTGTAATTTAATTTGTATATTTTTAATCCTAGACTCTTCTTCTTGCAGATTTGTCATATCTAAGTTTAATTTTTGAAGTTTTGCTAAATTTTCTATTTTTTTATCTCTTAAAGGTGCCAGCCTTTTATTTTCTTCTTCCATCAAAACATTGTTATGATTTAAATCAATTTTTATTGCACTTATTTCATCGTCTTGCTCACTTAATTTTTCTTTAATTAATACTTTCTCCTTTTCAATTTCTCTAAGCTTTAGAAAATATAAACCTGCTTCAACAGATCTAATATCTCTTGAAATCTCTTTATATCTCGTAGCTTCCTCAGCTTGTTTTTTTAAATTTTCTAATTGTTTTTCTTGTTGTCTTTTTAATTCATCTGCTCTCTTAAGATTATTTTCAGCAGCGTTAAGTCTTGTTTCTGCCTCATGTCTTCTACTGTGAATTCCAGAAATTCCAGCAGCCTCTTCTAAAATAGATCTTCTTTCAGAAGGTTTAGACGTAACAAGCATACCTATCTTCCCTTGACTAATTAGAGAAGGTGAGTGAGCACCAGTAGACAAATCTGCAAAAAAAGTTTGCGCATCTCTAGCCCTTACTTCTTTTCCATTAATAAAATATTTCGAACCTTTATCTTTCTCTATTCTTCTAGTGACAATAATTTCGTCAATATTTTTATATTGATTAAAACCATCTTTATCATAATTATCGATTGTAATAGATACTTCGGAAATGTTTTTTGCTGGTCTATTAGAGGTCCCAGAAAAAATTACATCCTCCATACCCGAACCTCTCATACTTTTAGCAGAGCTTTCACCCATACACCATCTAAGAGACTCCACAATATTTGATTTTCCACATCCGTTTGGACCAACTATTCCAGTGAGACCTTCTTCAATTAAAAAGTTAGTTTTCTCAAAAAAAGATTTAAAGCCGGTTAATTCTAATTTTTTAAATTTCATATTTTAAAGTAATTTTTCAATTGCTTTCTTAAATTGATCAAAATTGTGTTTCCCTTCATACTTTTTTTTGTTTAAATAGATTGTTGGAGTAGAACTTATTTGATATTTTTTTTGGGCTTCAATTCTTTCATTTAATATCTGATCTTGAATTTTTTCATCTTTTAAAAAGTCTTCTATTCTTTTTTTATTCAATCCAAAATCAGTTCCAATCTTTTTTAGATATTCATTAATTTTATTAATATCAGATCCAACTGCCCATTCATTTTGTTTTTCATAGATTATTTTCAAAAATTCAAATTGTTTTTCTTTTTCTGTAACTGATCTAAGTACTTTTTCAGCATTTAAAGCTGCTAGATCTAATGGGAAACCATGATGCTCAAATTTTACTTTATTAGTATCAATATATTCTTTTTTTAACTCTGGAAATATTTTATTATGAAAGCTAGCACAGTGAGGACATGTTAAAGATGAAAATACCTTGACTGTTACTTTAGCATCAATGTTACCTAGTGTTAATTTTGTCTTTTCGTTTGATAATAAGGGATTATTTAAAAATAAAGTTAATATAAATATGATAAGAAATTTTTTAATCATTTTTTTCACTAAATGCTTTTAACAACTGATTTAAAGAATTCTTTAAATTACTATTTTTAAGTTGATCTATATTTTGTTCAATTCTCTTTACCGGTTTACTTTTATGTTTTATTTCTTTAATAATCATTTTCTTTTCTTGAACAATTTTTAATCTTATTTCTCCGATACAATTATACCCAAAAAAACTATTAATTTTTTCTTTAATTTCATTTTTTTTATATTCAACTTCTAACTCTTTTCCGTGTAAAACGTTAATTGTTAGTATACCGTTACTCAATTCTCTGGACGATTTAATTTTAATTGGATAACAAAATCCTGATATCTCTTTTCCTACCATTTTTGTCCAATTATCAACAATACTAGTAAAATTATAACCACCTTTTCTTATAATTTTTTTTATACCGCGGGGTATTAAGCTCGAAAGCGGTCTTAAGCCTTGTATGAAATTCTGGCTTTTACTATTATTGTATTTTTTGTTATGCATATAAATTCTAATTTACCAAAAAATATTCTTGCTTGGTACGATAATAATAGAAGAACACTACCTTGGCGTGTTGGCAAAAAGTCACCTAAAAAGCTATATTATCGACTTTTAAGTGAATTTATGTTGCAACAAACTCAAGTTAAAACAGTTATTCCTTATTTTAATAAATTTACAAAAAAATTTAAAACTTTGAATTCATTATCTAAAGTTACAGAAAGGGAAATTTTAAAATTATGGGAGGGCTTAGGTTATTACAGAAGGGCTAGAAATCTATTAGCTTCTTCAAAGATATTAGTAAAAAAATATAAATCAGAATTGCCTACTACACTAAATGAAATTAAAACACTACCTGGAGTTGGAGAATACACTGCTAATGCATTACTAGGTTTAGTACACAATAAACCTACAATAGCAATTGATGGAAATGTGAAAAGAGTTTTTGCAAGATATCTCAACAAAAAAGAAGAAACGATAAATTTTGAAAAATTTATTATTTCCAATAAAAAAAAATTATTTAATACCAATAGAAATTCGGATTTTGTTGAAGCTTTAATGGAATTTGGAGCTTTAATTTGTAAACCAAAAAACCCAAATTGTAGTATTTGTTGTTTGAAAAAAAGTTGTAAGTATTTAAAATCTTCCAAAAAAATTAAAATAAATAAAAAAAAAATGATAAAAAACAAAGATTACGATATTTTCTGTTACATAAATAAAAATCAAAAAATAGCATTAACAAAAAAAAATAAAATTGGTTTTTTGAAAAATTTTAATTTGCCCTCAATTAAAGAAACCAAGAATAATTTAAAAAATAAAAATTGGAAGTTTTTAAAAAATTATCAAAATTCTATCTCAAATTTAAAATTAAATATTAATTTGTATTATAAATTTTCAGATAAAATACCTCCCGAATATAATTGGTACTCTTTAAAAAATAATAATGAGTTTATTCCAAGCTTTACAAAACGAATTTTTAAACAAATCTCAGTTTTATTTTAATGAAAAAAAAATTAGCAATTATTGGAGCAGGTATAGCAGGACTTACTCTCGCAAATTTTCTAAAAAAAAATTCAGATTATGATTTTATGGTATATGAAAAACAAGAAAGTTTATCTCTGGATGAAGGTTATGGAATTCAATTAGCAACAAATAGTATTAAAATTTTGAATGAAATAAATTTTAATAAAATTGAAAGTGAAAATATTTTTAATCCAAAGTCAGTGGATTTCTTTGATATAAGAAATAACAAAATTTGCGATTTAGATCTTTCAATATTTAATAAAAATAATATCAAATACACAACTTTACTTAGATCGACACTAATTGAATTTTTAAAGAAAGATATTTATACTCAAAATATTAGGTTTGGAAAAAAAATTAAACAAGTTTCTGAATTAAAAGGAAAAATTCTTATTAAGTTCGAAGATAACACCAATGACTTAGTAGATTATGTTATTGGAGCAGATGGAATTTTTTCTGAAACAAGATCTTTTTTTGAAAAGAAAAAAAATACTCCAATATTTAATAAAGCCCTAGCGTTAAGATTGATTTTGAAATCTAAAGCTGATCTAGATATTGATAATCAAAACATAAGTTTAATGATGGGAAATAACATGCACATAGTCATTTATCCAATAAATAAAAAAAAAGAGTTAAACTTGGTTTGTATAATTAGAAATAAAAAATATAATCCAGATGAAATAAAAACTTTGATTGAAAAAACTGTACTCAAACAAAATCCGAACTTAAGAAAAATATTTAATAGCGAAATTAAATCTTGGCCATTATACTCAACTCCAAATATTCATCCTTCTACAAATAAAAAAATTTTTTATATTGGAGATGCTTTTAATGGGTTACTGCCAACACTAGCCCAAGGAGCCGGCCAATCTATAGAGAGTGCATATGAAATATTTAATTTATTAAATGAGGATAAATTAGAAAAAACTAATATTTATTTTGAGGAGAGATCGAAAAAAGCAAAGTTAGTTAGAAGAAGATCTAATTTAAATTTTTTTGTATTTCATTTTTCAAGTTTATTTATGCAAAAAATAAGAAATGTTTTTTTAAGTTTTTTAATTAAAAAAAAATTTTTTATTAATTCTTATTTAGGACGGATTTATGAGAATTAAATTTGTTTATCAGAAATAAATTTTTGCCTAAGTGTGTCTATAACTACCGAGGCACCATTTATATTGCAATGCCAAAAAGTCCAACCATTGTAGCTTTCAGTGCCCATTATTTTCGCTGCCACCTTATGAATAGAACCCTCAGACTCTTTATGCTTAATACTACCATCCGCCATGATCTTAGCGCTAATTTTCTTTTTTAAATCAAATAAAGTAGTACCAGGTTTTATAATACCTAGTTCTACGAGTGAGCCAAAAGGGACCCTAGGTTTGGATTTATTATTCTCAATCGTATCTAAATAATCATCTTTTATAATTTCAGTTTTATTTATTCTATAAACGGCAGCATTGTAGTACTTTTTATCTTTCTCAATTCCATAGTAATTTCTTCCTAATTTTTTTGCCACAACAGCAGTTGTTCCAGTGCCTAAAAAAGGATCAAAAACTGAGTCCCCTTTATTAGTAGTAGCTAAAATTATTCTATGAAGAAGTGACTCAGGTTTTTGAGTAGAGTGAATTTTTTTTCCTTTTTTCTTCAACCTTTCTTTTCCATTACATATAGGTAGTATCCAGTCGGATCTCATTTGTAAGTCATCGTTTAAGCATTTTATAGATTGATAATTGAACGTATATTTTGATTTTTTATTCTTTGAAGCCCAAATAAGAGTTTCATGGGCATTTGTAAATCTTGTACCTCTAAAATTAGGCATTGGATTATTCTTTCTCCAAATTACATCATTTAATAACCAATAATCTAAATTTTGTAGATGAAATCCAAGACGAAAAATATTGTGGTACGATCCAATTACCCAAATAGATCCATTATCTTTTAAAATTCTTTTACATTCTGCTAACCAAATTTTACAAAAATCATCGTAATGTTTGAAACTATTAAATTGATCCCATTTGTCATTTACCCCGTTTACCTTGCTAGCATCTGGTCTAGTTAAGGAGTCGCCAATCTGCATATTGTAAGGAGGATCTGCAAAAACTAAATCAAAAGATTTACTTGGAATTTTTCTTAACTCTTCCAAGCAATCACCATTCACAACTTTATTAAAAATTTTCGACATTAATAGATTCAACCCGAAATTGAATCTATGGTCAAACAGTTTTGATTAAAAAAAGAGTTTTTTTGTGTTTGCTTTTACTAAGTAGACAACATCTTGTGTATGGGTTTAAAACCTTTCCTATGATGAGAAGTTATACCAAATTTTTTTAGGCCGTTTAAATGATCTTTAGTCCCATAACCAAAATTTTTTTCCCAAGCATAATTATTAAATTTTTCTGACAATTTAATCATAAACTGATCTCTATAAACTTTTGCAATTATAGATGCAGCGCTGATTGATTTAATTTTTTCGTCTCCGTTGATTATTGTTTTGAAATTATTTAAACCTTTAGGAGCAAAATTTCCATCTATTAAGACTAATTCTGGTTTTACAGGCAGCTTATCAATTGCTCTTTTCATCGAAAGCAAAGCTGCCTGTAAAATATTTAAATTTAATATTTCCTCAACCGAAGCTTCGCCAATAGCATAAAATGAATTTAATTTGATATGTTTTGCTATTTCAATACGTTTATTGTAACTAATTTTTTTAGAGTCTTTTAATAATTTAAGATTAACATTTTCTTTTAAAATAACTGCCGCTGAAACTACTGGTCCAGCAAGACAACCTCTTCCAACCTCATCAACACCAGCTATAAGTAAATTAGTTTTCAATTTTAATTTTAAGTTCTGATATTTTTTTCTTAATCATTTTTAAGTCAATCCAAGCCATTTTTTTTTGATCAGGTTGTCTCATCAAAAAAGCAGGATGAAAAGAAGCAATAATAGACGTTAAGCATTTACCAATTTTTTTTTGAGTCCATTTACCCCTGGCTTTTGATATTACTTCTTTGTCTCCAATAATTGTATTAAGCGCTGTACTTCCTAAAAGAATTAATATTTTAGGAGAAATTATTTCTATATGTTTTACTAAGTAGGGAAGATAACGTTTAATCTCCTCTTCACTTGGTTTTCTATTTTCAGGAGGTCTATAGTTTACTACATTTGTAATATACACATTCTTTCTGTCTAAATTTATAGCTAGCAGCATTTTATCAAGTAACTGACCAGCTCTACCCACAAATGGATAACCTTCTTTGTCTTCATTTGCACCTGGTCCTTCCCCGATAATCATTATTTTTGAATTTGAGTCACCATCTGCAAAAACCAAATTTTTTGCATTTTTTTTAAGATCGCAATTTTTAATATTTTTAATTAAATTTTTAAGCTTTTTAAGCTCTTCTTCCTTACTTCCCTGTTTATAAAAGGTACTATTTTTGTACCTGTTTATTGCCAGATTGTCGTATACTAGATTATAATTAATTAAACTATAATATTTAATAAGTTTAGTTAATTTGTAATTAATTTTTTTAGTCATCGTAAGCTATTTTATGAAAAAAATAAAAAAAAGTCATTTTTCATTTATAATACAAATTATATTTTTCATCAGTATATTTAATTCAATTTATGCTAAAAACTTTGAAAAAAATTACGATGCTAACAGTTTTTCTAATTATTTTTCTGGTATTTTATCGCTTAACGAAAAAAAATATGAGAATTCATATAAATACTTAAAAACCTTAAAAGGACTTGAAAAAAAACATTTTCGGTTTTCTACTGCCTATCAGGAGTCGCTAATTAGTCTGGACAGGTTTGACGAGGCGTTTAGTTATGCTAAGAAATTAGAAAAGCAAAAAATCGATGCTTATGAAACTAATTTAATAATAGGAGTTTATTATCTAAAAAATAATAAATTCGAATTAGCTAAAAAATATTTTAAAAAATACAATAAACTTAATGCAGGTGTTTTTTCTGAATATTTAAATAATTGGCTTTTATTTCCAGAAATTAGTATTCAGGACGCAATAAAGATAACAAGAAATACCTCTAAAAAATTCAATCTTAAGTCGGGCAATCAATTAGAAAAGATTCAAAATGTATTTATTCATTGTTATTTTGACTCTCCGAATACTGAAAATATTTTCAAAAATACGATAATTAACGACAATGAAGATTATTCTAGGTATTATTTTTTCCATTCAAATTACTATTTTATAAAAAATGATATTTTAAAAGCTAAAAAAATTATTAATTCTGCATTAAAATTACATCCAGAAAAAGTCATATTAAATCAAATGCATGAGGAATTAAAATCAAAAAACAAAACTAAATTGAGCAACCAATTTAATTGTGAGAATCTCTCGAATGTCGTTGCAGAAATTTTTTATATTATTTCAAATATTCTATCATCTCAACAATCATACTCTAATTCAAATTTATATCTAAACTTAGCCACATACTTAAATCCAAATTTTATTTCCTATGATGCTCTTAAAGCAGAAAATTTTTTTGAAACAAAAAATTACAAAAAAGCTAAAAAAATCTATCAATATGTTAAAAGCAAAGAATATGCATACGGATGGTATGCTTCAAAAATAATAGCTTCTATTCAAGATATTCAAAATAAAAAATCAAATTCATTAAAATTTCTTCAAAATGAATTTAAAGAAATGCGTAACCCTAATGTCTACCAGACTTTAGACTATGCTAATTTTTTAAAAAACAAAAAGAAATATAAAGAAGCTATAAGTTATTATTCAACGATTTTAGATTTGATAAGTAAAAAAGATAAACTTTATCCTGAAGTCACCCAAGGAAGAGGCGAAGCTTTTGAGAGATTAGGTGAGTGGGAAAAAGCTGAAAAAGATTTATTAAGTTCATTAGAATCATCTCCCGACCAAGCTTATGTAATAAATTATCTCGCATATACATGGATAGAAAAAGGAATTAATTTAGATAAATCGCTTGAAATGTTAAAAAAGGCAAATCAATTAAAAGAAAATGATGGATATATAATTGATTCATTGGGTTGGGCTTTTTTTAAATTAAAACGTTATAAAGAAGCTAAAGATTATTTACAGTTAGCTGTCTCAAGAATGCCATCTGATCCAGTAATTAACGATCATTATGGAGATTCTCTTTGGATGAACAACCAAAGCTTACAAGCAAGATATTATTGGAAATATGTTTTAAATTTAGAAAAAACTGAACCAGAATTAAAAGAATTGATTAAAAAAAAGTTAACTAATGGATTAAAATTTGATTCTTAGAATATGATCAAATCTTTTAGTAAAATCAATCTATCTCTTCGAGTTCTTAGTAAGAAAAAAAATGGACTACACAATATAGAGACTAATAGTTTTTTAATAAATATCTATGATGAAATATTGATTTCAAAAATAAGAAATAGAGATGATCAAATTGTATTTAAGGGTAAATATAAAAATTTTATAAAAAGTAAAAAAAATACTATAAAAGAAACTTTAAAACATCTAAGAGAAAATAATTTAATTGATATTGAAAAAAAATTTAAAATTGTAATAAATAAAAAAATACCAGTTTTTGCAGGTCTCGGAGGAGGATCTAGTAACGCCTATTTTGTAGCAGATCATTTAATAAAAAAAAAATTATCGAGAACTGTTTTACGAAATTTGGCAAAAAAAGTTGGGTCAGATTTAGAGTTATTTAGGTTTAAACAAGTATATCAAAAATCACTTACAAAAATTGTAAAATATACTAAAAATTTTAGATTGTATCTTGTATTAGTTTTTCCAAACTTAAAATGCCCAACAAGAGAAATATATTTACGCGTAAATCAGTTTAGCACTAGAAGTAGATCTAAGTACATTAATATAATTAATAAAAACAAATTATTAAATCTTTTAAAATATGAAAGAAATGATTTACAAGAAGTTGCAATAAAGAAATTTCCCATTATAAGAAAAATAATTAATTTTATTCAAGTTCAAGAAAATTGCCATTTTGCAAGAATGACAGGATCAGGATCAGCTTGTTTTGGAGTCTTTAACACAGCCATCTCAGCAAAAAACGCTTTAAGATTGTTTAAGAAAAAGTACCCAAAGTATTGGTGTGTGGTTACAAGAACTATTTAATTTAAGAATTTTATGATATATCAAAATCATAATATTGGGGCATAGCCAAGCGGTAAGGCAGTGGTTTTTGATACCACCATCCTAGGTTCGAATCCTAGTGCCCCAGCCAGACAAATGAATATAATTAATTCAAAAAATAGTTTAATCAAAAAAATTAAGAACAAATTTTTTCCCTTTTATAAATCGAAAGAAATTAAGATAATCTTCGATATTTTAGAAAAAAATAAAGCTGAAGATAAAAATGTTGTGATGTTTGTTGGAGGTTGTGTAAGAAAGCACATTCAAAATGAAGTAATAGATGATATAGATTTAGCCACAACCCTTAGTCCTGATGAAGTAAAAAAAAAGTTTATTAATACTCAAATAAAAGTTATTGAAACTGGCATAACGCATGGTTCTTTAACTTTAATCTTAAATGAAAAAAAATTTGAAATAACGTCATTGAGAAAGGATATAAAGACTGATGGGAGACATGCAGAAATATCTTTTACAGATAATTGGCAGCTTGACTCTGAAAGAAGGGATTTTACTTTAAACGCAATTTATTTAGATCAAAAAGGAAATATATTTGATCCACAATTAGGCCTTAATGATTTAAAAAGAGGAATAATAAAATTTATTGGTGATCCGAATAAGAGAATTGAAGAGGACTACTTAAGAATTATAAGATTTATAAGATTTGCTTTACAATATAATCACAAAACATTTGAAAATTCTACGTTAGAGGCAATAAAATTAAATTTAAATGGGATTAAAAAGCTTTCTAAAGAACGAATTTTAAGTGAACTTTTTAAAATATTAACCTTAAAGAATTTTTTAAATATAAATAAAAATAAAGAGATAAAAAATATCTTTTCAATTATATTTCCTGAATTTAAATATATTTCAAGATTAGAAAAATTTGATTTAATAAAAAATAATCTTAAATTAAATAAAACACAAATTCTTGCAGTTTTATTGATAGAGAACTCAAATAATGTAGAATATTTTTGTCACAAATATAATGTATCGAATATTCTGAAAGAAAAGTTATTCAAAATATCAGAATTATATAATTGCTTTAAGGAAGATAAAAATTTTTTTAAAAGCAAATTAAAAACTAATATTTATCTTTTTGGTAAAGACAGCTTAAGAGATTTAAATTTATTAATATTTTTTATTAATAAAAAAATGAATTATGAAAAAGAATTTTTGAAAAATTTTAAATTAATTGAACAAGTTAAACTCCCAAAGTTTCCCTACGATGGAAATTACCTTATTAATAAAGGATTATCAGAAGGAATAAAAGTTGGTCAGATACTTAAAGAATTGGAAAAAGATTGGATAGATAATAATTTTTCTATTAAAGAAAAAGATGTTGACGAAAAAATAAGTAAATTAAAGCTCTAGACGTATTGCACATTTAATATCTCAAAATTTCTCTCACCAGAAGGAGTTGCCACAGAAACTAAATCTTTTGATTTTTTTCCAATCAAAGATTTTCCTATTGGAGATTTAAAAAAGATATAATTTTTTGCAATGTCGGCCTCATCTTTCCCAACAAGTTTATAAACAGTTTTTTTTTCTGACTCTAGATCTAAAACAGTAACAGTAGATCCAAAAATTACATTTCCATTATTTTCAATCTTTGTTACATCAATAACATTTGCTCTAGCTATAGTATCATTAATATAGATTACTCTACTTTCTATTTGTGCTTGTTGTTCTTTTGCTGCATGATATTCTGCGTTTTCTTTTAAATCACCATGAGATCTTGCTTCAGCTATTGCGGCAACAACTTGGGGCCTTTTAACATTTTTCAAATTATCTAGTTCAATTTTTAATTTTTCTAAACCCAAAACTGTTATTGGCTCTTTATCCATTTTATTTCCATTTCGCATTCGGAGGTAATGACATAAAAATAGCTTCTACGTTTCCTCCAGAATTTAACCCAAACTTTGTACCTCTATCATACAAAAGATTAAATTCAACATATCTTCCTCTTTTTAAAAATTGTTTTTCTTTATCTTTAGTGTTCCATTTAACATTAATCTTTTTCAAAATAATTTTTTTAGTTATATCTAAAAAACCGATACCAACATTTCTTACAAAGTTAAAATTATTTTCCCAGTTATCTCTTTCATAGTCAAAAAATAGCCCCCCTATTCCTCGTATTTCATTTCTATGAGGAAGAAAAAAATATTTGTCACACCATTTTCTATAATTTTGGTAATTTTTGTTATTAATCTTACAAATTCTAAATAATTTCTTATTTAGTTCTTTTCTTTCTTTCTTATCCTTAAAACTTTGTGTGACATCAATCCCACCTCCAAACCAACTTTTTGAAGTTACGATAAATCTTGTGTTAAAATGAACCGCAGGCATTTTTGGATTCTTCATATGTGCAACTACAGAAATACCTGACGCCCAGTATTGACCATTTTTTTCTGCTCCCATTATTTTGGATCTAAATTTTTTTTGAAATTTTCCAGATACTGTAGATTTGTTAACTCCAACCTTATCAAAAATATTTCCATTTTCTAGAATATAAGAAATTCCTCCACCTTCTTCTTTATTTTTTTTATGCCAAATTCTTTTTTTAAATACTTTACTTTTTTTTGATACTTTTTTTTCAAGCAATTCAAACTGTTTACAAATTTCTGATTGTAAATATTCAAACCACCTACTTGATAATTTTTTTTTAACTTCAATATCTTTAATCATTTATTTTCTAATTGTCTTATTGCTTCTGAAGAGGCTATTGCCACACTCATTGCCACATTAAGAGATCTAACCTTTTTTTGTAGCGGTATCTTAATTTTAACTTTAGTGTCGATATGAATACTTTCAGGAACTCCTGCACTTTCTCTTCCAAATAACAATATATCATTTTTTTTAAATTTAAAATTTAAGTAATTTTTAGTCGCTTTAGTTGTAAGTAAAATAATTCTAGATTTAGAATTTTTTTCTTTAAAATCTAAAAAATTGCCGTATTTAAAAATTTTAGTAAATTTATCGTAATCCATTACAACCCTTTTAAATCTTTTGTCTTCAAGACTGAAGCTGCAAGGCTCAATAATATGGACTTTTAGTCTCAAACAAGCTCCCAGCCTAATAATAGCAGCAGTATTTTGAGGAATATCCGGTTGATAAAGAGCTATGTCAATCATTTTTGCTTAATTTATGTGTCATTTTGAACCCTGGAAAAATTAAATTATAGTTTTATTTAAGTATTAACATAGTAAGTATCTTATATGGATAAACCAGAAAAAAAAACTAATAGAAGAGATTTCTTATTTACGGCAAGCTATACAGTTGGAGCTGTGGGTGTTGGAGCTATAATTTGGCCTTTAATAGATCAAATGAATCCAGATAAAGCTCAACAAGCACTTGCAACCACTGAAGTAGATGTAAGTCAGGTTGAACCTGGAAAATCAATTACAGTTTTATGGAGAGGAAAACCAGTTTTTTTAAAAAGAAGAACTAACGAAGAAATAGCTGAAGCTAGATCAGTTGCTCTTAATGATTTACCAGATCCTCAAAAAGACGAAGATAGAGTAAAAGATGGTAAAGATGAGTGGTTAGTTATGTTGGGTGTTTGTACTCATTTAGGATGCGTTCCTCTTTCGGACAAGGGAGATTACAATGGTTGGTTCTGTCCTTGCCATGGATCTCACTATGATGTTTCCGGAAGAATAAGAAAGGGTCCTGCACCAAAGAACATGGAAATACCAAAATATGAATTTGTTAATAGTAATATAATTAAGATAGGATAAAAATTTATGAGTGAACACGATTACATTCCAAAATCAAAAGCTGGCAAATGGTTTAATGATAGACTACCTTTGTTATCTTTAGCATCACATTTAACAGACTATCCTACACCAAAAAATTTAAATTACTGGTGGACATTTGGTGGTATTTTAACTTTTTGTTTGCTTACACAAATAATAACGGGAATTGTTTTGGCAATGCACTACGTTGCTCATGCCGATTTAGCCTTTGCTAGTGTTGAACATATAATGCGAAATGTAAACTACGGTTGGTTAATAAGATATATTCATAGCAATGGAGCTTCAATGTTTTTCTTGGCTGTTTATATTCATATTTTTAGATCTTTATTTTACGGTTCATATAAGTCACCCAGAGAAGTTATTTGGATAATAGGACTATTAATATATTTATTAATGATGGCAGCTGCTTTTATGGGATACGTTTTACCGTGGGGTCAAATGAGCTTTTGGGGAGCAACGGTAATAACAAATCTTTTTAGTGCTATTCCTTTAGTTGGAGAGAGCATAACAACTTGGTTGTGGGGAGCTTACTCAGTAGATAATCCAACTTTAAATAGATTTTTTAGTTTACATTATCTCCTACCTTTTTTGATATTAGGTTTGGTAGTTTTACATATATGGGCATTACATGTCCCAGGTAATAATAATCCAGTAGGTATTGATATTAAAAAACCTTCAAAAGATACAGTTCCTTTCCACCCATATATAACTATAAAAGATGCCTTTGCATTATTAATGTTTATGATTATATTTGCCGGTTTTGTTTTTTTCGCTCCTAATGTATTAGGTCATTCCGATAACTACATTCAAGCTAATCCTATGGTTACACCGGCTCACATAGTTCCAGAATGGTATCTTCTTCCGTTTTATGCAATTCTAAGATCTGTGCCAGATAAATTAGGAGGGGTCATTTTAATGTTTGGAGCTATTTTTATTTTATTTGTACTTCCATGGCTTGACACTTCTAAAGTAAGATCGGCAGTATTTAGACCAGTATACAAGCAGTTTTATTGGATTTTTGTAATTGATGTTTTAATGCTTGGATACATGGGAGCTATGCCTGCAGAAGGTATTTATTTAGTTTTAGCAAGAGTAGGAACAATTTACTACTTCTTACATTTTATAGTAATTTTACCCGTTGTTGGTCTTTTAGAAAAAACCGACCCTATCCCAGTAAGTATTGCCGAACCAGTTTTATCTGGTGGTGCAGAACCTTCTCTTGCAAAGAAAGATAATGGAAAAATTTAAGCTAGTAAAAATATTTATTATTTTAATAATTATTATTTTTCCAAAAACAATAAATAGCGCTGAGCAAAACGAACTTCTGGAAGTAAATTGGAGCTTTAAAGGTTTGACAGGTAAATTTGATAGAAACTCACTTCAACGAGGATTTCAGGTTTATAAAGAAGTTTGTTCATCTTGCCATTCAATGCAATATTTAAGTTACAGAAATCTAGGAGAACCTGGTGGACCCGAATTTTCAGAGGAAGAAGTAAAAGCAATTGCAGCAAGTGTTGAAATTACAGATGGTCCAGATAGTCAAGGAGAAATGTTTACTAGGCCAGGTAGACCTTCAGATAAATTTAAAAGTCCATATCCTAATGTAAATGCATCTACTGTAGCTAATGGTGGAGCCTATCCGCCTGATATGTCTGTTTTAGTTAAAGCTAGACCAGGAGGGGCTAATTATATTTATTCAGTTTTGGTAGGATATGAAGATCCACCTGCTGGAATGATTTTAGATCCAGGAGTTTATTATAATAAATATATGATAGGAAATAAGATTAAAATGTCAGCACCATTACTAGAGGGTATCGTGGAATACACTGACGGAACCCAAGCATCAGTAGATCAAATGGCAAAAGACGTAACGACATTTCTTTCTTGGGCGGCTGAACCAGAACTTGAAGAAAGACATAAAACTGGGGTAAAAGTTTTAATCTATTTAATACTTTTGACTATCTTAGTGTATTTAAGTATGAGAAGAATTTGGTCAAGGATTGACTCTGAAGTATAAAACATCTCCATCTTTAACGACATAATCTTTACCCTCTATTCTCAATTTACCATTTTCTTTACATTTTTCAGCGCTACCAAATTTAATAAAATCTTCACATGTAACAGCTTCAGCTCTGATAAAATTCTTTTCAAAATCAGTATGTATAACACTTGCTGCTTTCGGAGCTAAAGTGTTTTTTGTAATTGTCCAAGCTCTACTTTCCTCTGGGCCAGAAGTAAAAAAAGTATCTAAATTTAAAAGATCATATCCCTCTCTTATTAATTGGTTTAGACCAGTTTTATTTAGTCCAATTTCTTTCATAAACGTTTCTCTTTCATCTTTATTTAAACCCATAATTTGATCTTCAATATCTGCACAAATTGTTATAATTTTTTCATTTGAAAATTTTGATTTAACTATTTCTGTAAAACTATTTCCTGTTGCTAAACTTTCTTCATCAACATTACATACAATAATTTTGGGTTTTATACTTAATAAACCTGCGCGTGATAAAAATTTTCTCTCTTCATTATTATTTGGAGACTCTTCTTTACCTTTATTTAGTTGATCTAATTTATCTTCGAGTAATTTGATCTCCTTCTCTTTAAGAAGTTTTTTTTTACTCTTTTCGAGTTTCTTCTGTATTAAATCGATATCAGAAAGTAAAATTTCTGTTCTAATAGTTTCTAAGTCACTCAAAGGGTTTATTTCAGAATTAACATGTGTAATTTTATCTGATTCAAAGCATCTCACTAAATGTATTATCGCGTCAACTTCTCTTATATGAGAAAGAAATTTATTACCCAAACCTTCTCCTTTCGAAGCGCCTTTTACTAAACCAGCAATATCTACAAAGGTAATGTTTGTATAAACCTTTTTTTTTGAATTTGATAATTTTGATAATTGATCTAACCTTTTATCAACAACATCTACAATGCCAATATTAGGATCTATCGTACAAAAAGGAAAGTTTGCTGCCTCAGCATTTTTTGAAGCCGTTAGTGCATTAAATAAAGTAGACTTGCCAACATTTGGAAGTCCAACAATACCACATTTAAATCCCATCTAGATTTTGATTTACTTTACTTGAAAATAAATCTATTTTTTTTTCAATAAGTGTTGGAACTTGTTTTACAATATTTTCTGTTATTTCCTTAATTCTTTCTTCCTCATCTTCTTTAAAGTCTTCGAGCACATGATTATTTACTCTTTTCTTTTCTTTTGGATGACCAATGCCAACTCTTACTCTTGAATAATCTTTTCCTATAAATTTATCGATAGACTCTATTCCGTTATGTCCAGCGCTACTTCCTCCGAACTTTGCCTTTATTTTTCCAAAATCAATATCTAAATCATCATGAAAAACAATTACATTCTTTGCATCAATTTTAAAATAATCTATCAACTCCTTTACTGCAGTCCCTGAATTATTCATGAATGTAAGAGGTTTGATTGCATAAACTTTTTTTTCATCAATATTACCAGTAGTTAAAAGTCCTTTAAATTTCGGCTTTTGCTTTGAAAGTTTGAAATGCTGATTAATAGCATCAATTATTTTAAATCCTATGTTATGACGATTGTTGATGTTATTTGGTCCAGGATTTCCTAATCCAACAAGTAAAAGCATAAAAAATTATTTTTTCTCAGCGGGTTTTTTCTCAGCAGGTTTTTTCTCAGCAGGTTTTTTATCTCCTGTAGTAGCAGCTTCTTTTCCTTTTTCATCTTTTTTACCTGCCTCTCCATCTTTCGCTGGTGCTGCATCAGCTCCTTCGGCAGGTGTTTCACCCTCTGCTCCTTCTGCAGGTACTTCTCCTTCTGCAGGTTTTTCTGGCTCTTTGACAACTGTTGGAGCAGCAACTGTTGCTATAACGAAGTCTCTGCCAGTTATGGTTGGAGTGACATTTTCGGGAAGTTTTACTGTAGAAATTTTTATACTAGTTCCAATGTCTGTTCCAGTTAAATCAATCATGATATCATCCGGAATATTTTCTGCTGGACATTTTAATTCGATTTTTCTTCTTACTATATTTAACACGCCTCCTCGCTTTAATCCTGGAGATTGTTCGTGATTTTTAAATTGAACAGGTATCTCAATTGTTATTTTACTACCGGAAACAATTCTCATAAAATCTATATGAATTGGTTCGTCGGAAACCACATGGTATGCTACTTCTCTTGGTAAAACTTTTTGTTTTTTTCCGTCTATATCTAATTCTATGACAGTAGATAGGAAAGAGTCACTATTTAAAATAGTTGATATTGATTTTTTATCAATTGAGATTTTGGCATTCTCATCTTTTCCTCCGTAAAGTATTGCAGGTATAAGACCAGAAGTTCTCAACTTTTTATTTTCTCCAGAAGAACCTTTTTCTCTTTTTATAGCTTTTAAATTATTCATGTTAATATTTGAAAAAGCTATATAAACCTACTTTGACAATAAAACAAGTCTTAATTGAATAAATCTGATACTGAGTTTGAATTTGATATTCTTTTTATAGCTTCTCCCATTAAAGAAGATATTGATATTACCTCAATTTTGTTGTTATTTTTTATTTTTTGAGAATTATCAATCGTATCGGTAATAATAAGTTTCTTAATTTTTGACTTTTTAATCTTTGAGACTGCTTCACCACTTAATACTGCGTGTGTAATAAAAACATATACTTCTTGTGCTCCACTTTTTTTTAAAGCCTCAACCGCGTTAACGATGGTACCACCACTATCAATAATGTCATCTACAATTATACATGTCTTTCCTTTTACATCTCCAATTATATTCATGACTTGGGATTTTCCAGGTGCTGGTCTTCTTTTATCTATAATTGCAAGCTCGGCTTTTATTTTTGTAGCTAGACCTCTTGTTCTTTGAACTCCACCAACATCTGGAGAAACACAAATTAATTTTCTACTTTTTAATTTCCTTTTAATATATCTTGCAAAGAGTGGAGTAGTAAATAAGTTATCAACTGGCATATCAAAGAATCCTTGAATTTGTCCAGCATGCAAATCAACAGTTACGACTCTATGGGCGCCAGCGTTAGTAATTAAATTAGCAACTACTTTTGCTGAGATAGACGTTCTAGGAACTACTTTTCTGTCTTGTCTAGCATAACCAAAATAAGGTATCACAGCTGTTATATTTTTTGCAGAAGATCTTCTCAGAGCATCTATTACTAAAAGTAATTCCATTAAATTATCATTTGCTGGATTTGAAGTAGATTGAATTACAAATACACTATTACCTCTAATATTTTCGTTAATCTCAACGTAAATTTCTCCGTCAGCAAATCTTTTAATATTTGTGTTTACTAATTTTAGCTTAAGTTGTTTGGAGATATTTCGACTTAGTTTTAAATTACTAGTTCCAGATAAAATCTTCATGAAAGTAATTATTTATACAATTATTTTTTTAGGTTTTCAAACATATTGTTGATATACACCTACCATAATCAGGTTGATCTAATTTTTTTGACCTCCTGTAGCTAAAAAAATTCTCATTATCCTTGAAAGTATCATATTCAATATTATCAACATTATTTATCCCGCAATTTTTTAATTTTTCATTCACATATGCTCTGATATCAAATAGAAATCTATTTTTTGGTATGTTTTTAAAAAAAACCTTATTCTTCTCAGATGAGCTAAGAAAATTCTTATAGAAATCCAGTCCAACTTCATAACTTTTATTACCAATACATGGACCGACTGCAGCAATAATTTTAGTTTTTACGCTAATTTTTTCAAACATTTTTACAGTATTTTCTATTATTCCTGAGCTTGCACCTTTCCAGCCAGCATGAATACAACCAATAACTTTATTCAATTCGTCATATAAAATTATTGGAACACAGTCAGCTGTTAACACCGCAATAGCAACATTATTAAGTTTTGTGATCAAAGCATCAGAGTTTAGTCTATTATTTTTGATATTTCTTTCATCAAGTAAGATTACATTTTTGCTATGCGTTTGATTCATTAATATTAAATTATCTTTTTTTACATTCATGCTTTTAGATACAAAATCTAAATTCTTTAATATATTTTCTTTTTTATCGTTTGATCCTAAGCCACAATTTAAACTCTTATATATGTCATTAGAAAAACCATTTTTTCTAGAAAAAAAACAATGTCTTAAATTATTAAATTCGTTAAGTTTTTTTGAGTAAAACATTAATTAAATCCCAATTTTTTCTTTCCATTTTTGCTTGCTAAAATTACTTTAAATAAATTACCCATAATTTTTGGATGTAAAAGTCTTTTTAAACGGATATACAAATCAGCTTTTTGTCTAAAGCTCATTTTATTAGATAAAATCTCAGCTCTATTCAAAATGCCAACTCTCTTTAAAAAAAAACTTTGCGTTACAATATTTGAAACATCAAGGTCTTTTTTATGTAAGTACTCTTTTAATAATTTAAAGTTAACTAGAGAAGTGATATCAGACTGACCAATATTTTCAAAAAAATTTTGTTTTTTGTGATTTTTAATTGATTGAAGAGTGCTTTTTTTTTGTTGTTTAATATACCCATAATCAATTAATAATATACCCCCTTTTTTTCTTTCTATTACTTTAATTATTTTATTTAATATTTGAAATCCCATCTTAGGGTACTCAATAAAATTTAAGTTTTTTAATACTTTAAATTTTAAGATCTCCTCAGTATCTTTCTTTGAAGCTTTTTTTAAAATAGTTCCAAGCGTATTTTTTTTTTGTATTTCAACAAATTTTTCGTAAAAAATATTATTTTTTTTAACGTATTGTTTGATTGGTATTGCATCAAAAAACTCATTTCCAAAAAAAATAACAGGTCCTTTTTTAAGATTATTAAAATTTGATATCCATTTTATTTTAGATGAATTAATTTTTCTTTTTTGAATTTTCTTTAAAGTAGTACTTTTTTCATATAGAAAAATATTTATCGATTTATAAAATTCAGGAAATTTTTGAAATAGATCGTTAATTACCCTACACATCTGACCATTTCCTGGGCCAAGTTCAACAAAATTAAAATTAGTAGGTTTATTCAAAGATTCCCAAAAATTAATAATCCAAATTCCTATCATTTCACTAAACAAAGGAGATATGGATGGTGAGGTAATAAAATCTCCATCTTTACCAAAAGGATTTTTATTTTGATAATAACCAATTTTTTTTTTATACAATGTCCTATTAACAAACTCTTCAATAGAAAGTTTTTTTTTTCTACTGAAAATATTTTCTATAATTGTCATTTTTTTATTTTAAAAAGCATTATTATTCCAGAAAGTATCATAAGAATACTTAACGACGAACCCATGCTAATAAAATTTAATAGATAGCCAATTTGTATATCTGGCTCTCTAAATTGTTCAGCAAAAATTCTAAAAATACCGTATAAGATTAAAAATAAACTTGAACAAACACCAGTTTTTAAATTATTTTTGAAATTAACAAAATTAATAATTACAAATAATCCAACACCTTCTAGTAGAGCCTCATAAATTTGTGAAGGATGGCGAGGTAAATTATCAACCGTTGGAAATATTACCGACCAATATACATCAGATGTTTTACCATAAAGTTCTGCATTTATAAAATTAGCAATCCTTCCAAAAAACAAACCAATTGGAGAAACACAAGCAACAATATCAAGCAACATCAATGGGGCTAGATTTTTTTTTTTAGAAAAAAAATAAGTTCCAATAACAATACCAATTAATGCGCCGTGAAATGACATTCCTCCTTCCCATATCTTAAATATGTCTACTGGATTATTTATATAATAATTAAGATTATAGAAGATCACATAACCTATTCTGCCTCCAAGAATAATAGAAACTATTATGTATGAGATAAAGTCATCAAAAAAATTTACTTTAAAATCTTGATTTATTTTGAAATTTTTTTTACTTAATAATTTTTTACCTAACCACCAACCCAAGAGAATTCCAAGAATATAGGCCAATGAGTACCATCTTATTTCAAAAATTCCGAGGTTTACTAAAACAGGGTTCAAATTATGAATGTACATCAATAGTCTTATAACATAATTGATATTATTTTTCTTATCAATTAAGATCAATTATGAGCAAATCTGAAAAATTATTTAAAATTTTATCAAGTCTGGCAGAAAACGGTATTTTGACTACTATGGATGCTAAGAATGAAATTTTAAATAATTTAAAGTTTAAAAAGGATAATTTTTTAGATAAACTTCAGCTAGTTTCAAGAGAGGAATTTGAAGTTTTAAAAAAAATAGTTCAAAAACAAGAAAAAGAAATAGAAAAGCTTAAGAAAAAAAAATTAAAAAGGTAAAAAAACTTTAATTTGCAAACCTTTATATGTGCTTTCTGATAATTGAATACTTCCTCCATGAGAGCTAACTATATCTTCCACAATTGATAGACCGAGTCCTACCCCTGATTTATTTAACCCTCTACTTTTATCCAATCTATAGAAAGGTTTAAAAATATTTTTATATTCTTCTTGTGGAACTCCAGGCCCGTCATCTTCAACAATTATTATGAGTCTATTAATAGTCTTACTTACGCTTACATACACGTTTTTACCATAAGTAAGCCCATTCTGAATTAAATTATCAAAGCATCTTTTTAAAGCATTTTTACGAGCAACCAACACCGTATCTTTTTCATCTAGTTTTAAAATAAAATTTTTATTGTTAATCTCATTTTTAATTTCTAGGAAAAATTCATTAATATTTATTGCAATAGACTCTTCTTGGGCTTGAGTTTTTGCAAATTGTAGATAAGTATTTAACATTTTTTCCATTTCATCTATGTCTTTTGACATTTCAAGCGAGATATCTTTTTGATTTAACATAGCTAATTGAAGCTTTAAACGAGTTAAAGGTGTTCTTAAATCATGACTGATACCCGAAAGCATTTCAGACCTTTGATTAAGGTGCCGATTTATTCTCTTAATCATCCTATCAAATTCATAGGATGCTTTTCTTACTTCAGAAGCTCCTGAGGCTCTGAAATCATTTACATAATCACCTTTTCCAAATCTTTCAGCCGCTCTTGCCAAATTCACTATAGGTCTTGTTTGGTTTTTTAAAAACAATATAGCAATAAGAATTAAGACAAAAGAGGGTAGAGTAATCCAAAGCAAAAAAAGTCTCACCGAAGAAGTTGTTATCTGCTCTTTTGGGAAAAGAAATTTTATAACTTCATCACCGTTTCTTATTTGAACTTCTACAGCTTTTTTATATTTTGATGTATTAAACCAATAATTTTCACTTCCAAATATTGACTTAAGTTCTCTTCGTAGAGATCTATCCATAGGGCTAAATTTTCTTTCTGCACTAACAGTTGGTAAAATACCTTTTTGAATATCTATTTCAAAGCTAAAATTATTTTTATAACTATCAGTAAAATAATCTAAATTTGTTTTATTATTGTTGTAAACTTCATTTATAATTTTAAGTTGAGAAACAAGTGATCTTACCATTCCTTTGTTTGCTTTTATCCAAATACTATCAAAAAAAACAATAGTAATGATAAGCTGTAAAATAATAGTTGGAGCTGCAACAATTATTAGCGATCTATAAAATAGTGTTTTAGGAAATATTTTTCTAAATATTTTATTCAACCCAAAGTACATAACCTGACCCCCTAATTGTTTGTAAATATTTCGGTTTTTTTGGATTTGACTCAATTTTTTGTCTAAGCCTTGTGATCATTACATCTATAGATCTTTCTTGTGATATTCCTGAGATCTCACTCATTCTAATTCTGGAAAAAGTTTCCCCAGGTTTAGCTAACATTTCCGCTAAAACCTTTTTTTCAACAGTATTAAGTTTAAAATTTTTACTTTTAAAATTTATATTCATTTTATTCAAATCTATTTCAGCTTCACCAATTTTATATTTCTTTTTAAGATTTAATTTATTTGTTTTCGAAATTATATTTTTAATTCTGAGTAAAAGTTCTTTCGGCTCAAAAGGTTTCGCTAAGTAATCGTCAGCACCTAACTCTAAACCTTGTATTCTATTTTCTACCTCTCCTTTTGCTGTCAAAAGAATAATTGGAACAGTCATTTTTCTTTTAATTTCTTTAGTAAGTTCAAATCCATTCTGGCCTGGCATCATTACATCTAGGATGATAAAATCAAAAATAAATCTTTCCAATTGTTTTTTTGCATCTTCCGAGTCAACGGCTGTAGAAACCATAAAATCGTTATCATCCAGATATTGTTTTATTAACTCTCTAATTCTATCATCATCATCTACAACTAAAATATGTTTTTTATCTTTTTCCATTTATTATTTCCGTAAGTACATTTTTAAATTTGATCACTGAGTCAGGTTCAGATTTTTTAAGTGCGTTAAATATTCTTTTCTTTTGTGATTGATAAACTTTATCAAAAAAAATTTTACCTTCTTTATCCAAAAATAAGTTTTTTTTTCTAGTATCATTATCATCTTTGATTTGTTTGATCATTTTATTTTTAATCAAATCTCTTAACACTCTATTTAAACTTTGTTTTGTTACTTTTAGCTTAAACATGAGTTCACTTAAACTTATTCCTGGATTTCTTTCAATTAGGTTGATCGCTCTCAAATGAGCGGGGCCAAAAAATTTTTTTGATAGGATTTCTTTTGGATCAGAAACAGTTTCTCTATAAGCATAAAACAGCAACTGAATAAAATCCTTAATTTGTTCATCTTTGAGATATAGTAGCTCTTTCATAATTGGTAAGTTATATTGACTTATTCTAATAAGAAATATACTTTTTTGTAACAAAAAAATCGTCTATTCTAATTTTTTTTATGGAAACAATACCTTACGATAAAAGATCAGGTAAAATTTGGTTTAATAATGACCTGGTTAATTGGTCAGATGCTAAAATTCACGTCCTAAACCATGGGTTACATTATGCAAGTTGTGTTTTTGAAGGTGAGAGAGTTTATGATGGAGAAATTTTTAAACTAGAGGAACACACTGATAGATTGTTTTACTCAGCTAAACGAATGGGTATCACCGTGCCGTATTCTACTCATCAAATAAATGAAGCTTGTAAGAAAATTATTAATGTTCAAAAAGTTAGGAATGGATATGTAAGACCAGTTATTTGGAGAGGAAGTGAAATGATGGCTATATCCGCACAAAAAAATAAAACTAATGTAGCAATAGCAACTTGGGAATGGGGATCTTATTTTGATCCTAAGTTAAAATTAGAGGGTATAAAGTTAAATATTTCTTCATGGCGAAGACCATCCCCAAATTCAATTCCTTGGGATACGAAAGCTGCAGGTCTCTATATGATATGTACTCTTTCAAAACATGAAGCAGAAAAACAAGGGTATACCGACTCACTTATGTTAGATCACGAAGGGAATATTGCTGAAGCCACAGGAGCAAATATTTTTTTTAAAACTCCTTCAGGTGAACTACACACTCCTATACCGGACTCATTTTTAGATGGCATTACAAGAAGGTCAATTATTACAATAGCTAAATCAAAAGGTATTAAAGTTAATGAAAGAAAAATAACCACAGATGAATTAAAGAACTTTGAAGGGTGTTTTTTAACTGGAACAGCTGCAGAAGTAACACCAGTTGCTCAAATAAATGAATCCAAATTTAAAGTTTGTAAATTAATTACAGATTTAAGTAAAAGTTATCAAAGTTTGGTAAGAAAAGACTCCGCAGCTTAATTTTTTTTGTCTTCTTCTATTGCGTGATCTATCCCTTTGATTAGATAATCATACCCAGTGTACAAAGTAAGAAAAGCAGATAGCCACAAAAGAATAAGCCCTATGGTTTGAGCATTATAATCTTGAAAATTAATTATTTTATTTCCAGTATCTCCCGTTAATAAGATTGAAATAGATAACATCTGAATAAAAGTTTTCAATTTAGATAAACCTGTAACCGGCATAGCTACGTTAATTTTTGCTAAAAATTCCCTTAATCCGGATATAAGAATTTCCCTAGTCAATATTATAATTGCTGCGATCACTTCATAATTTTTTATTGTACCATTCATCACAAGTAAAATTAAAGCTGCTGAAACTAAAATTTTATCCGCTATAGGATCAAGAAGTTCCCCGAGTTTAGACTCCTCTTTAAACAATCTAGCTAAGAGACCATCAAGATAGTCAGTAAAGCTAGCTAGAACAAATAAAAAAAAGGGTATTAATTCACCAAAAAAACCTGGAATAAAAAAAGTTACAACAAAAATTGGAAC
This sequence comes from uncultured Pelagibacteraceae bacterium, assembly GCA_902604695.1. GTDB lineage: Bacteria > Pseudomonadota > Alphaproteobacteria > Pelagibacterales > Pelagibacteraceae > Pelagilacustribacter. The sequence goes on along the minus strand of CACKZT010000007.1, from coordinate 12,703 downwards.
AATTATAATTCTCCCAATAGTTAATATATTTGGAATTTTAATATTCATTCGTGAAAATAATTATATATTTTCTTTGCTATGCTGTCTTCTATTCCTTCAACAGATTTTAAATCATCAAAACTTGCAGATTCTACTGCTCGAGCAGACCCAAAATGATTTAATAGAGCTCTTTTCCTTTGTCGACCAATTCCTTGAATTTGATCAAGCAAAGATTTACTTAAGTTTTTCTTTCTTTTTGCTCTATGAGTGCTTATAGCAAATCTGTGTGCTTCATCTCTTAATCTTTGAATAAAGAACAACAGGGGATCATTTTTATTTAAAATAAATTCTTTATTTTCATAGTAAATTTTTTCCTCACCAGCGTTTCTTCTCTTGCCTTTTGCTATTGCTAAAATAGGCAAATCATGTAATCCAAGTTCGTTTAAAACTTCCCTTGATACAGAGTATTGTCCTTTCCCCCCATCAATCATAACTAAATCGGGTAGAGAAAGTGATCCAGATTTTTCTTTAACAGCTTTCGAAAATCTTCTAAACAAAACTTCTTTCATCATTCCATAATCATCTCCTTTAATTTTATTGTCCTTAATATTAAACTTTCTATATCTTTTTTTAACAAAACCTTCATTTCCAAAACAAATTAAAGCTCCAATAGAGTCTGATCCTTGAATATGACTATTGTCATAAACTTCAATCAAATCAATATTATTATTAAGTTTGAATTTTTTTGCCAAGTTTTCTATTAAATTATTATTTGTATCTGACTGTATAAGTTTTTGAGTTAAGGCTTGTTTTGCATTTTTCTCTGCAAGCTTAGAAATATTTATTTCATTTTTAGACTTAGCTTTTTTTATTATAACTTTTTTGTTTTCTTTATTTGAAAATGTTTTTTCTAGCAAAATTTTTTCACCAACCTCATAATTAGTTATAATAAGTATTGGTATTGTTTTATTTTCATAAAATTGAGATATAAAAGAGGAAAGAATATCTTTAATTGTATCATCTGGATCATGTTTAGGATAAAATGCCTGATTACCCCAGTTCTGTTTAGATCTAAAAAAGAAAACCTGGATGCAAGTCTTACCTGTTTCTTTATAAATACTTATTACATCTGCTTCATTTAAATTAGTTTGATTAATTTTTTGAGAAGTTTGTATTTGAGTTAAAGCCTTTATCCTATCTCTTGCAATTGCTGCTTTTTCATAATCAAGATCTTTACTTGCCTTTTCCATTTCCTTAGATAAATTTTTTTGAATTCTTCTTGATTTGCCAGATATAAAATCAATAGCATCATTCACAGTAGATAAATATTCTTTTTCTGTTACATGTTTCACGCAAGGGGCAGAACATCTTTTAATTTGATAAAGTATACATGGTCTCTCTCTATTTTTAAAAACTGTGTCATCACAAACCCTTAGCTGAAAAATTTTTTGTAATATTTTAATAGTCCAGTTAGCTGAACCTATAGAAGCAAAAGGTCCAAAATAATATCCAGATTTAGATTTTTTTCCTCTTAACTTTGTTAATTGAGGCCATTTATCTTTATTGCCGATATAGATATAAGGAAAAGACTTATCATCTCTCAAAAGAATATTATACCTTGGTTTATGCTTCTTTATTAAATTTGCTTCTAATAGCAGTGCCTCACTTTCATTATTAGTAGTTGTAGTCTCAAGATTATGAGTTAGAGATAACATTCTTTCAGTTCTTATAGGCAAATTTGAGTCGGTTACGTAACTTTTAAGTCTGTTAGGTATATTTTTTGCTTTACCTATATAAAGTATTTCTCCTGTAGAACTTAACATTTTATAAACTCCAGGATTTTTAGATATCAAAGGTATTTTATCTTTTATTATTTTTTTTCCTAATTCTAAACTGTCCATTATATTTTTTTTTTTACAACTTCTATACCAACTGATTTTGTTTCTTTAATAATATCTAATTTTTCAATTTTTAACTTAATTTTTTTTACTTTTTTATTTTTAAAGATTTCATCAAAAATTGATTCTGACAAGCTTTCAAGTAGTTCGAAGTGTGTTTTTTTAGTCAATTTTTTTATATCAGTTATAATACTTTCATAATTAACTATTGATCTTATATTTGGTTTTAAATTTGGATCAGTAGTAATTTCAACGTTAAATTTTACTTTTTGTTTTTTTAATTTTTCAAATTGATGAATTCCAACTGATAATAGTAAAATTAAATCTTTAATAATTATTTTTTTATTATATTTAAATTTTTGGTTATTTTTAAACTTTAAAATTTTCATTCTTTTGCATTAATTATATCTGGTGTTTTCCAGGCTAAACGTTGACCACTATCTACATTTATTATTTGGCCGGTTATATTATTATTATTTATCAAAAACTTAACTGCAGAACTAACGTTTTTTGTATCTACTTTTTTTTGAAGTATCGTTGATTTCCATTGTTTTTTAAAATGTTTTTCTGATTGGCGTTTATTTTTCAGTGTTGGTCCAGGAGATACCGCATTTACTCTTATATTTGGAGCAAGTTTCATAGCAGAAGTTTTAGTTAAAGTTGCCAAACCAGACTTACTTAGAGTATAAGAAAAAAAGAAGGGAGTTAATTTTTCAACTCTTTGATCAATAATGTTGATAATGTTTCCATCTTTACCACTATACTTTTTTGCAAAATTTCTAATTAAAATTGAAGGAGCTTTAAGATTAACATTCATATGTTTTAAAAAACTTTTATCTGAAAAATCGATCAAATTATCATTTTCAAAAATAGATGCATTATTTACCAGACAATTTAAACCTTTCATCTTTTTATATGCGTAAGGAATTATCTCTTGAGTCTGTTTAAAATTATTTAAGTCTGCTTTTAATAGATGAACAATTGAACCTAAGTTTTCTAATTCTATCTTAAGTTTTTTTGCCGCAGCAAATGATTTTGAATAATGAATAACAATTTGAGTGTCATAATTTGCTAACTCCAGAGCTATAGATCTACCGATTCGATTTGCTCCACCTGTAATGATTATTTTTTTGGTTTCCATTTTTTTGTTGGTTTTTTTGATTTTGTTCCTGGCATCCCCATAGTTGATCTTCCTTTAGGATATACTTTATCTTTAAGTTTGTATTGGCTTATTTTTGGATTTAAAGTTATTTCTAATTCACTAGCTTCTAATTTTCTTATTTCATCTCTTATTTTTGCCGCTTCTTCAAACTCCAAATTTGCTGCAGACTCTTTCATTTTTTTATTTAATCCTTTGAGATGTTTTTTAAGATTTCCACCAATATTCGACTCTTTTATATTTACGTAATCTTTTTCATAAACAGACTCTAAGATGTCTCCTATTTCTTTTTTTATTGAAGCTGCAGTTATTTTGTTTTTTTTATTATACTCTAATTGTTTTGACCTTCTTCGATCTGTTTCTTTAATTGCTTTATCTATACTTTTAGTAACTTTATCAGCATAGAGAATAACCTTACCATCTACATTTCTTGCTGCTCTACCAATAGTTTGAATCAGGGATGTTTCAGATCTTAAAAACCCTTCTTTGTCAGCGTCAAGAATTCCAACCAAACCACATTCTGGAATATCTAATCCCTCTCGTAAAAGATTTATCCCTACTAAAATATCAAACACACCTAATCTTAAATCTCTTATAATTTCTATTCTTTCTAAAGTGTCAATGTCTGAGTGCATATATCTTACTTTAAGACCATTTTCGTGAAGATACTCTGTAAGATCTTCAGCCATTTTTTTTGTTAACGTCGTCGCTAAAACTCTATAACCTTTTTCAATTACACTAGCAGCTTCATGCATTAAATCATCCACTTGTGTTTTCGCTGGCTTTATCTCGACAGGCGGATCAATTAAACCTGTTGGCCTTATAATTTGATCAATATATTTATTTTTAGTTTGTTTTAATTCCCATGGTCCTGGTGTAGCTGACACAAAAACAGTTTGAGTTCTCATCATATCCCATTCTTCGAATTTTAGAGGTCTATTATCCATACAAGACGGAAGTCTAAAACCGTACTCTGCCAAAGTACTTTTTCTAGTTCTATCTCCTTTGTACATTCCATTAAGTTGTGGAACGGTAACGTGACTTTCATCAACAAATATAATTGTATTATCAGGAAAATACTCAAATAATGTGGGAGGAGGTTCTCCCGCCTTCCTTCCAGACAAAAATCTAGAATAGTTTTCAATGCCCGCACACGTTCCTGTCGCTTCAATCATTTCCAAATCAAACTTTGTTCTCTCTCTTAATCTTTGTTCTTCTAATAATTTATTATTTGCACGATGTTTTTTTAATGTTTCTGCTAATTCTGATTTAATTTGTCTTATTGCTTGTTCCATTGTTGGTTTTGGAGTTATATAGTGGCTATTTGCATAGATCTTTATTATTGAATAATCATTAGTATTATCACCAGTTAAAGGATCAAATTCTTCAATTTTTTCTAGCTTATTAAAGTTAAAACTTAATCTCCAAGCTCTATCTTCTAAGTGCGATGGAAAAATCTCCAAATTTTCACCTCTTACTCTAAAAGTTCCCCTAAAAAAGTTTTGATCATTTCTCTTATATTGGAGTGTAATAAAAGTTCTTATTAATTGATCTCTTTCATAATCATTATTTTTTTTTAAGGTAATAGTCATTTTACTGTAGGCCTCTACTGAACCAAGGCCGTAAATACACGAAACACTAGCAACGATAATTACGTCATCTCTTTCTAGCAAAGAACGTGTAGCCGAATGTCTCATTCTATCGATTTGTTCATTTATAGAAGCTTCTTTTTCTATGTAAGTATCAGATCTAGGAACATACGCTTCTGGAGTATAGTAGTCATAGTAGGAAACAAAGTATTCAACTGCATTTTCTGGAAAAAAATTTTTAAATTCCCCATAAAGCTGAGCAGCTAAAGTTTTATTCGGAGCTAAAACTAAGGCAGGCCTATTAGTGGCTTCAATAACTTTTGCCATGGTGAACGTTTTCCCGGATCCTGTTACACCCAGTAAAACTTGCTCATTTTTTTTATTTTTAATATTTTGAGTTAAAGATTTAATAGCTTGGGGTTGATCACCAGCTGGTTGAAAATCGCTTTTTATTTTAAATTTTATGCCACCTTCTAACTTCTTTTTAATTGAGCTGTTAGTAGTCTCTATATCTAGTATTTTTTCTTGATACGTATTTTGCATTCTATGATATTAATAATTTAAAAAAACATTATAAATTTCAATGAGCATAATTTCCAACAATTTAAAACGTATAAAACCGTCGCCCACGATAGCAGTTACTCAAAAAGCTAGGGAATTAAAGGCATCTGGCAAAGATATAATTGGATTAGGGGCTGGAGAACCTGATTTTGATACTCCGGACAATATAAAACAAGCCGCTATAAAAGCTATAAAAGATGGAGACACAAAGTACACAGCAGTAGATGGCACTCCAAAACTTAAAAATGCGATAATAAAAAAATTCAAAAGAGAAAACAATTTAGACTACCAAATAGACCAAATAACTGTAGGTACTGGTGGTAAGCAAGTAATTTATAATGCTATGATGGCTACTTTAAACCAAGGAGATGAAGTTATTATTCCAGCTCCTTATTGGGTTTCTTATCCTGATATAGTTTTATTGGCTGGAGGCACGCCTATTATTTTAGAATGTAATGAGAAACAAGGATTTAAAATTAACCCTCTAGAATTAGAAAAATCTATAACGAAAAAAACAAAATGGATAATATTAAATTCACCATCTAATCCAACTGGAGCATGCTATTCTGAAAAAGATATAAAAGAGATAGGTAGAGTTTTAGAAAAATATCCTCATGTTTTTATTTTAAGTGATGATATTTACGAACACGTTACATATGAAAGCTTCAAATTTTTTACGATAGCTCAAATCGAAAATTTGAAAAATAGAGTTTTAACTATGAATGGAGTTAGTAAAGCTTACTCTATGACCGGCTGGAGAATAGGGTATGCAGCTGGTCCCAAAGATATAATTAAAGCAATTGCAAAAATACAATCACAGTCAACAACCAATCCTTCATCTATTAGTCAAGCTGCAGCAGTAGAGGCTTTAAATGGCGTACAAAACTTTATTAAAGATAGAGCAGCATCTTTTCAGAAGAGAAGAGACTTTGTAGTTAAAACATTAAATACAATTGAAGGAATTGAGTGTTTAAAACCTGAGGGTGCTTTTTATGTTTTTCCAAGTTGCAAAGGTTTAATTGGAAAAAAAGATAGTAAAGGAAAAGAAATTAATAAAGACATTGATTTCGTTCAGTCATTACTTGAAAACAATGGAATAGCAGTTGTTCAAGGTTCAGCATTTGGTTTAGAAGGTTTCTTTAGAATATCTTATGCTACTTCGATGGATAATTTAAAAAAAGCTTTAGGCAAAATAAAAAATTTTTGTGAATCTTTAAGTTAATCAAAGTCTTATTAGAAAAATTAAATTACTATTTTTGATTTAAAATTTTCTTAGCAGCTAATGTTTTTTTTATCCAAATTTTTGGAATTGTATTAAATCCTTTTAAAGCAGCAAAATATGCTCCAATAAAATTTACTCTAGAACAGTTGCAACCGCCTGCTTTTATTGTTGTTAAAACCGCACTTTTATAATTTGTAGATTTAATGATTGAGTGAATAGAGCTTTCAAAAGTTCCAGGGTAACTACAAGCCATCCCAAGTTTCTTAACTACTAATGAATGAGGTTTATCTTTTAGTTTTTTTACCTTTTCAATGCCCTTAACAACACTTCCAAAATAGGAATTTTTTTTATATTTAAAAGTAAAATCTTTTATAGGATTTACTGATCCTTTAAGAGCTAAATCTATTAAATGAAATTTAGCTAAAGCATATTTAAGACTTATTTTTGAAACTGTTACAGTTGTGATAATTTTTTTTAAACTATTAAAGTTATAGCCATATAAAAAATAGGGAAGGGCTGCGCAATAACCATCAGATTCATTTACTTTTTTTCCACCAGTCAAATTTTTTTTAGCCTTAATATTTTTTACAGTTTCAATGATATTTTGGTGTATCCAAGGGCCTTTAACTATTCCTCGCCAATCCTTAACTTTTCTGTATTTGGCTCTTAAATTTAAGTTTTTCCAATATACACTTCCTGGACCAAATCTTTTAATAATATTTTTTTTAAATCTTTTTTGTATGTTTAAGTGTCCTTCAGTTAGTGTTTGAAACATAACTTGACCAATATCATTATAACCTGAAACTCTTCCAGTTTTAATATTATAAAAAGGACTTTGATTTTTTTTTAAAAAGGTAAAATCTTTTTTACCTCTAATGAGGGTGAGTAATTTTTTTTGATTATATACCCAATGTAAGGGTCTTGCAGCAGCATCAGCAACTGTAGATCCTAAAAATACATGAAGATTATTTTTCACTGCTATTTACTTGATAAATGTTTTTCTGCTTCAAGAGCAGCCATACAGCCCATACCAGCAGCAGTTACAGCTTGCCTGAAAATTTTATCCTTAACATCTCCTGCAGCAAATACACCTGGTATATTTGTTACTGTAGAGTCTGGCTTTGTAATTAAATAACCCTCTTTATCCATCTTTAATTGATCTTTAAATAAAGCTGTAGCGGGGTCATGACCTATTGCTACAAACAAACCATCAACTTTAAAATCGGTGAGATTATTAGTTTTAACATTTTTTATTTTAATTCCATTCACTCCTTTTGGTTCAGAAGTTCCTAGAACTTCTTCCACAACACTGTCCCAAATTATATTAATTTTTTTGTTAGCTTTTAGTTTTTCTTGTAACAATTTTTCTGCTCTTAATTCGTTTCTTCTATGTATAAGATGAACCTTAGAAGCAAATTTAGTTAAAAACATTGCCTCCTCAACTGCTGCATTTCCACCTCCGACTACAGCAACTTCTTTTTCCTTAAAGAAAAAACCATCACATGTTGCGCATGCAGAGACACCAAATCCTCTAAATTTTTGTTCAGATTTTAAATTTAACCACCTTGCTTGAGCGCCCGTAGAAATAATAATACTATCAGCTGTATATACTTGGCCGCTATCTCCGTAAGCCGCAAAAGGTTTTTTTGTTAGATCGACCTTTTTAATATGATCTTGTATCATCTGAGTTCCTACTGCCTGAGCTTGTCCCTTCATCTCTTCCATTAACCAAGGACCCTGGATAACTTTTGAAAATCCAGGAAAATTTTCAACATCTGTTGTTGTAGTAAGCTGACCTCCTGGTTCAGATCCAAATACCAATATCGGCTGTAATAAAGCTCTAGCAGCATATATTGCGGCAGTATAACCAGCAGGCCCTGATCCAAGAATTAACACTTTTGTATGTTTAGATGATTTATTATTCATTCTAATGAAGGTATATAGTAACAAATGTCAAAATTAAAAGCACTCCTTTTAACGCAAGGTATGCATGGTATGATAAGTCAGGTTGAAGGTTTAGCAAAAGCTTTGAATTTAAACTATAAACATCAGGAAATTAAACTCAAAAAGTTCTGGGAATTCATACCTCCATTACTAACACCCACTTCTATTAACATACTTGAAACGCAATTTGTATTTGATTCGAAAATAGTTATATCATGTGGAAGAAAAAGTGTAATTCCATCTATAGCCTTAAAGAAAAAATATAAAGAAAAAATTTTTACAATTCATATTCAGGATCCAAAAGTTCCAATAAATAAATTTGACTTAATAATATGTCCAGAACACGATAATCTAGTAGGTGAAAATGTAATCAAAACGACTGGTGCCATTCACTATCTTTCAGAAAACGAAATTTTTAAAGAAAAAAATTATTTACAAATAGATAAAGAAAATAAAAAAATAATAACTTTTATTCTAGGCGGACCAAACAAATATTATACGTTTTCAGATAAAGAGATAGATTTTTTATTTAATAAAGTAAAAACCATTTTCACGAGAGATAAATTCAAACTAGTAATAATACCATCTTATAGAACTCCTCTTAATATCATCAAAAAAGCTTTCAACTCGTTTGGTCATGACCATGCAGTTATAAAAGAGGTTAATAAAAAGGCTTATCTGTCGGCATTATCAATTTCAGATTACATCGTCGTTACTTGCGACTCTACGTCCATGATTTCCGAAGCTGCTATTACTGGAAAGCCAATATATGTAGCTCAAATGGATACAAAAAAAAATAATTTAAGATTTCAAAAATTTTTCTCCCAATTTAAACAATTAAATATTATAAAAGATTTGACAGATAAAATTGATTTATGGTCTTATGATAAACTTGACGAAGTTAATAGAATATCACCTTTGATAAAAGAAAAGATAAAAAAAAATGGAATTATTTAAATCACTAGATAAAAGAACTAAATCATTTAATGATCCTTTTAAACATTTTGAGATCAACCAACCTTTAACTAATGAAGCAATTAAAGAAATTAGTAATACTGATATTGCTGATCCAAAAAAAGAAAACTTAAATTATGATGGAACTAGAGCGCTTGATGGTGGAGATGGTGCTTTTCGCTCAGGTATAAAAGATGGAGGGAAAGCAAAAAAATTGAGATGTTATGTGACTAAAGAAAATGCAAATCAGTTTCCACACCTTACAAACTTTATTGAAGAATTGAGATCACCCGAAGTTTACAAAAAAATAGGGAACTTAATCGATAAAGACTTGAATAATTCTTTTGTTAGATTAGAAGTTATTTGTGATAGAGAAGGTTTTTGGCTTAAACCACATTGTGATATCAAAGAAAAGTTAATGTCCTCAATCATATTTATTAACGTTCACGGTGAGTCAGAAAATTTAGGAACTGATTTTTATGATAAAAATTTAACTAAAGTTAAAACAGTTCCTTATAAGCATAATTATGGATATTTTTTTACAAGCGGTCCTGACTCCTGGCATGGTATGGAAAAAAAGGAAATAAAAAAAGAACGAAGATGTATTCAGGTCAATTACGTAACATTCGAGACTGATTGGAAAGTAAAATAATTATTTTATAAATCTTGCAAAGAAGTCACTTTAATATCTTTATTTTTTAGAGATTTTATTCCTTCAATACAAACTTTTGCTGTAGACATATTAGTACAGTAAGGAACTTTATTCGCTAAAGTTGCTCTTCTTAATGCTATAGCATCTTTTAGTTCTTTTTCACTGTTACCCCCTCCAGTATTAATAACTAAAGCTATTTTTTTTGAATTTAAAATATCAACGATATGAGGGGATCCTTGGAATACTTTATTTATTTTTTTACACTTTACTCCATGTTTATTTATATAATCCGCAGTTCCGCCTGTACCACAAAGTTTAAAATTTAGTTTTGACAATTGTTTTGCTAGGGCCACCCCTTCATTTTTATGACTATTTTTAAGAGATATAAAAGCCAAACCCTTAGTAGGTAGAGAATTGGAGGCTGCTATTTGACTTTTAGCAAAGGCCATCCCGAAGTTTTCATCAAAACCCATGACTTCTCCAGTAGACTTCATTTCTGGTCCAAGCAAAAGATCACTATTAGGAAATTTATTAAAAGGAAAAACAGCTTCTTTTACGGCAAACATTTTTTTGGTTTTACTTTTTAAATTAAACTTAGATAATTTTTCACCCGCCATTATTCTAGATGCTATTTTGGCTAAGGGAAGATTTTTTGCTTTAGATACAAATGGAACAGTTCTACTTGCTCTAGGATTTACTTCTATAACATAAATTTCATCATTTTTAATTGCAAATTGGACATTCATAAAACCTTTTACTTTAAGAGCTAAGGCTAATCTTTTTGTTTGATTTTCTATCTCTTTTATTAGAAAAGGTTTAATAGAGACAGGAGGCAAACTACATGCAGAGTCACCTGAGTGAATACCAGCTTCTTCAATGTGTTGCATAATACCTGCTACAAAAACTTGTTTTCCATCCGACAAAGCATCTACGTCTACTTCCATTGCGTTGTCTATAAATTTATCTATTAAAATAGGATTTTTTTCTGCAGCTTTAAACGCTTCTTGAACGAAATTTTTAAGCTGTTTTTTTTCATGGACAATTTCCATTGCTCTTCCACCTAAGACATATGAAGGTCTGACCATTAATGGTAAACCTATTTTATCAGCTATTTTTAATGCTTGAGGAAAAGTTTTTGCTACACCACTTTTAGCTTGTTTTAATTTTAACTTGTTTAAAAGATTTCTAAACCTATCTCTATCTTCAGCTAAATCTATAGAAGAGTATTGTGTACCTAATATTGGAAGTTTATTTTTATATAAAAATTTAGCTAATTTAATTGGAGTTTGCCCTCCAAATTGCGCTATGACACCTATTAAATTTCCCTTAGTTTTCTCTTTTTTAATAATATTGAAAACAAATTCTTCTATTAATGGTTCAAAATATAATCTATCACTAGTATCGTAATCTGTTGAAACAGTCTCAGGATTACAATTAATCATGATTGTTTCAAATCCAGCTTTTTTCAAAGAGAAACTAGCTTGACAACAGCAATAATCAAATTCAATACCTTGACCAATTCTATTAGGCCCCCCTCCAAGAATAATAATTTTTTTTCTGTTGGAAGGTTCTGCTTCACATTCAGTACTTAGCGAAAAGTTTCTTTGATAAGTAGAATACATGTAAGGTGTAAATGATCTAAATTCAGACGCACAGGTGTCTACTTTTTTGTACACTGGAAAAATTTTTAAAGCTGATCTTTTTTTTCTAACAATAATTTCTGAGGTATTTGTTAGTTCAGAAAGTTTCTTATCCGAAAATCCAATTGATTTTACATAATTAAATTCATTGTATGTTTTTGGCAATCCATATTTTTTAATCTTATTTTCATTATCTATAATATCTTTTATTTGATTTAAAAACCAAGGATCAATTTTCGATAGTTTCTGTATCTTCTTTATGTTAATTTTTTTTCTAAAAGCTTCACCTATAAGCAATATCTTATTTGGTATATTTTTTTTAAGTTTTTTTTCAATATGTTTAACTTTTAAATTAAAAATTTGATCTAGTCCTGAAAAACCAGTTTCGAGAGAAACCAAAGCCTTTTGTAAAGATTCTTTGAAATTTCTACCTATTGCCATCGCTTCTCCAACTGACTTCATAGATGTTCCTAAAACTGCATTTGATTTTGAGAATTTTTCAAAAGTAAATCTAGGAATTTTAGTCACTACATAGTCAATTGTCGGCTCAAATGAGGCAGGAGTAACTTTTGTTATCTCATTTTTTAATTCATCTAAAGTATATCCTATAGCAAGTTTTGCAGCGACTTTGGCAATTGGAAATCCAGTAGCCTTTGAAGCTAAAGCAGAAGATCTAGATACCCTTGGGTTCATTTCTATAATAACCATCCTTCCATTTTTAGGATTTATGGCGAACTGAACATTTGAACCTCCAGTTTCTACTCCTATCTTTCTTAAGCATGCAATCGAGGCATTCCTCATTACTTGATATTCTTTATCAGTAAGAGTTAATGCTGGAGCAATAGTGACTGAGTCGCCAGTATGAATTCCCATGGGATCAAGATTTTCAATTGAACAAATAATTATACAATTATCTTTTTTGTCTCTTACCACCTCCATCTCAAATTCTTTCCACCCCTCCAAGCATTCTTCAACTAATACTTGACTAACAGGTGACTCATGAAGACCATTTTTAATTATTTTAAAAAATTCTTTTTTATTTTTTGCTATTCCACCTCCAAGACCACCAAGTGTAAAAGCAGGTCTTATTATTGCTGGAAGTCCA
>CACKZT010000006.1 GCA_902604695.1 uncultured Pelagibacteraceae bacterium | reverse complement strand
CAAAGGAAAAAATCTACTAGTAGAAAAATCATCAATATTAAATATTATAAAAAAAAATAAAACACCCTTTTATCTTTATTCATTAAATCAAATTAAAAAAAATTATTTAGATTTTTCTAAGACTTTTAAAAAAGTTAATCCCATTATCTGCTTTGCTGCAAAAGCAAACGGTAATTTAAATATTTTAAAAATACTTGGAAAGCTAGGATCCGGAGCAGATGTAGTATCAGGAGGAGAACTTTTGAAAGCATTAAAAGCCGGGATCAAATATAACAAAATTGTATTCTCAGGAGTGGGGAAATCAGAAGAAGAGTTAAAAATTGCAATCAATAAAAAAATACTTTTAATTAATATAGAGTCTGAGAGTGAAGCTATATTAATAGATAAATTAGCTAAAAAAGCTAAAAGAAGGGTTTCAGTTGGATTCAGACTGAATCCAAATATAGATGCAAAAACTCACAAAAAAATTTCCACTGGTAAAGCAGAAAATAAATTTGGGATTTCGATAAGGGAGTTTAAAAGAATTTATAAAAATATTGAGGAACTGAAATTTCTTAAAATTGATGCTTTAAGTGTTCACATAGGAAGTCAAATACTTTCAGATACACCTTATAGAAAAACTTTAATTGTTCTTTCAAAATTAATCCATGAATTAAATTTGAAACTTAAATATGTAGATTTGGGCGGTGGATTTGGAATAACCTATAAAAAAAATGACAAATCAATTAAATTAAAAAATTACGCTAAACTTGTTGAAAGTTTCAAAAAAAAAAATAATTGTAATATTATTTTTGAGCCAGGGAGAGCTTTAGTTGGAAATGCAGGAATTTTAATAAGTAAAATTCAGTTTATTAAAAGTGGTCTTAATAAAAAATTTATTATATTAGACGCTGGAATGAATGACTTTATGCGACCAGCATTATACGATGCAATACATGAGATTATTCCTGTAATAAAAAATAACAAAAAAGAAAATAATATTATCGAATTTGTTGGTCCAATTTGTGAAACAACATGTAAGTTTAACAAATATAAAAATTATCAGAAAATAAAAGAAAACGACTTTATTGCGATTACGAATGCCGGCGCTTATGGTTCGTCACTGTCCTCTAATTATAACACCAAGCCCTTAATAGCTGAAATTTTAGTGAATAAAAATAAATTTAAAATAATTAAAAAGAAACAAGATTTATTAAAACTAATAAACTCTTAATGCAATTTACCAAATCTTTAATATTCAATTTTTTTTTCTATTCTGGAGTCATATTAATTTTTTTAGTTGCTTTGCCTACATTAATATTACCAAAAAAATATACCTTATACTTTGGCAAAATACTCGCAAATTACATAATATTTTTACTAAGAATAATCTTAAATACAAAAGTAATTTTTCATGGACTAGAAAATTTAAAAAAAAATAAAAATTTTTTCTTAGCTTCGGCACATCAGTCGATGTGTGAAACTTTTATTCTTCAATCACCTATAGATTATCCTATTTTTATTTTAAAAAAAGAGTTACTTAAAATTCCTTTGTTTGGTTGGTATCTTAAAAAGATTGGTTCAATTGAAATTGTAAGAGAAAAGACGACGAAAGATAATTTGTTTTTTTTAGATAAAATTAAAGAATCAATAAATAAAGATAACAGGCCGCTTTTAATATTTCCGCAAGGAACTAGAGTAAAAATTGGAGAAAAAGTGAATTTTAAAAAAGGAGTGGGAAGAATTTATAGTTTTTTAAATATAAACTGTATACCAATTGCTTTAAATACTGGAAAAATTTGGCCGAAAAATAGTTTTATGAAATATAAAGGAGACATACATATATCTTTTTTGGAACCCATAAAGCCTGGTAAAGAAAAAGAAATTTTTATAAAAGAAATAGAAGAAAAAATTTATAACGAAATTGAAAGGTTTAATTAATCTTTTTTTCTCCCAAAGTCTGGTTTGTTTGTATCTTGACCTGCTTCTATAATTTCTTTTCTTACATTTTTAGTTTTAGAAAATATTTGAATTAATTTACTCTCATTTTTTTCTTTAATAGCTTCCTTTAACTCAACTAAATTATTTGAAAAATTATCTAATGCTTTGAGAATATTCTCACTATTATCTTTAAAAATATCTTTCCACATAGTTGGATCTGAAGATGCAATTCTAGTGAAATCTCTTAATCCGCCAGCACTGTATTGGATTATTTCTTTTTTAAACTGATCTTCTTTACTAATGGCAGTTCTTACTAAATTATATGCTATTGCATGCGGCAAATGACTAGTTAGTGATAATATATGATCGTGTTCCTCGAATGACATAGTTTTAACTTTGCACCCAATTTTTTCCCAAAATTTTTTAAGCTTTTCTACATCTTCCTTTTTTGCTTCTTGTGACGGAGAAATAATACAGTATCTATCTTTAAATAATTTATGAAAACCAGCTTGCGGCCCGCTTTCCTCTGTACCAGCTATAGGATGTGAAGCTATCCATGAAATTTCCTTTAAGTTTAAGTTTTCAATTATCTTATTGATTTCTTTTTTTGCAGAACCAGTATCTGTGAGAATTATATTTTTTTTTAAATCATCTTTTATTGACAAAAGTATTTCTTTATAAGCTCCAAGCGGAGTAGCTATCACAATTAAATCTGCATCTCTAACAGACTGATTGATGTCATTTGTTCCTTCTATCAAATTTTCTTTCTTTAAAAATGTAAAAACATCTTTAGATTTGTCAAAAATATTCACTTTTTTTGCAATCTTGTATTCTTTTATTGATCTTAAAATTGATGAGCCAATTAAACCACAGCCAATTATAGCAATTTTATTAAACATTAATTATTTTTCCTAATTTTAAAATAAACTTTTTATTTTCTTTAGTTGTACCTATAGTAACTCTTAATGAGTTTTTAATTTTGTAAGCTTCCATATTTCTCACTATTATTCCTGACTTTGCAAGATTTTGAAATACTTTTCTAGAACTTATTTTGACTTTATCGAAATTAATTAAAAGAAAGTTTGCATTTCCTTTATTGGTTTCAATTTTCATTTTTTTAAATTTATCAAACATTATATTTCGCCATTTGTTAATGTGATTTATTTCTTTTCTAAGCCATTTTATATCTGATAAAGCCGATGCTGCTGCTGCCAAACCTGGACTATTTATTGCAAATGGAGGTCTTATTTTTTCTAAACTCTTAATAATATCTTTTGAAGCATAAGCCCAACCTACTCTTAAACCAGCTAATCCATAGATTTTAGAAAAGGTTCTAGTGACAACAGTGTTTTTTCTTTTCGAGAAAAGTTTTAATCCAGAGAGAAAATCACTTGAATTTACATACTCAAAATATGCGTCATCTATCACAAGTAAAATATCGCTTCTCAGTTTATTTCTCAATTTAATTATTTCTTTTTTATTAATATAAGTACCAGTTGGATTGTTTGGATTAGCTAAAAAAACAATCTTGGTCTTTCTGGTCACCATCGATAGAATATTTTTTACTGAAGTGAAAAAATTTTTTTCTTTTGCAAATAAAACTTTTGCACCATTTAATTTACTGTATATTCTGTAGAGAATAAAACTATTTTTTGATACAATTACTTCATCATTAGGGTTCAAAAAAGCTTTACAAACAAGTTCAAAAATTTGATCTGATCCTGAACCTAAAATTAATTGCTTATGATTTAAATTAAATTTTTTTGAAATAATTTTTTTTAAATTAGATCCATTTGAATCTGGATATCTTTGAATATTTTTTGCAACCTCATAGAAAATACGAATAGCTTTTGGACTTGGTCCGAGTGCCGACTCATTAGCTGATAGTTTAATTTTAGCAGACTTCTTTTTAAATAAACTTAAGCCAGCAACATATTTTTCAGCATTTATTTTTTTAGCTTTTGGTAATTTCATTTTACTTTATTTAATATATAAAAAGCTCTACTTTTACTATATTTGAATTTTTGTCCATTAATCCTATATAAAATTGACAAGTTTATGACTATTTAGTACATATATGTAGCGCTGATTTAACCGAATTGCGGGCGCTAGATAAATTTCGCTAAACAGGGATTTGCCCAGTTTAGCTGGGCTTTTTTTTTATATGAACTATAAAACTGAAAATATAAAACACATAATAGTAGAAAAACCACTTAAATTAGATTGTGGGAAAACTATTAAAGATTTTCCATTAGCTTACGAAACTTATGGAAAGTTAAATAAAAATAAAGATAACGCTATACTTGTTTTTCATGCACTTACAGGAGATCAATTTGTCAGTAATATAAATCCTATTACAAAAAAAGAAGGTTGGTGGGTAACAGCAGTAGGGCCGGGTAAGGCAATAGATACAGACAAATATTTTGTAATTTGCGCAAATGTTATTGGTGGATGTATGGGATCATGGGGGCCGAAAGAAATAGATAAAAAAACTAACGAACCTTACGGATTAAATTTTCCAGTAATCACCATTAGAGATATGGTAAATGCGCAAGAAACTCTTCTAGATTACTTGGGTATAAATAAACTTTTATGTGCAACTGGAGGATCAATGGGGGGAATGCAATTACTTGAATTTTGTTCAACATTTCCTAATAGAACTTTTTCAGCAATTCCAATCGCTTGTAGCACAAGTCATAGTGCTCAAAATATTGCGCTTAACGAATTAGCCAGACAAGCTATTATGGCTGATCCAGTATGGGACAACGGTAAATATATAAAAAAAAATGTTCAACCCAAAAATGGATTAGCTGTAGCAAGAATGGTAGGACATATTACTTATTTATCAGAGAAAGGTATGCAAGAAAAGTTCGGAAGAAAACTTCAAGAGAAAGCTGATTATGAATTTAGTTTTAATGCTGACTTTCAAGTAGAATCTTATTTGAGACACCAAGGATATACCTTTGTAGAGAGATTTGATGCTAATTCAATTTTATACATCACTAGAGCAATGGATTATTTTGATCTATCAAAAAAATTTAAAGGTGGTCTTTTGGAAGCTTTTAAAGGTCAAAAAATTAAATACTTAGTAATTTCTTTTTCTTCAGATTGGCTTTACACGACTAAAGAAAATAAAGATATCGTGATTGCATTAAATGCTTCAGGAGCTGATGTTTCATTTTCTGAAATCACGACGGATAAAGGGCATGACTCCTTTTTAGTTAATGAACCAGAGTTTCTTAAAACTTTGAAAGGGTTTTTGGACTCAATGCATACGAAATTTAGAAATGAAAAAAGAATTTAAAGTAATCGCAGATTTGCTGCCACAAAATATAAGAGTTTTAGATGTAGGTTGTGGTGATGGCTCATTAATGAGTCATCTCATACAAGAAAAAAATATAGAAGCTCGAGGTCTAGAACTTGAAAAAGAAAATGTCCAAAAATGTATTTATAGAGGTTTACCTGTTATACAAGGAAATGCTGAGACTGAACTTCATCAATTTCCAAACCAGTCTTTTGATTATGTGATATTAAGCCAAACTCTCCAAGCTTTTTATAATCCAGAAAAAGTTTTGAAAGAATTGTTAAGAATAGGAAAATCAGTAGTTATTTCTATACCTAACTTTGGTTATTGGAAAGTAAGGGCTAGTTTATTATTTTTTGGTAAAATGCCAGTTACTAAAACTTTACCAAACTCGTGGTATAATACCCCAAATTTACATATGTGCACAGTTAAAGATTTATTTCACTTCTGTATCGAAAAAAATATAAAAATTAAAAAAGTAATTGGAATTAACGAAAATAATACATCTGAGATAAAAAAAAGTAATCTCGAAATAAAAAATTTTTTCTCTAAACTCGGAATTTTTCTTATAGGTTAATAATGAAAATAGAAATTGTTTCATGTTTAAATGATAATTATAGTTACATAATTCAAGACGAATTGACAAATACAGTGGGTGTTGTTGACCCATCAGAATTTAAATCTATTGATGATATTATATTCAATAAGTATCAAAAACTTGATTATATTTTAAATACACACCATCATAATGATCATATTGGTGGAAACCAAGATTTAAAAAAAAAGTATAAAGCAAAAATTGTAGCTTCTAAAATTGATAAAGATAGAATTCAGAATATAGATTTATATGTTGATGAAGATACCAAATTTAATTTAGGAAATATAGCCTTTCAAATTTTATTTATTCCGGGACATACTAAAGGTCATATAGGTTTCTATTCAAAAGAAGAAAAAATTATATTTACTGGGGATACACTTTTTTCTTTGGGTTGTGGCAGAATATTTGAGGGAACGTTTGAACAAATGTTTAGTTCTATAAAAAAAATTAAAAAATTACCTAAAGACACTAAAATTTATTGTGGCCATGAATATACTAAAAGTAATTATGAATTTTGTAAAACTTTTGATACTACAAATAAAGAGTTGCCAAAAAAAAAATTATGGATTGAAGATAGAATAAAAAAAGGTTTGCCAACTATTCCTGTAACTTTAGAAGAGGAGTGTAATACTAATATTTTTCTCAGATGTGATAATATTGCTTTAAAAAAGGAACTAAAAATGGAGGATTCTTCAGAAGTTCTTGTTTTCCAAAGATTGCGTAATTTAAAGGATCAATTTTGATCTCATAAATCTTGACTTGAATATCTTTCAAGTTATATTGCCTTAAATTTAAAGGAACTTATTTTATGTCATTTGCTATTATCGAAACAGGTGGAAAACAATACAAAGTATCTACTAGTAAAATTTTAGAAGTTGAAAAACTTGATGTTGAAAAAGGTAAAACTATTCAATTTAAAAAAGTTTTGCTATTAAATAATAATTCTGAAGTAGAAATTGGTAATCCTAATATTCAAGGAGCAGTAGTAGAAGCAAAATTAATTGAAAATGTAAAGGATAGAACAGTTTTAATTTTTCACAAAAGAAGAAGAAAACACTCAAGAAAAAAAAATGGACATAGACAAAGACATTCTAAAATACAGATTACAAAAATTCTTTCTAAAGACGGCAAAATTATCTCTGAATTTGCTGAGTCAAAAACTGCAAAAAAAGAAACTTTAATTAAAAAAAATAAAGATAAAGAGACTTCAAGTACTAAAAAAAAAGTTATTAAAAAGAAATAGGAATTTAAAATGGCAACAAAAAAAGCAGGTGGATCATCGCGTAACGGACGAGATAGTAAAGGGAGACGTCTAGGTGTTAAAAGATATGGTGATCAAATTGTAATTCCAGGGAATATTATAGTTAGACAAAGAGGAACAAAAATACATCCGGGAATAAATGTAGGTATGGGTAAAGATCATTCAATTTTCTCCTTAATAAAAGGAAAAGTTAAATTTAAAAAATCTAAATTAAATAGAACATTTGTTTCTGTTATCCCCAATTAATAAAATAGATAACATAAGTTATTTTTACTCCCAAAATGAAATTTTTAGATCAAGCAAAAATCTATATTAAAGCCGGTGATGGTGGTTCTGGATCAGCAAGTTTCAGGCGAGAAAAGTTTATTGAGTATGGAGGTCCAGATGGAGGTGACGGAGGTGATGGAGGATCTGTTATATTTGAGTCAGAGTTAAATTTAAATACTTTAATTGACTTTAGGTATACACAACATTTTAAAGCAAAATCTGGGAATGCCGGTAGTAAAAGAAATAAAACTGGAGCCAATGGAAAAGATTTAATTATAAAAGTTCCAGTTGGAACACAAATTTACGAAGAGGACAATAATACATTAATTTATGATTTTATTAAAAATAAAGAGAAATATCTTGTTGCATCCGGAGGAAAAGGCGGGCTAGGTAACGTTAGATTTAAAAGTTCTACAAATCGTGCACCTAAAAAAAAAACTAAAGGTAAAATTGGAGAAGAATTTTGGATTTGGCTTCAATTAAAAGTTATAGCTGATATAGGAATAATTGGTCTGCCAAACGCAGGTAAGTCAAGTTTATTAGCGTCAATAACAAGAGCAAGACCAAAAATTGCTAGCTACCCTTTCACTACAATTAATCCAAATTTAGGAGTTTCTTATTACGATAATAAAGAATTAACATTAGCTGATATACCTGGATTAGTTGAAGGCGCTCATAGAGGAGTTGGTCTAGGAGATAAGTTTTTAAGACACATCGAAAGATGTAAAGCTTTGCTTCATTTAATTGATATAACTGAGGAAAATATAATTGATAACTATCTTAAAATCAGAAAAGAGTTATCAAAATATGACACTATTTTAGCAAAAAAAAAAGAAATTATTTTCTTTAATAAATCTGATTTAATTGAAAAAAAAGATATGGATAAAAAGTTAAAATTATTTAAAAGTAAAGTGAAAAATAAATTTGAAGTAATTTCAGTTTTTTCTAAAAATGATTTAGATAAAATTAAAAAAATATTATTGAAAAATGTTATTAGATAATTCGAAAAAAATAGTAATCAAACTAGGTTCATCAACAGTAGTTGATAAAAAAGGAATGTTTAAAAGTAAGTGGTTCTTAACTTTGATTAATGATATTAAAAAATTGAAGAATAAAAGAGATGTAGTAATAGTTTCCTCTGGAGCGATTGCTTTAGGACAATCATATTTAAAAGTTAGAAAAAAGAAGATAAAGATTGAAATGAGTCAGGCCATAGCTTCAGTAGGTCAAATACACCTGATTAACCATTTTAAAATTATGTTTGAAAAAAATAAAATTAAAATTGGTCAAATATTAATAACTCCAGATGACACTGAACAAAGAAGAAGAGCTTTAAATGCTAAAAGAACTTTTGAAAATTTATTCAAATTGAATGCTATTCCAATAGTTAATGAAAATGATACAACTGCGACCTCTGAGATAAAATATGGTGATAATGATAGGCTTGCCGCAAGAGTAGCTCAAATTATTGGTGCGGACACTCTAATAATATTTACAGATGTTGATGGTCTTTACAGAGATTCAAAATCAAAAAAAAGTTTAATTAAAGAAGTTAATGAAATAAATGAAAATCTTTTTTCATTAGCAGATAAAAAAATTAATACATTGAGTTCTGGTGGAATGACCACTAAACTTGATGCGGCAAAAATATGTATAAATTCAGGGTGTAAAATGTTTATTGCAAATGGTCAACACATGAATCCTTTGTCTAGAATGGTCAAAGATAAAATTTTTACTTGCTTCAATCCTAAAATTTCTACCCTACATGCAAGAAAGAAATGGATTATTAGTTCCATTGGTTCCTCGGGTAAAATATATATAGATGAAGGTGCAACTGTAGCTTTAGCTGCTGGTAAAAGTTTATTGCCAGCTGGTATCACTAAAGTAGAAGGAGATTTTAAAAAAGGAGAGAATATTCTAATAATAGATAATAAAGGTAATGAGTTTGCAAGAGGCCTGGTTTCTTTTTCATCTTTAGAAATTAATAAAATTAAAGGCTTACAAAGCAATCAAATTGAAAGTATTCTTGGTTATTCAAGCAAATCTGAAATAATACATAAAGATGATATGGTGAAATTATAAATGAAGTATTTAAATAAGATTGGATTAAGTGCAAAAAAAGCATCTATACAATTAAATAAAATTTCAGATTTTAAAATTAATAAAGTCTTAGAATCATTTAATAAATCTTTAAGAATAAATAAAAAAAAAATAATTAAAGAAAATATAAAAGATGTAAAAAAAGCAAAAAGGAAAAATTTAATTGATAGATTAATTCTAAACGAGTCAAAAATTGAAGGAATTCGTCACTCAATTGATCAAATAAGAAAATTTAAGGATCCCATCGGAAAGGTTTTATCTGAATGGAAAAGGCCAAATGGATTAAGAATAAAAAGAGTAACAACACCTATAGGTGTTGTGGGAGTAATTTATGAAAGTAGACCTAACGTAACTGCAGACGTATCGGCTTTATGTTTAAAGTCAAAAAATTGCGCAATTTTAAGAGGTGGTTCAGAAGCATTTAATTCAAACAAAATATTGGCGGATTTATTTAGAGGTGCATTATCTAAAAACGGGATAGATAAAAATATTGTTCAATTTATTGAAAGGAGAGAGAGAAGTATAGTGGACAAATTACTATCAAACATGAACAACTATATAGATGTTATTGTTCCCAGGGGTGGAAAAAATTTAATTGCTAAAGTTCAAAAATTTTCAAATGTTCCAATAATAGGTCATCTTGAAGGTCTTTGTCATATCTATGTTGATAAAGATTCAAATTTAGATATGGCAACTAAGATTGTTTTAAATTCCAAAATGAGAAGAACTAGCATTTGTGGAGCGGTAGAGACTCTACTTGTGAACGAAAAATCTCTTAAATCTCATGGAGTGCCAATTATAAAAAAATTGTTGTCGTCAAATTGTGATGTGGTTGTAGATAAAAAAATTAATAATTTATTTTCTAATAAAATGAAATCTGCAAAAGAGTTGGACTGGAAAACAGAGTATCTAGATAAGAAAATTTCTGTAAAATCAATTAAAAATGTCCACGAAGCAATTAGCCATATTTTAAAATATGGAACAATGCATACAGATAGTATTATTACAAATAATAAAAAGACAGCTAAAATATTTTTGAATGGAGTAAACAGTTCAATTGCTATGCATAACGTATCTACGCAATTCGCAGATGGGGGAGAATTTGGTTTTGGAGGTGAAATTGGAATTTCGACCAATAAACTTCCGCCAAGAGGTCCTGTAGGTATAAATCAACTAACATCTTATAAATATATGGTTTCTGGAAAAGGAATTTTAAGATCTTAGAGATTGATGAAAAGATCAAAAAAAATTATTGGAATATTTGGAGGTACTTTTGACCCTCCTCATAGAGGTCATGTAAAAATTGCTTCTAAAAGTATAAAGATACTTAAACTTGATAAATTATATTGGCTCATTACAAACCAGAATCCTTTCAAACCAAAACCCTACTATAGTAATTTGGTGAGGATAAAAAAAAGTAAACAAATAATTAAAAAAAAAGACAATATTTTAATTAAAAACCTAGATAAAATTGTAAGATCATCGCAAACTTATAAAACTGTAAAATATTTATCTCTAAAGCATAAAAATGCAATTTTTTTTTTAATTTTAGGTTCCGATAATCTTATTAATTTCCATAAATGGAAGAATTGGAAAGAATTAACAAAAATAACTAAATTAGTTGTATTTTCGAGGACAGGATATGATGCAAAAGCTAAAAAATCTGTTATTGTAAACTTTCTGAAACAAAAAAATATTATATTTGTAAAAAACTATAAAATAAATATTTCCTCTTCTAAATTGAGGGAAAATTTACTAAGTTAGTTTACTTAATGGAAATAAAAAAAATTAAAAATATCATTGAAAAAACATTAGATGAGAATAAAGCAAATAATATTGTTTCTATTGATCTTAAAAGGAAATCTTATATTGCTGACTATATGATAATAGCTTCTGGTACTTCTTCGAGGCATCTTCAGGCTTTATCTGAAATACTAATATCTAAACTAAAACAACAGGGATTATCTAATTGTAGAATTGAAGGTTCAGACAGCAATGATTGGAAACTTGTAGATGCAATTGATATAATAGTACATATATTTCATCCAGATAAAAGAGAGTTTTATGATCTCGAAAAGATGTGGTCTGAGCCTCTTCCAAAAGAAAAAATTTTATTATGAAAAAAATAATTATTTTTTATATTTCTATTATTTTATCCTTTCAAAGTATTTCTTACGCTAAAAACTCAAATGAACTCTATGAAAAAATAGACTTATTTGGTGAAGTTCTTGAAAAAATTAAAGAAGAATATGTTGATGAAGTAGATCAGGCAAATGTTATGGACTCAGCCATTAATGGTGTTTTGCAATCTTTGGATCCATATTCGGCCTATATGAGCCCTGAACTTTTTAAAAGTATGAGAACAGAAACTAAAGGAGAATTTGGAGGTTTGGGAATTGAAATTGGTATGGAGTCTGGTGTAATTAAAGTTATATCTCCAATAGATGATACGCCAGCGGCTAAAGCCGGAATTAAAGCCGGCGATTATATCGTGAAGATTAACGACGAACAGGTCCAAGGCAAAACTTTAATGGAGAGTGTAAAATTAATGCGAGGACCTGTCGGCTCAAGCATTGAACTTACTATACGGAGAAAAAATGTTAAAAAATCCCTAATTTTTAAAATTAAAAGACAAATCATAGAGGTCAGATCTGTTGATGCCAAAATAATTGGAGAGGAAAAAAATATAGGTTACATTAGACTTAAATCCTTTAATGAAAATAGTGATCAACAATTTATAGAAAAAATAAAAAAATTTGAAAAAGAGAAAAAGATAAAAAGTTACATTATTGATATAAGAAATAATCCTGGTGGTCTACTAGCTCAAGCAATTAGCATTACTGACTTTTTTTTAGACGATGGTGAAATAGTTTCTACAAAAGGTAGAAATATTTCCGAAACAAGAAAGTTTTTTGCTAAAAAGGGTGATGGCATTAATGGAAAACCGGTTATAATAATGGTAAATAATGGTTCTGCATCGGCATCCGAAATATTAGCAGGTGCATTGAAAGATCATAAAAGAGCAATTATTCTTGGTGAAACTACTTATGGAAAAGGATCTGTTCAATCAATTATACCTTTAAGAAACGGTGGTGGAATACGCTTGACTATCTCTAAATATTATTTGCCTTCAGGAAAATCTATATCAGAAATAGGAGTTTCTCCGGATATTACTGTCGAGGAAGACGGTGATGCTTTCGAGATGAATACTACAACTGATAATCAGTTAAATTACGCTATAAAATTATTAAAATTATAAATATGGAAAAACAAAAACTACCCCTTAGAGAAGGGGTTGGCATAATTGTACTTAATTCAAGAAATAAAGTTTTTGTTGGAAAAAGAAAAGATAATCCTAATAATAATTGGCAGATGCCTCAAGGTGGTGTCAATAATGGTGAAAATTATATTTCTGCAATGAAAAGAGAATTGGAAGAGGAAACGAGTATTTCAAACATTAAAGTCGTAAAGGAATTGGATTATTACTTAGAATATGAGTTGCCTAAAAACCTAGTAGGAATAATCTGGAAAGGAAAATTTAGAGGGCAAAAACAAAAATGGTTTATTGTTAAATTTTTAGGAAAAGATAGTGATATAAATATTAGAACAAAAAATGCTGAGTTTATTGAGTGGAAATGGTTAGATATTGAAGATCTTCCAAAAGTGATTGTTTATTTCAAAAAACATATTTATGAAAAATTAAAAAAAGAACTTAAAAAGATTATTGTGTGATTTCCTGTAGTGTGTCTATTTTATAAGATAAAATATATTTATCCTTATCTTTAATGTCATTTTTTGAAATAGCTTGTTTTGCGTTTGCAATCATTTTTTGAGCTTCCTCAGTTTTTATATTATTTACATCTTTAGCTGTAGAGGATAGGATTAGCAGATTATTTTCAGAAAATTCAACAGTACCATCTTCGACGTAAAAGTTTTTATTTTTATTATCGATTGTAGCTACGATTATTCCTGGTCTCAAAAAAGTTACAAGTGAAATATGATTTTTAAGTATTGTCATTAAGCCTTCAAATGCAGGTAATATCACTTGATCTGCCTCTGCTTTAATAATTGTTTCGTCTGGGCTTATAATTTCAAATTCTATTTTTTCCGACATTATTATTTATTTTCTTTTTCCATTTTTTCGGCTTTTTCTACTACTTCCTCTATTGATCCCACCATATAAAATGCTGCCTCAGGAAGATGATCATATTCCCCTTTGCAAATAGCGTCAAAACCTTTTATGGTAGAGTCTAAGTCAACCAGCTTGCCTGGTGATCCTGTAAATACCTCAGCGACAAAAAAAGGTTGTGACAAAAATCTTTGAATTTTTCTTGCTCTAGCTACTGTAAGCTTGTCTTCTTCTGAAAGTTCATCCATGCCTAGTATTGCAATAATATCTTGTAATGATTTGTAAGCTTGTAAAATTTTTTGTACTTCTCTAGCAACTCTATAATGTTCATCACCAACAATTCTTGGGTCTAATATTCTAGATGTAGAGTCTAAAGGGTCAACAGCAGGATAAATGCCTAGTTCAGCTATTTGTCTTGATAAAACAGTAGTTGCATCTAAATGAGAAAAAGAAGTAGCAGGCGCTGGGTCTGTGAGATCATCTGCTGGAACATAAATTGCTTGGACTGAAGTTATAGATCCCTTACCTGTTGAAGTAATTCTCTCTTGTAAATTACCCATATCAGTAGCTAAAGTAGGCTGATATCCAACAGCTGAAGGTATTCTTCCTAAAAGAGCTGATACTTCTGAACCTGCCTGAGTAAATCTAAAAATATTATCAACAAAAAAAAGAACATCTTGCCCTTCTTTATCTCTAAAATATTCTGCCACTGTTAAACCTGTTAGAGCAACTCTTGCCCTTGCTCCTGGGGGTTCATTCATCTGTCCATAAACTAAAGCTGCTTTTGAACCCTTTCCATCTTTTTTTATTACTCCAGACTCTATCATTTCATGATACAGGTCATTACCTTCTCTAGTTCTCTCGCCTACGCCGGCAAAAACTGAAAATCCTCCATGTGCTTTAGCAATATTATTTATCAATTCCATTATCGTAACTGTTTTACCCACTCCTGCACCTCCAAATAGACCTATTTTTCCTCCTTTAGCATAAGGAGCAAGAAGATCTACTACCTTGATACCTGTAACTAAAATTTCAGTTTCAGTAGATTGTTCTGTAAATTTTGGTGCTTGTCTATGAATTGGCCATTTTTCTTTAGTTTTAACTTCTCCTTTTTCATCAATAGGTTGGCCGATAACGTTAATTATTCTTCCAAGAGTCTCAGGTCCAACAGGTACACTTATTGGAGAACCAGTATTTTTGACAGAGTCACCTCTTTTCAATCCTTCTGTGGCGTCCATAGCAATTGTTCTTACTGTACTTTCTCCTAAATGTTGCGCTACCTCTAAAATCAATTTGTTGCCGCCGTTATTTACTTCAAGAGCTGTATATATTTCGGGAAGCTCACCTTCAAAACTTACATCAACTACTGCTCCTATTAGTTGGGTTATTTGTCCTAATTGACTCATTATAAACTTTCTGCCCCTGAAATAATTTCTATTAATTCTTTTGTAATAGAAGCTTGTCTACTTCTGTTATAATTAATTGTCAACTTGTCAACTAAGTCGCCAGCGTTTCTTGTAGCGTTATCCATTGCCGTCATTCTTGATCCTTGCTCACTGGCTGCGTTTTCAAGAAAAGCTTTAAAAACTTGAGTAGAAATATTTTTAGGTAAAAGATCCTCTAAAATTTCATCTTCATCTGGCTCAAATTCATAAAAATTATCATCTTTATTATCATTTTTTTCGGACGGATTTTCAGAGGGAATAATTTGCTGCGCTTGCGGTATTTGAGTAATTACATTTTTAAAGTTGTTATAAAATAAAAAACATTTATCAAATTCGTTGTTATGAAATAAGTCAATAATTATTTTTCCTACCTCTTCAGCCTCATTAAAGCCTATATCTTTTTTGTCTTTAAAGTTTACATTCTTAATTATATTCTTTCCGTATGATCTTTTTAATTGATCAAGTCCTTTTGATCCTACGGTAATTATCTTAATTTCTTTACCATCTTGTTTAAGTTTTTTGAAAAAGTTTTTTGCAAGTTTACAAATATTTGAATTGAATCCTCCACAAAGACCTCTATCTGCTGTCATTACTACACATAAATAAATTTTATCATTTCCATTTCCAACTAGTAATTTTGGTGCATTTTCAGGATCGCTAACTGATTTTGTAAGATTTAAAATTATGTTTTGCATTTTTTCACTATAAGGCCTACCTTTTTCAGCTCTTTCTTGAGCTTTTCTTAATTTTGCAGCTGCAACCATTTTCATTGCCTTGGTAATCTTTTGAGTTGATTTAACACTTTTAATTCTTTTTTTTAAATCATCTAAGCTGGGCATTTTATTTTTTTTTATGTTCTTCTATTATTTGGATTAAAGATTCTTCAGTTTCTTTTTCAAGTTTACCAGAAGATTGAATAGTTTCTAAAATTTCGGGTTTTTCATTCTTAATTTTATCTAGAATATCTTTTTCAAAAGTTTTAATATTCTTTAATTCCACATCATCCAAATACCCTCTTACGCCTGTAAAAACTGCCACCACTTGCTCTCCAACTCTAAGAGGTGAATATTGATCTTGTTTTAATAATTCAGTTAATTTTGCGCCTCTATTTAAAAGCTTTTGAGTAGAAGCATCTAAATCTGATCCAAATTGAGCAAAGGCGGCCATTTCACGATACTGAGCAAGTTCTAATTTAATTGATCCTGATACTTTTTTCATAGCTTTTGTTTGAGCGGCAGAACCTACTCTTGATACGGAAAGTCCAACATTTACAGCTGGTCTTATTCCTTGATTAAATAGTTCAGTTTCAAGAAAAATTTGTCCATCTGTAATCGAAATTACGTTAGTTGGAATATAAGCTGAGACATCGCCCGCTTGTGTTTCAATTATAGGTAACGCAGTTAAAGATCCGCCTCCATTTGCATCACTTAATTTTGCAGCTCTTTCGAGTAATCTACTATGTAAATAAAAAACATCACCTGGATAAGCTTCTCTTCCTGGTGGTCTTCTCAATAGTAAAGACATTTGTCTATATGCTACGGCTTGTTTCGATAGATCATCATATATTATCAAAGCATGCATACCATTATCTCTAAAGAATTCTCCTATAGTACATCCTGTGTAAGGCGCAAGAAATTGCAAAGGTGCAGAATCTGAGGCTGTAGCTGAAACTACAGTTGTATACTTCATAGCTCCGGCTTCTTCTAAAGTTTTTGCTATTTGAGCTACAGTGGATCTTTTTTGACCAATGGCAACATATACGCAGTAAAGTTTTTTCTTTTCATCATTTGACTCGTTTATTTCTTTTTGATTTATAATTGTATCTATTGCAACTGCAGTTTTTCCAGTTTGTCTATCTCCAATAATTAGTTCTCTTTGTCCTCGGCCGATAGGTATCAATGTGTCAATAGATTTTAATCCAGTTTGCATTGGTTCATTAACAGATTGACGTGGAATTATTCCTGGAGCTTTTACTTCAACTCTTTTTCTTTGAATTTTTGCAGTAAGATTTCCTTTTCCATCGATTGGATTTCCTAATCCATCGACAACTCTCCCGAGTAATTCTTTTCCAACGGGAACATCAACAATTGAATTTGTTCTCTTAACTGTATTACCTTCTTTGATATTTTTATCGTCACCAAATATTACTACTCCAACATTATCACTCTCCAAGTTTAAAGCCATACCTTTTGATCCATCGTCAAATTCTACCATTTCTCCTGCTTGAACGTTGTCTAATCCATAAACTCTTGCAATACCATCTCCCACTGATAATACTTTTCCTATTTCAGAGACTTCTGCTTTTTCACCAAAATTTTTTATTTGTTCTTTAAGTAGTTTTGTTATTTCTGAAGGATTTATTTGCATATTAATTTTCTAACATTTTTTGTTCGTATTTTCTTAATTTATTTTTTATCGAAGTGTCAATCATAAGGCTTCCAACCTGAATTTTAAATCCTCCTATTAAATCTTTATCAACCTTGTAGTCAAAATTTAATTCTGAACCTATGGCTTTTGAAAGTTCACTATTTATGTTTTTAAGTTCTTCAGAAGTAAGGCTTTTAGAAGAAACTAGTTTAGCATCAACTTTACCCTTTTTAAATGTTGCCAATGTTAAAAAATTATTTATTATTTTTTTTACAAAAAAGACTCTTCTTTTTATAACAAGAATTGACAAAAAGTTTTTAAAATTTTTAGAAAAATTTGCAATTTTTGATATTTTTTCAATAAATTCAAGTTGGTTTGAAAATGTTTCTGTGGGATTTTTGATAAAATTTTCTAATATATTATTAGAATTATAAATTTCTAAAAAATTACGCGCATCATTCTCAATTTTTTCTAACTCAGAATTTTCTTTAGACAGTTCAAGCAAGGCCTTAGCATATCTTTCTGAGGTCTCTGTTGAAAAGTTTTTATTTGAACTCATTTATGTATATTATTGATTTTAACGAAATTAATTTGGTTTGGTACCATAAGAGTATATACTCTTCAAGATGGTAAGCTCGATTTAAGTGAAATTAATTGGATCCACATCAACCGTGAGTTTAATTCTTTTGGATATTTGAAGATTTTCTAAAATTACACTTATTTTTTTTTGTATTAGGTTATTGTTTTTAGATCTAATTAAAAGCCTAGTTCTATACTTATTTTTTATCTTAAAAATAGGTGAAGAAACTGGACCAAGAACTTCTATATTTTTAATTGAGAGTAACTTTTTCTTAATCTCTTGTGCACCCTTATAACTATTAGAGTCATTTTTAGATGAAATAATTAAAGAAATTAATCTGTAAAAAGGAGGAAGTTTATTTTTTTTTCTAATTACTAGCTCATTTAAAAGAAATTGCTCAGGCTTATTTTTTAGTATATCTTTTAAAACTTCATCAGATGGTGACATTGTTTGATATATTATTAGTGATTTTTTTGAAAACCTACCAGCACGACCGCTTAATTGATTATAAAGTTGAATATTTTTTTCAGTAGTTCTCAAATCATAACCTTTTCCTGAAAAATCTGCATCAACAACAACTATACAATTTAATTTTGAAAAGTTGAATCCCTTGGATATCATTTGTGTACCAATTAAAATATTAATCTCATTTTTTTCAATTTGATTTAAAAACAATTTAGCACTTTTTTGACTTGATAAATAATCACTAGAAAAAATTTTTATTATCTTATTTGAGAATTTTTTCTTAACTTCATCGAAAATTTTTTCCACTCCTGGTCCATACATATTAAAGTCACATAACTCTTTTTCTTTTTTACACTTAATTTCTTTTTTAGTTTTAAAACCACAATGATGACAAACTAATTTATTTAAATGTTTATGATATGTTAAATAAATTGAACAATTAGGACATAGGTGTTTAAAACCACATTTTTTACATACTAAAAAAGGAGCGTATCCTCTTCTATTTAAAAAAAATAATACTTGTTCATTTTTATCTAAATAACTTTTGACACATCTTACTGTTTCTTCTGAAATGAATTCATCTTTTTTAAGTTTTGAAAAATTAAGATTTATTATTTTTGCCTCAGGTAAAGGAAAATTACTATATCTTTTTTTAATTTTGGTATGGCCATATTTTTTATTTTTTATATTATTAAAAGTCTCCAATGAAGGAATTGATGTAACTAGGTGAGTCGGAATATTTTCAAAATAACTTCGAGCTATTGCCATATCTCTTGCGTTGTAAATGAGACCTTCATCTTGCTTATAAGATGAGTCATGTTCCTCATCCACAACGATTAATCCAAGTTTTTTGAAAGGAAGAGTAAGAGACGATCTGGCACCGACTATAAGTTTAATTTTATTTTGAACTACGCCCTGCCATATTCTTCTTTTGTTTTTAGGTGTAATCTTTGAATGCCAAATCTCTGGTTCAAATTTAAAAAATTCATTAAATCTTGATTTGAATTGATTTGTTAGAAAAATTTCTGGAAGAAGAACTAGTGCCTGTTTATTTTGACTTATTACTTCTTTGATTCTCTCAAAATATACGAGTGTTTTTCCTGAGCCTGTTGTTCCTTCTAAAACTGAAACATTAAATTTTTTACTTTTTTGTTTTAAGTACTCTAATGAATTTTTTTGTTCTGTATTTAAGATAAAGTTATTTTTATATAAAATTTTCTCTTCACTGTATAATTTTTCTTTTTTAAATATATTATTTTTGTTACCTAGGCACATTTTGAGAACCATGCCTCTGGGAGTAATATTATACATTGAAAACCAATTGATAAAATTAATCATTTCCTTATTAATTGAAATATCAACCAGCCTTTTTTCAATTTTTTTTAATCTAATTTTTTTTTTTATTGGATGAATTTTGTCCCATACAACACCAATTTCTTGACCTTTTCCAAAAGGAACAACCACTACATCTCCTAGATTTAATGGTTTTATTTGACCTGAATCGTAAGTAAATGGATGATTAAATATCTTTGGAATTAAAACAGGAACTTTCATCTAATGAGATTTTAAATGATATTAAATTAATTAAAAATGAATTGGTCTCTTATCAACAGCTAAGGCTGCTTCTTTTATAGCTTCTGTATGAGTTGGATGGGCGTGGCAAGTTCTAGCAATATCTTCTGCGCTAGCACCGAACTCCATTGCTAATGCCATTTCAGCAATCATATCTCCAGAATGAGGGCCTATAATATGTACACCCAAAACTTTATCGGACTCTGCGTCTGCTAATATTTTAACAAAACCATCTGTTTCATTAATTACTTTAGCTCTTGAATTAGCTAGAAACGGAAATTTGCCAATTTTGTAAGATATTTTTTCTTTTTTTAGCTGCTCTTCTGTTTTTCCTACTGTTGCAACTTCGGGAGATGTATAAATGACTCCTGGTATAACATCATAGTTTACATGTCCTGCCTGACCAGCTAATGTTTCCGCAACAGCGATACCCTCTTCTTCAGCTTTATGAGCTAGCATTGGACCATCAATCACGTCTCCTATGGCATATATATTTTCTACTGAAGTTTGTAATTTTTTATTAACATTTATTTTACCTTTGCTATCTTTTTTTATTCCAATTTTGGAAAGATTTAATCCTTCTGTATAAGGTTTTCTTCCTACTGAAACCAATACTTTATCAGCAGTAATTTCTTCTTTTTTAGAATCAGAATTGTTTATAAATTCAATTTTAACATTTTTACCTAAATTTTTTACTCCTGTTACTTTAGAGTTAAGTTTAAATTTTATACCTTGTTTTGTAAGTATCTTTTGAAATTCTTTTGAAATTTCTTTGTCCATTCCAGGTGTAATATGATCTAAATATTCTACCACTGTAACATTTGAACCAAGTCTAGACCAAACTGAACCCATTTCTAAACCAATGTATCCTCCACCTATAACCACGAGTTCTTTAGGAACATTTTGTAGTGATAATGCCCCAGTCGAAGAAATTATATTTTTTTCATCAATATTTATACCAGGGAGAGATGAAGGAGCTGATCCTGTGGCAATAACAATATTTTTTGCTTCATAAGAAGTCTTTTTTCCATTTTCGTAAACTACTACGTTATTTTTTGAGAAAAGCACTCCTTTACCTCTTAAATATGTAACCTTATTTTTTTTAAATAAAAACTCAACCCCTTTAGTTAAAACTTGTACAGACTTATCTTTATTAGACATCATTTTGGATACATTTAAATTTATTTCAGAAATTTCTATTCCTTGATTTTGAAAATTATTTTTTGCTTTATGAAAGTTTTCTGATAAATTAAGTAGGCTTTTAGAAGGTATACATCCAACATTTAAGCAAGTGCCGCCTAATGATCCTCTAGACTCTATGCAAGCGGTTTTAAGTCCTAATTGTGCGGATCTGATTGCACAAACATATCCTCCTGGGCCACCACCAATTACTATAGTATCAAAATTATTTTCCATGTTATAAATTCAAAAATAACCTTTTAGGTTGCTCTAGGCACTCTTTAACAGTCTTTAAAAAAGATACCGCTTCTTTTCCATCGATAATTCTATGATCGTATGAAAGGGCTAAATACATCATTGGCCTTGTTGTG
The DNA here is from genome assembly GCA_902604695.1 of uncultured Pelagibacteraceae bacterium. Lineage (GTDB taxonomy): Bacteria > Pseudomonadota > Alphaproteobacteria > Pelagibacterales > Pelagibacteraceae > Pelagilacustribacter. The sequence goes on along the minus strand of CACKZT010000006.1, from coordinate 24,437 downwards.
ATTTTACCATCAATTACTACTGGTCTTTCGACTATATTGTGCATACCTAAAACAGCTGATTGAGGAGGATTTAGAATTGGGGTGGATAACATAGATCCATATATGCCGCCATTTGTAATTGTAAAAGTTCCTCCTTGCAAATCCTCAATTGTAATTTTTCCATCTCTAGCTTTTTGTCCAAGTGAACTAATATTATTTTCAATATCAGCAAAGGACATTTCATCTGTGTTTCTCAAAACAGGAACTACGAGACCTCTATCTGTTCCTACGGCTATACTTATATTATAATAATTTTTGTAAACTATTTCATCTGATTGTATCTCTGCATTAACTGCAGGATAATTTTTTAATCCTATTACGCAGGCTTTGACAAAAAAAGACATAAAACCTAGTTTAACAGAATATTTTTTTTGAAATTCTTCTTTATAATTATTTTTCATGGAAATGACTTCGTGCATGTCTACTTCGTTAAACGTTGTTAGCATTGCAGCGTTTTCTTGGGCTTCTTTTAGTCTTTTAGCAATCGTTTGACGTAATCTTGTCATTTTAATTCTTTCCTCGGGACCATGAGCAATTTTTCTTTCTGATGGCTGAGGTTTATTACCCATTAAAGAGATAAGATCTCCTTTGAGAATTACACCGTTTTTTCCAGATCCTTTTATCTTGCTTAAATCAATTTTTTTTTCCTCAGCAATTTTTCTTGCTGCAGGAGAAACAAGACTTTCTTTTTCGGATTCTACTTCTTCTTCCTCTTGATAAAGATCATTAAGAACTAAAGGTTCTTCTTCATGTTTTTTTTCCTCTTTTTTTGATTCAATTTCTTTATCTAAAACCAGGGTATCGATTTTTTTCTTCGTTTTTAAAGGTTGTTTTTTTTCGACATTATTATTTTTTGATGGAGGTGCATATTTTTTAATCTCTTTTATATTTACTTCATTTTTTTTGGAAGACATTTTAATTGTTCCTAACAAAGATCCGACATTAACTGTTTCACCGGTTTGAACTGAGATTGATTCTAATATACCATTGGAAGGAGAAGGCACTTCTATGTTTACTTTATCTGTTTCTAATTCAACTAAAGGTTCATCTGGCGAAACATTATCTCCTTGATTTTTTAACCATTTAGAAACTGTTGCCTCTGTAACAGACTCTCCAAGTGCTGGAACTACTATTTTTTCAGACATTAATTAAATTTTCCTAATACCTTTTCTAATATTTCCTTTTGTTGTGCAAGATGTTTATTTAGATTTCCAGTCGCAGTCGATGCGGAAGGAGCTCTACCAATGTATTTTAAACTATCACTTTTTGATTGAATTATACCTAAAGTTCTTTCTATATAATTTCTCACTGTGTTCCAGGCACCCATATTTTGAGGTTCTTCCTGGCACCAATAATATTTTGCCTTTTTACTGTACCGCTTTAACTCTTGAGCTAGTGTCTTAGCTGGGAAAGGGTAAAGTTGTTCTATTCTAATAAAAACCACTTTGTCGTTTTTTGCTTTTTCTCTCGCTTCAATTAAATCAAAGTAAATTTTACCACTACAAATGACAACTTTTTCAATATTTTTATCTTTTTTTAATTTAATTAATTTATTTTCTTTAGTGTATGCATGATCAGTTAAAATTCTGTGAAAAGAATTTTCTTTCGTAAAATCTACTAATTGTGAAATACATTTTTTGTGACGTAAAAGAGATTTAGGAGTCATTATAATAAGAGGCTTTCTAAAAGTTCTATGCATTTGTCTTCTTAGGGCATGAAAATAATTTGCAGGAGTTGTACAATTTACTACTTGAATATTTTCTCCTGCGCAGAGCTGCAAAAATCTTTCTAATCTTGCCGAAGAATGTTCGGGCCCTTGTCCTTCGTATCCGTGGGGTAGTAACATAACTATTCCACTTGATCTTCCCCATTTTGACTCAGCTGACGTAATAAATTGATCAATTATAACCTGAGCACCATTGGCAAAATCGCCGAATTGAGCTTCCCACACAACTAAGGTTTCAGGTTCTGAAAGCGAATATCCAAATTCAAATCCAAGTACAGCTAGTTCTGATAACAAAGTATCGATTATTTCAAATTTTTTTTGATCCTTAGATATATGGTTTAAAGGAATGTACCTTTCGTGATTATCTTGATTCCTTAAAACTGAATGTCTTTGGCTAAAAGTTCCTCTCCCTGAGTCTTGGCCTGAAAGACGCACAGAAAAACCCTCTATTAAAAGAGATCCAAACGCTAATGTCTCTGCGGTTGACCAATCCACATCTTTATTTTCTGTAAAAATTTTATGTTTATTTTCAAAAATTTTTTTGAGAGTTTTATGAATTACAAAATTAGGAGGAATATGGGTTATTTTTTTTCCTAAATTGATTAGTTGTTTCTTATCAACTCCACTAACTCCTCTTTTATCTTTTCCAAGTTCTGGTTTAAATCTTGACCATACACCATCATACCATTTTAATTCCGATTTATAACTTTTTGAAGCATTAAATTCTTTTTCTAAGAATTTTTTAAAATTAATTTTTTTTTCTTCAATTAATTCCTTCGAAAGCAAACCTTCGTTTGAAATTTTTTCCCCGTAAATTTGAAGAGCTGTTGGTTGTTCTTTGATTTTTTTATACATTAAAGGTTGGGTAAAAGATGGCTCATCTCCTTCATTATGTCCAAACCTTCTATAACAAACCATATCAATAACTACGTCTCTATTAAATTTTTGTCTAAACTCCGTTGCAATTTTTGCACAATGAACAACTGCTTCAGGATCATCGGCATTTACGTGAAAAATCGGAGCCTGAGCAGTTTTTGCAACATCTGATGGATAAGGTGATGACCTTGCAAACCTTGGAGCTGTTGTAAATCCTATCTGATTATTTACAATAATGTGTATCGTTCCCCCGATGTTATGCCCGGGTAAGCCTGACATTGCAAAACACTCAGCGACTACTCCTTGTCCAGCAAATGCAGCATCGCCATGCATTAAAACAGGAATTACTTTTTTTCTCTCAGGATCTTTATGGAAAAATTGTTTCGCTCTAGTTTGGCCTAAAACAACGGGGTTAACAGCTTCTAAATGTGATGGGTTATCAGTCAAACTTATATGAACGAGATTACCATCAAACTCTCTGTTAGCCGAAGCTCCTAAGTGATATTTAACATCACCTTCAAAATCTTTTTCAGAGGAAACACTTTTTCCAAAAAATTCGCTAAATATTGCTTTATATGGTTTTCCCATTACATTAGCTAAAACATTCAGTCTTCCTCGATGAGGCATTCCTAATTTAATTTCTTTGGCCCCAAGATTTCCACCTCTTTTAATAATTTGTTCTAAAGCTGGTATTAAAGATTCACCACCATCTAGTCCAAATCTTTTAGTTCCTACAAATTTTACATGTAAATATTTTTCAAATCCTTCAGCTTCAATAATCTTATTTAAAATTGCTTTTTTTCCATTTTCCGTGAAAGTGATATTTTTTTCCTTTCCTTCTATCCTATCTCTTATCCAAGATTTTTCATCAGGATCGCCCATATGCATATATTCATAACCAATATTTGAACAATAAGTTTTTTTAAGAATATAAAGTATTTCATTTAAATTTAAATGTTGTTGGCCTAGAACACCGTCTAAAAATATTTTCCTATCGTAATCGCTTGAGTTAAATCCATATGTCTCAGGTTTTAACTCTGGATGTTCTTCCCTTTTTTGAATACCTAATGGATCTAAATTTGAAATTAAATGTCCTCTTATTCTATAGGCCCTGATAAGCATTATCGCTCTTACAGAATCCTTAGTTGCTTGTTCTGCAAGAATTGGCTCTTGAGAAATATTTTCCTTATTTGTTAATGTTTTGATTTTTTCAAAATTTTTTTTCTTTAAATCTTTTGGAGCCCAGCTAGGTCCAAGTAAATTTTTTTTGATAATTTCTTGGTTATCCTTCAAACCATCAAAAAAAGGTTTCCAACCTCTAGGTAATGAGTTTGGGTTTGACAAATATTCTGAATAAAGTTCCTGAATGAAATCAGAGTTATTTCCTGCCAAAAAGGAAGTGTACTTATATATATTGTTATCTTTTGAAGAAGACATTATTTTTATAATTCCTAATTTAACACAACTTTACAAAAATCAACCCTTTAGTTTCTCAAATAAAGTTTTTCCTATGTCAGCAGGAGATTTGGAAATAGTAATTCCTGCTGATTTCATTACTTCTATTTTATCTTCAGCTCCTCCCTTTCCACCTGATATAATTGCCCCTGCATGACCCATTCTTCTTCCAGGAGGGGCTGTTAAACCTGCAATAAAACCTACCATCGGCTTTTTAGTGTTAGACTTTTTAAGAAAATCAGAAGCTTCCTCCTCAGCTGATCCTCCTATCTCTCCAATCATTACTATAGATTTTGTTTCTTCATCTTTCAGAAATAAATCTAAACAATCGATAAAGTTAGTTCCATTAATTGGATCTCCACCAATTCCAATGCAAGTTGATTGACCCATACCGTTTGCAGTAGTTTGAGCAACTGCTTCATAAGTTAGTGTTCCAGATCGAGAAACAATCCCTACCGATCCCTTTTTATGAATATTACCGGGCATGATGCCTATTTTACATTCTTCAGGAGTTATTATACCGGGGCAATTAGGTCCTATTAATCTGCTCGTACTTTTCTTAAGTTCTTTTTTAACTTTTATCATATCAATAACTGGAATACCTTCAGTAATACAAACTATTAATTCAATTTTTGAATTTATTGCTTCAATAATTGCTTCGGCAGCAAATTTTGGAGGAACATAAATCATTGTAGCGTTAGCTTCTGTCTTCTCTTTAGCTTCTTGCACAGTATTAAAAACTGGAAGGTTTAAGTGTTTTTGTCCTCCTTTTTTAGGAGTAACACCTCCAACTAATTGAGTTCCATATTTTAAGGCCTGTTCAGAATGAAAAGTGCCATGAGTTCCAGTAAAACCTTGACAAATCAATTTAGTATCTTTGTTAACTAAAACAGACATTATCTTATTGCCTCTACAATTTTTTTTGCTGCATCATTTAAATCATCTGCAGATAATATTTTTAATCCAGATTTATCTAAAATATTTTTACCTTCTTTAAAATTTGTACCCGCTAATCTCACAACCAGCGGAACAGTTAAATTAGTTTCCTTGGCAGCATCTACTACGCCTTGAGCTAAAACATCGCAACGCATTATACCTCCAAAAATATTTATAAGTATTCCTTTTACATTTTTATCAGATAAAATTAATTTAAATGCTGCAGCAACTTTTTCTTTCGATGCTCCTCCTCCAACATCTAAAAAATTAGCTGGTTCTTGACCGTACAATTTTATGATATCCATTGTTGCCATAGCTAAACCAGCGCCATTAACCATACAACCGATTGAACCATTAAGTTTTATATAAGCCAGGTCATGTTTACTTGCTTCAATTTCTGCAGGTTCTTCCTCATTTAAATCTCGTAAAGCTAAGATTTCTGGTCTTCTAAATATTGCATTGTCATCAAAATTCATTTTAGCATCCAGACATATTAATTTGTCATCTTTTGTGATTATTAAAGGATTTATTTCGATTAAAATTGCATCTTTTTCAATTAAAATTTTATAAATTGATTTTATTAAATTTTTAGATTGTGTTTTTTGAGCATTAGTAAAATTAAATGGTTTAATAATTTTATCCATATCACTTTCTTCAATATCTTTTTTGTAATCAATTTTTGTAGTATGAATTTTTTCGGGATTCTCTGACGCTACTTTCTCAATATCCATTCCTCCTTCAGTACTACTAATAAATGCAATTTTTGAACTTTCTCTATCAACTACACAAGATAGATAAAACTCCTTTGATATATCTGACGCTTCCTCTATGTAAATTCTTTTTACTTCTTTTCCCTCTGGTCCAGTTTGATGTGTTTTTAGTATTTTACCAAACATATTTTGAGTTTCTTTTTTCAATTCTTCAAAATTTTTGACTAACTTGACGCCTCCAGCTTTTCCCCTTCCTCCTGCATGAATTTGGGCTTTTACAACAAAATTTTTGGAATTTAATAATTTAATTTTTTCTTCTATTTCAGAAACATTAAATATTACAATACCATTAGAAACCGGAGCCCCATTATCTTTTAAGATCTTCTTAGCCTGATGTTCGTGTATATTCATTTTATTTACATTTTATTATTTCATGAGAAGAAATGAAATCTTTTATAATATATTTATCTTTAAAACAAATTGAAGATAAATAACTTTTAAAATTTAAAAAATTTATATCATTGTTTGCTGTGCTATTTATAATATAGATAACATCGATTTCATTGTTTTTTATCGAATTATTTATAAATTTTTCATAAAAAGAAAAATATTTGTGATTTTTAAGAGGATAACTATTATTATCGTTAGTGTACCATCTATTTGGTATATTCAGATCCTCTTCTAATAATACCGAAAAAATTTGATAATCTGAAATAACCATTTTAGTTCTTTTATCAGATCTCAATATTTCTAAGGATTTTTTTAAAAAATTAATTTCTGTTACAACTTTTTCAGAATAAACAGGCGTTATCCATTCTAAGTTTCTAAATTTTGTACTTATCTGTTTAGCGGGTAGAGAATTTGAAAGATTTACATTTTGTAAATCTATAAATTTCCTATTAGAATTATATACATTATGATATTTTACCGTCGAAAAAATAATTATGAATAACACTAAATAATTAAGATAATTTTTTTGTTTAATCATTTTATTTGAATAACCGTGGACATAAAAAAATCCCCCAACTATAGGTATTAATGAAAATATAAAAGTTTGATTAGCTGTTAACAGTTGATTAAAGATAAAAAGATATACTGAAACAATAACCAATAATAAAGAAATTACATTTTCGTCCAAGTTATTTTTTTTCGCTTTTATCAAACTATATAAAAAGTAAATTAAAGGTAGTATTAATAAATGAATAAATTTAAAATGACCTATAAGACCTCTAAATGTAATTTTTTCACTTAAAGAAACAAAGGCACCCTCTCCACCAAGCATTCTATTTGAACCTAGTGAAATAGGAAATAATATGTATTGTTCTGTAAAATTAGATAGTGGTATTTCTAAAATTAAAAAGTAGCTAATAAAAAAAATCAAAGAAATTAAAACTCCATAAAAAAAGAATTTTAAATTATCTTTAAAATCAAACTTAAGAAAATAAATTATTCCAAATAAAAATATTATTGAGCAAATATATGCGCTAGGCGTTTGCATTGAAAAAAAAGAAATTAACATTATTATGGGCAATAAAAACCAGGATAGGTTTGATTTGTACTTAATAGCATCAATAAAAATGTAAATAGCAATTACTGAAAAGATATATGCGTGATGATAAGCGAATGGTGTGCCCATAACTGGATAGCATAAAATTCCAATACTTAGAGAGCATAAAAAACTGAAATGTATGTTGGCTTTATTTTTTACAAAAAAAATGAAAGAGAAAATTGTGATTAATGAATTTAAGAATGAAGCATGAAAAATATAACTGTTCCAGTTTGTTCCAAATAATTTAAAAAAAAAGGCTTGTAAGTAATCTACTACTGGACCTGTCGTAATCCAGATATCTTTGAAGGGATGTTTGCCCTGTAAAATACTAAAACCAGTATCAAAAAATGCGAAGCTATCAATGGGGAAAATACCAATGTTTCCGTAAAAGAAATTTACGCCTAATGAAAAAATAGTAAGAAAAAAAATATATAAAATTTTTATATTTTTTATATGCATGAATTTTATTTCTTGATTATTAATTTCATATAAGGAAAGGGGATTTTGAGTATATTAAACATCAATTTATCTATGTAGATAAGTTTGCAAAAAATAGCAAGTAATGCTGCGATGCCTTGTCTTTTTTTAAATGTATCATCTTTAAAAACTCTATCAATCATTCTATCTTTGATTGAATGATCAAATTTATAATCAATTTTTAGTAATTTTAAAATTTTCTCAACCTTTTTTTTTCCATTAATATTTATTCCATCCCAAAGACCTTTTTCACCAGACTTTTTTTCATGTTTATAAATAAGATTTCTGAAAATAATTTTCGTTATCCTCTTATTTAAAATAATCGGTAAAACAAAGTGTGGCTCATAAGGAAAATCATAATTGGGACAAATAATTATATTTTTCCCATTTTTATTTAATAAATTATAAGTCTTTTTAATATATTTATCCTGACTTTTTACATGTTCAAAAACGTTAGTGGAAAATATTAAATCGAATTTTTTTTTTGATTTAAAATTATTTACTGACTTTTTGACAATATTTAGCTTATTCATTTTTTTTGAAATTTTCTCGTAATTGTGAAACCCACTCTCGTTAGGGTCAACACCTACAAATTTTTTCTTAGGATAAAGCAACTTAAGTTCATTGAGTAAAACCCCAGTTCCAGAACCTATCTCTAAAATAGATTTTATGTTTTTAGGTTTAATGAACTTATTTAATTCCTTAAAAGAGAAAATTACATCAGTTAAAACAAAATTACAGTATTCTTTATTATAGTTAAAATACTTTAAATATTTTTTATTAAGATATTTATAGTTTAATTGCATTTTTTCGAATTTTAATAGATTAATTTCATTTAAAAGAAAAGTATATATTATATAAAGAATGAAAAAATGGTAGTGTATTTTTTTTAGATCAACAAAAAATTATTGATGATGCTTAGGATTAAAAACAAAGCTTATTTCGCTCCTGAATCTAACAGAATGAGAAAGGTTGGAAACATTAAAAATGCAATTGAAGAATTTAAAGCTCAAAAAAATAAAAATTTATTTTTTTTATTAAAGAATAGATTTGGATGGATGAATAAGTTCATATCAAAAAATGATCAAGGTATAGAAGTAGGTGCAGGTGCTGGCTTTTCAAAAAATTTTATACAATGCAAAAATTTTAAGATAAGTGATTTAGCTGAATATGATCATCTTGATATAAAAAATATAGACGCGCAAAATACAAAACTGGAAAATAATTTTTACGATTTTGTTATCGCAGTAAATATGGTCCATCATGTTCCTTATCCGATAAAATTTTTTAATGAAATGTTTAGAATTTTAAAAAAAGGTGGAAAATTAATTATTCAAGAAGCTTATTGTTCTTTAACATTTCAATTAATCACAATATTAATGAGACATGAAGGATTTGATTTTACCAAAAATGTTTGGAGTAAAAACGCCCCATCATCTGATGAGGATGATATTTGGGCTGGCAATATTGCTGTTCCCCATTTGATTTTTGATGATCTTGAAAAATTTCAAGATGAGTTAGGATCAAAGTTTGAAATTAAACACCAAAAATTTTACGAATGTTTAACATTTTTAAATTCAGGAGGTGTATCGTCAAAAACATTTTATTTACCTTTAAATTTCTTTTTTTTAAAATTTTTAAATTTTATAGATGGATTTTTGGTAAAATTTTTCCCCAATTTTTTTGCAATGGGTAGACAGATAGTTTTGATAAAAAAATAATTTTATAGGGAAGAATCAATTTTTTTAGCAGCTTCAAATAATTCTTTTACAGCTTTTACAGATTTTTCAAAATTAATTTTTTCTTCACTTTCAAGATTAATTTCAATAACTTTTTCAACACCTTTTGTTCCAATTATAACTGGAACACCTGCGTAAATATCTTTTATGCCATATTCACCATCTAGATATGCTGCACAAGGAAGTTCTTTTTTTAAATCTTTTAAATAACTTTCAGCCATTTCCACACCTGAAGCGGCTGGTGCATAAAAGGCTGATCCTTTTTCTAAATATTTAACTATTTCAGCTCCTCCTTTTTTGGTCCTATCAATAATAGAATCTAGTTTTTCTTTTTTAATCTTATTTTCTTTTAATAAAGCTGTGAGTTTTTTTCCATTAACTTCTGTGTGATTAACCATCGCAACCATGCTATCTCCATGACCACCGAGCACTAGAGACTTTATATTTTTTACTGGAACATTCATTTCTTGAGAGAGAAAATAAATAAATCTAGATGAGTCTAATATACCTGCCATTCCAACTACTTTGTTTTTTGGTAAACCAGAATATTTTTGTAATGCCATTACAATTACATCTAATGGATTAGTAATACAAATTACAAACGCATTTGGAGATGTGTTTTTTATACCTTCGGCTACTTGTTTGATAATTTTTAGGTTTATTCCTAATAAATCATCTCTTGTCATACCAGGTTTTCTAGGAACTCCAGCGGTAATTATAATAACATCAGAATTTTTTGTATCTGCATAATCACTTGTGCCAGATAAATTTACATTAAATCCGTCAACTGGAGATGATTGGGCAATATCAAGAGCTTTCCCCTTAGCTATTCCCTCAGCAACATCAAATAAAACAACATCTCCTAATTCCTTAAGTGCAATCAAATGTGCTAATGTTCCACCTATTTGACCCGCCCCAATTAAAGTAATTTTTTTTTTCATAAATGAATACTTTTTATCTATAAATAGAAATTATGCAATATAATTTTATATTGTCTATTTGTCCTCAACGAGCTTCGTACAAATACTCAAATCTTCTGAAATATATGAGCCTTTAAAGTAAGAATTGTTTTTTTCCCAGTTTTTCTTTCCTTCATTGATATAATTATCAAATAAAGATTTTCTTTCACTTTCAGCTTTTTTTTGAGAAGTTTCAAATTTTTCTTTATTCTCGATAACTCTAATTTCAACTGATTTAAGTAAAAGATTATTAGCTATCTCAATAAATTTTTTTGAATTTGCAGTATCAGTTTTAAGGATAACAGCTGATGCATATGCATAAATTGCGCTGCACCTGTTTAATAAATAAATTTGAGTTGAACTTTTTTCAATATTGTTTTTTTCAAGATATTTTTTAATTGAAATTTCAGTATTTGCTTGCAAGTTTCCAATTAATAAATAGTAGCAAATTAGGGCTATTAAATTGATTTTTCTCATTTAAAGATTTTGAGTTTACGGACCGTAAGCTACTTGAGGCAACCATGTAACAATTTTTGGAAAATTAAATACAATTGCTACAGCAACAACTTGAAGAAATACAAATGGTATAATTCCTTTATAAATATTTTTAATTGTAATTCCTCGCGGAGCGACACCCTTCATATAAAACAGGGAAAATCCTACGGGTGGTGTTATAAAAGAAGTCTGAAGAACTACTGCAAACATAACTATAAACCAAACCAAATCAACTCCAAGATCAACCATCACAGGTGCTAAGAAAGGAAGTATAATTAATGTGATTTCAATCCAGTCAAGAAAAAATCCGAGTAGAAAAGCAATAAAAAGAACAACTAAAACTACTCCATTTGGACCAAATGGTAAGCCGTTTAAAGCGCCCTCTATTAATTCGTCACCGCCTAGACCTCTTAAGACAAGAGCAAACATAGTCGCTCCAACAAATAAAGCAAAAATATAAGCTGTGGTATGAGTAGTTTTTCTAATTACACTTTTTAAATCCTGAAATGAAAGTCTTCCCCTTAAAATTGCTAAAAGTGAAGCTCCAAATGCTCCTACTCCTGATGCTTCCGTTGGAGTAGCTATACCCATAAAAATACTTCCGAGAACTGCAACGATTAGTAATGCTGGTGGTATTATTGATTTGAAGACTCTGAAAATAATATCTATTGAAACTGGCTCAGCACTTTTTGGTGCTGGTGCAACCTTAGGTCTCATAAAAGCATAACCAATGATAAAAACAGTATACAATAAACCTAACAGTAAACCAGGAAACACTGCTCCCATAAATAAATCACCAACAGAAATTCTAACCTGGTCACCCATGATTACAAGCATGATGCTTGGTGGAATTAATATTCCGAGTGTACCTGTTGCACAACAAACTCCACAGGCTAAATCAGGACTATAATTATTTTTTAACATCAGTGGAACACCAAGAATAGTTAGTAGAACTACAGCGGCTCCGACGATTCCAGTTGAGGCAGCTAAAAGAACGCCTATGAAAACAACTGCAATTGCTAATCCTCCTCGCATACGACCAAATAATTTTGAAAGATCGGTCATAAGGTCCTCTGCAATTCCAGATTTATCCATCATTATTCCCATAAATATAAACATTGGCAAAGCAACTAATACCCAGTTTGCCATTACTCCATAAAGTCTGTAGACGACCATTGATGCAAATTTCCAATCAACGCCAAAAAAAGTATCTAAATAATTGTCAGATAACATTGAAATCATAGTGAACAAAACTGCTAGTCCTCCCATTGTCCATGCAACAGGAAATCCATAAAAAATTAAAGTTATGAAACTAAAAAATAACAATATTGCCATGAAGTATTCAAAAACTAATTCCATTTATTTCCCTACTCCAAATTTTGAACGTAATGTCACTAATACACGCGTTAGCCTTGAAAGACCTGCTAATAATAATAAAAAGAACCCTAAAACTAAAAATCCTTTTACAAACCATCTAGCTGGTAAACCGTTAGCTGAGGTTGATCTTTCACTTGAAGCCCAAGATAATTCAAAAAAAGGTATTGAATAAACAAAAACTAAAATTATAAAAGGTAAAAATAATAAAAGAATACCGAAAAACTCAAACCACAATCTTCTCTTTATTGCTAATTTATCTGTTAAAACATCTACTCTTACATGGCCGTCAACAACATATGTAGAAGATAATCCAATTAACCAACCTATGGCATAAAGGTGCCATTGCAACTCCTCTAATTCTATCATGCCATTTTTAAATACATATCTGAGAATTACGTTTATTAATATTACTGCAATTAAAATTACCCAAAACCAGTTAAAAATTTCTCCAACATTAGTTACAAATGTGTCTATTTTTTTTGTAATTGAAGTGTGCTCAAGTTTTAACTTTCTATCCAGAGCGCTGTTTTCTGTTAAATTAACTGCCATAATATTTTCTCTTAAAGACGAAAGCAGTCGGTAATACCGACTGCTTTCTCAATTTACATTAAACTTTCAGGATTTAATACTAAAAGTTTCTAGGTAAATAACCCCATTTTTGCCAAACATCATACTCCTTCATGAATGCTTGTTGAGAATTCCAAACTCTTTTGAAGTCCGCGTCTTTAGCAGATTGTTCTGCCATAACTTTCGCACTTACTTTTTGAAGTTCTCTCAAAACGCTATCTGGCAATCTTGCAGCTGTTACACCTTTAGAAGGAAAACTAGCGATTTGTTTTCCTTGTAAAAATTCACCAGTTGTAATTGCTCTCATAGCTGCTGCTGTACAAGCCATTTCGAAAAGAGCTTGGTCAGCTTTACCCATTTTCTTCCATAGGTCTAGATTAACCATAAAGTGAGTAGATGTTGATACTTGGTGCCAACCTGGAAACAGATTGAACTTTGTTATTTTGTGAAACCCAAGTACTTCATCAATTGCAGGCATTGAATATTCAGTTGCATCTAAAGTTCCTTTTTCTAGAGCAGCAAATATTTCACCACCAGCCATTAAAGTTGCTGAGGCACCTATTTCGTTTAAAACCATTCCTCCTAAACCAGAGAATCTAATTTTTAAACCTTTAAGATCACTTAAACTTTTAATTGGATTTCTATACCAACCAGCAGTTTCAGGTCCAATAGTGCTACATAACAAAACTTTAATATTTTGTTTGTTGTATATCTCGTTTGCTAATTTTGATCCTTCTCCTTCAAACCACCACGCAGCATATTCCCATGGTTCCATTCCAAAAGGTACCGCTGCAAATAATACAGCAGCAGGAATTCTGCCTTGGTCATAAGCCATATAGTTGTAAGCAGCTGGTAAGTCACCTTTGCTTATTGAAGGTGAAATTTCTAATGGAGGAAGAATTTTTCCAGGCTCATATACTTTGAGCTGAATTCTTCCGTCAGTAGCTTTTTTTAATGTGTCAGATAGTCGAGCAACAGGATCTCCTAATGCTGGCCATCCAGTGTTAAAAGTTGACTGAACTTTCCATCTAATTTTTTCTGCGGCATTTACTTGCTGAAATGAAAAAGTAATCATCAAAGCAAATACAGCAAAAACACTAACGAAAGATTTCATTAGCGATTTTATTGTCTTGTTTTCCATTTTGTTCTCCCTTTTTATTGGTATTTTAACTGCGATATTTAAGCTTAACTAATTTAAGGAGTCAACCAAAGTATAAGAATGTTTGTTAAAAAAATGAAAAGAAGATTTTTTTATATTGAAAGATGTAAATCTAGTTTATTTCAAAAACATATTTTTGAAAATAACTATTCTAATATTGATTATTTCATTATTTAAGCTTATGTGATTTTAAGAGTCAACTCTGGATTTTTGGAAATTGTTTGCAAATAAAAAAGTCTTGGTATAATTTAGTGGAAATTAATAAGGAATTCATGAAAAAAGTAAGTCATTTTATTGGTGGAAAAGTCTATAGTGACAAAAACTCGAGAGTAGGAAAAATTTTTAATCCTGCTATAGGTGAACAAATAGCTGAGGTTGAATTAGCTCCAAAAAGTACTGTAGAAAAAGCAATAAAGAATTCAGCTGAAGCTTTTACAAAATGGTCCAAAACTACTCCAATTAATAGAGCGAGGATTTTATCAAAATATAAAGATTTATTGATTAAAAACATGGAAGAGCTTGCCGTTATGGTTTCCGAGCAGCATGGAAAAACTATACCAGATGCAAAGGGTTCAATTCAAAGAGGAATTGAAGTTGTTGAGTATGCAACTGGAATTACTGACTCACTTAAGGGAGATCATTCTACGAGCGTTGGTACGAATGTTGACTCTCATACGATGCGTCAACCTCTTGGAGTTTGCGCAGGTATAACTCCTTTTAATTTTCCTGCAATGGTTCCTATGTGGATGTATCCAGTTGCAATTGCTTGTGGAAATACGTTTGTTTTAAAACCTTCAGAAAAAGATCCTAGTTGCCCTATGAGACTTGCTGAGATCGCAATTGAAGCTGGTTTGCCAGCTGGGGTTTTAAATGTAGTTAATGGTGACAAAGAAGCTGTAGATACGATTTTAGAAAGCAAAGATATTCAAGCAGTAAGTTTCGTTGGATCGACCCCGATTGCTGAGTATGTTTATCATACTGGAACTAAAAATAACAAAAGGGTTCAAGCTCTTGGAGGAGCTAAAAATCACATGGTTGTTATGCCTGACGCAGATGTAAAAAAAACAACAGATGCAATAATAGGTTCAGCTTTTGGTTCAGCAGGTGAAAGATGTATGGCAATTTCAGTGGCGGTTTGTGTAGGTAAAAAAACTTCAGAAAATCTCAAAAAAAAATTATTAGAAGAAACAACAAAACTAAAAGTTGGTCCTTATACAGACTCAAAAAGTGATTTTGGCCCACTTAATAATAAGGCTCATTACGAAAAAGTACTTGGGTATATTGATACCGGAGAAAAAGAAGGAGCTAAACTTTTAACTGATGGTAGAAATATGAAATTACAAGGGTATGAAAATGGTTACTTTGTTGGCCCAACAATTTTTGATGATGTAAAACCAAACATGAAAATTTATAAAGAGGAAATTTTTGGTCCAGTGTTAAGTATGATGACAACTGATACTTATGAAGATGCCCTTAAGCTAGTAAATGATCATGAACTAGGAAATGGTGCAGCAGTTTTTACTAAAAGTGGAAATATAGCAAAACATTTTACAGAAAATGCAAAAATTGGAATGATAGGTGTTAATGTCCCTATACCTGTGCCTGTGGCGTATCATAGCTTTGGGGGATGGAAAAGATCATTGTTTGGCGATCACTCAATGCATGGACCTGAGGGCGTTAGATTTTACACAAAACTTAAAACAGCTACAGTTACTTGGGTAGAGGATGACGCAGGGCCTGAGTTTACAATTCCAGTGCTTTCGTAAGATCAAGTTAAGTTGTAGCTAACATCTTTTTAATTGAACCAATTGCTTTAGCAGGATTTAATCCCTTTGGACAAGAATTTGTACAATTCATAATAGTATGACACCTGTAAAGTTTTAATTCATCAGCTACCTTTTTTAATCTTTGTTTTTTTTCCGCATCTCTACTATCATTGATCCACCTATAAGCTTGCAATAATACTGCAGGTCCTAAGTACTTATCTCCATTCCACCAATAGCTTGGACATGCTGTAGAGCAACAAGCACATAATATACACTCGTAATATCCATCTAATTTAGATCTATCTTTTTGTGATTGAGTAATTTCTTTTTTTTCTTGTCCTGTCTGACTAGTTTGTAACCAAGGCTGAATAGACTCATACTGTTTATATAAGCCACTTAAGTCTCCAATTAAATCTTTAATAACTTTTAAATGTGGAAGAGGATAAATATTTAAATCACCTTTGATATCAGTATGAGATTTAATGCATGAAAGAGTATTTACTCCGTCTACATTCATTGCACAGGAACCACAAACTCCGTGAGCACAAGATCTCCTAAATGTTAAAGAGGGATCAATTTCATTTTTGATTTTAAACAAAATATCTAAAACTTTAGGTCCACAATTATCCATGTCAACTTCAAATGTATCTACCCTTGGATTTTTCCCGCTAGAGGGATCCCATCTATATATATTTATTTTTTTTAAATTATTTGAATTGGTTTTGTCTTTATAATAATCACCTTTTAAAATTTTAGAATTTTGAGGTAAATTAAATTGTACCATTTAGTAAACTCTTTCTTTAGGAGGAAAATATTGTACATCATTTGTTAATGTTCTGTTGTGAACATCTCTATATTTCACCTTAACCTCCCTGCCATCTTGCCAAGCCATTGTGTGTTTC
This sequence comes from uncultured Pelagibacteraceae bacterium, assembly GCA_902604695.1. Lineage (GTDB taxonomy): Bacteria > Pseudomonadota > Alphaproteobacteria > Pelagibacterales > Pelagibacteraceae > Pelagilacustribacter. The sequence goes on along the minus strand of CACKZT010000006.1, from coordinate 7,705 downwards.
ATAAAATTCTTATCATCTCTTTTTGAATAATCTTCCCTGGCATGAGCTCCTCTACTTTCTTTTCTATGATATGCTGAGTCCATTGTTGTAAGTGCTTGACGTATTAAGTTGTCGAACTCTAGAGTTTCTACTAAATCAGTATTAAATAATAAAGATTTATCTTTTACAGATACATCGCTTATTCCATCAAGGGGTTGCCTAATAAGATCAACTCCTTCTTTCAAAGTTTTTTCTGTTCTAAAAACTGCGCACTTTGATTGCATAGTTTTTTGCATAGACAGTCTTAGTTCCGATGTTTTGGTTCCGCCATCTGCGTGACGTATTTTGTCAAACCTATCTAAACATTTTTGTGTTTCACTTTCTGTAATTTGTTCGTGAGGCATACCAGGTTTAACTAGTTCTGCTGCTCTTTTTGCAGCTGCTCTTCCAAAAACTACCAAATCTATTAATGAGTTTGAGCCAAGTCTATTAGCTCCGTGAACAGAAACACATGCTGCTTCTCCTATCGCCATTAATCCCTTAACTACTTTTTCAGAACCATTCAAAGTTAACACTTCAGCTTTATAATTTGTAGGTATCCCTCCCATATTATAATGCACAGTTGGAACAACTGGTATCGGATCTTTACTTACATCAACATTTGCAAAAGTTTTAGCTGCATCTGAAATTCCTGGTAATCTTTCTTCAATTACTTTTTGATCTAAATGATCTAAGTGAAGATTTATGTGATCTTTATTTTTACCTGCTCCACGTCCTTCATTAATTTCAATTTCCATTGATCTGCTCACAACATCCCTAGATGCTAAATCTTTTGCGTTTGGTGCGTATCTTTCCATAAATCTTTCACCCTCGCCATTAACAAGAAAGCCTCCTTCTCCTCTTACTCCCTCGGTAATCAAACAGCCAACACCGTATATTCCTGTAGGATGAAATTGAACAAATTCCATATCTTGAAGAGGCAGGCCGGCTCTTAGTACCATTGCATTTCCATCACCAGTACATGTGTGGGCCGAGGTCGCAGAATAATATACTTTTCCATATCCTCCTGTTGCAATAATTGTAATATGAGCTCTAAATCTATGAATTGTTCCATCGGTTAAATTCCAGGCAATAACTCCTTTGCATTCACCGTTTTTCATAATTAAATCTAAAGCAAAATATTCAATAAAAAATTCTGTGTTATGTTTTAGCGCTTGTCCATAAAGCGTATGAAGTATTGCGTGTCCAGTTCTATCTGCAGCTGCACAAGTTCTTTGAATAGTGCCGTTACCATAATTTTTCGTCATACCACCAAATGGTCTTTGATAAATCTTACCATCATCTGTCCTACTAAATGGCACTCCATATCTTTCAAGTTCGATTACTGCTCGTGGGGCTTCTTTACAAAGATACTCAATAGCATCTTGATCTCCTAACCAATCTGAACCTTTCACAGTATCGTACATGTGCCATCTCCAATCGTCTTCACCCATATTTCCTAAGGCTGCTGAAATTCCACCTTGAGCTGCTGAAGTATGACTTCTGGTAGGGAAAACTTTTGATATGCAAGCTGTTTTTAAGCCAGCCTCTGAAAGTCCGACCGCCGCTCTTAATCCTGATCCCCCTGCACCCAGAACTACAACATCGTATTCATGATCTATAATTTTATATGAACTCATAAAGTTAATTTAAATATACATATAATAGTTAATAATGGCATTACTATAGCAAAAATATACATAACTTTATTTGCGACATTTTTGATTTTTTCATCATGTATATAGTCTTCAAAAATCTCACTTATCGTTAATGCTGAAAAAAAGAAGGAAAAAATCAAAAATAATGAAAAAAGTATTCTTGTACGTAGATTTGAAAAAAAAATAAGAAGGTCGGTGTAATTTGAATTATAAATTGAGGCTAAATTTATAATAAACCATAGCATCAAAGGCAAAAGAATAGCTGAGCTGTATTTTATAAATAACCATTTTTTTGTAGAACTGTTCATTTAAATTATATATTTTCCAACGACAAAAATTGAAATCCCTAAAATTATTGAGCCTATAATAACTATTAATCCTGTAATTTTTGAAGTTTTTAAATCATATCCATACCCTAAGTCCCAAGCTAAATGTCTTATTTCGTTTAGTATATGAAAACTAAAACTCCAACACAAAGAGATAACTAAAAATTTTCCAAAAAATGAATTTAAAAAAAATTCTGTCATTTTGTAGTTTGTCTCACCCATCAATAAAGAAATAGACCAAAAACAAATTAGACTTATGGCTAGAATATTTATTACTCCTACAATTCGATGGGTTATCGATAGCAAAGAAGATATTTGCCATCTATAAATTTGTAAATGAGGAGCTAAAGGATTATTATTTTGCATATATTAATTTTTTAAAAGTTTTTCAACTATTTGCACAGTATTTAAAGCTGCCCCTTTAAGAATATTATCTGACACTACCCATATATTAATTGCGTTAGAATTTGAGTTATCTTTTCTAATTCTAGATATAAAAGTGGAATAATTACCTTCGGCCTCAATAGGAGTAATATATCCTCCATCTTTTTGTTCATCTATTATTTTACATCCCGGAGCATTTGTTAAAATTTTTCTAATATTTTCTAAATCATATGATTTCTCAAACTCAATATTTATTGACTCGGAGTGACCGGTTTTAACTGGTACACGTACACATGTTGCGGTAACGTTAATATTATCACCTAAAATTTTTTAGTTTCATTAATCATTTTTAATTCTTCTTTAGTGTATCCATCTTTGCTAAAAACATCTATATGTGGAATTAAATTAAAAGCAATTTGTTTTGTAAAATTTTTTGAAATAATTTTTTTTCCTTGAAGATAATCTTTGGACTGGCTAAATAATTCGTCCATAGGAACTTTACCAGCACCGGACACTGCCTGATATGTTGAGACTACAACTCTTTTTATTCTGTACTTGTCATGTAAAGGTTTTAAAACTAGTACCATCTGTATTGTTGAGCAGTTAGGATTTGAAATTATATTATTATGTTCTTTTAATACTGAGGCATTAACTTCAGGTACTACGAGTGGAATATCTTTTTCCATTCGAAAAAAACTTGAATTATCTATAACAATAGTTTTTTTTGAAGCTATAGTTACCCATTCCTTAGCTATTTCACTGCCCGCGGCGAATATTGTAAATTCAGCTCTTGAAAAATCATATTCTGCTAAAGACTCAATTATAAATTCTTTTTTCTTAAAAAAAATTTTTTTACCTTCGCTTTTTTTTGACGCTACCAGAATAAGATTATCAACCGCTACTTCAGATTTCTCCAAAACTTCTAGTATTTTTCTTCCTACATTGCCTGTAGCGCCGATTATTGCTAAATTCATATTACTGATAGTTTATTTCAATTTAGAAATAATAGCATCACCCATAACTGATGTATTAACTTCTTTTTTTCCAGAAGACATTATATCTTTAGTTCGGATACCGTCATCTAGTACTTTTTGAACAGCTGAATCTAATAAATCCGCTTCTATATCTAAATCCAAAGAATATCTTAGAGCCATGGATAAGCTCAATACAGTTGCAATTGGATTTGCGATATTTTTACCTGCTATATCTGGAGCTGATCCATGAACTGGCTCATACATAGACCTTGTTTTTCCATTTTTATCCTTGGCGCCTAAAGAAGCTGAAGGTAAAAGACCCAATGATCCTGTTAACATCGCAGCTTCATCTGAAAGTATATCACCAAATAAATTGTCGGTTACTATAACATCAAATTGTTTGGGGTTTCTCAAAAGCTGCATGGCACAGTTATCTGCTAACATATGACTTAAATCGATATTAGGATATTCTTTATCCTTTAATGCTTGTACTTCTTCTCTCCATAAAACTCCGGCTTCCATAACATTAGATTTTTCACAAGATGTAACTTTATTATTTCTTTTTTTTGCTAAATCAAATGCAACTTTAGCAACTCTTTGGATCTCACTAGTTGTATATGAATGAGTGTTAACTCCTTTTCTTTCGTTATTTTCTATCGCTTCTATTCCTCTGGGCTCCCCAAAATATATTCCACCTGTAAGCTCTCTAACTATCATAATATCTAATCCTGAAATAATTTCAGGTTTTAATGAAGAAGCAGCTACAAGTTGTTCAAAACAAATTGCTGGTCTTAAATTAGCAAAAAGTTTTAATTCTTTTCTTAGTTTTAAAAGAGCTCTTTCTGGTCTTTTAGAAAACTCAAGATTATCATATTTAGGTCCTCCGACTGCTCCAAGAATAACTGCCTCACTTTCTAAAGCTTTATAAAAAACTTCATCTGTAATCGGATTTTTATGTTTGTCATATGATGCTCCTCCTACTAATCCTTCCTCTATTTTAAAATCTAGGGATTTATTTTTATTAAACCATTCAATTATTTTTTTTACTTCTCGAATAACCTCAGGTCCTATGCCATCACCAGGTAATAATAAGATTTTTCTATTTTTAACTTTAATCATTATTTAACAACCAAGGTCTGTTAATTTTAATTTCTTTTTCGAATTTGTCTATTTGACTTATTTTTTCCATTGATAATGCGATATCATCTAATCCCTCCATTAAACATTTTTTTTTAAATGGATCGATTTCAAATTTTTCAATTTTATTTCCAAATTTTATCTCTTGATCTCCTAAATCAATTTCCACTTCTTCCTTTCTATGTGAATAATCAGCTAACTCTAAAACTATTTGTTCATTAATTTTTATTGGTAAAATTCCATTTTTAAAACAATTATTATAAAAAATATCTGCAAAACTAGAGCTAATAACACACTTAACTCCAAAATCTAATAAAGCCCAAGGTGCATGTTCTCTGGAGGATCCACAGCCAAAGTTTTTTCCCGCTAAAAGAATTTTAGATTTATTATACGGCTCTTTATTTAAAATAAAATTTTCTATAATTTTACCTTTTTCGTCATATCTCATTTCATAAAACAAACTTTTACCTAAGCCAGTTCTTTTTATAGTCTTTAGAAATTGTTTCGGAATTATCATATCTGTATCAATATTTTGTAAAGACAAGTATGAAGGTATAGATTTTAAATTTGAAAATTTTTCCATTATTGTATCTTTCTTACGTCTGATAAATGCCCCGTTACAGCAGCTGCAATCGCCATTCCTGGACTAACTAAATGAGTTCTTCCTCCTCGACCCTGTCTACCCTCAAAATTTCTGTTTGAGGTTGAAGCACATCTTTCTTTTGGTTTTAATTGATCCGGGTTCATTCCTAAACACATGGAACATCCTGGCTCTCTCCATTCAAAACCAGCTTCGATGAATATTTTATGTAAACCTTCTTTTTCGGCTTGAGCTTTGACTAATCCTGAACCTGGAACCACCATAGCACTCACATTTCCTGCAATTTTTTTCCCTTTTAAAAGTCCGGCAGCTAATCTTAAGTCCTCAATTCTTCCATTGGTACAACTTCCAATAAATATTTTATCGATTTTAATTTCTGATATTTTTGTGTTTGCCTTTAAACCCATATATTCAAGAGATCTTTTCATAGCCATTTTTCTATCTTCATTTTTTTCTTGATCCGGGTCTGGAACAATTCCGGTTATTGGAGACACATCTTGAGGTGAGGTTCCCCATGTTACTAATGGTTCAATTTCTTTTCCATCTATATTAATTTCTTTATCAAACTTACAATCTTTGTCAGAATATAATGATTCCCAAAATTTTAAAGCTTGATCCCAATTTTCTCCTTTCGGAGACATTGATTTTCCTTTTAAGTATTTATAAGTTTTTTCATCTGGAGCGATCAATCCTGCTCTAGCCCCAGCTTCTATAGTCATATTACAAATAGTCATTCTTTCTTCCATACTTAAATTTTTTATCACTCCTCCAGCAAATTCAACTACATAGCCGGTCCCTCCAGCTGTACCAATTGTTCCAATTATTTTTAATATAACGTCTTTAGCCGTAACCCCTTTAGGTAATACACCGTTTACATTGATTCTTAAGTTTTTTGATTTTTTTTGTATTAGCGTCTGAGTTGCTAAAACGTGTTCTACTTCTGATGTTCCTATTCCAAAAGCTAATGCACCAAAAGCTCCATGGGTTGCTGTGTGGCTATCACCACAAACTATAACTGTACCAGGTTGAGTAAACCCTTGTTCGGGACCTATGATGTGAACTATACCTTGTCTTTTATCATTTACATCAAAAAGCTGTACGCCAAATTCTTTACAATTTTTTCTTAATGTTTCAACCTGAATCCTAGACTCTTTATCATCAATTCCTTTTGATCTATCTGTAGTTGGAACATTGTGATCAGGAACTGCTAATGTTAATTCTGGTCTTCTTACTTTTCTATTTTGCAGCCTTAATCCTTCAAAGGCTTGAGGGCTTGTTACTTCATGAACTAAGTGCCGGTCTACATAGATTAAAGAAGTTCCGTCATCTTGTTCGTGTACAAGATGGTTTTCCCATATCTTATCATACAGAGTTTTTGGCATTAAAATATTTTATTTTTTTTCGCTGGTTGACTTTTCAGATTTAATTTCAGTTGATGCAGTTTCTTTTTTAACATTCTCAACAGACACTTCCTCTTTTGAAACCTCAGCAGCTTCTACTTTTAGTTCTTCAGGTTTTACAGAAACATCTATTCCAATTTTTTTCTTAATCTTTTCTGCAATTCTTGCTGACTTACCTTTTCTATCTCTTAAATAATACAATTTAGCTCTTCTGACTTTTCCCGTTCTTATAATTTTAATTGAGTCTACAATTGGACTGTATAAAGCAAATGTTCTCTCTACACCTTCTCCAAAAGAAATCTTTCTCACAGTGAATGAAGAATTTATGTCTCTGTTCTTTTTTGCTATGCATACCCCTTCAAAAAATTGAATTCTCTCTCTCTTACCTTCAACTATTTTTACTCCAACTTTAACTGTGTCTCCTGGAGAAAAGCCTGGTATTTTCTTATTAGAGATAATTCTTTTTACTGATTCTTTATTTATATCTTCTATATTTTTCATTTTTTGTTTTTATATTTTTCCCAAAGATCGGGTCTCTGGCGACGTGTTATAGCCTCAGATTGAGATAAACGCCACCCCTTAATTTTCCCATGATCTCCTGATAATAACACATCTGGTACTGCTTTTTTCTCCCATTTTTGAGGCTTAGTATATTGAGGATACTCTAATAAACTATTTTCAAAACTTTCATCTTTTACAGACAATTTATTTCCTAAAACTCCAGGTATTAATCTAATAATTGAGTCTAGAAAAACAAATGAGGCAGTTTCTCCACCAGATAAAATAAAATCTCCAATGCTAATTTCTTCTATATCCCTTGTTTCTAAAAGTCTCTGATCAATTCCCTCAAAATGACCACATATAATATTTATATTATTTTCTTTACTTAAAGACTTTGCTTTAGCCTGATTAAATTTTTTTCCTTTAGGGGATAAATAAATATTTTTTTCCTTTTTTTTATAATTAATATTTTTGTCTAAAGATTTCGCTAAAACATCTGGTCTCATCAACATACCAGATCCCCCACCGAAAGGAGTATCATCTACTGTTCCATGGCTATCAATACTAAATTTTCTAATATTGATAATTTGCAAATCCCACAATTTTTTTTCTCTTGCTCTTTTATAAAGACCCGTGCCTAATGGACCAGGAAATAAATCTGGATATAGAGTAAATATTTTTACTACTAACACAAAAAATTCTCCTT
>CACKZT010000005.1 GCA_902604695.1 uncultured Pelagibacteraceae bacterium | reverse complement strand
CTACTTTTAGGTCTATATAATTTTTTTTTATTCCAATTTGATTGCCACTTTTTTTCAATCGAATGAAAATTTACTCTTTCCATTTAAATATATTATTTTTTTTTCTTTTTTTCTTTTTCAAAGACTGCTGCTCTACTCAAAATTGCTTTTACTAATTCCTCTTTAATCTTTGAGTCTATTATATTTATTTGACATCTATTATTAGCATCGCAGGATTTTTTATGTACTATAATCTTTAAGCTATTTGATAATATTTCATTAGAAAGGAATCTCACTGTAATTTTTATCGAGTCATCTTTATTAGCCGAGTCATTATACCAATCCGAGATTATTACTCCTCCCGAATAATCAACTGTTGTTAAAGGTAAAAAATCTAAGGTTTCTAAAGAAGCTCTCCACATTGGATTTGAAGAACTAAATTCATAGCTACCACCTCCTCTTCCTCTTCCAATAACTGTACCAATAGAAACACCTCTTCCTTCTTTAACATTTTTTTTTGCTCTTTCTTGTGCGTTTATAGGGGTTTCCTTAACATTAACTTTTTTTGGTTTTATAGCTTCGCAATTTAAAAGAAATATTAACAGTGGTAAAAGCAAAAAAGGTCTCATTTTCTTGGAAAATTTCATAGTATCTATTAGCATTATTTGAAAAATTGGCCAAATAAAAGCAAACAATAATACAACTACGATTTTCAGCCTTTTACAGCGGTTTTTAGGTGTGATAAAATTGCAACAAATAATAAAATAAAAGCGGTTTATATAAGTTTTTCGACCATTTCAGCATCAAATTTTAATATAAATCCATTGTTATAAGTTAATTAACTTAAGATAAACAAACAAAGGATAAATATGAAAAACATAATGAAACTAATGTTCGTTCTTATTAGTTCTTTTGCAATTATTTCTTCAGTAAACGCTGGTGAACTATCTGTAACAGGTTCTGCAAAGGCTTCTTACAATATCTCATCTACTGACTCAGACACTGGCGGTAATGATAGAGGTAAAGCAATCGGTCTATCGAACGAAATAACATTTGTTGGTACTGGCGAGTTGGACAACGGAATGTCATGGAAATGGCAAACTGAAATGGATCCTGCTGCTGGTGGAGCAACAACATCTGACGATACTCAATTAGTACTAACTACAGACTTTGGTACAATTGGTATTATGACTTCAGAAGGAAACCTATCAACAAAATACAAACACGCTGGCTCAGCATACGGTATCGGTTCTGATAACGGTTACGGTGGTGGAATCACTTACGGTAACGGTTTGAATGGTTACAATAACATTCAATTCAAAACTGCTGCAGATGCACTTCCATTAGGAATGAGTGTAGCTGTTGGTTACGCACCAGGACAACAAGCTAGTCAAATGGCACACGGAATGGCTAATCCCGGAGCTAACGGTGGCGTAAAAAATAACAACGTAGTATCTTACCAAGTAATGGCTGCACCAATGGATGGATTATCTATCGGAGCTTCTTACTTAAAAGATGACGACGATGCGGACACAAAACAAGAAGATGAGTCTGGTGGATATTTTGCTAAATACTCAATGGGAGCTTTCTCAGTGGGTTATAACAAAAACTACTACGCACCAGGATCTACAGCGTTCACAACAGTTGCATCTGGTACTGCATTAAGCTCAACAACTTTAAAAGCCGTTGAGTTTTTTGAAAACGACGCTTTATCTATTGGTTTTGCAGTTAATGACAATCTTTCACTATCTTACGATATTGAAAAATCAGAAGCCAATAAAAGAACGATTACTAAAGCAAACGCAGCGCACACAGATAATGCTGTAGAGCTTGAAATAACTTCTATACAAGCTGCTTACACTATTGGTGGAGCAACATTAGCGATAACTCATGAAGAATATGAGAATGATGCATACGCATTAGGTAAAGATAATAAAGAAACAATCTTTACTATGGCTATGGCGTTTTAGTATAGTTTAAACTATTTAAAAAAGCCGGCTAGAAATAGCCGGCTTTTTTTTTATCTCACTTAAAATAGCAAAAGAGTTCGTTCTAACAATCTTAAGATAATTTAGATTATTTAGTCTAATTCCACCTAGTGGAATTATATTATTTTTTTCATTATTTATAATTAAGTTAAATCTAATAACACCTAAATACCCCCTCTTATTTTTGTAGTCAGTTTTAAAAAGTCTCGAAAGAATTACTTTCTTGCAACCTTGCGTTCTTTTATTTGAAATTTCTTTGAAATTATGAGCAGATCCGATGATCAATTTATGATTTTTGTAATTAAGATATTTAAAACTTTTATTATGGGCAGATAAATATATTCCATCTGCATTTAGTTTATTAACCAATCTGTATTCATTAGCTACAAAAAAAAGTACGCCTCTTTCCTTACATTTTCTTCTAAACTTTATAAGAGCCTCAATTGACTCATTTTTTCGAGCATTTCTATATATTACTATAAATCTATTTCTTTTTTTTATTGAATTAAGATTTAATATTTTTGTATTCTCGATGTATAAATAATAATAATTTTTAAAAGCAAACATTTATGAGCATAATAGTTGATCGTTTTAATAAAATAAAATCTTATATTAATAATGAAGATATTACTATTATAGCCGTTAGCAAAACTTTTTCATTCGATTATATAGCTCCATTAATAGAAGCAGGACATTTACACTTTGGTGAAAATAAAGTTCAAGAAGCTGAAACTAAGTGGAAAAAATTAAAATCTGAACCAAATAAAATTAAACTCCATTTAATTGGGAAACTGCAATCTAATAAATCCAAAAAGGCTGTAGAATTGTTTGATTATATACACTCCTTAGATTCTCAAAAACTTGCCGATAGTTTGGAAAAATATGAAAAAAGTTTAAATAAGAAACTAAAATATTTCATTCAAGTTAATGTGGGTATGGAAAATCAAAAATCCGGGATACCTCCTAACGAAATAGATAGTTTTTATAATTATTGTACTAAAGAAAAAAATTTAGAAATTCTTGGATTAATGGCTATTCCACCAAATGATGGAAATGAGGATAAACATTTTAAATTTTTATATGAAGCGAGTGCTTCCCTGGGTTTAAAAGATTTGAGTATGGGGATGTCTGCAGATTATAAAACTGCAATAAAATATAAAGCTACCCATCTTAGATTAGGTAGTATAATTTTTGGAGATCGTTCTTAGAGAATTTGAATCTTTGTTTTTTTATTAATAAATTTTATTAATTTTTTCATATCTTGTTTTTTTACAGCAATGCAACCCTTTGTAGGAGAATATTTTTTTGTGGATATGTGAAGAAATATTGCACTGCCTTTTTTCTTTTTAATTATTCGTGTGTTGTAATTAATGACAATAATAATGTCATATATATTTTTTTTTAAATATAGTTTTTCTGCACTATACTTATAAGGAAAATAAATTAATTTATTGTAATCTTTTGAGGCGGAGTCATCACACCAACCCATATTCTTTTTTATTTTATAAACATTTAGTTTACTTGTAATTTTTTTTACTCGATCACTCCTGTAATAAATTGAGTTAAAGCTAAATTTACCTTTTGGAGTTGACAAATCACCCTCTCTTTTTTTGCCAACAACACCCTTTTTACCAATAGCACATTTTACTTTATATCTACTAAAGTGTAGTATTCTATTTATTAATTTAATATGCATATGCAAAAAAATAAGCCAGATGTTTATTTTATTGGTTCTGATGACTTTATCAATTCAATGATGGAACTTAAAGAAGATTTAAAATTTAACATTGTTCCTTTGAAAGATTATCAAGATAAGGGCATAAATGAGAATAAACCGCTTCTTGTAGAGCTAAATTCTTTAAAAGATACATCAAAAATAAATCAAGTTAATTCACTAAAATCAAACTTGAAGATCGTTATATCTAATTCAAAATCAAATATAAATTTTAAGCATGATATGTTAATTAATTTACCGTTAAATATTTCAAACTTAAATAAACTGATACTTCAAAAGATAACTAGTAGAATTTTCAATGAAAATTCCTCTGTTGAAATAAAAGGATATCTACTTGATAAAAATGAGAGAAAATTAAAAAAAAATAATTCATTTATTGAGTTGACTGAGAAAGAAATTCAACTACTAGAAACTTTGCTCACGAAAAAAAAACCAATTAGCAAAAAACAAATTTTAAAAGAGGTTTGGAGTTATGCTTCGGATGCGGATACACACACTGTTGAAACACATATTTATAGATTGAGAAAAAAAATTATGGATGAGTTCCAAGATGAAAAGTTTTTAATTAGCGAAAAGGTAGGCTACTCGATTTGACAAAAAAAAGAAATAAATTTGCGATTGATTTATTCTCAAGAAAATATAGAAAAAGAGTTGTTAGACCTAAGAAAGGAAAAGGTAGTTTTAAGAGAAAAAAAAGATGATTTATATTTTTCTTAATTGACGAAATAAATTTATTTTTCTATAATCTAATAACATTAAAACATCTCATGAAAAATATTATTAAATCATTTTTGTTTATCCATTTGCTTTTACTTTCGAATATTAGTTTTGCTCAAGACATTACTGTTGAGATGTTAAATAAGCAAGGTGATGAAGTAATGGTTTACTCAAAAAAAATCATAAGAATAAATGTCGGTGAAAAAGTTCTATGGAAATCTACAGATCCGGGTCATAACGTTGAATTTATACCAGGCGGCGTTCCAGAAGGTGTATCTGATTTTAGATCTAATATGAGCAAGGATGCTGAGTACAAATTTGATAAACCGGGTATCTACGCATATCAATGCACACCTCATAAAGTTATGGGTATGATCGGTTTTGTAGTAGTTGGAAATGATAAATCTAATTTAGAAGCTATTAAAAAAATCAAATATATGGGATTATCAAAGAAAGTAGCTTCTCAATTAATTCCTCAACTTTAATTTAATCTAGCGCCGATTTTTTGAATAATTTTTGATGCTAAATTGGTGCCCTCTTCTAAACTTTTCTTTAGTGACATATTATTAATATATCCATGTAAAAAACCACCTGCAAAAAGATCTCCTGCTCCAGTTAAATCAACAATTTTAAGATTTTTTTTACTTTCACATTCTATAACTTCTGAACCTTTTATTGCTACACTACCTTTTTCAGATCTTGTTATGACTAATAACTTATTTAATTCTTTTCCAAATTCAATTACGTCCTCAAAAGTTTTGCCACTAGTTAATTCTAATATTTCCTGTTCATTAGCAAAAGTAATATCTAATTTATTTTTAACAAGCTCGTAAAAATTTTTTTTATGTCTATCTACACAAAATTTATCAGACAGCGACATAGCAGATTTATTAGAAAGAGATATAGCTTTATCAAATGCAGCTTTAGGCTCTCCTTCATCCCACAGATATCCTTCTAAAAAAACTAATCCGCTTTCTTTAATTGATTTTTCGTCAATATCACTAGGTGTAATTTTTCCGGCTATACCTAAAAAGGTACACATCGTTCTTTCTGAGTCTGGAGTAATTAAAATTAAACATGTACCAGTTGGTATATCTTCCTTTCTCTTTTTGTAACAATATTTCACATTTTCATTTGTAAGACTTTTTTCATACTCAATACCAAGTTTATCATCGTTTACTTTACCTATAAAAGAAACTTCATTATTTAGCTGGGATAAACCAACTACAGAATTAGCTACAGAACCCCCAGCTATCGTTTTTTCTATTTTCAGATTTGATATCAAATTTTGAAACTCTTTTTCACCAACAAGCTTCATTGTACTTTTGATTAAATTATTTTTTGCGAGAAATTGCTCATCAACTTTGCAAAGTACATCAACTATAGCGTTTCCGATTCCAATTATTTTCATTTAAGCTTTTTTAGTTTTTACTGGTTTCTTTCTGTTTGGATAACAGCTTTTACAAATTTTACAAGTAATTCCATAACATTCTCTGGCTCTACAATACTCTCTTCCATACCAAATTATTTGAAGATGAAGCTTATTCCAATATTTTTTTGAAAAAATTGCTTTTAAATCTTTTTCAGTTTGAACAACATTTTTTCCATTAGTTAAACCCCATCTTTGAGCTAATCTATGAATATGGGTGTCTACTGGAAAAGCAGGAAATCCAAAACCTTGAGACATAACAACACTTGCAGTTTTGTGACCAACTCCAGGAAGTTGTTCTAACTCTTCATAAGTTTTTGGCACTTTGCCTTTATATTTCGCAACCAACGTCCTAGATAAGTAGTAAATACTTTTGGCTTTTATTCTAAAAATACCTATTTTTCTTATCAATCTTTCAATATTTTTTCTTCCTAATTTAACGAAATGTTTAGGATGATTAAACCTAGGATAAATATTTTTAGTTACATTGTTAACATTAACATCAGTGCACTGAGCAGAAAGTAAAACAGATATAAGTAAAGTGAACGTATTTTTATAATTCAAAGGTATTGGTACTTTCGGATAAGTTTTATTTAGTACTTTTAAAATAATCTTTGATTTTTCTTTTTTATTCATTTTAACTGACTATTATTTTCAAAAAATGAGCCATAAAATTATTAAAAGTAATAAAAATTAAAAATACATTTATATAGAGCAGAAATATTAAGTTATTTCTCGATCTTTTTCTTTTTCTTAATTCAATTTCTTCGGGCACAAAATCTTTTTTTTTATTAGATTTAAAGTCATAAGACATCATCCAATAATTTTCATTATTTTCATTTGGATCACCAGTTCGTATTTTTTTTATATAATTAGAGAGAGAATTCCATGTAATTGTCAAAACAATTAGTAGCAGTGATGCTGTAAACATTGAATTATTCTATTTAAAATTTATTTGAAATTCAAAACGTTTCTCATTGAATATAAGCCAGGTTTTTTGCTTATTATCCATTTAGCAGCGGTTAAAGCTCCCTCAGAAAAAAGTGCTCTGTCAAAAGCTTCATGATTTAAAGTAACAATTTCTTTGCCACTTGAGAAAGAAACTTCGTGTTTGCCAACTACAGATCCTTTTCTAAGAGAATTAAAATTAATTTTCTTTCCGTAGGGAAAAGTTTTTTTATTAATATATTTTTTTCCTATCAGTTTGTAAAAATTTTTGTTTTTTCCAACAGCTATTCCTTTTCCAAGCATTAAAGCTGTACCTGATGGATGATCTTTTTTATTTTTATGATGAACTTCAAAAATTTTGCTTAAAAAATTATTACTAAGTGATTTCGCCGTTATTTCAGCTAAATACATCAGTAAATTTACACCTAAACTCATATTTCCCGCCTTAAGAATTGGAATTTTCTTTGAGTATCTTTTAATTAAATTTTCCTCTCTTTTTGTAAAACCTGTTGTTCCTATAATTACTTTTTTCTTTTGTTTGATTGCAATTTTTAAAACTTCCAAAGTGCATTTTGGAACTGTAAAATCGATAATAACATTAGTTTTTTTAAAAGCAGCAGCTGTATTCAAATTAGGCTTAATACCAAATATTTTTTTATTTATTATCTCACTTTCTGTCAGGGATACGATTTTAAAATTTTTATCTTTTTTTGCAGATCTAATGAGTTGTTGTCCCATTCTTCCCATACATCCGGTTATGGATAATTTGATTTTTTTCATTAGTTAATTAAGTAAATAATTACAATAATAACGAGGACAATTATAGTCCAAATAGACAAATTATTTAAAATTTTTTTTATATTGTTATTAGCAGATAAAAACCCTGGTAAGATTAGAACTAGTACTGCAACTAAAAAAATTGCAGACATTATTTGACTAGTTTCCATCTAAATTAGGAATTTTTCCAAAATTTCTTTGCCTTTTCAAAAAAATTTTTTATAACAGGATTAGGTTTGTTATCCTCTAGTTGTTTAAATTCCTCTAAAAGCTCTTTCTGCCTTTTTGTTAAAGAAGTTGGAACTTCTGTTATAATTCTTATGTACAAGTCTCCAAAAATAGATCTTCTAAGCACAGGCATACCTTTTCCCTTTAACCGAAATTGTTTGCCATTCTGAGTTCCAGAAGGTATTTTTATTTTTGATTTTCCTCCATCAATAGATGGAACTTCTACTGTTGTGCCTAAAGCTGCATCTGAGAAAGTTATGGGAAGTTCGTAGTAAATATTTTCTTCAGATCTTTTAAAGATTGGATGACTATCTATTGATATAAAAAGATACAAATCTCCATTCGAACCACCTTTAGAACCAGCTTCTCCTTTTCCTGAAAGCCTGATTCTAGTTCCATCATCTACTCCTTTAGGAACTTTTACAGTAACGTTCTCATTGCTCTGAACTTTCCCATTTCCACTACAATCCCCACAAGGTTTGCTAATTACTTCACCGTAACCACTACACTGTGGACATGTTTGTTGTATTGTAAAAAATCCTTGATTTGTTCTAACCTTACCTTTCCCATTGCAATATTTACAGCTAATTGGTTTTGATCCTTTAGCCGCTCCACTTCCTTGACAACCGGAACATTTTTTGTAAGTGGTATACTTTACGTTTTTTTCTGTTCCTACGTAAGCATCTTCTAAATTAATATTGAGATCGTATCTAAGGTCGTTTCCTCTATTATTGGATCTTCTTGAAGTACTTGAACTTCCAAAGTCCCCAAAAAAATCTTCAAAAATATCTGAAAAAGATGAGGAGTCAAAACCACCAAATCCTTGACCACCACCAGAACCTTCGAATGCAGCATGCCCGAATTGATCGTAATTTGCTTTTCTTTTATCGTCAGAAAGAATGTGATAGGCCTCACTAGCTTCCTTAAACTTTTCTTCAGAGGATTTATCGCCTTTGGTCTTATCAGGATGGTATTTTAAAGCTTGTTTCCTATAAGCTTTTTTAATTTCATCTTTAGAAGCTGACTTAGTAACACCTAAGACATCATAACAATCTCTTTTAGCCACAGGACGTCTCCTTTATTTATTGTATCTTAGGCGCTTTTTTCTTTATCTTCTTTTACATCTTCAAAATCTGCATCAACAACGTTCTCTTTATCTTGATCTTGATCGTTAGGTTTTGTGTTTTTATCGTTACCAGTTTTTGGTTGATCTTTTTGTTGACTTTTGTAGACCGCTTCACCTAATTTCATTGAAGCCTGAATTAAATTTTGTGTTTTCTTTTTAATGTCTTCGGAGTCTGTTCCCTCAAGAGATTTTTTCAATTCAGAAATTCCAGACTCAATTGCTTTCTTCTCTTCTTCGCTAATTTTATCACCATGTTCTTTGAGACTTTTTTCTGTAGAGAATATCAAACTATCTGCTTGATTTCTTGCATCTACACCTTCTCTTTTCTTTTTATCTGCCTCTTTATTAGCCTCAGCGTCTTTAACCATTTTCTGAATTTCTTCCTCAGATAATCCACCTGAGGCTTGAATTTGAATCTTTTGCTCTTTTCCAGTTCCCTTATCTTTTGCTGAGACATTAACAATACCATTTGCATCTATATCAAAGGTAACCTCAATCTGTGGTGTACCCCTTGGTGCTGGAGGAATCCCAACAAGTTCGAAATTTCCTAATATTTTGTTATCTGATGCCATCTCTCTTTCTCCTTGAAGAACTCTTATAGAAACCGCCGGCTGATTATCTTCTGCAGTTGAAAAGACTTGGCTTTTTTTAGTTGGAATAGTCGTGTTTTTATCTATTAATTTTGTCGAAACGCCACCTAGGGTTTCTATGCCTAGAGATAATGGAGTAACATCTAGTAAAAGAACATCTTTTACATCACCTTGTAATACACCAGCCTGAATCGCAGCACCCATTGCCACAACTTCGTCAGGGTTAACACTTTTGTTTGGCTCTTTTCCAAAGAAATTTTTAACAGTTTCAATTATTTTTGGCATCCTTGTCATTCCACCAACTAAAACAACTTCATTTATTTCAGCTGCTGAGAAACCAGAGTCTTTTAATGCTATTTTACATGGCTCAAGAGTTCTTTCCACAAGACCTGACACTAAAGCTTCAAGCTTGGCTCTAGTAAATTTTAAATTTACATGTTTTGGACCAGTTTTATCAGCTGTAATAAAAGGTAGATTAATCTCTGTCTGTGTTGCTGAAGAAAGTTCAATTTTTGCTTTCTCAGCTGCTTCTTTTAATCTTTGCAATGCTAGCTTGTCGTTCTTTAAATCGATACCGTTATCTTTTTTAAATTCATCTGCTAAATAATTTACTATCTCGTCATCAAAGTCTTCTCCACCTAAAAATGTATCTCCATTAGTAGACTTAACTTCAAAAACGCCATCTCCTATTTCTAGGATTGAAACATCAAAAGTTCCCCCACCTAAATCATATACAGCAATTTTTTGACCATTTTTTTTGTCCAAACCATATGCCAATGCCGCAGCCGTTGGTTCATTTATAATTCTTAAAACCTCTAGCCCTGCAATTTTACCCGCATCTTTTGTTGCTTGTCTTTGAGCATCATTGAAATAAGCTGGAACTGTTATTACTGCCTTTGTAACAGCTTGACCCAGATATTTTTCTGCAGTTTCTTTCATTTTTTGCAAAACAAAAGCTGAAATTTGTGAAGGAGAATATTTTTTTCCTTTTCCCTCAACCCAAGCTTCTCCATTTTCAGATTTAATAATTTTAAAAGGTACTTTACCTACATCTTTTTTTACTGTTTCATCCTCAAAACTTCTTCCAATTAATCTTTTAGACGCAAAAATGGTATCAACAGCATTAGTTACTGCTTGTCTTTTTGCTGCTTGGCCGACTAATTTTTCCTCTTTTTCTAAAAAAGCAACAACAGATGGAGTCGTTCTTGTTCCTTCTGAATTTTCTAATACTTTAGCTTGCGAACCATCCATTATTGCTACACATGAATTTGTAGTTCCAAGATCTATACCTATTACTCTGCTCATAATTTTTATCCTTATAGTTAGTTAGTTCCTATATGGGGGTTTTTTCCATTTCTACAAGTCTTCTAGTTCTCTTTTTTTTCATTTTTTTCAGATTTTTGTTCACTTTTTTTCTTTGAAACCCCTACGAATGAGGGTCTCAGCAACCTATCCCCAAACATATAACCTGGTTGAATTTCTTGAATTATCAGACCTGGCTCGGCTTTATCATCCTCAATTTCAAGCATTGCTTGATGTATATTTGGATCAAACTTTTCTTTTAAGCAGTCAATTTTCTTAATGTTATTTTTTTCAAAAATTGAAATCAAATCCTTTTCTAGTATTTCAAAATTGTTTAAAAATGTATCTAGATCCTTACTCTCTTTTAATTTTTCGTCACCTTTAACGGACAGTTTTGCTCTTTGAAGGTTGTCTAATAAGGCTAAACTTTCCTTTGCAAAATTAAAACCTCCAAACTCAAAGGCATCTTTAAGTTCTTTTTCAAATCTTCTTCTTTGATTTTCTAGTTCTGCTAAAGATCTAAGTAATTTTTCATCTGTTTCCTTTAGTTTTTCCTCTAAAGAAACTTCTTTAATTTCTTTTTCAGTAACAATATTCTTTTCCTCAGCAGCACTTTCCTTGTCTTCTTTTTCGAGATCATTATTTTGTGTATTCTTATTATCCATAATTGACATATAGTATTTAAAATTTTAATTACTAGGTATAATGTCAAAAATTAGTAAAATATTAATTGGAACTCATAATAAAGGTAAATTTAAAGAATTAAGCTATCTATTACCTGAAAACTTAAAGAAAATTACTCCAAAATCTATAGGAATTAGAAGCCCAAAAGAAACAGGTAAAACTTTTAGTGCCAATTCAAAATTAAAAGTAAATTATTTTTATAAAAGATCTAAAATAGTTTCTATTTCAGATGACTCAGGTTTATCAATTAATTGTTTAGGAGGTAGGCCAGGTATAAATTCTGCTAGATGGGCTATTAAAAATGGAGGATTTAAAAATGCCATGAAAAAAATTTTATTAATGATTGATAAAAAAAATATTAATAAAAAGAAAAAAAACAGAAAAGCTATTTTTGTTTGTAGTTTATCTTTAAGATTAAGTAATTCAAAGCTTGTAATTGCTGAGGGAAAAATAAAAGGAAAAATATCGAAAAAAATTATTGGAAAAAATGGTTTTGGTTATGATCCAATTTTTATACCAAATAATTATAAATTAACTTTCGGACAAATGTCTAAAAAAAAGAAAATGTTAATGGATCATAGATTCATAGCTTTTAAAAAATTAAGAAAAAAAATTAATATTTTTTAAATGAATTTTCATGAGTTTTGTAAATATTTAACTCTTGGGTAATTTTTTTTCCTTCAAATTTAAAATTTCCTATTTTACCTTTGATCTTTTCTTTTATAAAAAAATCATTGATAGAGCCTATTCCATTATTTGTTTTCCAAATATAGTAAATTAAACCCATTGCATCGTAAGCTAAAAGGGTAATTTCATTCGGTTGAGTTTTAAAGCTAGAAAAATATTTATCATTGTATTTATTAAAATTTTTAAAGTTTACTGATGGATAGTACAAATTTTTTACAGAATTTTCATAAAAAATACTTTCATCAAACCATTGATTGACTGTAGTGTAAAGAACCTGATTTTCGTCGACATCAGAAAAAACTAAAGAAGCAAGTACACTTTTTAAACTATTTCCAAAATCAATTATAATTAATGAATCGAAGTTCACTTTACCTAAAGTATAAATTTGCTCTAGTTTAGCCAGCTCTCTTTTTGAGGCCTCATCATCTTTTTCTTCAAGCAATTTTTTTCTAAATTCTAAATTCCTTTTTCTTTGAGAATAGTTTGTAAGTTTTTCAATTTCACCAGTTAACACTTTTGGATCAGGATTATATTTAAAAATTTTATAATTTTTTAGGTTTATTGTTTTTATTTTTTCGTCAATAAATTTAGTATATTCATTAATAGGATACATTATCAAAGTTTTAGTTCTCTTTTCTTTTTTTATTAAATTCTCTATGGCTGTTAGCTGTGAGTCCAAACTAATTCCAATACTTATGATATTATTAACTGTCTCCGGATGCATGTTAGATAAAGAAATAAATATTGTATCTTTGTATTTGCTTAATTGATCAAAATCTTTGGAGTCAGTTGGTCCAATAATAATATTTGCTCCTTGATCAATTATTTCTTTTATTGCGTTGTTTAATTTTTCTTTATCGTTAGATCCAGAGTCTCTTGGAATAATTTTAATTTTATCATTATTAATTTCATCTAATGCAAGTTGTGTGGAAAGTATTAGGGAATTACCTAAATTTTTATATTTTCCAGAAAAGGGCGCTAATAAACCGATCTTTAGTTCATCACTTTTTTCAAAAGAAAATACATTAGTATTAAAAAATAATATTATATAAGATAAAAGTGTAAAAATTATTTTTATCATTTAATGAATACTTTTAAACCAGGTTTATACATTGTGGCAACTCCAATCGGTAATCTGGATGATATAACATTAAGATCATTAGATATATTAAAAAAATCTGACATCATTTTATGCGAAGATACCCGTCGTACTTTAAAATTATTAAATCATTTCAAAATTAAAAAAAAACTCGTTCCTTATCACAAATTTAATGAAAAAAAAGAACTTACACTTGTGATAAAATATTTAAAAGAGGGCAAAATTTTGTCATTAGTTTCAGATGCGGGCACTCCCACTTTATCGGATCCTGGACTGTTATTAGTTAAAGAATGTATAGAAAAAAAAATAAACATATATCCTGTGCCAGGCGCGTCATCAATTACAGCATCTTATAGTATTTCAGGATTTGAAGACCAATTTATGTATTATGGTTTTTTACCTAAAAAAGAAAAAGAATTAAATAATGTTCTCTCAAAAATTCAAAAAAATGATTTTGCAATCATTTTTTTTATTCCAGCTGTGAAAATTAATTTTTATCTGGAAAGTTTTAAGAAATATTTTAGTGATAGGAAAATATTTATTGCTAGAGAAATGACTAAAATACATGAAACTTTTTACAGGTATAAAATAAAAGATATTGAATTTTTTAAGACTAAATTGAAGGGTGAATTAACAGTTGTAATTTCTAAGAAATACAATATCAATAAAAATGTGCTAAATATAGATATTAAAAAAGAAGCTTTAAAATATTTAAAAAAATATTCTCTAAAAGATGTTGTAGAACTTATCTCTAAAAAAGAAAAAATTTCAAAGAAAGAGGTTTATAATATTTGTTTAGACCTAAAAAAAATGAAAAAAACAATTAACATATTATTACTCTTATTTTTTTTAAATTCTTGTGGTTTTAAAAACATGGGTCCATTTGGAAAAGGTGTGACAGTCTCTTTTGATCCAAGGACAGTAGGTATGCAAATAGATGACACTATTATGCAAAAGAACTTAATAGCCAGACTTTCATTGACAGAAAAAAAATATTTTTTATCTATTCAAGTTGAAGTATTAGACGGTCGAATATTTGTTACTGGAAAAGTTGATGAACCAGAAGAGAAAATAAAGATAACAAAATTAGCATGGGAGACAAAAGGTGTGAGGTCAGTTAAAAATGCTGTGGAAATTAAAGGTCAAAGTAATTTTAAAAGCTCAGCAAACGACATTTTGATCACTTCTCAATTAAGAACTGCCATGATAATTAAAAAAAATATTAAATCATCAAATTACACTTTGGAAACAATTAATAAAAAAATTTATATTTTTGGAATAGCTTTAAATGAAAATGAAAAAATTGAAGTTGTGAACGAGGCAAATAAGATATATGGAGTAAAAAAAGTTATACCAACTATTTATTTAGTTTCTGATTTAAGTAGAAATAAAAACTAATTTTTTTTATAATCTATAACGTCTGACGAATAAGCTGCCACTGAGGCTAGATTTAAAATATCAGATGTGCTTGATCTTAATGGAGCAACTTCAATAGGCAAACCCAATCCAATTAATAAAGGACCTATCAATTTAGCGCCTCCGTACACCTTCATAAGTTTTGTCGAGATAGCGGCACTATGTAAAGCTGGCATAATTAAAATATTTGCTTTGCCAACAATTTTTGAAAAAGGGTAGATCTCTTGATAAATAGGATTTAAAGCGACATCTGGTTGCATTTCTCCGTCAAAATCGAAATCTACTTTTTCTTTTTTTAAAATTTCAATAGCATCTCTTACATGCTTTGTATTTTTTGAGACAGGTTTGCCAAACGTAGAATGGGAAAGAAACGCGACTTTGGGATCAAAACCAAATAATCTTGCAACACGAACGCAAGATTTAGATACATTTACTAAACGCTGTGACGAAGGAAAATCTTGAACATTGGTATCAGCCACTAAAATAGTTTTTCCTTTTGAATTAATCATCGTCATACCAAAAATTTCTTCTCCTGGCCTTGAGTCGACCACTTTTTTTAATTTTTCTATAGAAGCTGCATAATGTCTTATATTACCTGTAACCATTGCGTCTGCATCTTTGCATGCAATCATGGACGAACCCCATGCAATACGATCATTTCTAACTAATCGATCAACATCTCTTTCTAATTGACCCTCACGTTGCAGTTTCTTGTATAAATGTTTTACGTATTTTTCTCTTTTTTCTTTATCTGTTGAATTTACAATTTCAATTTTGTGATTTTCATCCAATCCAATTTTTTTTAATTGTTCTCTTATTCTTTTTTCAGTTCCAATTAAAACTGGAGTTCCAAGTTTATTTTTTCCAAATTCTATTGCAGCTTTAAGCATATTTTCATCTTCACCTTCCGCAAATATTACTCTTTTGGGATTTTTCCTTACTTTAGCATTTATTCCCTGCATAAGAGACATTGAAGGATCTAAACGATTTGTTAATTGATCTTTATATAAATCTAAATCTGTAATTGTTTTTTTAGCAACACCACTTTTCATAGCAGCTTTAGCTACAGCGACAGGAATAACATTTATTAGTCTTGGATCAAAAGTTGATGGAATAATATAATCTTTCCCATATTTTGGTCTATCCCCTCCGTATGCTGACACCACTTCGTCAGGAACATCTTCTCTAGCTAACAAAGCTATAGCTTTAGCTGCTGCAACTTTCATATCTTCATTAATCTCTTTGGCTCTTACGTCTAAAGCCCCTCTAAAAATATAAGGAAAGCCAATTAAATTATTTACTTGATTTGGATAATCTGATCTACCAGTTGCTATAATTGCATCTGATCTAACTTCATTAATAATTTCTGGCTTAATTTCAGGATCTGGATTTGCACAAGCAAATATAATTGGATTCCTCGCCATAGATTTTACCATTTCTTTTGAAACCACATCTTTTGCAGATAAACCTAGAAAAACGTCAGCATTTTTCATAGCTTCCTGAAGAGTTCTAAGCTTAGTGTTAGATGCAAAAGCTGATTTAAATTGGTCTATATTATCTCTTCCTTTATAAATAACCCCCTTACTATCACACATAATAATATTTTCACTTTTCACACCTGAACTTTTAAATAAATTTGTACAAGCCTGAGCAGATGCGCCTGCGCCGTTAACAACTATTTTAACTTTATCTATTTTTTTATTTGAAACATCCAAAGCATTAATCAAAGCAGCAGTAGTAATAATTGCAGTACCATGCTGGTCGTCGTGAAAAATGGGTATATCTAAAACTTCTTTAAGTTTTTGCTCAATAATAAAACAACTGGGAGCAGCAATATCCTCTAAATTTATCCCACCAAATGTATCACCTATATTTTTAATTGTACTAATAATTTCATCTACATCAGAGTTGTTTATTTCAATATCTATTGAGTCGATATCGGCAAATCTTTTAAATAAAACTGCTTTTCCCTCCATGACTGGTTTTGAAGCCAGAGACCCAAGGTTTCCAAGTCCGAGAATGGCTGAGCCATTACTTATTACTGCAACCAAATTTCCTTTACTTGTGTAATCATAGGCTGCATCGGGGTTTTTTGCTATTTCTTTGACTGGAGCAGCTACACCAGGTGAATAAGCTAGTGATAAGTCTCTTTTGGTTGTAAGAGATTTTGAAGAAATGACCTCAATTTTGCCAGACTTTCCTTTAATATGAAAGTCTAGCGCTTCTTTATCAGTATAATGATCAATCTTCGATTTTTTTGTCATTTAAATTTTGAATGTAATATAAATTTGATTAGATCACTATTAATTTATGGCGTAATTAAGAATTATTATGAATTTATTATTTTCAGCCTCAGTCTTTAGTTTTTATACACTTGTAAGCAGGGTGCTTGGATATGTAAGAGACATATTGATAGCTGTTTTCCTTGGTGCTTCAATTTATGCAGACGCATTCTTTGTGGCTTTTAGACTGCCTAATACTTTCAGACGCTTATTCGCAGAGGGAACTTTTAACGCAGCTTTTGTTCCCGGTTATACTTCCGAAAAGATCAAAAATAAAAAAAAAGGTAAAATATTTGCTGACGAAGTTTTATTATTTTTAACAATATCACTTTTATTTATAGTTTTAACTGTTGAAATTTTTACACCTTATTTTGTCTATTTGATAGCCCCAGGCTTCTATAGTAATACAGATAAATTTGATATTGCTGTAGAGTTTACTCGTATAACTTTTCCATTTTTATTGTTTGTAAGCCTATCATCTTTTTTTTCAGGAATTTTAAACTCAAATAATAAATTTGCAGCCGCAGCCGCAGCTCCAATAATTCTAAATATTATCTTAATTCTAAGCTTTACAATTTCTCAATCACAAGAATTAAACTATGCAAGAAATTTGTCTTACGGGGTGACATTAGCAGGTATAATTCAAATGTTTTTTTTGATTTATTTTACCAAAAAATATTATAGGCCTTCAATAAAATTTAAAATAAAGATAAGTTCAAAATTAAAGTTTTTTATAAGAAAACTTCTACCAAGCATTTTTTCATCAGGTGTAACTCAGATAAATATTTTAATCGGTACTATAATTGCATCTTTTGAGTCTGGTGCTGTTTCCTATTTGTATTATGCTGATAGAGTTTATCAAATTAATCTTGCTATAGCGGGGATAGCTGTAGGAACTGTTTCACTTCCTATTCTTTCTAAGGCAGTCAAAAATAATAATATAAATAAAGTTTCTTCTATTCAGAATCGATCATTAGAATTATCTATGCTTTTATCGATACCAGCGTGTTTTGGTATTATCATTGCCTCAGAGCAAATTATAAATGCTCTTTTTGGATATGGTTCTTTTTTACAAGAAGATGTAATCACAACTTCACAGGCTTTGAAATTTTTTGGCTACGGAATACCAGCTTTTGCCTTAATAAAAGTTCTCTCAAATTTTTTCTTTGCCAGAGACAATACTCTAACTCCATTTCACATTTCTTTATTAACTGTTTTTTTAAATATAATTATCAGTTTAAGTTTTTTTAAAAATGTGGGATTTATAATTATTCCAATAGCCACTTCTATTTCAACATGGATTGGAGTTATAATATATATTCTTTTATTAAAGAAACGAAAATATTTAATATTTAAAAATTACCTTTTGAAAAGTTCTTTTAAAATTATTTTATGCACAATATTAATGTCACTAATATTGTTATATGGATTAGACTTTTTCAGAGAAAGTCTTCACTTCACCAATAAATTTAAGTCAATTTATCTTATATTTATTGTAAGTTTTGCGGCAACAATATATTTTGTAACATGCTATTTAATAGGTATTTTAAAATTAAAAAATTATAAAATAAATTAATATGAGTGATAAAAAATTAGTTTTTTCAGGAGTACAACCAACTGGTAATTTACATCTAGGTAATTATTTAGGTGCAATAAAAAACTTTGTTTCTTTGCAAAAAAAAATGAATTGTATGTATTGTGTGGTTGACTTACATGCTATTACTACTTTTCAAAACCCAAAAGATCTTAGAAAGAATATTTTAGAAACTACAGCAGGTTTTTTAGCTTCAGGGCTTGACGCAGAAAAAAGTATAATATTTAACCAATCATCTGTAAGTGGTCATGCTGAGTTGGCTTGGATTTTAAACTGCGTTTCTAGAATTGGGTGGCTTAATCGAATGACACAATTTAAAGATAAAGCTGGCAAAGATAAGGAGAAAGCTAGTGTTGGACTCTATATTTATCCAAATCTGATGGCTGCTGATATACTTTTATATAAAGCCACTCATGTTCCAGTTGGAGCAGATCAAAAGCAACATCTTGAACTCTCAAGAGATATAGCTCAAAAATTTAATAATGATTTTCAAAAAGAAAACTTTTTTCCACTACCAGAGCCTTTAATTCAAAAAAATATTTCAAGAGTTATGAGTTTAAGAGATGGAACTAAAAAGATGAGTAAATCTGAAGAGTCTGACTACTCAAGAATAAATCTCAAAGATAATGCTGACGAAATAGTAAAAAAAATAAAAAAAGCAAAAACAGATTCAAAACCAATTCCAGAAAATGAGAGAGAACTTAAAGATAGACCTGAAGCTTTAAACCTTATCAATATCTACGCAGATACAATCGAAGAAAATCTAGAATTTGTTTTAAGTGAGATGGCTGGAAAAGATTTTTCTCATTTAAAGTCAAAACTTGCTGATATTTTAATTGAAAAAATTCTACCTATAGGCAAGTCTATTAAAGAACTAACGAATGACAGCAGTTTTTTAGAAAAAATTTTAAAAAAAGGTACTGAAAAGGCTAGTATTAAAGCTGAGGAAAACTTAAAAAAGATACGTGAAATTGTAGGACTATTATAATATAGTCTCTCGCATAATGATATTAACTGAACCAACTCCTAATCCAAACTCTTTGAAATTTTTATCAGAGAAAAAAATCTCTTCTATTGGCACTGAGGAGTTTCAAAAGAAAAATAATAAAAATATTAATAACAACTTTATTAAAGAGTTATTAAATTTTAAAGGCGTAGAACTAGTTTTGCTCTCAGAAAATTTTTTATCAGTAAAAAAAACCGATGATGTCTCTTGGGAGGTCCTAAAGCCAATGGTCATCTCACACATGAATGATTATTTTGAAAAAAATGAAAGTCCGATTTTAGATAAAAAATTAAACATTAAATCAACAAATATTGATTCTGATGATACCGTAAAACAAATAAAAGAGGTGTTAGATAACAAAATAAGACCTGCCGTGGCTAATGATGGCGGTGACATTAAATTTATTTCCTTTAAGGATGGCGTTGTTACAGTTGAACTTCAAGGAAGCTGCTCAGGTTGTCCTAGTTCTTTAATGACTTTAAAAAAAGGTGTACAAAATTTATTATGTCATTATGTGAAAGAAGTAAAATCTGTCGAGGCCAATTAAAATGAAAAAAAACTTAAGCTACAGAGAAAAATTATTAGAATTAGGTACAATTTATAGAATAAATGAAATTATTCAGTACACTAAAAATAAAAAATACTTAACTACTTCTCAGATAGAATTGCTTTTAAAAAAAAATAAAGTTCCAATTCCGAGTGAGTTAAATAAAAGTGTTTTAGAAATTCATTCTAAAAAAATTACAAAGCCTTTTTTTTCAGCGGGGTCAGCATTTAAAGATAGCGTAGACTCATCAACTAATAGAATTTTAAAATCAATTAACTTTATTTTTAAAAAGATAAAAAGCTTTATTCAGTTTATCTTTAATTCAGTTATCAATTTCTTTAAGTGGATAGCAAGAACTACAATAAACTCTCTAAATAGTGTCTATAATTTTAAGGTTCAAGAGAAAAAAGCCAATAGAGTAGTAACTTTAGTCACATCTTTTATAGCAATCTTTTTGATTGCCATTTCAACTATTAAAATTATGGACCATGTAGTTGAAAAAGAAAATTTAACAGTTGATACAAAAAAAATTGAAAAGAAAAAAAATCCAGAAGTTGTAAAAAAACAAGTAAAACCAGAAAAAAAGATTCAAAACAAGGTTGAAGAGAAAAAACCTGAAAGTGTAGCTAAACTTCCAAAAAAAGAGAAGAAATCTAATAACGTTTCTGAATTTGTTTTACCTAACTTAAACTTGAAAACAGAAACTGTACTAAGTTTATTCGAGGATGTTGAGTATGATCTATCAAATGTAAGAAATAATAAACTTGTGAAACCAATTTACTTCACTCAGTTTCCAAAAGACTTGATAGAAATCACTAATGTCCAATTAAAAAAAGAAACTTTTATTAAAATAGTTTTGCCATTAGTTGTTGCAGAAAACCAAAAAATTCTTGCTGACAGAATAAAATTATTACGAATAACATCAAAAAAGATGACTTCTGAAAAAGAGAAGTTATGGCTGAGAAGTAAATTAAAAGAATATAAAGTAAAAAATGGAAACATATCAGAGTTAGAAAAAAGAATGGATATAATTCCTGTATCAATCGCTCTAGCTCAAGCTGCTAAAGAAAGTGGTTGGGGTACATCCAGATTTGCTCTTGAAGGTAATGCTATTTTCGGCCAATGGACATGGAGTGGTTCTGGTATTGAACCTTTAAACAGATCTAACGAAAAAAGTCATAAAATTTTAAGATTTCCCATACTAAGAGCTTCGGTTAAAGCTTATAAAAATAATTTAAATACTCATAAAAGTTATAAACAATTTAGAGAAAAAAGGTCAAAAGCAAGAAATAAAAATATTTCAGTTAGAGGACTTTCTTTAATTCACACACTTGATAGCTACGCTCAAACAGGAGAAGAATACACTAAAATTCTAGAGCAGATTATCAATCAAAATAATTTAGATGATTTTGAGAATGTTAAACTAACTAATTCAGTTATAAAAAAACAATTGAACTTGTAGTTAATTTTAAGGAACTACAAATTGCAATCCTAACCACCTCCAATAACCACTTTCATCTTGTAAAGAACAATTTATACGTCCACGTTCAGACGTAAACTTACCTTGAAGTTCGATTTTTAATGTATTTTTATCTATAAAAATAATTTTTGATTTTCTCCATTTATTTTCTTCATTAGAATAACAATTAGTTAAATTTAAATTTTTTATACTTTCAGAAAATTTGATTGTTACATCAGGTGGATTTTTTTTGTTTTTTAAATATCTTTCTTCTGGATTGACATATTCATAATTAAATGGAATATTTTTTAAAAGAGACTTAAATCGTTTGAGTTCACCGTATTTTTCATTAATAGGAAATCGAGGCAATTCATAAAAATTGTATTTATCACTTATCACTCCAGAATGTTGACCAAATGCATATTGGAAACCCAGATCTTTTATAATTTTTTTAAATTCATTACTATATTCTCCAAACGGATATGAAAAAAAATTAGAGTTATACCCAAGTTCTTTTTTAAATATCTCAATTGACTTTTTAATATCATTTTTAATTTCTTCAGATTTCAAATCAACTAGGTATTCGTGTGTATGACTATGGTTTCCTATTTCTACAAATTCTTCCTTATCTATTTCTCTTATTTGATCCCAGGTCATATAATTAAATTTTCCCACCTCTCTTGTACTAACGAATAAAATAAAAGGTATTTTTCTCTCTTTTAATATTGGCCAAGCATTGTTATAAAAAGATGTAAAGCCATCATCAATCGTTAGTAAAATTTTTCTATTCTTCCTTTTTTCAGTCAGGTCAATTTCAAATTTTTTAGGATTAATAAATGAAAGTTTATTTTCTTTAATCATTTCAATATGTTTAATAAAATCATCAATTCGTATGTTAGTTGAAGGGTATTTATTTTCTTCAAACCTGTGGTACATTAAAGATATAATTCCAAAATCTTCAATATGGTTTGAGGCAGAATGAGAATTATTAGGGATATAGATAAAAGCTAAAAATAAAAACATGATTAATGATTTTTTAATAATAAACTGCATTGGTAAAAAAGAAGATGCTTTAGGTTTGAAAATTAAAAAAAATTTTTTCATACAAAAAATTGAAACCAATATTAATAAAAATAAAGATACTCTAATTAATAGCATAATAGATTTTCTTCATCAAAAAAAAGTCATTGTTGACAAAAATTTTTCCATAATTATTAATATGGGTCCAGGTAGTTTTTCGGGGATAAGAATATCGCTTTCTATAGCAAAGGGCATAAAAATATCGAAAGGAGCCCAGATTTTTGGATATAAAGATTCTCAATTAGCTAAATTTGACCTTAAAAATATAGAAATTTTAATTGAAAAAAATCTTTTAGAAAATAAATTGATTAAACCTATATATATAAGTTAAATTATCGTAATTTTTATGAGTAAAATAGAAGATAAATGTAAAGAAAAGGGTGTTCGGTTAACTGATCAAAGAAAAGTTATAGCCAAAGTAATGTCAGAGTCAAAAATGACATATGGTTCTAAAGATCATCCCGACGTAGACGAGTTACACAAAAGAGTAAGTTTAGTTGACAAGAAGATTAGTATCGCTACGGTTTATAGGACAGTTAAATTACTGGAAGAGTCAGGTATTATCGAACGGCATGATTTTAAAGAAGGTAAATCTAGATATGAGCCATCTACGGATGAACATCACGATCATCTTATTGATATTAATAATGGAGAAATAATAGAATTTGTTGACAAAGAAATTGAAGAGCTTCAAAATAAAATTGCTACAAAACTTGGTTATAAATTAGTTGATCATAAATTAGAACTTTACGGTTCAAAAATTAAAAAATAATTTGTCTAAAAAAATATTTATCAAAACTTTTGGATGTCAGATGAACGAATACGATAGTAACCGTATTCTTGATTTGGTAAAAACGATTGATTATAGTTTAACAACTAATTTAGCAGAAACTGACTGCTATGTTTTAAATACTTGTCATATCAGAGAAAAAGCAACAGAAAAAGTCTTTCACGATATAGGGCGAGTGAAAAAAAATTTTAGAAATAAAAAAAAACCTATATTAATTGTTACAGGTTGTGTTGCTCAAGCTGAAGGAGAAGAATTGTTAAAAAAAGAAAATTATATTGATGGTGTTGTTGGTCCACAATCATATCACGATATACCTGGAATAATAAAAAGAGCTGAGATCAAAAAAAATAAATTTAATAGTACAGATTTTAATACAATTGAAAAATTTGATCATTTGAAAATAATAAAAAATTCAAATTCAAAAGTATCTTCTTATTTAACTATTCAAGAGGGATGTGATAAATTTTGCCATTTTTGTGTAGTGCCTTATACACGAGGTCCAGAATTCTCTCGTTCTTTCTCAGAAATTATTTTAGAAGCTAAACAATTAGTAAATAACGGTTCAAAAGAAATCACACTTTTAGGACAAAATGTAAATGCTTATAAATATGATAAATACAAACTTTCAGATCTAATTAATAAACTCAGCAATATTAAAGGTTTAGAAAGAATAAGATATACGACTTCACATCCAAGAGATGTGTCTGATGATTTGATGGATGCTCACAGAGATTGTGATAAATTGATGCCTCTTCTTCATCTTCCAGTCCAAAGTGGATCTGACAAAATATTAAAGGCCATGAACAGAAAACACAATATAGAATATTATTTAAATATAGTAGAAAAACTCAAGAAGAAAAATAAGTTATTAAAATTTTCAAGTGATTTTATTATTGGTTATCCTGGAGAAACAAGTCATGATTTTCAAGAAACAATAGACCTTGTAAAAAAAGTAAAATTTATCAACTCTTACTCATTTATTTATAGTGTTAGACCAGGCACTCCTGCTTCAAATTTAATTATTCCAGACTTATCTTTGTCAAAAAAAAGACTAGAAGAGTTTCAAAAAATATCTAATGAAATAAAAAATTCTTATAGAAAAAATATTTTAAATAATAAAGTAAAAGTTTTATTTGAAAATAAGATAAAAAATGAAAATTTATATTTTGGTAGAGATGAACATCATAATTCTGTTATTGTGAAAAGTGAAATAGACTTAGTAGGTAAAATTAATGATGTAGAAATAAATAATTTCAATAGAAATACTTTATTTGGAGATATAATATTAATTAATAATAAAAAAAAGGTAATAGCTGCTTAAAGATGTCAGAAATAAGTAAATTAAAGCAAAATTTTTCTATAAAAAAAATAGATAGTGAGACTTCAAATATTCAAATTTTTGACAATGACGTTTTAATGGCAATTTTAGGAGAGTTTAATACTAATTTAAAAAAATTAGAGAGGCAAACTAATACCTCTTTATTTTTTAGAGGCAATTCAATCACAATAAAAGGTAAATCTGATAACGTTATCAAAGTATGTGAGGCAATAAAATTCCTTACAAATAAATTTTTATTGACAAATATAATTGAAACTAGTGATATAAATCTTTCAGTGAAAAAAAACATCATAACAAAAAATAATTCAAATATTCAGTCATTTAATCAACTTATTAAAACTCCTAAACAATCAGTAATAGCAAGATCTGAAAAACAAGCAGAGTACATGCAAGCCTTAAAGGAAAAGGATATAGTAATGGCTCTTGGACCAGCTGGGACCGGTAAAAGTTTTCTCGCAGTATCTGTAGCTATTACTTATCTTATGGAAAAAAAAGTTGAGAGAGTAATTCTTTCAAGGCCAGCAGTTGAAGCTGGAGAAAAACTTGGTTTTTTACCTGGTGATATGAAAGACAAAGTTGATCCATATTTAAGACCATTATACGATGCTCTCTACGATTTATTTGGTTTTGAACCGATACAAAAAAAAATTGAAAGTGGAGAGATAGAGATAGCTCCTCTAGCATTTATGAGAGGAAGGACCTTAAAAAATTCATTTGCTATTTTGGATGAAGCTCAAAATGCAACAGAAACTCAAATTAAGATGTTTTTAACAAGGATAGGAGAAAATTCAAAACTTGTAGTTAATGGAGATCCATCGCAAATAGATTTAGTTAATAAGTCCCATTCCGGCTTAGTAAAGTCAAAAAAAATCTTAAAAAATATTAAAGAAATTGAAGTAATCGAATTTGATCATAAAGACGTGGTGAGGCATCCTTTAGTATCAAAAATTATTAAAGCTTATCAAAAAAATATTGATGATAAAAGTTAATGTTATTATCAATCATAAAAAATGGAAAAAAATAATTATTAATCCAGAAAAATATTTACAAAAAAAAATTAAAACTCTTAATTTTTCTAATAATTTTTTTAAAAAAAAAAGATTAGAGTTTTCTATTTTACTTTCTGGAGATAAAGAAATAAAAAAGCTTAACAAAAATTTTAGAAAAAAAAATAAAACTACTGACATTTTATCATTCCCATTTCATGAAAAAAGAGATTTAAAAAAATTATTAAAAAAGAAAGAAATTATTTATTTAGGAGATATAATTATAAATTTAAATAAAATAATAAAAAAACATGAGAAAAAATATGAAACTAAATCTAAATTTGATAAATTATGGATTCATGGTTTAATTCATTTGCTTGGTGGGAGACATAAAAGTAACAAGGACTTTTTTATAATGAAAAATCTAGAAGACAAATTCTTTAGATCTATAAATTGATGAATCTTAACTCCATTTTACACAATAGAACTTTAATGGTTTTTTTTATTCCTTTTGTTCTTGGATTATTGTCTTCTTTCAGTTTTCAACCTTATAATTTTATTTTTATAAATTTTATAATAATTCCGTCTTTATTCTTAATACTTAGCTACGTTAACAAAAAATCTAAAAGTAAATTTAGGAAAAAACCATACCTAAGTAATTTATTTTTTATAGGATATTTCTTTGGTTTTGGTTTTTTTTTGTCGGGAATTTATTGGATTTCAACTTCTCTGACTTTTGATGAAAACTTAAGACATTTAATACCAATAGCAACAATATTTATTCCAATGTTTCTAGGTTTGTTTTTTGGTTTTGCTACTTTGATTTCTGGACCTTTTATTTCAAATAATTTTTCATCAATATTAATTTTTTGTAGCTCATTATCTATCTTTGATTATTTAAGGAGTAATATTATGACAGGCTTTCCATGGAATTTATGGTCCTATAGCTGGTCTTGGTTTCCTGAAGTTATACAAATTTTGAACCCTATTGGATTATATGCTTTTAACATATTATCTATTACAATATTTTGTTTGCCTTTGTTATTAGTTTTTAAAAAGAATCAATTTAACTATAAAATATTTACGTTTTTAGCTTTACTTTTTTTTAGTAATTACATCTATGGTTCGGTCAAATTAAATCAAAATGAGAAAACACATAATAATCTTAAAATTAATCAAGAAAATTTTACTAATTTCAAAATTATTTCACCGAACTTTGAGCTAAACTATAATTTATCAGTCGAAGAAATAAGATCATTATTAATTAAATTGGTTAAATACAGTGAGCCAGATAAGGAAAGAAAAACAATATTTATTTGGCCCGAAGGAGTTTTTGCTGGATATGAGTTGTCTGAAATTGAAGATTTCAAAGAAATAATCAAAGAAAATTTTTCTGAAAAACATATTATTTTTTTTGGGATAAACACCAGAGAAGAAAATTCAGGTGGATTATTTAATAGTATGGTAGCAGTAAATAATCAATTCGAAGTTATCTATCAATATAATAAAAAGAAACTAGTTCCGTTTGGAGAGTTTCTACCATTTGAAAGCTTACTGGGTAAATTTGATTTAAAAAAAGTTACAGAAGGATATGGTTCGTTCCTTAGAGGAAAAGAGCAACAAACTTTTGATATTGATAAACTAAAAATCCTTCCCTTAATTTGTTATGAGATTATATTTCCAAAATTAACTCAAAATGCTCCTGACAAAACGAATCTTATAATAAATATTTCAGAAGATGCTTGGTTTGGTGGAACTATTGGTCCAAGCCAACATTTTGTAAAATCGATCTATAGAGCAATAGAAAACAATAGTTATTTAATAAGATCAGCAAATAAAGGAATAAGTGCTTTTATTGATAACAATGGAAATATAATCAAACAACTAGCCTCAAATGAAGCCGGAAGCATAGAATTAAATGTACCATTTATTAACAATAAATTAAAAAATAAAAATGATTTGATATTTTTTATACTTTTAATTACATATATGCTCATCTTTTTTACGATAAGAAAAATTAATAATGAAAAAAAATAATTATTTATTTACAAGTGAGTCTGTTTCAGAAGGACATCCGGACAAAGTATCAGATCGTATATCAGACATGGTTGTCGATAGCTATTTGTCTGCTGACCCTTTTTCGAGGGTAGCTTGTGAGACTTTAACTACAACCAATAAAGTTGTTTTAGCTGGTGAAGTTAGAGGACCTGAAATTAAAAAAGATGATTTAATCGAAAAGGTAAGAAACACTATAAAAGATATTGGCTATGATCAGGATGGGTTTACATGGAGAGATGCTACAAAAATTGAAAGTCATCTTCATCCTCAATCAACCGATATTGCGATGGGAGTAGACTCATCAGGTAATAAAGATGAAGGAGCTGGAGATCAGGGTATTATGTTTGGATTTGCATGCACAGAGACAAAAGAACTTATGCCAGCACCAATACATTTCTCTCATAAAATTTTAAGACTTATGGCTCAAGATAGAAAAAGTGGACTTTTAAAAGGAATAGAACCTGATTCGAAAAGTCAAGTTTCCATGTTATACGAGAATGAACAACCAAAAGAAGTTACTTCAGTCGTAATTTCAACTCAACATTCAAAAGACTTAAACCAAAAGCAAGTAAAAGATTTAGTTTATCCTTATATAAAAAAATCTATTCCAGAAAAATTTATATCTAATTTAGATGACAAAGATATTTACGTTAATCCAACTGGACAGTTTATAATCGGCGGACCTGACGGAGATGCTGGTTTAACAGGAAGAAAAATTATAGTTGATACTTATGGTGGAGCTTCTCCTCATGGTGGTGGTGCTTTCTCGGGTAAGGATCCTACAAAAGTTGATAGATCAGCAGCGTATGTTGCGCGATATATTGCAAAAAATATTGTAGCAGCAAAGGTTTCAGAAAAATGTTTGATTCAATTGGCTTATGCGATAGGTGTTTCAAAACCTCTATCAATATATGTTAGGCTTGCTGAAAAAGATCAGCATAAGAATGAAGAGGTAAAAAAACTAATTGAACAAAATTTTGATTTATCACCAAGAGGTATAAGAGAAATATTGGGTTTAAATAAACCTATTTATGAAATTACCTCTTCCTATGGTCATTTTGGAAGAGAACCCACTGATAAGGGGCATTTTTCTTGGGAAAAAACTGATAAAATAGAAGTTTTTAAACTGTAGTCTTGAAAAAACCTTAATTATTTATTAAAAGTCTTTTAAATCACCAAATTTACAAAATGGGCACTAGCCCATTTTTTTTTGGGAAACAGGAAAAAAAAAAATGTTAAATAGAGGACTAGATAAATTAGAATTATTGAGAATTGTAGAAGCTGTAGCTAACGAAAAATCTATTGATAAAGAGTTAGTTATAGAGTCCATGGAAGGAGCAATTCAAAAAGCTGCACTTACTAAATTTGGTAATGATAATAATATACAAGTTACTATTGATAGGGAAACTGGCGAAATTAAAATTCAAAAAGTATTAGATATAGTTGAAACTATAGAAGACTCGAACAGAGAGATTTCTTTAGATGAAGCTAAATCAATAAACAAGAAAAATAAAGATTTAAAAGTAGGAGATAAAATTTTTGAAGAGTTGCCGCAAGTAGATTTTGGCAGGATAGCAGCTCAAAGCGCAAAACAAGTTATAAGTCAAAGAGTTAAAGAGGCAGAAAAAAATAGGCAATACCAGGATTTTATTGATAAACAAGGCCAGATATTAAGCGGAATTATCAAAAGGTTAGAATATGGAAATGTAATTATTGATCTAGGAAAAGCAGAAGGGGTTATTAAAAAAGACGAATTAATTCCCAGGGAAATTTTAAAGACTGGTGATAGAGTAAAAGCTTATTGTTACGAAGTAAAAAAAGAAATAAAAGGTCATCAAATATTTTTATCAAGAGCTCACCCACAATTCTTAGCTAGATTATTTTTTCAGGAAGTGCCAGAGATTTACGAAGGAGTAATAGAGATAAAATCTGTGGCAAGAGACCCGGGTAGTAGAGCAAAAATTTGTGTTTCATCGAAAGATAACTCGATAGATCCTGTTGGAGCATGTGTAGGTATGAGAGGAAGTAGAGTTCAAACTATTGTAAATGAGCTGTATGGTGAAAAAATTGATATAATTAAATGGACTGAAGATTTACCAACTTTAATTTCTGAGTCTTTATCTCCTGCAGAAATACAAAAAGTTCTTATTGATCAGGATAATAAAAGAATTGATGTAATTTTAACAGAAGAAAATTTAAGTAAAGCAATAGGTAGAAGAGGTCAAAATGTTAGACTAGCATCTAAATTAACCAATTTTGAAATTGATATTTTAACTGATAAAGAGGATTCAGAAAGAAGACAAGCTGAATTTAAAGATAGAACTGAAAACTTGATTAAAGGACTTGAAGTTGATGAAACCTTAGGTCAGCTACTTGTGTCGGAAGGTTTCCAAGGTATCGAAGAAATATCTCAAGCTAATGTAGATGATATAGCTAAAATTGAAGGTATAGACGAAGATACCGCAAAAGAATTGATTGAACGATCAAAAGAAAATTTGATTAAAGAAAAAGAAGAAGTTTCCAAAAAACTTAAAGAACTTGGTATGGAAGAGTCCTTAACTAATCTTAAAGGCATAACTCAAGGTATGTTAGTTTTATTAGGTAGTAGAAATATAAAAACTATAAGTGATTTTGCGGACCTTTCCTCAGATGAGTTAATAGGTGGATTTGACGAGATTAAAGGTAAGAAGGTTAGAATAGAAGGATATTTAGAGGAGTTTTCACTGTCTAGAGAAGAGGCAGATCAACTAATAATGTCGGCGAGGGAAATAGCTTATAAATAAATATTATGGAAAAAAATAAAGACAAAAAGAAAACTCTTACGATATCTAATACAATTTCAAAAAAAATAGATTTTTCTAAATTAGATAAAAGT
Organism: uncultured Pelagibacteraceae bacterium; assembly: GCA_902604695.1. GTDB lineage: Bacteria > Pseudomonadota > Alphaproteobacteria > Pelagibacterales > Pelagibacteraceae > Pelagilacustribacter. The sequence continues at coordinate 26,939 of CACKZT010000005.1, read as the reverse complement.
GGAAAAAAATCTTTTTCAATCGAAAAAAAGAAAACAGTAAAATCTAATAGGGATACTTCAAAAAACTTTTATAATAAAGGTGTTGCCCCTCGTCCTAATCAAGATAAAAAAAATATTAATAGAAAATTTATTGAGCAGCAGGCAACTAAAGCTTTTATTAAAAAAGAAGAGAAATCACCGCCAAAAAGTAAACTAAAATTAAAAGGTCCAATAGGAAAAAGAGACTTTAAATTAACGGTTGCTAGAGCAATGAATGTAGAGGAAATAGAAATTAAACAAAGAAGTTTAGCTTCAGTAAAAAGAGCACGATTAAAAGACAAAAAAACTAACACTGGACAAGAAGAGAAAAAAGAATTTAAAAAAATAATTAGAGACGTAAAAATTCCAGAACAAATTTCAATTCAAGAACTTTCAAATAGAATGGCTGAGAGATCTAATGACATTATTAAGTTTTTATTTAATATGAAAGTAATAGCCACAATAAACCACATTATTGATAAAGATACAGCTGAGTACATTGTCAAAGAGTTTGGTCATAAACCAGTAGTTGAAGAAGTTCCTGCTTTAAAAATTGATAAAAAAAATATTCAATCAGTTAAGGGAACAAAAAAAAGAGCTCCAATAGTTACAATTATGGGTCACGTAGATCATGGAAAAACTTCTCTTTTAGATTCTCTAAGGGATACAAATGTGGTTTCAGGAGAACATGGTGGAATTACTCAGCACATAGGAGCTTATCAAGTCAAAGTTGAAGATAAAGCAATAACATTTATAGATACTCCTGGACATGCCGCGTTTACAGAGATGAGAGCTAGAGGCTCTAAAGTAACAGACATAGTAATATTGGTAGTTGCGGCTGACGATGGAATAAAACCACAGACAATTGAAGCAATACAACATTCAAAAGCTGCTAAAGTTCCGATTATTGTTGCCATAAATAAATGTGATTTGCCTACTAAAAATATAAGCCAAATTAAAAATGAATTAATGAAATATGAATTAGTTGCAGAAGATTTAAGTGGTGACACACTTTTCGTAGAAGTTTCTGCTACTAAAAAAACTAATCTTGATAAACTTAAAGAAAATATTTTACTTCAAGCAGAACTTTTAGATTTAAAAGCAGCAGTTGAAGGTCCAGCTTCTGGAGTGGTATTAGAGTCAAAAATTGACAAAGGCAAAGGACCAGTCTCAACTATATTAGTTGGAAATGGAAAATTAAATAGAGGAGATTATTTTGTTTGTGGAGATACCTATGGGAAAGTGAGAGCAATGATAAATCACGAAGGTAAAACTATAGATGAGGCTTTACCTTCCATGCCAGTAGAAATTTTGGGTATGAATGATACAGCTTTTGCTGGCGCGGAATTTTTAGTAACAGAAGATGAAGATAAATCAAAAGAAATAGCCAAATTTAGAAAGAGCAACTCAGGACAAACTAAAAAATTAATTGTAAAAGACAAAACCACTTTATTTGAAGAAACAGATAACAAAAAAGAAGAACTTAACATTGTCATAAAATCAGATGTACAAGGATCAAGTGAAGCATTAAAGATTGCAATTAACAAAATTACACATGAAGAAGTAAAGCCTAAAATTATTCTTTCAGACATTGGTATGATAAATGAAACTGATGTAACACTAGCCAAAGCATCTAATGCTTTACTCATTGGTTTCAACGTAAAACCAAATAGAGAGTCGAAAAAATTAGCTGAAGAGCAAAATGTTGAAATAAAATTTTTTAATATAATTTATGAAGCCCTAGAATTTGTTGAAAAAGGATTATCAGGGTTGCTAGAGCCGGACATAAAAGAAACTGTAACAGGTTCTGCTGAAGTTCAAAAAATTTTTAGTGTTTCTAATGCTGGTAAAATTGCAGGTTCAAAAGTTATAGATGGAGAAATAAAAAATAAATCTAAGGCTAGATTAATTAGGGACGGTGTAGTTGTGCATGACGGTGAGATCTCCAGTATTTTTAGAGAAAAAAATCAAGTTAAGGAAGTAAAGAATGGATTGGAATGCGGTATAAGCCTTAAAGACTTTATAGATTTTAAAGAAAAAGATATAATTGAAGCTTATAATGCAGAAAAAATAGAGAGAAAAATATAATGAATAAAAATAATAAAAATACGGCTTATTCTCAAAGACAGTTAAGAGTTGGAGAAATGGTCAAACAGAATTTAGGGGAGATTTTCATAAGAAATGAGGCAAAGATTCCTTTTATTAATACTAAGATAATAACTGTTACTGAAGTAAGAATGACTCCTGATTTGAAAACTGCCAGAGCATATGTGATTCCATTAGGAGGAGAAGGAACGACTGAAACTGTAAGAGTCTTGACTGAATACGCACATCTTGTTAGAAAAGCACTATCAAAAAAACTTGATATCAAGTTTCTTCCTAAACTTGCATTTGTAGAAGATAATTCCTTTGAATATGCTGAAAAAATAGAAAGATTGATTAAAAAAAATAAAGAAAATGAAACAGAAAAAAAAAGATACAATTAATTCTTTAGCCCTTCATAGTAAAGATGTCGGATCTGCTGAGATTCAAATAGGTCTATTAACAGATAAAATAACAAAGTTAGCTGAACATTTTAAAAAAGCTAAAAAAGATAAACATTCGACGGTTGGGCTTACAAAATCAGTTAATAGAAGAAAAAAACTTTTAAGTTATTTGAAAAGAAAAAATCCGGAGTCTTATAATAAAGTATTAAAACAATTAAATTTAAGGAAATAATGTTTAAAATTCACAAAGAAGAAATTAAAATTAATGATAAAAAAATCACGTTAGAAACAGGTAAAATTGCCAGACAAGCAGACGGAGCAATTATTGCTACTTGTGGAGAAACAGTTGTAATTGCAACTGCTGTCGGTGCAAAAAATTTAAAGGAGGGGCAAGATTACTTCCCTTTGTCAGTTAACTATCAAGAAAAATACTATGCAGCGGGTAAGATTCCAGGAGGTTACTTTAAAAGAGAAGCTAGACCAACAGAGTCGGAAACTTTAATTTCAAGATTAATTGATAGACCTATTAGACCATTATTTCCATCAAGTTTTATGAACGAGGTTCAAGTTTTACCTACCGTTTTATCTTATGATGGAGAAAATCAACCTGATATATTATCAATAATTGCATCTTCCGCAGCTTTAGCTATATCTGGACTTCCGTTTCAAGGTCCAATAGCAGCTAGTAGAGTTGGATATAAAGATAATAAATATATATTAAATCCTACTCCAGAGGAATTAAAGGAGTCCGAATTAGATTTAGTTGTAGCTGGAACAAAAGATGCTGTATTGATGGTAGAGTCTGAGACATCAGGTCTGTCAGAAAAGATAATGTTAGACGCTGTAAAATTTGGGCATGAGAATTTCGTGCCTGTAATAAAAGCAATTGAGTCTTTGGCAGAAAAAGCAGGCAAACCAAAGTGGGAAATAGAAGAGGTAGATCACTCCAACGTCAAAAAGAAAATAGCAAGTGCTTTTGAGACAGATTTAAGGAAAGCGTTTAAAGAAATTGATAAAAAGAAGAGATCAACTGCAATATCAGAAATAAATACAAAATGTAAAGAAATGTTTGCAGAAGATGAAAACGTAACTGAAAATCAAGCTATGGCACAGTTAAAGTCATTAGAAAAAGATATAGTTAGAACTGCAATTTTAAAAGATAAAAAAAGAATAGATGGAAGAGGTCTTGCAGATGTAAGGCAAATTAAATGTGAAGTTGGCGTATTACCTAGGGCACACGGTTCTGCTTTATTTACGAGAGGCGAAACACAAGCTTTAGTTGTGACAACCCTAGGAATGTCAGATGATGAACAAAGATTAGAAAGCCTAGACGGTATGCAAAGATCTCATTTTATGCTTCATTATAATTTTCCTCCATTTTCAGTAGGCGAATGCGGAAGAATTGGTACAGGTAGAAGAGAAATAGGTCATGGAAAATTAGCCTGGAGAGCAATCAATTCTTCTTTACCAAAAAAAGAAAACTTTCCCTATACTCTCAGAGTTGTTTCAGAAATAACTGAATCTAATGGCTCATCTTCAATGGCCACTGTTTGTGGAACTTCTTTATCGCTAATGGATGCTGGAGTGCCAATTAAGGAGTCAGTAGCTGGTATAGCCATGGGTTTAATCAAAGAAGATGATAAATTTTCAGTATTATCCGATATTTTAGGTGATGAAGATCATTTAGGGGATATGGACTTTAAAGTAGCTGGAACAAAAGATGGAATTACTTCACTGCAAATGGATATTAAAATTACCGGTATTACATTTGATATAATGGAAAAAGCTTTGAATCAAGCAAAAGATGGAAGAGAAAAAATATTATCTGAAATGAATAAAGCTATAAAATCTTCAAGAAAAGAATTTTCAAAACACACACCTAAAATAGAAACAGTTCAAGTTGATAAAAAAGATATTGCTACTGTAATAGGAAAAGGTGGCGCGACAATTAGAGAAATAGTTGAAACATCTGGGGCAAAAGTAGATGTAAAAGACACAGGAGAAGTTACTGTTGCAGCACCTGATGAAGAGTCTAGAAATAAAGCAATTGAATTTATAAAAAGCTTAGTTGCAAAACCTGAAATGGGAAAAATTTACAAGGGAAAAGTTGTAAAAATAATGGAATTTGGCGCATTCGTTAACTTCTTGGGAAAACAAGATGGATTAGTTCATATCTCGGAACTAGCAGAAAAAAGAGTTGCTAAAGTAGGAGATGTCGTAAAAGAAGGAGACGAAGTTTCTGTTAAAGTAGTTGGATTTGATAGAGGTAAAGTTAAATTGTCAATGAAACAAGCTGCTATTTAATTAATCTTATAAAAGTTATACATCTTTTATTTATTTTTCTTTTTTTCTTTTTTCAATCTTCTTTTTTCCTTTAAAGAAAGTTTAGCTTTTTTCATTACGCTTGAATCTTTAAATGATTTACCGCTATATCTTTTTGACAAAATACTTAAGTGATATTTTTAGGATCTGGCATTCCTACTTTATTATATCCAGCATCCACATAGTGAATTTCACCGGTAACTCCAGCGGCAAGATTACTTAATAAATATAATGCTGAATTTCCAACGTCATTGATATCAACATTTCTTTTTAAAAATGAATGGTCTTCATTCCATTTATATAAAAATTTTGCATCTCCAATAGCTGAGGCAGCTAATGTCTTTATTGGTCCGGCACTTATAGCATTAACTCTTATTTTTTTCTTTCCGAGATCTCTCGCTATATATTTGACACTTGCCTCTAGAGCTGATTTACAGACACCCATAACATTATAATTTGGTATCGCTTTAGTTGACTCGTAAGTCAGAGTAAGCAGACTACCACCTTCTTTCATAATTTTTGATGCTTCTTTAGACACTTCAGTAAAAGAGAAACAAGATATTAACATACTTCTTAAAAAATTATCTCTGCTAGTATTTAAATATTCACCTGATAGTTCAGACTTATCTGAAAATGCCACCGCATGAACAACAAAATCTATTTGTCCCCATTTAGCTTTTATGTCGTTAAAAAGTTTTAATACTTCGTCTTTTTTTTCGACATCACAACTAAAAGTTACATTTGAATTCAATTTTTCAGCTAAGGGAATAACTCTCTTTTTTAAAGCATCACCTAGATAGGTAAATGCCAATTCAGCCCCTGCTTCCGAAAGTTTTTTAGAGATTCCCCAGGCTATTGAGCGCTCATTAGCTACGCCCATTATTAATCCCTTCTTACCTTTCATCAAGTCCATGATTACACTTTCTCAAAAATTAAAGTTGCGTTAGTTCCACCAAAACCAAAACTATTAGACATAACTGAATTTAAAGACACTTTATTTTCAGTTTTAGTTACAATAGGATATTTCTTTGCCTCTTCATCCATTTCATTTATATTTGCAGATCCAGTAATGAAATTATTTTTCATCATTATTAAACAGTAAATAGCCTCATGTACTGAAGCTGCTCCTAATGGATGGCCTGATAAAGATTTTGTAGAGCTAATCTTAGGAATATTTTCTTTAAATGTATCTTTAACTGCTTTAAGTTCTGTTATATCTCCAACAGGAGTGGATGTTCCGTGTGTATTGATGTAATCAATTTTATTTCTCGTTGTCGCTAATGCTAGCTTCATACATCTTACTGCTCCCTCTCCAGAAGGTGCTACCATATCATAACCATCTGACGTAGCTCCATAACCAGTAATTTCAGCATATATTTTAGCTCCTCTTGCCTTTGCATGTTCATATTCTTCAAGTACTAAAACACCCCCACCTCCGGCTATTACAAAACCATCTCTAGTTTTATCGTAGGCCCTTGATGCTTTTTCTGGCGTGTCATTATATTTTGATGACAATGCAGTCATTGCATCAAACATAGCCGTCATCGCCCAATGAATTTCTTCACTTCCTCCAGCAAACATAATTTTTTGTTTTCCAGATTGTATTAGTTCTACTGAATTACCAATACAGTGCCCACTAGTTGCACAAGCAGAACTCATTGTATAATTAACTCCCTTTATTTTAAAAGGCACAGCCAAAGTAGCAGATGCGGTACTAGCCATCGTCCTGGGAACAATGAATGGCCCCATCAATTTAGGTGTTTTTGCTCTAGTTTTGTCTGCAGCTAAAATTACATTTTCTATTGAAGGTCCTCCTGAACCCATAACTATTCCTGTATTAAAATTACTAACATCTTTATCTTCTAACCCAGAGTCTTGCACAGCTTCTTTCATAGCAATATAATTATATGCTGAGCCTGATCCCATAAATCTAATAATCTTTCTATCTACATGGTCAGAAATTTTAATATTTGGTTTTCCATGAACCTGACTTTTTAGGTTATGCTCTTTGTATTCTTCGCAATATGATATTCCCGATTTAGAATTCAGCAATGATTTATAAACTTCTTCTTGATTATTGCCTAAACAAGAAACTATTCCAATTCCAGTTATAACTACTCTTTTCATGATCTAAATAACCCTACTTTTAAATTTTCTGCTGTATAAATAATTTTTCCATCTGCACTTAAGGTTCCGTTAGCTAGACCTACAGCTGTTCCTTCCTTTTTTAAAATTCTTTTCATATCTATTTCATAAGTAGCCATTTTTATTTTTTTTAATACCTCACCTGTAAATTTAACAGAATTAACTCCTAACGCTCTTCCTTTTCCAGGCTCACCTACCCAACCCAAATAAAAACCAACCAATTGCCACATCGCATCTAAACCTAAACACCCTGGCATTACTGGGTCACCTTGAAAATGACAATTAAAGAACCAAAGATCATCTTTTATATCTAGCTCAGCTTTAATTAATCCTTTTTTAAATTTTCCGGTATCTTTACTTATTTCTGTTATTCTATCAAACATTAGCATTGGTGGTAATGGTAATTTTGCATTTCCCTTACCAAAAAGTTTACCTTCTCCACACTCAATTAATTCCTCAAAACTATAGCTATTTTTTTGCATCATTTAAAAACTCTTTTACTTGATTTAAGAAAGGTTTCATATATATTTGTGTTTTAGAATGATTATAAACTAAGTAAAATATAGTAAAATAACATGAAAAAAACAAATATTTTAAAAAAATTAAGATCCTCAGGACTAAGACCAACAAAGCAAAGAGTTGAAATTGCTAAATTTTTATTCGACAGAGAAAAAACATTTCATTTTACTGTAGAAAGTTTAAATAAACTTTTAACAAAAAAAACTACAAATAAATTTGCATTAGCAACCATCTACAATACTGTTCATGCTTTTAAAACTGCTGGACACTTAAGTGAGGTAGATGTTAGAGGTAAAAAAAAAACAACCTATTTTGATACTAATGTAAAAAATCACCATCATTTTTATGATACAGAAACTTCAGAACTAATTGATATTAACGAGGATGAGGTGGTTTTTGAAAAAATTCCAAAAGCACCAAATGGAAAAAAAATAAAGAATTTAGAGGTGTTTATAAATTTAAAAAATTGACAGATTGTCGCTTTTATTTCAAGTTAAAATTATTATATTAAAAAAATATAGGAGATCAAATGAGTGTAGAATTTAAAAAAAATGGAAATGGAAAATGCCCTGTAATGCATGGTAGTATGACTGAGCAATCAACACCAACTCATTGGTGGCCGAAAAATCTCAATTTAGATATTTTACACCAACACGATTCAAAAACAAATCCTATGAACAAAAAGTTTGATTACAGCAAGGAAGTTAAAAAATTAAACTTTAAAGGAATTAAAAAAGATTTACTTAAGCTAATGACAGATAGTCAGGAGTGGTGGCCGGCTGATCTCGGTCATTACGGGGGCTTGTTTATTAGAATGGCGTGGCATTCTGCAGGAACTTATAGAATAGCTGATGGACGTGGAGGTAGCGGAACTGGAAACCATAGGTTTGCCCCGTTAAATTCTTGGCCAGATAATACAAATTTAGATAAAGCAAGACGTTTACTCTGGCCTATTAAAAAAAAATATGGAAACAAAATTAGTTGGGCAGATCTAATGATATTGGCCGGAAATATGGCTTACGAATCAATGGGACTAAAAATGTTTGGGTTTTCATTTGGAAGAGAAGATATATGGCATCCAGAAAAAGATGTTTATTGGGGCTCTGAAAAAGAATGGCTTCAAGATAAGCGTTATTCAAATAATGATAATCGTAAATCACTAGCAAATCCTTTAGCTGCAGTTGTTATGGGGTTAATCTATGTGAATCCTGAGGGTGTTGATGGCAAACCAGACCCATTAAGAACCGCTCACGATGTTAGAGAAACATTTGGTAGAATGGCCATGAATGATGAAGAAACTTGTGCTTTAACTGTTGGAGGCCATTCTGTTGGAAGGGCTCACGGAAATGGTGACGCTTCTTTATTAGGTCCTGAACCTGAAGCAGGTGAAATTCAAGAGCAAGGATTTGGTTGGAATCGAAAAGGTGGAGGTGGTTTAGGAGTAAATCAAGTAACTAGTGGTATCGAAGGTGCTTGGACTACACATCCTAATAAATGGGATGACTCTTATTTAAAACTTTTATTGGATTATGATTGGGAATTAAAGAAAAGTCCAGCGGGAGCAAATCAATGGGAGCCAATAAATATGAAAGAGGAAGATAAACCAATAGATTTAGCTAACCCTTCTATCAAAAGAAATCCTATAATGACTGATGCAGACATGGCGATGAAAATGGATCCGAGTTATAGAAAAATTTCAGAAGAATTTAGAAAAGATCATAAATATATGGCTGACTCTTTTACTAGAGCTTGGTTTAAATTGACTCACAGAGATATGGGACCCAAAAAATATTATATTGGACCAGACTCACCAAAAGAAGAATTAATTTGGCAAGATCCGGTACCTCAAGGTAAAAGTTTTAGCGTAACTAAAGCAAAAAAATTAATCGAAGCAACGGGTTTAAAAAGTTCAGACTTGATCAGCACTGCCTGGGATAGCGCTAGAACTTATAGAAGAACTGACTGCAGAGGTGGAGCAAATGGAGCTAGAATTCGTTTATTACCTCAAAACAAATGGGAAGGTAATGAACCATCTAGATTAAGTAAAGTACTTGAAAAATTAGAAAAAGTTGCCAAAAAAGTTAAAGCAAGTATGGCAGATATTATTGTTCTAGCAGGAAATGTCGGATTAGAAAAATCTATCAAAAAAGCTGGTTTCAAAGTTAAAGTACCCTTTTCACCTGGTAGAGGAGACGCAATACAAGATCAGACTGACATCGACTCATTTAAAGTACTAGAACCTTTGCATGATGCGTTTAGAAATTGGGTAAAAGAAGAATATGCAGTTAGCCCAGAGGAAATGATGTTAGATAGAGCTTCTTTAATGAACTTGTCAGCAAAAGAAATGACAGTTTTAATTGGAGGAATGAGAGTATTAGATACAAATCACAAAAATACAAAGCATGGTGTTTTTACCAATAAACCTGGAATTTTAACAAATGATTTTTTTGTTAATTTAACAGATATGAAATTTATTTGGAAACCGCTGAATAAAAATCTATACGAAATTATAGATCGTAAGACAAAAAAAATAAAATTTACAGCAACAAGGGTTGATTTAGTATTTGGTTCAAACTCTATTTTAAGATCATATTCGGAAGTTTATGCGCAAGATGACAATAAAGAGAAATTTGTAAAAGATTTTGTAAACATATGGACTAAAATAATGAATGCGGATAGAAAAGAGCTAAAAAAACTTAATTAAATATGGGCAGTTTAAAAATAAAAGAAAATATCGAAACATTAAATAAGAATAAATTAGGTGACTTTTATAGAGTTCCAGGTCTCAAATTTGATATTAATAGATTGAGATCAGATTTAGAAAAAATTTTGCAAAAAAAAGAATTTAACACTTTGGGTATTAAGTGTTTTGGTGCAATTTCTTTAAACCAAATACCTGGAGATAAATTTTCAACAGAAGGCCACAATGTAAGAGGCACATATTGGACTATTCCAGATGAGACTGGAAAAGAGGAAGAAAGAGACAAACCTATTGAAGAGTCAGAATACACTGAATTGGTATCTGAATTTAAAGGAACATATTTTGAGGAAGTTTATAATACATTAAAAAAACATTTCAAACTTGGAAGAGTAAGAATTTTATTAAAAGAACCCAGATCTACATTGAGTTGGCACAGAGACCCTGAACCAAGGCTTCATATTCCTATAATTACTAATTATGGTTGCAGAATGGTAATTGAAGACGTAAGTAAGCATATGCCGGCAGATGGTTCTGTTACAATTACTAACAACACCAAATACCATAATTTCTTTAATGGAGGAGAGCAACCCCGAATTCATTTAGTTGCTTGTATTTTAGAAAATCCTTTTCATTAATCTATAATCTTCCCCAAAGATCATCTTTTTTAATCCAACCAACATATTCATCTACTTTTACTTTACACCAATTACCTTTACATTTTTTTACTATACATAATCTTCCTTTTTTTAAAACTACTAAAGGTTTGGAGTAAATAGTAGGTTTATCAAAAATTAACAGATCATCTTTTATTGTAATACCTGCTTTCTTTTTAGAAAGTTGGGAAACATGTATCCAGCCCGAATTATTCTCATGATCTCTGATTCTTTTAAAATTATCTGATTTATCTTCTATTAAAACAGGTAAATATTTTTTTTTATAAAATATTTTAATTGGATATTCAAAAGATGGGCCTTGTCTTAAATTTACCTTTTCATTCCTTAATGTAAGAAAATATTCATCCGCAAGGAGGTTATTGGAGATTAAATAAAAAATAATTATTATCTTTTTAAACATTGATCAGTACAATTTGGATTTCTTGTCAGTTTTACTTTTCGAAAATTAGAATATAGAGAATTGAAGATTAGAATCTCTTTTGTACATAATTGTTTCTTACTTATAATGGTTTTTATCACTTCATTAGCTTGAAGTGTTCCAGCGATTCCAGCTAATGTTGACATTATTCCATCTGTTTCGCAATTGTTTTCATTCTCTGGTTCTTCAGGCATAAAACATCTAAAACAGGGGCCTTTTTTTTTAAAATTAAAATTGAAAATTTGGCCATCAAACTTACTAATTGCAGCTGAGATTAAAATTTTTTTAAATTTAAGGCAGTGATCGTTAATAATGTATCTTGTATTAAAATTGTCTGAACAGTCACAAATTATATCAAATTTTTGAAATATTTTTTTTATATTTTTTTTATTAAGTTTTTCTTTAAATATTTTCACATTAATTTTTTTATTTATTTTTTTTACTATTTTTTTTGACTGATCTACTTTATATTTTCCTATATCATTCGAAGTAAATAAAATTTGTCTATTTAAATTTGAAATATCAATTTTATCATTGTCTACGATACCAAGAGTTCCAACACCAGAATAGGCAAGATATAAAATTAAAGGGCAACCAAGACCTCCTGCGCCAATTACAAGTACTTTAGCCGAGGCAATTTTTTTTTGTCCTTGAATACCGATTTTTTTTAAAATAATTTGTTTTGAGTATCTTTTAAAATCAGCATTAGAAATTTTCATTAAAATTATTTTATTCCTGTTGAGCCAAAACCACCAGTGCCCCTAACTGTGTTAGAAAGTTCACTTACTTCCTCCAAACTTACTTGAGTTACTGGAGCTATAATCATTTGAGCGATCCTAGTCTCATTTTCAACTATAAATTTTTTATCACTTAAATTTATTAATATAACTTTAATCTCTCCTCGATAATCTGAGTCAATGGTTCCTGGAGTGTTTAATACACTTATCCCTTCTTTTATAGCTAGCCCGGATCTAGGTCTTATTTGCACCTCATACCCTTTTGGTATTGATAGAGAAAAACCAGTTGGTATTATTTTTCTTTCTCCTGGATTAATTTCTATAGAATTGTTCAAGAAGGCATTTATATCCATTCCAGCAGAGCCTGGTGTTTCATATTTAGGAATTATTACTTTTTCGGAAGATCGCTTAATTAATATTTTTGTCATCAATTAAAAATTTATCTATTATTTTTTTGGCAATTCGATCTGCTATAAAGCTCTTTTTATTTTTTGGAATATTTTCTACTCTTCCCTTTTTATCTATGATCGAAACTTTATTATAATCGACATTAAAACCGATATCTTTTTTTGAAACATCATTTGCTATTATTAAATCGCAATATTTTTCCTTAATTTTCTTTTTTGAATTTTCTATCAATTTTTCAGTCTCTGCTGAAAAACCAACTAAAATTTTTGGTCTTAGCCTATTATGTTTACCTAAGTATTCGAGGATATCAGGATTTTTCTCTAAATAAAGATTATTTAAATTTCTTTCTTTTTTTTTGAATTTAGACTTAATTTTAACTTTTGGTTTAAAATCAGAAACCGCAGCAGCACAAACAGCAATATTTACTGGTAGTAAGTTTTTGACTTCATTCATCATTTCCTCACCGCTCACAACATTAATTACGTTTATATCTTTTGAGAAATTAATCTTTGAAGGTCCTGCGATTAGAGTAGTCTTAACACCTAGTTTTTTAAGAGCTATGGCAACCTCGTATCCTTGTTTTCCACTAGACTCATTAGAAATAAATCTGACTGGATCTAAGTATTCTCTTGTAGGACCAGTAGTTACTAAAGCACTAATTTTTTTTTTCTTAACTATATTTTTATTTTTAAAATAATTATTTAAAAAGGTATAAATTTGTCTTGGACTTGACATTTTACCTTCACCAAATTCTCCACAAGCCATTTCACCATTTTCTGGTCCTAAAAATTTATAACCAAAATCTAAAAGTGTTTTTTTATTTCTTTGTGTAGCCTTATGAAGCCACATTCTCACATTCATTGCTGGGATTAAAATAGTATCTTTATTTGAGGCTAAAATAACTGTAGTTGCTAAATCATCAGCTTTTCCAGAACATAATCTGGACATTAGATTTGCCGTGGTTGGAACTACTACTATAATATCTGCCCACCTAGAAAGAGAAATATGATCAATCTCAGTTTCATTATTTACGTCAAAAATATCTTCATAAGCTTTGCTATTTGATAGAGAGGCTAATGATAACGGAGTTACAAACTTTTTTCCACTTTGCGTCAAGATAGTTTTAATTTGAATATTATTTTTTTTTAACAATCTAATTAAATCTAATGATTTATAAGCTGATATACCGCCTCCGATAATTAAAAGTATTTTTTTATTTTTTATTTCCATTTTTTAATTAAAATACTAATAAAATAATAATTACAACCGCTAAAATGCCAATAATAATATTATTCTTTAAAGTTTTAAGCCTCATTTTTTCAATTTCTAAATTCTTATTGTTTTTGATAGCAATATTAAGTCTACCCTCAGCAATTAACTGAAGAGCATAATTTGCTTTGTCCATAAAATCCGGCAAGTCAGGAATCCTTTTTATAATTTCAGTTGATGTATTTAGAACATTGTCAACACTAGCTTTCGGTCCTTTAAAGTTTTTGATCCAGTCTTCTAAAATTGGTCTTGATACCTCCCAAATATTTGTTTCAGGATTTAATTTTCTCGCTACACCCTCAACTACCACCATAGTTTTCTGAAGTAATAGCAAAGGAGGTTGAGTTGCCATATTAAATTTTTCGGTTATTTCAAATAACTGAGCTAAAAGATTACCACCTGAAATATTTTTAATAGATTGGCCAAAAATAGGCTCTCCGACAGAACGGAGAGCTTGAGCAAATTCTTCTTTAGAAGCATTTTTTGGCACTAAACCAGCTTGGAAATGTACTTCAGCAACTTTCATGTAGTCCCTTTGTATAAATCCATAAAGTATTTCAGCTAAATATTTTCTATTATTTCTATCTAATCTTCCCATTATTCCAAAATCTACAGGTATAATATTTCCTTTTTCATCAACAAATAAATTGCCTTGGTGCATATCACCATGAAAAAAACCATCTCTTACAGCTTGTTTCAAAAAATGTTGAATAAGATTTTCAGATAACTGCTTTAGATCTATGCCTGAATTTTCAAGTAATCTATATTCTCTTATTGATACACCTTCTACTTTATCCAAAGTCAGAATTCTCTTAGAAGTAAAATTCCAATAAATTTTAGGGACATTAAAACCAATGTCATTTTTAGTATTTTCGTATAATTCATTAGCGGCCGCTGCTTCAAATCTTAAATCCATTTCAATATTGGTAATTTCCTTTAAAAGATAAACAACCTCGACGAGTTTTAATCTTTTAGTTTTAGAAATTGAATTTTCTATTATGTATGCAAATAATAAAAGAGCATCTAATTCTTCATTAAATAATTTTTCAATATCCGGTCGAAGAATCTTAATAGCAACTTCTTTTTTTTTACCTTCGAAGTTTATATTAGCAATGTGAACTTGAGCTATAGAAGCAGCAGCTATTGGATCACTTATATTAGAGATATTTTTAAATTGATTTTCACCAAGCTCTTTTCTTATAATTTCTTTAGCTTCATTTACTTTAAAGGCGGGAAGTTTGTCTTGGAGTTTAACCAAATCTTCAGCCAATTCTTCTCCGATAATATCTGGTCTTGTCGCTAAAAATTGTCCTAATTTGATGAAAGTTGTCCCCATACCTTCAAGAGCATCACAAAGTTTTTCACCAGGTTTTTTTGAAGTAGAAAGCAATTTTTTATTAGACCCAATAGATATCAAATCAAAAAATAATTTTATAGATAAAGGTATTTGATATATTTCGCCAATAGTTTCTATAGCACCTGAAGAAGAAAGTTTTCTTCCAATTTTAAATAAATGAAATATTCTTTTAAACATCTTTATATTTTCCACCCAGAATGAATTGCAGATATACCATTAGATAAGTTTCTATAGTTTACTTTTGTGAAGCCATGTTTCTCCATTAACATAGACAACTCTTTTTGGTTATAAAATTTATTTATACTTGAAATTAAATAATCATAAGGCATTTTATTACCTACTACATATTTTCCAATTAATGGAATTAGTTTCGAGTATTCTCTGTAGGCTTTATTTAAAATTTCATTTTCTACTTTTGAAAATTCTAGACACATAAATCGACCTCCAGTTTTAAGAACTCTAAAAGCTTCTTTTAGACATAAATTAATATTTGTAACATTTCGAATTCCATAACTAATGGTGTAAAAGTCAAATGTATTGTCTTTAAAAGGAAGTTTTTCTGCTGAAGCGATAAACCATTTAATATTTTTGTAAGTAGATAATTTTTCTTTTCCTGCCTGCAACATGAATTTATTGGGTTCTACACAAAAAATTTCATTTTTATTTTTACTTTTTTCAGAAAATAATTTAGCTAAATCTCCTGTTCCTGACGCAACGTCAATTAATTTACTTCCTAATTGTGGATTCATCCAATCAATCATATTTTTTTTCCATATGCGATGAATTCCAAAAGACATAATGTCATTCATAAAATCATATTTTTTATAAACTTTGTCAAAAACACTATTGACTAGTTTTGTTTTATCTTGAAAATGTGTCTTCATAAATAAATTATATGCCAGAATTACCAGAAGTTGAAGTTGTTAAAAAGTCTTTAAAAAATAAAATAATAGATTTATCATTTAGAAAAGTCTTAATTAACACTAATAAGCTTAGATATACAATCAATAAAGATTTAAACAAAATTATAACTAACAAAAAAATTTTATCTATTGATAGAAGATCTAAATATATCTTAATAAATCTAGAGAAAAACATTACTATTTTGACTCACCTTGGTATGACGGGAAAATTTTTCTTAGTTGATAAAAAAAAAATTCATAGTAAAACAAGTTTCTATTACAAAATATCTAATAGAGATAAAAAACATAATCATGTTATTTTTTTCTTAAATAACGATACAAAATTAATTTATAACGATATAAGAAAATTTGGTTTTATAAAAATAATATCAACTAAAGATATATCAAAAAACAAACATTTAGAAACACTTGGACCAGAGCCACTTTCAAAAAAATTTAATTTAGGGTATTTTGAAAAAAAAGCTTCAAATAAAAAAAAAAATTTAAAAAATATTTTAATGGATCAAAGTTTTGTTGCAGGATTGGGAAATATATATGTGAACGAAATTCTTCACTTATCCTCATTAAATCCTTATAAAAGTATAAAAAAATTAGATATTAAAGATGTAAAAAAAATAATTTATTTTACAAAAAAAATTCTTAAAAAATCAATATTGGAGGGAGGTTCTTCTATTAAAAATTTTAATAATAGTGATGGAAAAGATGGTGTTTTCCAGCAACAATTTAAGGTTTATGGTAGAAATAACAAAAAATGTACTAAAAACTACTGCAAGGGTATTATTAAAAAAAGTATTATCTCAAATCGTTCAACTTTTTATTGTATCAGATGTCAAAAATAAGAAGTTGACCCTTATATATTAGAGATATATACCAATTGAAATTATGCCAAACACAAAGTCAGCAATCAGAAGAGTTAGAAGGGTAAAAAAACAAACTATCACTAATAGGTTGAGAAAAAGCAAATATAGGTCCGCTGTAAAACATATGGAAGAATTAATAAAATCTGGAAAAAAAACAGAAGTAAAAAAATATTTTTCTAAATTTCAATCGATTCTCATGCAGGTTGCTAAGTCTGGTGCAATCAATAAGAGAACTGCTTCCCGAAAAATTTCAAAAATTTCTAAAAAACTATCAAAGTAATCAATTTAAAGTTGTCGAAAATTATATTTAGGACAATCAATTAAAATTGACTAAATCTAGGCAAGTTATCTTTAAAGTTGTGAAATTAAATTTTAATTTTTTTTTAAAAAGAAATAAATATTTTTTTAATTATAATCTATTACAACTTGAAAGATTACAACCTAAATTGAATTTTTTTTAATTTTTTTAAATTTTTTCTTGATTAAATCTTTATTAAAAACTAGACATTAAGTTCTTAATATAATTATTACATGGAAAAAAATTCTACAAAATCCAAAGATCAGTTTGTTTCTGAAGAAGAAAAAACTTTAAACTGGATTGAAGTTCAAGAGGCTTTCGAAAAAATTTTTGGTAAAGAGATCTATTCTAGCTGGTTAAAAAACATCTCACTATTGAAAGAATATAATGATCACTTAATTCTGGGTGTGCCAACACGTTTTTTTAGGGACTGGATAGTATCTAGATATCTCGATAAAATATTAGAACAATTAAAAAACTTTAAATTAAGTCTAAATAGGATTGAATTCAAAATATTAGAAGAAAATAAATCTAGTTCTAATTCTGAAAATTTCAAAATTGACACTTTAAATAAAGTAACAGAAATTAAAGACTCAATTTTAAATTATAATCGTCTTAATCCAAATTTAAACTTTGAAAATTTTATTGAGGGATCAAGCAATGAAATAGCTCTTTCATCTGCCCAGAAGGTTTGCGAGCATACTTCTAGGTATAATCCACTCTATATTTACGGTGGAGTTGGATTAGGTAAAACACATTTATTAAATGCTATAGGAATAGAATTACAAGATAAAAATAATGTAATGTTTATTTCTGCTGAGAGATTTATGTACCATTTTATCAAATCTATTAAAAAAAATGATATGGTGAATTTTAAGGATTTTTTTAGAAAATCCTCGGTTTTTATTATAGATGATATTCAATTTTTAAGAGGTAAAGAAAGTCTTCAAGAGGAGTTTTTTCACACATTTAATAGCCTTATAGAAAAAAACTCTCAAATCATAGTTTCAGCTGATAGAGCACCTATGAAATTGGATAGAGTTCAAGAAAGAATAAAGTCAAGATTATCTGGTGGATTAATAGTAGATATCGAAAAACCAGACTTAGAGTTAAAAGTTAAAATTATAAAAAGACGAATAGAGGACATTCAAAATCAATTTAAAGAAAATCCTAATATAAGCGAGGAAGTAATCAATTTCATAGCTAATGAGAGTAAAACTAACATTAGAGAACTAATAGGGATCTTAAATAGAGTTGTTGCTTATACTAGAATACATAAAAAAAAATTAGCTATTAGCGATTGTAAAAACATACTTAAGGATGTTTTCAATCAAGCAAAGATAATAACGGTAGATAAGATACAAAATGCAGTTTCTAATTTTTTTAATCTTCCTTTAAATGAGATGTTGTCTCAAAGAAGATCAAGGCCATTAGCCAGACCAAGACAAATAGCAATGTTTCTAGCAAAAAAAATGACTACTAGATCACTTCCTGAGATAGGAAGACGTTTCGCAAATAGAGATCACACTACAGTTATACATGCTGTAAAAACGATAACTAGGTTATCTGAAAAAGATGAGGAGATGAGAAATAATATAAATAAAATTAAAGCTATATTATTAGAAGAATAAATTAATGCAGTTTTCGATAAAAAGAGACATATTATTAAGATCTCTCAATTTAGTTCAAGGTGTAATTGAAAAAAAAAATACATTACCTATACTTTCTAATGTTCTACTTGAGGTAAAAGAAAATAAATTATTAATTATAGGGACAGATTTAGATTTAGTTTTTTATGATGAAATAAGAGATATAGAGGTTATTAAAGAAGGAAGCACAACAACATCTGCAACAATCTTATATGATATTTTAAGAAAAATTGAAGCTAATTCAAAAATAAATTTTGATTTGAAGAGTGAAAATAAACTTAGTTTAAAAACTGAAAATGCAAATTTCAACCTATTATGTTTGCCTACTGACAACTTTCCCAATTTCTCGGATAATTTTGAGAATGATCCATTAACAATAGATAAATCAAAGCTTCTCTCATTATTAAATAAAACAAAAATTTCAATATCTAACGATGATACACGTCATTATCTAAACGGAATTTTTTTACATATGACAGAAGTCCAAAATAGATCTTATCTAACAGCAGTAGCTACAGACAGTCATAGACTTTCATCTAGCAGTATTGAAGTGGAAAAAGGAAAAAATATCTCGTCCCTTATAATACCAAAGAAAACTGTCTTTCAACTTTGTACTCTTTTACAAGAAACAAATGATAAGGTTGTTATTCAAACTAGTGAGACTAAAATACAATTTAAAATTGGCAATACAAAACTTGTTTCAAAAGTAATTGACGGAAAATTCCCAGATTACACCAAGGTAGTTCCTACTAATAATAACAAATCTTTAATAGTTTCTTCAAAAGATTTTATAAACTCCATTGAAAGAGTCATTACTGTATCAATTGACAGGAAAGAAGGTGTTAAATTGGTTATAAATAAAGATAACGTTAAACTTTCAGTAAATAGTACTAATTCTGGAGAAGGAAATGAAATAATTAAAGCTAATTTTAATTCTGAAGAATTGACAGTAAGTTTTAATTCAAAGTACTTAATTGATATTTCATCAGAAATAGAAGATAAGAATTTAAAATTAAATTTTAAGGACTCTGTTTCCCCTGTTTTGATAGAAGACAACTTGGATAAAAATAGCTATTTCGTTATAATGCCTATGAAAATCTAGGAAACCCTAAAACCATCTTTTTTTTTTAGATTTTAATCTATAATCGTTGGTATTAATGAATAATTTAAGGTGCTTAGTAGTGATAATTGTCTATAAGTTAAAAAAAATGCTATACTTGGTCTCTTTTTCAAAAAAAAATGTCTAAAAATTCTGAAAAAATAAACACAAAAGCTTACGAAGCCGATTCTATTAAGGTTTTAAAAGGTCTCGATGCAGTTCGAAAAAGACCTGGAATGTATATTGGAGATACCGACGATGGTTCTGGTTTGCACCATATGGTTTTCGAGGTGGTAGATAATGCTATTGATGAAGCCCTAGCTGGGTATTGTAAAAATATCTTAATTACAATGAACAAAGATAATTCTGTAACAGTAGAGGATGACGGAAGAGGAATACCAGTAGATATGCACAAAGGAGAAAAAATGTCTGCTGCTGAAGTTATAATGACTCAGTTGCATGCTGGTGGAAAATTTGATCATGATTCCTATAAAGTTTCTGGTGGATTGCATGGTGTTGGTGTTTCAGTAGTAAACGCACTGTCTGAAAAATTAGAATTAAACATTTTTAGAGATGGCAATGAACATGCTATTACATTTAAAGATGGTAATTCGATAAAACCGTTAAAAAAAATAGGTAAAACCAAGAAAAAAGGGACACAAATTAATTTCTTACCTTCAAAAAAATTTTTTCTTCAACTAAATTTAGCGTAAATACTTTGCAAAAAAGAATGAGGGAACTCGCATTTCTGAATAAAGGGATAAGCATTACTTTAATTGATCAAACTAGTTCTAAGCCAAAAGAATTTGTAAACAAATATGACGGTGGTATTTTAGAATTTGTAGAATTTATAAATCAAAAGAAGCCTCAGTTAGTAAATAAAAACGAAAAAGAAGTTTTTAAAAAACCCATATATGTTACTGCTACTAAAAACAATGTAACAGTTGAATGTTCATTTGAATGGAATGCAGGCTATTCAGAGGAAGTTCTCCCTTTTACAAATAATATTCCTCAAAAAGATGGAGGAACACACCTTTTGGGTTTTAGAAGTGCACTAACAAGAGTTATTAATAAATATTCTATTGATAAGAATAAAAAAAATAAATTTACACTATCTGGTGAAGATATTAAGGAGGGTTTAACTGCGGTTTTATCAATTAAAATGCCAGATCCAAAATTTTCATCTCAAACCAAAGATAAACTTGTTTCTTCAGAGGTGAGACTAATTGTAGAAGGTATTATAAATGATAAAGTATCTACTTGGTTTGATCAAAACCCTTCTGTAACACGTAATGTAATTGAGAAAATTACACAAGCAGCATTAGCTAGAGACGTTGCTAGAAAAGCAAGAGATAGCGTTAGAAGAAAAGGAACTTTTGAACTTTCAGGTTTACCTGGTAAGCTTGCAGATTGTCAAATTCAAAAAAGAGAAGGTACTGAGCTTTTTATTGTAGAGGGAGACTCAGCAGGGGGTTCAGCAAAGCAAGGTAGAGTAAGAGAGTTTCAGGCAGTCTTACCCTTAAGAGGAAAAATTCTCAACACTTATGTGAACAACAATGGTAAAGGAAACGGTTCTAATGGCGAACAAGAAACCAAGGCACTAGCTAAAATGATGTCATCAAATGAAATAGTTACTTTAATAAACGCTTTAGGAACTGGTTCCAAAGACTTTAATATAGATAATTTAAGGTATGATAAAATTGTTATCATGACAGATGCCGATGTTGACGGATCACATATTAGAACATTATTATTAACTTTTTTTAACAATCACCCATTTAATCAACTCATTGAAAATGGACATTTATATTTAGCGCAACCTCCATTATTTAAAGTCACAAAAGCAAATAAAAGTGTTTATATAAAAGATGAAAAAAGTCTTGAAGACTTCATTCTGAAGATGTCCGATAAAGCTGAAAAAAACATTAAAAAAAATACACCTGCCTTTCAAAAATTAATGAAAGAACAGAGGGAAAAATTAACTATACAAAGATTTAAAGGTTTAGGTGAAATGAATCCTGAGGAGTTATGGCAAACAACTCTAAATCCTGAAAACAGAACTATGCTTAAAGTACAATACACTAAAGGAACAAAAGATAAATCTAAAGATGATCAAAAAATAATAAAGATATTAATGGGAGATGAGGTTGCTCCTAGAAAAGATTTTATTACTAGTAACGCTTTAAATGTTGAAAATTTAGATATTTAATAATTAACTATGAATCTTTCTACTCTATTCAGGTTAGAAGAAGATGTTCATCTAGATAAAAATACCTTAGTTAACCTAAGATGGATTGCCATAATTGGTCAACTGATTACCATAAATGTGGTCTTCTTTTATCTTGAACTTGAATTTCCAATAATAATTTCTCATGTGGTTATTTTTTTTGGTTTAATTTCAAATTTATTTTTACAATTTAAGTTTAAATCAGTCCAAGTAAATGAAATTCGTGCTTTAACTCTTTTAATTTATGATTTATTTCAACTTACTGTTTTACTTTATTTAACTGGAGGAATATCAAATCCTTTTATAATATTACTTATTGTACCAACCGTAGTTTCATCAACTTTTCTGAGCAAAGGAACAACTATAATTTTAGGTATTTTGACATTATGTTTTTTATTTTTGTTAAATATTTTTCATTATCCATTACCGGGTATTCATGAAAATTCTTTTACTTTTCCAAAGTTTTACTTAGTAGGACTTTTTTTAGCAATAATGATAGGACTTATCTTCCTAAGTTATTTTGGAATTAGGTTTGCTGGAGAAGTAAAAAAAAGATCTTCAGCATTTAATAAACTACAGCAGGTAATAGCCAAAGAGTATGAATTAGAAAATCTAGGTGGTCAAGCAGCTGCAGCAGCTCATTCTCTGGGAACACCACTATCAACAATAATGGTTGTTGCTAAAGAATTAAAAAATGAAATTG
Organism: uncultured Pelagibacteraceae bacterium; assembly: GCA_902604695.1. Classification (GTDB taxonomy): domain Bacteria; phylum Pseudomonadota; class Alphaproteobacteria; order Pelagibacterales; family Pelagibacteraceae; genus Pelagilacustribacter. The sequence continues at coordinate 4,126 of CACKZT010000005.1, read as the reverse complement.
GAGAAACTTCAAAACATGCTAAAGACCTTGATTTGCTTATTAGTCAAACAAGAAGATGTGGTGAAATATTAAAAAAAATATCTCAAAAAGAAATTATAGAAGATAAATTTATGAGTGCTGTGAAGTTTGAGGATCTTTTATCAGAAATTTTAAGATCATTTATAGAAACTTCTGATAAAGATATTAAATTAAATTCAGCAAAAAATAAAAATCAAATAAACATAACAAGATCGCCTGAAATGATTTATGGCCTAAGAAATTTTATAGGCAATGCTGTAAAATTCTCAAATAAAAAAGTAGAGGTACAAATTTCGAGCGATGAAAGTAAAATTAATATAATTATTGCAGACGATGGTCCAGGTTTTCCCGAGGATATAATTGATGTTTTAGGTCAGCCATATATAAAGTCGAAAGAATTTAAATCTAACTCTGGTCTTGGCGTAGGAACTTTTCTTGGAAAAACACTTTTAGAAAGATCTGGAGCAAAACTAACTTTCTCAAGTAGTATAAAATATGGCGGCGCTGTAGTACAAATCTCTTGGTCAACTTCTAGTCTGATCGTGAATTCTTAAATTCAAAAGCGTAGGATAGAATCTTATAAGCAAGTTTAGCCACGGTAAAATTATAAGAATTAAAATCCTTTATAGGAGCAAGTTCATTTATATCGGCCCCAACAACATTAGCATTTTTACAAACAGTTTTAATTATTGGTATTACGTCATTCCAAAATAAACCACCTGGTTCAGGAGTTCCTGTTGCTGGCATAATGCTTGAGTCAAATCCATCAACATCAAAAGTAATATAAACATTTTTTTTTAGAAAAATTCTAGATATTTTATTTAAACTCCATTTATTCTTATCCTTGGCCCAAAAAATTTTTATTCTTCCTTTATTATTATTATAAAATTTCATTTCATTAGTTGAAATATTTCTAATACCAAAAGAAACCACCTCAACATTTTTAAAGTCTAAACACCGTTTTATTGCACAAGCGTGTGAGAATTTTTCTCCTTTATATTTTTCTCTTAAATCTGCATGGGCATCAAAATGAAGAATAGTAAGCTTATTATATTTTTTAGCAAATGGTTCAATAGATCCAGGTGTAATTGAATGCTCTCCTCCAAATACCAAAGGAAATTTTCCGCTTGATGAGATTTTTTTATTTATCATACTTAATTGATTAATTGCTGCTTTAAGATTTTTTTTTATTGGAAAAAACTTTAAAGTTTTTATTCCAATATATTTATATGTTTCTTTATTAAGATCTTCGTCAAATAATTCAACCTGATGGGATGCTTTAATAATTTCTTTTGGACCATCCTTTGTGCCTCCACCGTAACTCACAGATTTTTCTAATCCGAAAGGAACAACTATAACCTTATTTTCAATTTTAGAATCAGCTTCATATCCAAGAAAACCTTTTTTTTGCGATAAATATTTCATTAGTTCTTAAAAATTTTTGAAAATTCCTTTTTTGGTCTACCTTTCCAATTTTGTCTATGAAATGCATCACTCGCTATTAAAGGAAGAACACTAGTAGCTTCAGCAAAAACCATTTGTTCTTTGGTAATATCTACTTTACCCCAGGAGCTTGCCTCTTTAAGTGTTGAGCTGCTGCAAGCACCATCTCTAGTATCGGCTACTGTTATTTGGATAGCATATTTATGCATATCAACTTCTTTTCCTAAAAGTTCAGCGCATACTACCGTATCCTGAACAAAATTTTTAGGCACCCCACCTCCAACCATTAACAAACCTGATTGTTTGGACTGCAATTTAATCTCAGTTAATTCTCTAAATTCTCTTATTGAGTCTATGGTAAGATGTTTTTTTGGATTTTGTTCTTGATGCATCACTAGACCAAATCCTGCTGAGCTATCTGTAAAAGCAGGACAAAATATTGGAACATTATTATCGTAAGCAGTTTCAATTAAAGAGTCTCTTTTTTTTGCGTTGCTTTTAAGATATTTTCCGATTTCTCTTATAAATTCTCTTGAAGTATAAGCTTTTGGCTCTAAAGAATTAGCAATATCACAAATAGTTTTATCACATTTCTGAAGTTCTTCTTCATCAATGTAAGTATCGTAAATTCTATCTATATAATTATTTCTTAATTCTGTGTCGTCTTGAAATTGAGAACCTTGATAATGTTTAAATCCTAAAGCTTCAAAAAAATCCATATCAATAATCGAAGCACCAGTTGCGACTATTGCATCAATCATATTATATTTAACAAGATCTTTGTAAAGGTTCATACAACCACCTGCAGAAGTAGAACCAGCCAATGTTAAAAAAATTGTACACTCTTTGTCCGATAACATTTCATTAAAAATTTTTGCTGCCGATGCGGTATCTCTAGATGTAAAAGACATTTTACTCATAGAGTCAATAATTTTACGAGCATCAAAAGACGTGATGTCTATATGTTCTACAGGATTTTTTAATAGTGATTTTTTGTTATGTCCAATATAAGGACTATTTTTTTTGTTCATCAAGCAACCAAAAAGTCAACTTTTCTAGGATCATCGTAAATTGACATTATTGGTTTGTCATTTAATTCAACAATCTGGTCTGAGTAAAAACCATTAAATTTTGTTCTAAATGTTAGGCCGTAAGCACCAAGTTGTCCAAGTTCTATGTAATCGCCTTCCTTAATATTATTTGGAAGTAAGAATGGTCCCTTCATATAGTCCAGACTATCACATGTTGGTCCAAAAAAACTAAAAGGTGTTAGTTTCTTTGAAACTCTTCCGCTAGAAATCAATCTACTTGGAAACACAAAGTTTGGAACACCAGCATCAAATAAAGTTCCATATGTTCCATCATTAATGTATAAATTTTGTTTTTTTCTCAAAATAACTTTTACTATTGCAGACCCACTTTCGGCTACTATCGCCCTACCTGGTTCACAAATCAATTCTGGCATTTGAGGAAGTTTTAACTTTTCTAATGCAATTTTTATTTCTTCCATATAATTAATTAAAGGTTCGGGATTTAAATCAGGATATATAGAAGGAAAACCACCTCCCACATTAATAATATCCGGAATAATTTTTGTTTTTTTTATTATATTTCCAACTTCAGCTATTGCTTTTGAAAAAGAAATTTTATGCATACATTGAGAACCAACGTGGAAACTTATTCCTGTTTTTTTTGAATGTTCTTTACAAAGTCTAACAAGTCCTAGAGCCTCTCCTGGAAGGGCTCCAAATTTTCTAGACAAATCTATTTCTGCATGTTCATTTGAAATTGCAATTCTAACGTATAAGTTCAGATCTTTAGCTCTATTAGTTGATTCAAGAATTTTTTGTAATTCGTCCTTAGAGTCTAAAGCAAAATCTCTTACACCTAAATCAAAATAAGCTTCTGCAATATTTTCTCTACTTTTGATAGTATGCATAAAGTATAATTTTGCATCGGACTTTAATTTTTTTATTAATTTAATTTCATTAATTGAGGCAACATCAAAATGGTCAATGCCATTAGAAATAACTTGTTTAAGTACTTTTTCGTTTGGATTGGTTTTTACTGCGTATAAAATTTTTCCAGGAAAGTTTTTTTTAAAAAATTCGGAAGAAATTTTTATTGATTTTGGCCGTATACAATATACGGGGTAATCTGGTTTTAATATGTTAACTAATTCGTTAACATCTTTAAATTTTCGCATCTCATGTGTCCCTCTTTTGTTTACACAGAAAGGTTTCTAAAAAATTTTAATAAAAAAACCTTATTAACCGGCATTTAAAGTTTTTTTACCTTTATGTAAAGAAAAAAAAACTCACAATTGGTATTGAAATGCAAAATAAAACCACCATATCAACCAGTATGAAGGCACAAAACACATCATTAAATCAGCTCAAAATTTCTGACTTTGAGGATAAATCACTACTTATAGTCGACGATGACGATCCTTTAAGAGGAAGACTGTCGAGAGCTATGGAGAAAAAGGGTTTTTCCGTCAAAGAGGCTAAAAGTGTTGAAGAAGGAGTGAATTTTGTTACAAAAACCCCTCCTAATTTTGCAGTAATTGACCTTAGATTAGAAGATGGAAACGGCTTAGACGTAGTAAAAGAATTATCAAAGGTTAAAAAAGATAGCAGAATTGTAATGTTAACGGGATACGGGA
>CACKZT010000004.1 GCA_902604695.1 uncultured Pelagibacteraceae bacterium | reverse complement strand
CTTTTTTCTTTCCTTTTTTGCGATTGCCTTCAAAGGATTATTTCCTTGTTTAGGCATTGGCATTAGCTGTGCTTCACCTAAAATTCTTTGCACTCTTAAAGTAGGTCTTGCGCCTTTGCTTATCCAATATTTAATTCTCTCAGCCTCAACTTTTATTCTTTCTTTTTTTTCTTTAGGTAAAAGCGGATTAAACGAACCAACTTTCTCCACAAATCTCCCATCTCTTGGAAATCTACTATCTGCTATAACAATCTTGTAAACAGGTCTTTTCCTTACGCCTCCCATTGATAATCTTATTCTTAACATTTTTTTCCTTTCATTTTAGTTGATTTAATATTTCATCTGGAATTACTCCTGATGGAATTTTTTTTCCCTGAGATACTTTTTTCATCATATCTGACATCATTTTAAATTGTTTGAGTAATTTATTAATTTTCATAACATCTACCCCGCTACCGTTAGAAATTCTTTTTCTTCTTGAACCACTTATAATTTTAGGATTTTCTTTTTCTTGTTTCGTCATTGAAAGAATTATTGCCTCATTTTCATTTAGCATGTTTTCATCTATTGATGAATTTTCCATTTGTGATTTTATTTTATTCACTCCGGGTAACATTGACATAACTCCCTCCATTCCTCCCATTTTTTTCATCTGTCTTAATTGTGATAAATATGAGTCCATAGTAAAAATACCCTTTTTAATTTCATCCTCTGCTTTTTTTATTTTTTCTTGGCTTAAATCTTGCGATGCTTTCTCCACTAGAGATATTACGTCCCCCATACCTAATATTCTTTTTGCTATCCTTTCAGGATAAAATAGATCAAAGTCATCTACTTTTTCCCCAACTCCGAGAAATTTAATTGGCTTACCAGTAATTTGTTTCATGCTCAATGCAGCACCGCCTCTTCCGTCTCCATCCACTCTAGTTAAAATTATGCTTGAAATATTTACGGCTGAGTCAAATTCTTTTGCAACATTTACAGCTATTTGACCTGTCAGTGAATCAGCAACTAAAATTGTTTCAACAGGCTTTACTATTTTTTTAACTTGTTTAATTTCTGACATCATAGAAATGTCAACTTGTGTTCTTCCTGCTGTATCAAAAATAATTATTTCTGATCCATTTAAATTTGCGGAATTTATTGCCCTATTAGTGATATCAATTGGCAATTGATTTTCTATTATAGGCAAATTAAAAATATTATTTGCCTCAGCTAATATTTTAAGTTGTTCTTGAGCAGCAGGTCTATAAACATCTAGACTTACAAGCATAACTTTTTTGTTATATTTTTTTTCAATAAATTTTGCTAACTTAGTTGCACTTGTTGTTTTACCGGAACCTTGTAGCCCAACTAAAAGAATTGAAACTGGAGGAACTGCATTTAATTTTAATTCTTGATTTTTTTCTCCGAGAATATTCACAAGTTCATCGTAAACAATCTTTACAATCATTTGACCTGGTGATGTTGATCGGATTATTTCTTGGCCGATTGCTTTTGGTTTTATATTTTGTATAAAATCTTTAGCAACATTCAAAGAGACATCTGCTTCTAATAAAGCTTGTCTTATCTCTTTTAAACCTTTATCGACCTGCTCCTCATTGAGGGAGGGAGCATTTTTCAATTTTGAGAAAATACTCTCTAGTTTACTTGTTAAATTTTCAAACATTTTTATCACGCAACACAAATCGCACTAGTGGGCGAACCTTCGCTGACTAGTGTCGACACTCTTATTTCTAAGAGCACCGCAAAAATATGTTATTTTGCGGAAAGTACTCGAAAACTACAATTTGGGGTTTTAAAAGTCAATGAATAAATATACTAATCTTAATTATGTCAATAATAGATGCTTATAAAATGGATGGTTTAGGAAATAATTTCTTAATCATTGATAGAAGAAATAATAAAGTTAATCTTGAAAGACAAAAAATTATCCATTTAGCAAAAAAAGAACAAGTAAATTTTGACCAATTAATTTATATAGAAAATAAATTAGACGATGTTTTTCCACTGGAATTTTTTAACTCAGATGGAAATGAAATTGATGCATGCGGAAACGGTAGTAGGTGTGTAGCCTATCTTTTAAGTAAAGAAAACAATTTGAAAGATATACAACTTAAAACTAAAGAACGAATTTTAAAAGCAAAAATTATAGAACATTTTAAAGTTGAAATTAATATGGGAAAACCATATTTTGAATGGAAGCAAATTCCCCTTTCAAAAAATTTAGATCCTAAAAATATTGATATTGAAATTGATGGTAAAAAATTTAATCATGGTTTTGCTATTAACGTTGGAAATCCTCACATAATTTTTTTTGTCAATGATTGCCTTAATATTGATCTTAAAATCATAGGTCCTAAAATTGAAAATCACACTCTTTTTCCTAATAAATGTAATGTAACTTTTGCTCAGATAGACGATAGAGATAATATTAAAGTAAATGTTTGGGAAAGAGGAGCGGGGTTAACTAAAGCATGTGGTACAGCAGCATGTGCAACTGCTGTGGCTTCGTCTATTAAAGATATGACAAATAATAAAGTAAAAATTAAATTTAAAGAAGGTATTCTAAACATAGATTATAATAAGGATCAAAATATTTTAATGACGGGGCCTGTATCTGAAATTAAAAAAATCAAAATTGAAATTTGAATGAGTTTATTTGAAAAATTTAAAATAGGTTTAGAGAAAAGCTCAACTGACTTAAGTAAAGGGTTTAAAAATATTTTTTCAAAAAGAAAAATAGATTCTGAAGTTTTATCGGAATTTGAAGATCTACTTATAAGTTCAGATACTGGGATAGAGGTTGCTCAAGAAATAAGAAAAAATTTTGAAACATTTAAAATAGATAAAAATTTAAATGACCATAAAGAAATTTTAAAATTGGTGGCTGAAAAAATGGCGATAGATTTACTAAAATATGAAAAAGATCTCACAAAATTAGGAAATGCACATACAGCGGTAATTGTTGTTTCAGGGGTTAATGGTGTTGGAAAGACTACTACCATTGGAAAGATTGGTAAATTTTTTAAAGATAATAATAAGTCAGTTGTTTTCGGTGCAGCTGACACTTTCAGAGCTGCGGCAATTGATCAACTTCAGTTGTGGGCAACTAAAGTCAGAGTAGATATCATTAAGTCTAAAGCAGGAAGTGACCCAGCTTCAGTCGCTTTTAAAACTGCTGAGTTTGCAAAAAAAAATAAAATTGATATTGCATTAATTGACACTGCTGGAAGACTTCAAAATAAAAAGAATTTAATGGAAGAATATAAAAAAATTATAAATGTTTTGAAAAAAGTAGACTCCACTTTTCCTAATGAAACTATTATGGTTCTAGATGCCACAACTGGTCAGAACGCAATTGGTCAAGTTGAAGAGTTTAGTAAAATCCATAATCTTACTGGATTAATAATAACTAAATTGGATACCACTGCAAAAGGTGGTGTTGTTTTAGCTATTTGTAAAAAATATAATTTACCAATTGTTGCTATTGGGCTTGGTGAAAAAGATAATGACCTCCATCCTTTTAGAGCAGAATTTTTTGCCAAAGCTTTACTGGGTCTAGAGTCTTAATACTTTTCAATAAAAGTTTTGATCTTTTTTATAATTTCTTGATTGAAATTCATCATATGATCATCCTCTTTGGGGAAAAAAGAGTATTTTGGATTATTAGCTTTTTCAAATAATTCTTTACCCATTGAAAATGGAACTATATTATCTTTTTCTCCATGCATAATTAAAATTGGTGTAGTAATTTTATCAATTTTACTGATTGAGTCATATCTATCTTTCAACAAAAGATTTATTGGTAAATAAGGATAGTAAAGTTTCGCTGCTCTAGCAATAGATGTATATGGTGACTCCAAAATAATGCTGTTAAAGGTGTTATCTTTTCCTAATTCTACCGCCACTCCAGTACCTAATGATTCACCGTACAAAATAATGTTTTCATTCTTTACACCATTATTGTTTAACCATTCAACACTTTTTCTGGCATCATTGTATAAATTTTTTTCAGTTGGTTCTCCAGGATTACCACTAAAACTTCTCCATGCAACTATAAGAATATTTATATTTAATTTCTGTAATTCATTAAGTTTGTAAACTCTATTAGATAAATTTCCTGCGTTGCCATGAAAGAAAAGTAGAGTATTATTTTTTTTTAAATCTTTTTTGATTAACCAAGATTTTAATTTAATATCCTTTTCAACTTGAATCATTACCTCTTCATATTTAAATTTTACTTTTTCATCTAAATAATTATTCTCTGAAGGATGGTAAAGTAAATTTCTTTGATTGAAATAGACAAATAATATTATCAAAAAATATATAACAACTATAGATATTATAGAAAAATAGATAAATTTCATTTTCAATAAACTTTTCTAGCAAAATAAACTCCAGCGAAAACAAATGCTGCGCCGAAAAAATGAAAACTCATTAATGACTCGTTAAAAATTATAATTCCATAAATTGCTGAATGTATAGAAAAAATATACAGAGTGAATCCTGCTAGAGAGGCTCCTACATATTTTTGAACTTTTGTGTATAATGTGAAGGCAATTATTCCTGGAGAAATAGCTGCGAATAAAATCCAAAAAATAAAATAAGAATTAAACGTTGTTGTGAAAAAAAATATTTCTTCAAAAATATAAAAGGGAAATAGGGATAATGCCCCAAAAAAAGCAATTAAAGTAAATCTAGCCATCAAACTAAAGTTACTTTTCCAGTTTAGTAAATATATTGAATAGATTGCCCAACCAATTGCAGCACCAATCATCCATAAATCACCAGAAGTAAATTTAAAGTTTAATAATAAATTACTATTTCCTTTGCTTATTATTACTAAAACTCCTGTAATGCATAATAATAAGCCTAATACTCTTGCAATATTTATTTTTTCTCTAAAAAATAAAACAGATAAAATTATTATAAAAATAGGTGAAGACGTATAGATAATTCCCATATTTGCCATTGTAGTTGTCATACCCGCTATGAAAGGGAATGCCCCACAAACACCACATCCCATTAAACCTAAAAAAAATAATTTAAAATACTCGAATTTTAATTTTTTTCTTTTTTTAAAAATCTCATTAAAAAAAAATGGAATTAAAATTGCAAAAACAGTTAGCCATCTCCAAAATGCTAATGATACTGGCGGAACATATTCAACGCCGCCTCTAGCAACAATTATATTTGATGCCATAAAAATTGGCTGAATTAACAAAAGTAGATAAGGGTAAAAATTATTTTTTTTTGTCACCAAAGGCTTCATATAACATCATTACTATAACTAAGCCCATTAGAATATAAACTGGTAAAACATCTTTAAACCCAATCATCATTGACCTCGTTAATGTAGTTGCCAAACCTATTAGGAAAGCTATACAAAAAACACAGCCGATTATAGAAGTTATTTTATTCATCTTTACAGTTTTTTTCTAACCAATTAGCAGTTCCTAAAAATCTTAAATCATCAAGTTTATTCCCAACTAACTGAACACCTAATGGTAAATTATTTTCTCCAGTTAGTAAAGGGAGTGAAATAGTAGGTAAACCCAGATAAGTCCAAGTTTTTTGAAAGTCAGCACTACCAGTGGATTTAAGTCCTTTGTCAGCCACCCCGCTTGAAGAAGGTGTAATAATACCATGATAATCTTCGAAAACTTCTTTAAACGATTCGTAACTTAGTTTCATAAAATCTATAGCGTCAGTATATTCTTTTGCTGAGTATTTCATTCCTCTTTCTATTGCCTCCCTCATTTCTTTAGAAAGTTTATTTTTATCTTTTTTGTAATAAACTTGAAAATTATTTGCTAAATCAGTTTCGTGAATAATTTTATGGTATTTTGGAATTTCTTTAAAATATGAAGGTGTATCAAATACTTCTATATTCTTTTTTAATCTTTTAATCAAAAATTCAAAAGCTTTTTTAGAATCCTTATCGATATCTTTCCATTTGTCAGTTTTGTAAAAAATAAACTTTGGTTCAAAAATAGGTCCTTCCTCACAAATTTTTATCATATCGTCAGCAGCAAAATGAATTGTAGCAGGGTCATATAAATCTTTTTTAATTAAAGTTTTAGCAAGTAAAGCTACATCTTTTACATTTTTTCCAAACACCCCAATAGTATCAAGTTTATCCGAAGTTTTTAAAACTCCATTCCTCGAAATTAATCCATATGAAGGTTTATATCCTACAACACCACAATAAGAAGCAGGTCTAATAATTGATCCGCCTGTTTGGGAACCAATAGATAAATGCGCCATGTGAGAAGCTACAACAGCAGCAGAGCCGCTTGAAGAACCTCCAGGTGTTCTTGAGTAATCATGTGGATTTTTTGTTTTACTTGGGTGAATGTAGGCAAGTTCGCAAGTAACTGTTTTACCCATTATAATAGCTCCTGCTGTCTTAAGTAAATTGACTATTTCCGAATCTTGAGAGCTAGACATTTTTTTTCTAAAAACTGTTCCACACTCAGTTGGCATATCATAAGTTCCAATTATATCTTTAATTGCGACTGGAAGACCGTGTAAAGAACCTAAAGGTTTACCTGACTTTCTGTATTCATCTGCTTCTTCAGCTTTTTCTAAAAGAATTTTTTTATCTATGAAGGCCCAGGCTTGAACATCTTTATCAAATTTTTCAATTCTTTTTATGTAAGCTTTACATAATTCTACAGAAGAAATATCACCTGATCTTAATTTAGAAACCAATTCATTGGCGTTTAGGGTAGCGATATCTATCATTATAAATTATTAGTTTGCAAATAAAGCATCAGGTAACCAAAGGGCGATACCCGGGAATAAATACATTAACACCATTGCAAAAATTACTATTCCTAAGAAAGGCATTATGCCTCTAAATATATCCATAAGTTCTACATTTTTCGATTGCACACCTTTTAGGTAATAAGCGGACATGGCCATAGGTGGAGTTAAAAAAGAAGTTTGTAGATTTAAGGCGATTAACATCGCAAAGAAATATGGATTCACTCCAAAAAATGCGACTAACGGTAAAAATATTGGAACAAAAATAATTAATATTTCAGTCCATTCCAAGGGCCATCCAAGCAAAAAAATTATAATCTGAGTAATTACTAAAAACTGCCACGGTGCTAGATCCATAGATTTAAAGAAATGCTCAAATACTTCATGTCCTCCTAGATAAGAAAAAACTGATGAAAATGTCCAAGATCCTATAAACAGCCACATTATCATTGCTGTTGTTTTTGCAGTAAGAAAAACTGATTCTTTAAAATTTTTCCATTTTAAAGTTTTATAAAAGAAAGAAAGAACTATAGCTCCAAAAGCACCTACTCCTGCTGCTTCCGCGGGTGTAGCCAGTCCCCCTAAAATTGTACCAAGTACTAAAATAATAAGTGAGAATAGAGGAAGGAATGAAACTAAAACTTCTTTCATTATTTCAGCTCTCGGAGGTATTTCTTCTTGAGGTGGCTTTGGTGCAATAGACGGATTTAAATATGCTCTCGTTATAGCGTAACCTATATATAAGCCTGCCAATAATAACCCAGGAAATATTGCGGCAGCAAATAACCTTAAAGGCGATAGTTGAGCAATAACCGAATATACAATTAACATAATGCTTGGTGGAATTAAAATTCCAAGGCATCCTCCAGAGCATATTACCCCTGAAGCAAATTTTTTGTCATAACCAGCCTTAATCATAGCCGGCCACGCAAGTAATCCCATCAAAGTTACAACGGCACCAATAATTCCTGTTGCCGTAGAAAATAGCGCACATGTTATTAATGCAGCAACTGCCATTGAGGCAGGTAATCTATGTGAGGCCAATCTTATTGCAAAAAATAATCTTGAAACTATCCCAGCTCTTTCAACAAGGTATCCCATAAATAAAAATAAGGGGACAGCGGTAAGGACAGTATTATCCATTACAGTATAAGTGTTTTGAACAAATAATTGAAAAATTCTATTGTCTAATAAGTGTTCCATTCTTGTTGGATCAAAATAAGCGTAATAACCAAAACCGACTCCCATTGCCATTAATGTAAATGCAATTGGAAATCCTAGAAGCACAGCAAATAAAAATATGCCCATCATTAAAATTGCTACCTCTGGATTTGTTAAACTAAATAACATCTTTTTGATCCTCGTCTTGTGAAGTTCGCATTAATATTTTTTCTGTTTCCTCTGCAACTACCATTCTTGCGGGCCAGTGACCTGTTTGAATACAAATAATTGATCTGAAGACTTCACTAATACCTTGAATAATTAAAAGCACTCCAGCTGAAGGTATTAAAGCTTTTGCCATATAAATTTGAATTTGTGCGGGGCTATTCCAGCTTGTTTCTTTAATTTTCCATGCCAGAGCTGCGTATTCATATCCATAAAAAGCTAAGGCAATTACTCCAGGAAAGAAAAATATAAAATATAAAACTAAATCTATATATCCCTGAACTTTAGGTTTAAATAATCTGTAAATTACATCTCCTCTTACGTGGGATTCTGTAGATAAACAGTAAGCTCCAGCCATCATGAATATTGCTCCGTACATTTGTAAACTAAAATCAAAGTTCCATAAAGTTGGTGCGTTAAAAGCATAAGCCATTATCACTTCATAACAAGTTCCACCCATTAATACGACTATACACCATGAGAATGCCTTTCCTACTGAAGTGCTTAAATGATCTGCAAAGCTAATAAATCCTCTCATAAAAACAAATTAGACTATAATTTTTATTTTTTCCATAAAAAAAGGGGGCTAATGCCCCCTTTTTAATTTTTAACAAAAGTTAATTAAATTTTAACTTTACCAATACTTCCGAACTCATTTTCGTAAGCCAATTTGTAATTCGGCTGATTCATGAGTAAGTATTTCATAACTCTCTTAGCATATTTCTTCTGAGAATCTACAATCTTCTTAAAGAAGGCATCTTTTTTCACAAAGTCACCTATAACTTTATCCCAACCTTTTAATTGTTGAGCTAAGATTTCATCAGATGTTTGATACACATTTACTTTATGTTGATTCATCAATTTAGATAAATCAGCTGAGTATCTAACTAACGCTTTGAAGTAGTTGTCCGTATTCGCAGCATAAGCAGCATTTTTTAGTATCGCTTGGTGTGCAGGCGATAAACCATTAAATGTTTTTTTATTTACTGGAATTTCAAACATCTCTTGAGATTGGTGGAAGCTTCCTAAGTGATAATGCTTAGAAACATCTTGCATACCAAACTGAGAGTCTGATGTTGGGTTATTAAACTCAGCAGCTTCAATCAATCCTGTTTTCATTGCAGGTTGAATTTCACCACCAGGTAATTGTCTAACTACCATTCCCATTGCTGTTAATACGTTAGTCGCTAAACCAACTGTTCTGTACTTCATTCCTTTTACATCAGACACTTTAGTTACGTTCTTCTTGAACCAACCAAATGGCTGAGCAGGCATTGGCATATGAAAGAAACCAATATAATCGAAACCAACTTTTGAAAGTGTTTCTTCATAAAGTTTTCTACCTCCACCGTATTCCATCCATCCCATAACTTCTTGAGATGACATTCCGTATGATGGACCTGTACCAAATAATGAAGCGGCAGCATTTTTACCATACCAGTACGCAGTCACCCAATGTCCCATATCTAGAACACCTGAACTTACTGCTTGACCAATCTCTCCAGTTTTTACAACTGAACCAACTGGCTGAAGATCAATCTTCAATTCACCACCTGACATGTCGCTAACCATTTTTGCATAGTCGCCAGCCATTTCGAAGAATATATTTGCTCCTGAAGGCCAAGCTGCTTGCATCTTTAAAGTTTTCGGCGCACCGAATGCAATGTTTGGCATTGCAACTGTTGCTGCCGCTGCTGCACCTGTAACCGCAGCTGCTTTAAAGAACTTACGTCTTGAAGGAGTTTTAACTCCTTTTATTTTTTTGTCTTTTGACATATGTCCCCCTGTTATTAATTTAATAATTATTTAAGCACAAACGTTATGAAGAGTCTTCCTATAATTTTAGAAATTAAAACTTTTATACAACCTTAAGTAGTAAATAATTTTGATTTAGCATCAATTTACTTTATTTTTAGAAGTTCCAGTTTTAAAAAATTCATCAATATTATCAATTGCTAAGTTAGCCATTGCAGTTCTGGTTTCTTTTGTAGCACTACCTAAGTGAGGAAGTATGAATGCGCTCTTATGCTTAAGATAACCAGGATTTAAATTTGGTTCTCCCTTATATACGTCTAAACCAACGGCATATACTTTCCTTCTATCAAGAGCGTCTATCAATGCTTCGTCATCAACTATATCTCCTCTTGCAACATTTGTTACCACTGCTCCTTTAGGTAAATATTCTAGTGTTTCAGCATTAATTAGATTTACAGTCTCTTTTGATGCTGGGCAACATATTGATAAAACGTCAGAGACTGACATCAAACCTTTAAGAGTTTCATGATAAGTGGCACCTTCTTCTTTGTCAGGACTTAATTTTGATCGATTATGATAATGAATTATCATTCCTAAAGATTTTGCAATTTTAGCAATCTTTTTTCCTATTCTGCCCATGCCTAAGATTCCTAATCTTGTTCCAGTTAATTGTTTTCCTATTAAATAATCTGCAGACCATTTCCAATTAGATGCTTTAGCACCTTCGATACCTTCTGCGGCTCTCCTGCAAGCACCCAAAATTAACAAAATACCGATCTCAGCGGTTGCGTCAGTTAAAACTTCAGGCGTGTTTGTAACTGCGATGTCTCTTTGTTTTGCTGCTTCAATATCTATATTTCCAAATCCTACTGCGAAATTCGAGAGAATTTTTATACTCTTGGGTAATTTATTAATTGTATCTTTATCTAGTTTATCAGTTAGCGCAGATAAAATGCCATCGCAATTTTTGCTAAGTTCAATTAATTTTTTTTGAGAATATAATTCATCATTAGAATTTAAATTAACTTCAAATAAAGTTTTAAGTCTATCTTCATTAGATTTCAATAATCTTCTTGTTACTAAAATTTTTTTCATAAATTACAAATTTTTTAATTTGTGAGGTTTTGGACCTCCAGTAAACCAGTCGATTACCTCAACTGTATGAACAATTGGAATATTTGTACCACTAGTAATTTGAGTAATGCAACCAATATTTCCAGTTGAAACAAAATCGGGAGAAGTTTTTTTAATATTTTCGACTTTATTTTTTAATAGTGTTTTTGCCATTTTTTGTTGCAAAATATTATAAGTTCCAGCTGAACCACAACATAGATGGCCTTCGGGAATATCCATAACTTGATTGCCAGTTTTTTTGAGTAACTCTATTGGTTGATCATGAACTTTTTGACCATGCTGCATCGAACAAGCAGAATGATATGCAATTTTATACTTAATATCTTTATTGCTTTTAATTTTTAGAACAAGATTTTCATCTAAATACTCTGTTATATCTTTGGCAAGTTCAGAAATTTTCTTCGCCTTTTTTTTTAATTTTTTATCATTTCTAAAAATAAAACCGTAATCCTTTAAAGTAGTTCCACAGCCTGACGTGTTGCTAATTATTGCATCAAGACCATTGTCTAAATACTCTTTATGCCAAATTTCAATATTTTTAACAAAAGAGGAATGTGCCAAATCTTTTTTTCCCAAATGATGGTTTAAGGATCCACAGCAATCTATTTTAGGTAAAACTACAACTTCTATATCGTGTCTGTTTAATAATCTAATAGTTGACTCGTTTATTTCAGGTGAAATTACTCTTTGAACACAGCCAGTTAATAAAGCAACTCTAGCGACAGTTTTTTTTCCCTCCGATGGATGAATCTTTTTATCTTTTATTTTTTTTAATGGAATCTTGTTTGGCATCAAAATCAAAGAGTTTTTTATAAACTGCGGCATTAGAAAACTAAATGGTTTAATAATTTTAGTTAATAACGCCATAACAAAAAATACTTTTGGATTTGGTAAAGTATAGGAAAGAATATTTCTAAATAATCTATCTAAAAAAGGCCTCTTATATGTTTCTTCGATATGATTTCTACCATGATCAATTAAATGCATATAATTTACTCCTGAAGGACAAGTAGTCATACATGAATAACAGGACAAACAACTATCAATATGTTGTACTACTTTTTTATTAGCAGGTTTATTGTTTTCTAACATTTCTTTAATTAAATAAATTCTACCTCTTGGCCCCTCAAGTTCGTTTCCATTCACATTATAAGTTGGACAAGTGGCATTACACATTCCGCAATGAACACATTTTCTCAGTATACCTTCGCTTGATTTATTATCTTTATCTTCAAGTTGATTATCTGTGAATGATGTTTGCATTATACTCCTGAATACATTTTGCCTGGGTTAAATATTCTTTTTGGGTCAAAACTTTTTTTTATTTTTTCAGATATTTTATATTTCACTGGATCAATAGTAAAAATATCAATACTAGCTTTCAAATCTTCTTCAATTTTCAAAACTGTAAAGTACCCTGAGGCATTACTTATTATTTCTTTTATTTCTCTTATCATTTTAATATTAATTTTATCCAATTGTAACCAAATTAAACTCCCGCCCCAATCTAAAAAATAATTTATTTCGTATTTTTTCAATTTTTGAATTACAT
This sequence comes from uncultured Pelagibacteraceae bacterium, assembly GCA_902604695.1. GTDB lineage: Bacteria > Pseudomonadota > Alphaproteobacteria > Pelagibacterales > Pelagibacteraceae > Pelagilacustribacter. The sequence goes on along the minus strand of CACKZT010000004.1, from coordinate 55,696 downwards.
TAAAAGTCTCACTTGCTGGAACTACCACTCTTAATAAATTGCCTGTTAATTGAGAAAAAACCTCAAGTTGTCTTGTTTTACTCCAAAAAATATTTGATTGTTTCTGTTCGAGTATTGAAAATTCGTCTTTTAAAATACCTAACTCTTTGCAAAGTCGATCTAGTCTTACCTCTATGGAATTAGCCGGGCCTTCAACTCTGATTCCAATTAATGCACCTTCTTGCGTTAAGTCGTTAAAGATGAAATTTTTTCTAAAAATTTCAGGATAAAAAACTCCACCTGAAGGATCGGCAGATGATGACAAGGCTAAGTTTAAATAATCTAAGGCTTTTTTTAAATGAGGATTATTAACAATCAAAGTTTTACTAGTTTCAGGCTTAGGTAATACTTTAATTGATAATTCAGTTAGAACGGTCAAAGTTCCAAAGGAGCCAGATATTAATTTTGACAGATCATAACCAGTCACGTTTTTAACTACGGTTCCTCCAGACTTTATAGTTTCGCCTCTTCCATTGATACCTTGAAAACCTAAAACGTGATCTCTTACACTCCCAACCTTAAACCTTCTAGATCCTGAAAAGTTACAGGATACTACCCCACCTATAGACCCTTCATTGCTTTTTCCTAAAAAAATATTACCAAAATCATTTGGCTCAAAAGCAAGTTGCTGATTATGTTTTTCAAGTTCAGACGAAATTTCCTTTATTGAAGTTCCCGCTTTTACTTTAATATATAGTTCTTCAGGTTTATACTCAATTATACCGGTATACCCAGAGAGATCTAGAGTTTTCTCTGATTGAAAATTTCTTCCTATTGTATTCTTAGATTTTAATCCGACAATCTCTAAAGGAATATTTTTTTTGTAACATTCCTTTATTATTTTAACAATATCACTTCTATTTTTGGGCTTAAATAATGATTGACTAAAATCTTGGGATGTCTGGAAATTTTGTTTTTCCTCCATGGACATGAACCCTTCCTTCCTCTGCACATTTTCTTAATATTGGATAAACTTTTCCAGGGTTTAATAAAGAATTCGGGTCTAAAGCAGATTTGATAGTCAATTGTTGTTGAATGTCAAAGTTGTTAAAAGCATCACACATTAACTCTCTTTTTTCTATTCCAACTCCATGCTCCCCAGTTAACGCTCCACCAACTTTTACACAATACTTTAGAATTTCAGCACCGAACTCCTCACATTTTCTTAGAGACTCTTTATCGTTTGCATCAAACATTATTAAAGGATGTAAATTTCCATCGCCTGCATGAAAGGCATTCGCTACAGGTAGATTATATTTTTTTGATAAACGAGTAATCTCTCTTAAAACTTCAGCAAGCTTTCCTCTGGGTATTGATCCATCCATACACATATAATCTGGTGCTAGTACACCACAAGCTGGGAAAGCAGCTTTTCTTCCAGCCCAAAATTTTAGTCTCTCTGCATTGCTTTTACTTATCTTGAGACTTGTGGAATTATTTTTTTCAGCAATTTCCTTAACTTTATTTATATACGACTCTACTTCATGCTCAGTTCCATCAAATTCTACTATCATCATAGCTTCTGCATCTGTAGGGTATCCTGCTTTGGAATAATCATTGGTTGCTTTAGTTAGAGCTTTGTCCATTATCTCCATACCGGCTGGTATACAACCCTGCGCAATTATTTCTGCCACACAATTTCCTGCGTCTTCGATGGTTGGGAATCCAACTAAAGCTGCTTTTACTACCTCAGGTGATTTTAAAATTTTAACAGTCACTTCTGTTATCACTCCTAATAGACCCTCTGACCCAGTCATTAATCCTAAAAAGTCATAACCTTCAGAGTCCATTGCCTTGCCTCCAAAAGTAGTTATCGTTCCATCCATTAAAACTACTTGGATACCTAAAATGTTATTTGTTGTTGCTCCATATTTAAGAGAATGAACTCCACCAGAATTTTCAGCGACATTTCCTCCTATCGAACAAGCAATCTGACTAGATGGATCGGGTGCATAATAAAATCCATTTCCTTGCACCGCGTTAGTGATTGATAGATTAGTTACACATGGTTGAGTAACCACACATCTATTTTTATAATCAATTTCTAAAATTTTGTTAAATTTTCCCATAGCTAAAAGCACACAGTCAGCAAGTGGTAATGCTCCACCTGATAGACCCGTTCCAGCTCCTCTTGGTACAACTTTTATTTTATTTTCATTACAATATTTTAAGATCTCACTTACTTCTTTAACTGTTTCAGGAAGAGCTACTAACAAAGGCACTTGTGTGTAAGCAGTTAATCCATCAGTTTCATACGGTTTAATTTCATCGATGTGAGAAAGTACATTTTCAGGACTTATAATTCTTGAAATATCTGCGGCAATCTTATCTTTCTTCAAGAGAAGACTATTTTCAACCTTTGGCATTTGTAAACTATTCATATATTAACCTTACAGTTTTATGAGATTTTGGTCAAAATACTTAAATGACCTACCCAAGCATTTTTGTTATTTTATCTAGTGCTTTCTGAATGTTATCCCTCGATGCAGCAAAACTAAAACGTACAAAATCTATTGAAGTTTTACCAAAAGCTGTTCCTGGCACAATTGCCACACCAGCTTCATACATACATTTTTTTGAAAATTCAGATCCATTCATACCTGTACCACTTACATTAGGGAAAGCATAAAAGGCTCCGCCTGGCATGCTGCATGTAACACCAGGTAAATCATTTAATCCTTTATGAATTAATTTTCTTCTTTGATCAAATTTTTCCATCATTTGATGAATAGAGTCATCAGGACCATCAAGCGCAGCTATTCCAGCAAATTGTGACGGAGCATTCACACAAGAAAAACTATTTATTGCTAATTTTGTTACATGGGGAATTAATTTCTCAGGCCATACACTCCAGCCCATTCTCCAACCAGTCATAGAGTAAGCTTTACTCCATCCATCTAAAACGATTAATCTATCTTGAAGATCAGGATAATTAAAAAATGTTGGCATTTCTTTTCCATCAAAAATTTGTCTACTGTAAATTTCATCACTTAATATAAAGACATTTGGATGTTTCTTTAAGCCTTCTGCAAGAAAATCTATTGCAGGTTTTTCAACAAAACTGCCTGTCGGATTATTTGGATTTATTAAAATAACTAATCTTGTTTTATCAGTTATCAAAGATAAAATCTTTTCTGGATCAAATTTAAGATCTTTTTCTTTCGTTAAATCATATGGAACAGCTTTAGCTCCAGTATAGTTGATCATTGATTCATAAATTGGAAACCCAGGTGTTGGATGGACTATTTCTGCACCTGATTCGCCGATCATTTGAATTGCGTAATACATCGTAGGTTTTCCACCTGGCATGATCATAATTCTCTCTGGATCTACATCTTTTTTATATAATTTTTTAATTTTTCTAGAAACAGCTTGCCTGCATTCTGTGATACCGTTTGCTAAAACATATCCATGGTGTCCATCATCAATTGCTTTTTTTGCTGCATCCATAATATGTTGAGGTGTTTTAAAGTCAGGTTGACCCAAACCTAAGTGGATCATTTCTTTTCCTTGAGCCTCGAGTTTTTTTGCTTCTGCTAAAACACTAAAAGCGGTCTCGGTTCCAAGTCTATCTAAATTTTTTGCTAACTTCATAACTTATTAATATATATAAAATTTATTTTGTAAACATACGATTTTTGCACTACCGGTATGCTATTTTACTTTTATTTAGTTCTTTAATATTTTTACAACCTAGTAATATCATATCTCTTGTTATTTCATCTTTCATTCTTTTAAGGATCATTTCAACACCCTGTTGTCCGCCAGCGCCAAGAGCAAAAAGAAAACCTTTTCCAAAACTGCAAGCGGTAGCTCCTAATGCTAAGGCTTTTAATACATGAGTTCCTCTTCTAATGCCTCCGTCTAATATAATCTCTAATTTTCCACCTACTGCTTCAACAATAGAAGGAAGTTGATCAAATGGAGATCTTGAGCCATCAAGTTGTCTGCCGCCGTGATTTGAAAGCAATATAGCTGAAGCACCGATATCAACTGCACGTTTTGCATCTTCAACTGACATCACTCCTTTAATAGCAAAAGGACCACCCCATCTCTTGATACAGTATTCTGCATCCTTCCAACTCATTGCAGGGTCATATTGTTCATTAATATATTCCATTACCCCTTTAGCTATACTTGTTCCTTTTTTAGTAAAATTAGTAACATTAGCTAATTGAAATTTTTCATGAGTAAGATAATTAAACGTCCACTCAGGACGCATCATAAATCCTAAAATACTTTTTAAAGTTAATTTTGGTGGCGTTGTAAATCCCCATCTGTGATCTCTTTCGCGATTGCCTGCTACTACTGTATCAACAGTGAGACACATAGCGTTAAAACCTGAGCTTTTGCATCTATCAATTAAGTTATCCGTCAACCCTTTAATTTTATGAATATATATTTGAAACATTTTTGGTCCACCGGAAATGTTTGATATTTCTTCGATAGTAGAATTTGCCATCGTAGACATGCTATAAAAGGTACCAAACTTTTCTGCCGCTCTTGCGCTAGCCTTATCACCTTCGAAATGAAAAAGTCTCTGCATTGCTACTGGTGATAAAAATAATGGCATATCAATTTTTTGACCTAAGACAGTTGTAGATAAATCAGGTTGTCCAACGCTAGCTAAAATATTAGGAACTAAATCACATTTGGTAAATGACTCGGTATTCCTTTTTAGAGTTGACTCATCATCCGATCCCCCGTCAATATAATGAAATATTGGCGCAGGTAATTTTTTTTTGGCTAATTTTCTAAAATCACCAACATTATAGCAATCTTTTAAGGACATGAATTAGAATTTTTTTGAAAATGTTATAGATTGATTATCCGTGCCTGGATTTGTTTCACCAAAATCATTATTAGATATGTGGCTATAGCTGTAACCTAATTTTGAATTTTCAAAAACATCAAAACCAAATTTTATTTCACTTTTAAACTCCAACACATCACCTAAATCTTTTCCACTTCCTTTTTCGTAATAACCTGGCGCAAAACTAGGTGAAATTTTTAATAGTCCCAAATTATATTCAGCTTCTACTCCGGTATATAAATACACTGAGTCCTTTCCAGTAATAAATCCTCCGGTAATGGGTGAAAATCTTCCAAGTATAGTATTTCTAAATAAATTAGAGTTTTTATGTTCGATTCCTAACAAGCTTGTTTGGTCATCTCCCTCTTTATCAATTACATCAAACTGACCTGTGTATATAGATATGTCATTTTTAGAATCAGCTAAAGCTCCAGAAATCGACAAGATTAAAGCAAAAAATATAATAAGAAATTTAAATTTCATACATTAAAAGTACTATCTTAATTGATAAATGTACATATTCAATTAGTCTTCGTATTTTCTCTCTTTTTTATTAATAAAAATAAAACAATGCCACCTAAAAGTAAAAAAATATAAGGAAGAAGCCATAAAATGAAGTTTTTACTAAAAGTAGGTTTATAAACAATCCATTCCCCATATTTTTCTATTAAAAAATCATAGATTTCTTCTTTAGACTTACCTTCCTTAATTTGATCTTTAACAACTAATTTTAAAGTCTGTGAAAATTCAGAGTTTGAGTCTGCAATTGATTGACCTTGACAAATTAGGCAGCGAATATTTTTGAAGATTTCAGCTTCCTTTGTTGAAATATCTTTTGCAAAAAGATTAAAAAATAAAAAAGAAAAGAAAATTAAAAATGTATAAATTAATCTCATAAGTTTTTTAAAATTTTTGATATAAGTTCTAAATCCTCTTTTTTAATTGGACCTATAAATTTTTTAACAACTATTAAATCTTTATTTATCAAAATACTTTCTGGTATACCATAAACACCAAATTTAATTGAATGTTTTCCAGAGTTATCTTTTACAATATAACTATATGGATTGCCTAATTCATTTAAAAAATCAATTGCATTTTTATTTTTATCTTTAAAATTAACACCTAAAATTTTAAGTCCTAAATTATTTTTGATTTTTATCAAATATTTATGTTCTGCGCGACAAGGACTGCACCAAGAAGCCCAAAAGTTAATTAATGTATACTCATTATCCATTAGATCAACTTCAGTAATATTTTTTTCTCCTTCCAGTGTCTTTAAGTTAAAATTATCAATTTTCTTCCCAATTAGATCACGAGTGTCATATTGACTTTTCTGACCTAAGCTTAAAAAGAATACAAATAGAATAAAAGAAACTGTAATTAAAACTAATGTTATTTTAAAATTTATTTTCATTTTTTAAAAATTCTTAAAAAACCACCAATGGAAATTAGTATTGCAGATAACCAGATCATCATCATAAAAGGTTTTTTTTGAAATTTTATATTATAAAGTTCTGTTCTATTTATGTTACTCATTGTTAAATATAGATCATGACTCAATCTAGTGCGAATTGATGCTTCATAAGTCAAAGTTTCAGGCTGACTATAAATTCTTATTTCTGGGCTAAGAGTATTACTGTTCAAATTTTTTTTATTATCAACTCTGAAAGTTCCAACAATAGCTTTATAATTTTCTTTTTCTATCAAATTAAGAGACTCGAAATTTATTAGAAAATTTTCAACACTCTTCTTTTCTCCAACCTTAATATTAAAATCTTTTTCTATTGAGAAATTATGATTTAGGCCAATAAAAAATATTAATAACCCAAAACCTAAATGTGAAACAATTCTTGAAGGAACAAGATAAATTTTCTTTTTATATGAACTAAAAAAATCAGATAAAGTATAGAAAATAAGAAATAAAGATGAAATTATTATTAGGTTTGAAATCAAACTCATACTTTTAAAAAAATGAAATATTATTGAATTAATTAATATTGATAAAATTATAAGGAATGAAATTTTTTTTAAATTATTTGTACGATCTTTTATCCAACTAATATTTGGAGCTATAGCCATTAAGAGTAAGAAAGGTATAACTATGGGAATTATCGTGATATTATAAAAAGGTGGACCAACTGAAACTTTTGTTTGAGTTAAAACTTCTGTAAAAATTGGATAAACTGTTCCCACTAAAATCGTAAATAAGAAAAAAGCCATAAACCAGTTATTAGCTAAAATAAAAGTTTCTTTGCTATACCCACTAAAAATATAATGGTCTTTTTTATTTTTTTTAATGAAAATAGTAATTGCGAAAAATATCATTACAGATAAAAAAACTAAAATATAAAGTCCTCGAGAGGGATCATTTGCAAAAGTATGTACTGAATTTAATATTCCAGAACGCACTAAAAAGGTTCCAGTAACGCTAAGTGTAAATGTCATGAGACAAAGTATAATCACCCAGGAGTAAAGCATATTCCTTTTTTCTAAAACCATTACAGAGTGCAACAATGCTGTCATGACAAACCAGGGCATTAAAGAAGAATTTTCCACGGGATCCCAAAACCAAAAACCTCCCCAGCCTAATTCGTAATATGCCCAGATTGAACCTAAAGTAATTCCTAAAGTTTGAAAACACCAAGAAATTAAAACCCATAATTTTATTTTTTTTGCAAATTCGCTTCCAGTTAGTCCTGATATTAACGAAGCGACTGCCGCTGAAAAGTAGATGGATGATCCAACAAAACCTACATAAAGTAGTGGAGGATGTATAGCTAAAGCTGGATCTTGTAAAATTGGGTTTAAACCAAGACCTTCTAAAGGTTTAGGTACAACTAAACTAAAAGGATTTGAGTTTACAAAAAGAAATAAAAGGAATCCGAGAATTAAAAAATTTTGAATTAAAAGCGTATAAATCAAAAAAATATGATTTGATTTTTTATTAAAGAGTAAAAATAAATAAGAAAAAAATACTAGAACATTTATCCATAATAATAAGCTACCTTCATGATTTCCCCAGGTTCCAGTGATCTTGTAAAATAATGGTTTTAGAGTATGAGAATTTCTATAAACATTTTCTATTGAAAAATCTGAGAAGACAAATCCGAGAATTAATGTGAAAAAAATGATTAAAGATAGTGTTGTTTGATACAGACTCAATTCAACAAACTTTTTTACTCCAAAATTTCTTTTTTCTTTATTCAAAAATTGAAAAGAAAAATAAATTATTGATAATGTCAAAATTATATTAATAAATATAAGAGTATTTCCAGTATTACTTAGCATTTTTTATTACTTCTTTAAGTTCAGGCGGCATGTAATTTTCATCATGTTTTGCTAAAACACGATTAGCAATAAAATATTTTTTGTCTTTTAAAAAACCTTCTGCAACAACTCCTTTTTCCTCTAAAAATAAATTTGGCACCGCGCCTTTATAGCTAACAATAATCTCATTTTTAAAATCAGTTATAATAAATTTTATCTCGTCACTTGTAGCAACGATAGAGTTTTTTTTAACCATTCCACCTAATCTTATAGACTTTCCAATTTTGATGTTCTGATTTTCAATTAAGTCTGAAGGTGTTTTGAAAAAAAGAAGATTATTATTTAAAATTTTCGCTAAATAAAAAATAAAGACTACTAAAATTGTAATAAACAAAGTTAGAAATAAAATTCTATTTTTAACTTTTTTTGTTAGCATTGAAAAATGCTTTATGCTGATTTACTTTGCGAGGTTAAAACTTGAGTTGCTATTTTTGACTTTTCTAAAACTTTTTTTCTTTCAACAACTGAAAGTTTTTCTATTTCTTCTACAAACTCTTTCTCATATTTATTAAGAGTTTTTTTTGTCTTAATATAAACAACTAAACAAGCAAAAATAGTGACGCCAAACGATAGCCAAACAAACAATCCATCGCCATTCATTGATATAAAATTTGTTATCATAATCTTTTAATATTTTTTTTCTTCATTCTAATGATTTCTGTTTTATATTTCATTAAAAAAATTAACGCACTATACAATAATAATACCAGTAACATCAATAATAATGGCATAAGCATAGAAGTATGAATTGAGCTAGACCCGGTTAATCTAATACTCGCTGGTTGATGCAAAGTATTCCACCAATCTACTGAATATTTAATGATTGGTATATTGATCATCCCTACTATTGCAATAATTGATGAAATTTTTATTGCAAAAGACTCATTTTTAATAGTTTTAATAGCTAAAATATAACCAATATAAAAAAACATTAAAACTAGCATAGATGTAAGTCTTGCGTCCCATTCCCACCAAGTCCCCCACGTAGGCTGACCCCAAATCGAACCTGTTACTACTGCAAGGCAAGTAAATAATAATCCTATCGGAGCGATGCTCTTATTTATCAAAAAAAAATTTTTAATCTTAAAAATAAAATTTAAAATAGAAAGAAAAGCTATTGATGTATAACAAGCTAATGCTATCCAAGCCGAAGGTACATGCACATACATAATTCTTACTGAGTCTCCTTGTAAATAATCGGGTGGTGACAAAATCAACGCAAAAGTTAAAGATATCAAAAGAATTAGAAAAAAAATGGAATTAATAAATTTTATAATTTTTTCTAATATAAAATAGATATTACTTGGAGATACTAGGTTTAACATATCGCTAAATTTACAATAATAGTGTTTTTAAGTGAAGATGATATTTAAGCCCTAATTGAGAATTGAGAGGGAGTTAAGGAAGTATGAGTAATTCCCAATTAGGTATATTTACTAATACCTGGCATTTTTGTCATAGATTTGAACTAAAAATGTTTAATTTGTGGCAGATTAGATACTATCTTTTTAATTGTTAATTTGAAGGTTTAAAATAGGTTGTTCCTTTTTTGCCAGAAAAAATCTCATCTATTAAAGGATGTTTGACGGGCTTTCTAGAATTATCTATTAATAAATTCTGCTCTGAAACATATGCCTCATAAGTTACATCATTGCTTTCTGCCAATAGATGATAAAAAGGTTGATCTTTCCTAGGTCGTACATCTTTAGGTATAGACTGATACCATTCTTCTGAGTTATTAAATTCAAAGTCAACATCATAGATAACTCCTCTGAAGTCAAAATGCCTGTGTTTTACAATTGAACCTATTGAAAATTTTGCGTTATTAATTGACATCTATTACTTAAAGATAAGAATTTTTAAAAAAAAATCAATATATAAATTTAACAAAAATCATATTTGTGATACTAATTAAATGTGAATAAGTCGCTACTAAAATTTATCACCGATTTTGGTCCTTTATTAATTTTCTTCATAATTTATTACAAAAGTGGAAAAAACTTGGGTGCAGCAATACCTCCATTAATAATAGCAACTATTATTGCAGTAGCTTTAATATATTATATTGAGAAGAAAATTCCGTATGTGCCTTTAATTGGAGGTTCATTAGTTTCTATTTTTGGAGGACTAAGTTTATATTTTAATAATCCAGTTTTTTTATACATTAAACCCACAATTGTGAATTTAATTTTTGCCATAACATTGTTAATTTCAAATAATTTTTTAAATAAAAATTTATTAAAAATTTTATTTAAAGGTGCTTTTGAAATGAATGATAATGGGTGGAAAAAATTAAATTATAGATGGGTATATTTTTTTATTTTTTTGGCACTCTTAAATGAACTGGTATGGAGAACACAAAGTGAATCTGTTTGGGTAAATTTTAAAGTTTGGGGAATTTTACCCTTAACATTTATATTTACTGCATTGCAAATGCCATTAATAAGCAAACATAAAGTATGAAAAAATTAAAACTCATAGTAAACAACAATATAAAAAAAAAAGAAAAAACAATTTTTTTTGTTAAAACTGAGCTTCAATCAATATTAAATTTATACTCTCGCATGGTCTCTAATGGAACTTGGAAAGATTATAGTTTATCTTCTGGTTCTAAAGAAATTTCATTTGATGTTTATCATAGAGCTTCTGAAAAACCAGTTCTTAGAATATTAAAAAACCTTAAGCCAAGTCGATTTAATGAAAGATATTTAATTAAAGACAAAAATGGCAAAATCATTGAAAAATCTGAAAGTCTTAATAGATTAATTAGAAATACTAGTTGGAGTAATCTTAAAATAGTTAAATAATGTATTATCTTCTCTGACCAAAAAGTCTAAGCAGCATTATAAATAAATTAATGAAATCTAAGTAAAGAGTTAAAGCGCCCATTACAGCTTTTTTTCCACTTAATTCACCACTATCACTTGCTAAATACATATTTTTTATTTTTTGTGTGTCATAAGCTGTTAAACCCACAAATATAAGAACACCTATAATAGAAATAACAAAGTACATCATAGAAGATTTCATAAAAATATTTACTAATGATGCAATAATAATTCCAAAAAGACCCATCATTAAAAAAGACCCAAGCTTAGTTAAATCTCTTTTAGTGGTATATCCATAAATGCTCATTGCTCCGAATGTTCCAGCGGTAATAAAGAAAACTCTAGTGATGCTTGCACCGGTGTAAAGTAAAAATATTGAAGAAAGTGAAGCTCCCATCAAGGCCGCAAAAATCCAAAAAACCGTTTGAGCTTTTGATGCACTCATTTTAGCTATGCCAAAGCTCATGTAAAAGACAACACCTAGCGGAGCTAACATAAGAACCCATTTTAAACCAGATGCATAAATTGTATTTCCAAAATTTGTAAGGCCTATTATTTGTCCTCCATCTCCCGATACTACAGCCATCTTAAAAAATAAAAGCGCGATTACGCCAGTAAGTAAAACTCCAGAGGCCATATAGTTATAAACTTTTAGCATGTAGGCTCTTAAACCTTGGTCAATTATCGCCTCAGAAACGGATGACTTAATGGCTGAACTTTGTTTGTTAATTTCCATAAGTATAATATATGCACTTTTTAAATCTTTTCAATAGCGAAGAATTCGTCTAAACCTCTTAAAAATGTCACACTTTTTATGAAATTTAGAAAACTTGGAAATACAAATTTAGATGTAAGTTTGATTTGTCTTGGAACCATGACTTGGGGTACTCAAAATAGCCAAGATGAAGCATTTGAACAAATGGATTATTCCATAGATCAGGGAATAAATTTTTTTGATACTGCGGAATTATATTCTGTACCTCCAACATCCGAGTCTTATGGTAAAACCGAGGAAATGATTGGTAATTGGTTTAAGAAAAGAAAAAATAGAGAAAAAATAATTTTAGCCTCTAAAATTGCAGGACCTCGTTGTGAGTGGATAAGAGGTGGAGAAAACAATTTTAATGAAAAAAAAATAGGTGAAGCTATTGATGGTAGTTTAAAAAGATTAAAAACTGACTATATTGATTTATATCAACTGCATTGGCCTGAAAGATCTACTAATTGTTTTGGAACAAGAGAGTTTAAAATGAATGAGGCCGAGGGAAAGTGGAATGATTTTGAGTCCATTTTACAAGCATTAGATAAGTACATTAAAAGTGGAAAAATAAGATATATTGGCATGTCAAATGAAACTCCATACGGTTTATCTAAATATTTAGAAATTTCAAAAAATAAAAAACTTCCAAGAATGATGTCGGTTCAGAATCCTTATAGTTTGGTCAACAGGACTTATGAGATTGGCATGTCGGAAATTTCTATAAGAGAGAAGTGCGGCTTATTAGTTTACTACCCTTTGGCTGCTGGAGCTTTGTCTGGAAAATATAGAAATGGTAAAATGCCAAAAGATTCAAGAATGTCTTTATTTAAAGGTTGGGAAAGAATGCTTAACCCTTTAGCGATGAAAGCATATGACCAATATTACAAACTTGCTCTAGAGCACAATATAACAATGGTTCAATTAGCTCAGGCTTTCGTAAATTCTAGATCTTTTGTTACAAGCAATATTATCGGAGCTACAACTATGGAGCAATTGAAGGAAAACATCGGTAGTATAAATATTGAGTTGAATCAAGAAATATTGGATAAGATAAACTTAATTCATAACGAGAATCCTAATCCATCACCTTAATTCAAACCATTGAAATCGTCTGGTTTTAGTATAAAAACAAAATATGTGTTTTAAAAAAATTTTTTTAATATCTTTTTTGGTACTATTTGCATTTAAAGCGAGTGCAAATATGCCTAAATCGACAGGTAAATATAAAAATTGGGAAAGCTTTAGTATGGAGACCGATAAAGGAAAAGTTTGTTTTGCACAAACCATCCCAAAAAAAAGAGCCCCTTCTTCTATCGTGAGAGAACAATCAAGATTGTTTGTTTCGTTTAGACCTGGGGAAAATATTAAAGATGAAATCAGTCTTACTAGCGGTCATAATTATAAATCATCCAGCGTAACTGCTTCTTCTGGAAAAAATAGTTTTAGTTTTTTTTCACAAAATAATTTTGCTTGGCTTTTAGACGAAAAAGAAGAAAAAAGCTTTATAAAGGTTATGAAAAGAGCGACGAACTTAATAGTTAAGGCTAGAACCGTTAAAGGAGCTGAAACAACCGATCACTATTCAATGATGGGTTTTACAAAAGCATACAATACGGCAAAAAAAACTTGCGGTTAAATGAAAAAGATTGTTTTAGCTTACTCAGGTGGTCTTGACACCTCAATAATTCTTAGATGGTTGCAAGAAAACTACAATGCGGAAATTATTGCTTATACTTCTGACATAGGTCAGAAAATGGATAAAAAAAAAATAATTAAAAATGCAAAAAAGCTTGGTGTTAAAAAAATTATAATAGAAGATCTCAAAAATATTTTTGTTAGAGATTATGTATTTCCGATGATAAGAGCACATGCAATGTATGAAGGCGTATATTTGTTGGGAACTTCAATCGCAAGACCTTTAATTGCAAAAAGACAAATAGCTATAGCCAAAAAATTTAAAGCATTTGCGGTATCCCACGGTTCGACTGGAAAAGGAAATGATCAAGTAAGATTTGAACTAGGTTATGCTTTTTTTGGAAAAAATATAAAAGTTATTGCGCCTTGGAGGGAATGGAAATTACAATCAAGAACTGATTTAATCAAATATGCAAAAAAAAATAATATTCCTATTCCTAAAGATAAAAAAGGTGCTCCACCATTCTCGGTGGATGATAATATTTTTCATACTTCAACCGAGGGTAAAATTTTAGAGAATCCAAAAAATTCTGCACCGGAATTTATTTTTCAAAGAACGATTTCTCCAGAGAAATCACCAAATAAAAAAACAAAAGTTAAAATTACTTTTAAAAATGGAGATCCTATTGCAATAAATGGAAAAAAATTAAAGCCAGAAAAACTTCTTGAAAAATTAAATTTAATTGCAGGAAAAAATGGTGTTGGTAGAGTTGATTTAGTGGAAAATAGATTTATTGGTATAAAATCTAGAGGTGTTTATGAAACCCCAGGAGGTACAATCTTATACTTTGCACATAGAGCAATAGAGTCTGTCACTTTGGATAAAGAAACAATACATGCTAAAGAGAGAGTAATGCCTAGATATGCGGAATTAGTGTATAACGGTTATTGGTTTTCAAAAAAAAGAATAATTCTTCAAAAAATTATTGACAAAAAAAGAAATCAAGTCTCAGGAGATGTTCTATTAAGCATTTATAAAGGAAATATAACAATTTTATCCAGAAGGACTAGCAATAAAGCATATTCGATGAAAAAAGTATCTTTTGAAGAAAATAAATCTTTCAACAAGTCAAAAGTCGAAAAATTTATAAAATACCATTCTAAACAGTTATATAAATCTTAAAATTCTGATATTAATTATCAAATGAATAATACGATTCGAAATATTCAATTAACTGCTGTTATATTTGTTTTAGTTTCAACAGTTATTGCCTTTTTGCTAGAAATTGTAGAAATGTATGAAAATAGAAATATTGAATTAGCAGATTTACTATTAATGTTCATTTACATTGAGGTAATTGGTCTAGTAAGATCATATTGGGAAACAAGATCTGTCAGAATTTCATACCCTTTAGTAATAGCTATAACTGCACTGGCGCGATTTATAATATTGCAGGATAAGGAAAGCGACCCAACAAATTTAATTTATATTTCAACTGCAATATTAATTGTTGCTATAGCAACGGTGATAATAAGATTTAGAAACAGTAGATATTTAAAAATAGATAATTCTAAAGCAAATGAGCTTTAAAACACTTCAAAGTATTCTTTAACAAGCACGCAATAGTCATGGGCCCTACTCCTCCAGGCACAGGTGTGATAGCTTTTACTTTATCTTTTACTTCTTCAAAGTTGACATCCCCAACAATTTTGTCTCCTAGCTTATTTATTCCAACATCTATGATAATGGAGCCATCTTTTACCCAATCCTTTTTTACTAAGTTCGCTACTCCAACTGCAGCAATTAAAATGTCTGCTTTCAAACATTCTTCTTTTAAATTTTTTGTTTTTGAATGAGAAATTGTAACTGTACAATTCTCTTTTAGCAAAAGTTGAGCCATTGGTTTTCCGTTTAAATTGGATCTACCTATGATAACAGCATGTTTTCCAGATAAATTTTTTTCAATATTTTTTAATAACAACAAGCATCCTAGAGGAGTGCATGGAACAATTGCATCATATCCTGAGGCCAAGTTTCCCACATTAATTGGGTTAAAACCGTCTACATCTTTTGAAGGATCGATTGCATTAATAATTTTTTCTTTATCAATTTGATCTGGAAGCGGAAGCTGAACTAAAATACCGGATACATCTTTATCATTATTCAATTCTTTTATCTTTTTTAAAACTTCTTTCTCAGTTACATTTTTTGAGTACTTAATAACATTAGAATTAATTCCAACTTCTTTTGAATTTTTTTCTTTATTTCTGACATAAATTTGGCTCGGCGCAAATTCACCGATTAAAATCACGGTTAATCCTGGAACTTTGTTCGTCTTGTTTTTAATTAATGTAATCTCTTTTTTGATCTCTTCTCTTAAAATTGCTGCTTCTTTTTTTCCATCAATAATCATAGTTAAAATAACGTAGGTGCAAACATTTCGAAAACTAAATTTCTTAAAAATAGCAAAGCCAGGATTAGAACTGCAGGAGAAATATCTATTGAACCTAAATTAGGAAGAAATTTCCTTATATAATTCAAAGGAGGAGCTGTAAGCTTATATGAGAAATCTAGGATAGAGTAAACAAACCTATTTCCAGTATTCAAAATATTAAATGCGACTAACCAACTAATTATTGCATTAATAATTAGTATCCAAATATATAAGCTAATTGCTTGATCAAAAAGTATTAGGACTGATTTCATTAATTTTTTTCCACGTAAATTGATGTACTTGGAAAAGCAAAAGAAGCTTTGTTGTTCTCTACTATAGTTTTTATTTCTATAGCTAGCGTGTCTTTAACCTCCATCCACTCCAAATAATGATTTGTTTTTGTAAAACAAATTAATCTTATATCTATAGAGCTAGCAGCAAATTGCTCTATTTTGACTGACAAAAAAGTGTCGCCTGTTTTAGAAAATAATTCACTATTTTTAATATATTTTTCGATTTCATTTTTAATCTTTTTTAGTTGATCGCTGGTAGTTCTGTATTCTAGGCCAATAACCCAATTTATTCTTCTATTTGTTGTTTGAGAATTGTTAATTACTGCATTCTCCGCAAATTGAAAATTTGGAATAGTTGCTAAAGATTTATCGAATCTTCTTACGACTGTAGATCTGAAACCAATACTTTCAACTGTTCCCTCAATCACTCCATCTACAAATATCCAGTCACCAACTTGAAATCTTTGTTCTACTAGAACTAATATTCCTGAAATTAAGTTTTTAAATAAGTCCTGTGCACCTAAAGCAACAGCTACACCGAACAAACCTAATCCTGCTATAATTGGTCCAATTTTTATTCCCCAAAGTTCTAGAACAGCTGCAGCTCCTAATATCAAAATTAAAATTTTTATCGCCTTAATAATCCAGTTAATTAAATCTCTTGAAAGAAGCCCTCCAACTGATTTAATGACAACTGAAAAGGGTCCAATAACTTGATGAAATGTCCAAAAAATTAATATCGTGATTAAAGATCTATTAATTAATTCTATGGCTCCATGTTCTGCTGATAAGTAACTTGTTGAAACAAAAAAACCTAACACTATTGGAAAAAACTTTGCTGGCCCTTCCATTGAAAAAACTAATGAGTTGTCAAATTTGTTTGAAGTTTTAGACACGTATTTTTCTAACCTTTTGACAACAAATTTAGAAAATACTCCTCTTAAAAATAGAAAAAAAATAAAAATGCTTAAAGCTATTAAAATCTCCGAAATGTTGACTCCAGAAACACCTTCTCTCCAAACATCTAAAAATAAATCCTTAAAATTTTCTAAAACATTCATTAATTTATTCCTTTAATTGTAACAACTCATCTCCAGGATTAAAAATCTTAATTTTTTTCCATCCATCATTTGAAAAAATTGTCGCTACTTTTTTACTTATACACATTACTATAGAGTCTGTCATTATTGGATATAGTGAATAATTTTTAACTATTTCAATAAAACTTTCAGCACTTCTGGCTGAGTATACAAAGATTGTGTCAGGAGGATGATCTTTTATAATTTTTTTATTTTCATCATTTAATTCAGTGATTTTTTCTGACCTATAATTAATTATTTTTTTAACTTTAAATCCCTCCGTTTGAAGGTCTCTATCCAATTCAGAAGATATATTGTCACTACAAAAATATGCTAAATTATTTTTTTTATTAATTTGATCTGAATTAATAATCAAATTTTTTAAAGCATTTACTGTACCCCCCGCCGAAAAAGTATTTGTGTATCCCATTTGTCTTGCAATTTTTTCGGTAATGGCTCCGACGCAAAAACAGATTTTATTATTATCTTTTTTTTTCACATTAAGAGACCTTACTGCATTTGCACTTGTAAATATAAAAGCATTAAAATTATCTGGATTTATAGGTTCAGCATTATTTGTTTTAATCTTTAAAGTGGGAATATGAATAATTTTATGACCTAATGAAAAAAATTTTCCCATTAAATCTTCAGAGTCTATTAAAGGTCTAGTTATTAGTATATTCATTTTTTAAAAAAATTTTTTCCAGCTAATTCTAAAAGTTTTGTTCCTACTGTTTTACCAATTTCAATAAAATTACTTTTATCTCCAACTTCTTCAGCTCGGAAGCTTTTCTTTCCATCATCAGAAAATAGCTGGGCTTTTAGTCTTAATTTGTTATTTTCAATATATGCATATCCTCCAACTGCTGTGTGACAATCTCCACCTATAAATTTTAGCATTTCTCTCTCTGCATTTGCACAGATGAAGCTGTTTTGATTATTTATATTTTTTAATATCTTTATAATTTCTTCATCATTTTTCCTACACTGAACTGCTATTATTCCTTGACCTACTGCTGGTAGCATTTCGTCTATATTAAAAGAAAAACTTATTTTATTTTCAAAATTTAAAGACTTTACACCCGCAGCCGCTAGAATAACTCCATCAATTTCACCATCATCAAGTTTCCGAATTCTAGTATCTATATTTCCTCTTATATTGATGATCGAAAAATTTTTATTGATTAATTGTAACTGAAGTTCTCTTCTTCTCGAGCTGGATCCTATAATTACTTTTTTATTAAGATTCTTAATATCATTTAATTTTTTACTTATTAAGACTTCACACGGGTCATTTCTTTCCATGTAAGCACCTATAATTAAATCTTTATCTTCGTTTGAGTCCATATCCTTCAAAGAATGAACTGCTAAATCTATTCTTTTGCTCAAAAGATTTTCTTCGACTTCTTTACAAAATAAATTTTTACCTCCGATTTCGGACAATTTTTTGTCTTGATGAATGTCTCCAGAAGTCTTTATACTTTTGAATTCGATATTTTCTGCAATTAAATGTTGGTTTTTTTTTAAGATATTATTTTTGACTTTAGCCACATAGGCTAGTGATAATTTACTTCCTCTGGCTCCTATTACGATTTTTTTCATTATTTGTTTATATATTTAGTTATTTTATTTTATACTATTCTTAATATTTAGTTCAAAATTTAATGGAAAAAAAACTTACATTTTTAGGCATTGAAACTAGCTGCGATGAAACAGCTGCAGCAGTAATACAGGAAAATAATAAAGGAACAGCAAACATACTTTCCAATGTTGTCTCTAGCCAGATAGAAAAGCATAAAGAATTCGGAGGAGTGGTTCCAGAAATTGCAGCTAGATCCCACGTTGAAAACATAGATATAATAATTAATCAAGCTTTTAAAGAAAGTAAAATTTCACTGAATGAAATAGATGGTGTTGCTGCAACAGCTGGTCCAGGTTTAATTGTGTGTCTTACAGTTGGTTTAAATATTGCTAAATCAATTGCAACATTTGCAAAAAAACCTTTTATCGCAGTAAATCATTTAGAGGGGCATGCTTTAAGCCCTGGTTTACAAAATAAAATAAAATTTCCTTACTTGCTTTTATTAATTTCAGGAGGGCACTCTCAATACCTTATTGTCGAGGACGTAAATAAATATAAACAACTTGGAACAACAATTGATGATGCACTGGGAGAGGCTTTTGACAAAACTTCAAAAATGTTGAAGTTCGGTTACCCAGGAGGACCTTATATTGAAAAGTTTTCTAGGTTAGGTAATAAAAATTTTTTCAAGTTGCCTGAACCAATTATAAATAAGGCTGGATGTAATTTATCTTTTGCAGGATTAAAAACTGCAGTTCTTAGGGAGGCAAAAAAAATTAAAAATGACACAAAATTGAAATACGATTTAGCCGCCTCTTTTCAATATACTATAAATAATATTTTGTATAAAAAAACAAAAGAAGCAATGAAGCAATTTTTAAATAAAACAAGTTTGGAGAATTGTGATTTTGTTGTTGCGGGAGGAGTAGCTTCGAATAAATCAATTAGAAAAAATTTAGAAAATCTTGCCAAAGAAAAAAAGTTTAATCCAATTTTTCCAGATATAAAATTTTGTGGCGACAACGCAGCAATGATTGCTTGGGCTGGTATTAAAAGATTTAGAAAAAAATTATTAAGTGATATAAATTTTTCTGCTAAGTCTAGATGGCCTCTTGATGAAGAAGCTCCATATATGAAGGGACCAGGATTAAAATTATAAATGAGAGAAAAAACAAATGTATTATTGGTTAATGAAATCTGAACCGGATGTTTGGTCTATTGATCAACAAAAGGCAGCGGGAAAAAAAGGAGCAACTTGGGATGGTGTTAGAAACTTCCAAGCAGCTAATAATTTAAAAAAGATGAAAAAAGGAGATTTCTGTTTTTTTTATCATTCAAATATAGGAAAAGAAATTGTGGGGGTAGTTGAAGTAATAAAAACTGCTTTTCTAGACAAAACAGACGTGGATAAAAGATTCGTTGCTGTTCAAGTTAGGTTTGTAAAAAAACTAAAAAAAAACGTTACTTTGAAAGAAATTAAAAGAAATAAGGCTATTTCGCACCTTCCTCTTATTAAACAAAGTAGATTATCTGTTATGCCCATAGATTTTAAAAGCTGGAAAATAATTTGCAAGATGGGTAGAATCTAGTAAATTTTATAGGGGAGTTTTAGTGTCAAAAAGAAGTCGAAAAAAAAGAAATATA
The DNA here is from genome assembly GCA_902604695.1 of uncultured Pelagibacteraceae bacterium. Classification (GTDB taxonomy): domain Bacteria; phylum Pseudomonadota; class Alphaproteobacteria; order Pelagibacterales; family Pelagibacteraceae; genus Pelagilacustribacter. The sequence continues at coordinate 35,258 of CACKZT010000004.1, read as the reverse complement.
AAAAGAAAAACTAGAAAAACTAGAAAAACTAGAACTAGGATTAGAAAAAAAAGAAGAAAAAGTAAAAATGTTTCTTCTAAACAAATTTTTAAGCAAGACTCTGAGGGAAGTACAGTTATAAAAGTTTCAGATACTTGGTCAAATCAAGCTCTGGTCAACAAGGCTAAATACCAAAAAAAATATAACCTTTCGATAAAAGAAAATGAAAAGTTTTGGAAAAAAGAAGGTAAAAGAATTACTTGGATTAAGCCATACACAAAAATTAAAGATGTTAAATATAGTAAAAATGATGTTAAAATTAAATGGTTTTACGATGGAACTCTAAATGCATCAGCCAACTGTATTGATAGACACTTAAAAAGAAATGGAAGCAAAACTGCTATAATTTGGGTTGGCGATGACCCTTCGAATACAAAAAAAATTTCTTATAAAGAATTACACAAGAATGTATCTAAAGCAGCAAACGCTTTAAAAAGTATCGGCATCCAGAAAGGTGATAAGGTCACAATATATTTAACAATGATACCCGAGTTAGCTTATATAATGTTAGCTTGTGCAAGAATAGGAGCAGTCCACTCAATAATATTTGGAGGATTTTCACCTGACTCAATTGCTACTCGTATCAATGACTGTGAGTCAGATTATTTAGTTACTGCAGACGAAGGTGTTAGAGGAGGAAAAATTATACCACTTAAACAAATAGCAGACGAGGCACTTCTTCAATGTCCTAATGTTAAAAAGTGCGTTGTAGTAAAAAGAACAGGTAATCAAGTAAATTGGGATCATGAAAGGGACGTCTCTTATGAAGAAATAATTTCAAAAGTTTCAGCTAAATGTGAGCCAGAAGAAATGGATGCAGAAGATCCGTTATTTATTTTATATACGTCTGGCTCAACAGGTAAACCAAAAGGTGTTTTACACACTACTGGTGGATATATGGTTTACGCTTCAATGACCCATCAGTATATATTTGATTATAAAAGCAAAGATATTTACTGGTGCACCGCCGATATAGGATGGGTTACCGGTCATAGCTACATAATTTATGGTCCTCTAGCAAATGGAGCGACGACGATTATGTTTGAAGGAATACCTAATTATCCTGATAGTTCAAGATGGTGGCAAATTGTAGATAAATATAAAGTAAATATTTTTTACACAGCTCCAACGGCTATCAGAGCTTTAATGAAAGAAGGTGATGAACCAGTTAAAAAGACCTCGAGAAAATCACTTAAATTATTGGGTACTGTCGGTGAACCAATTAATCCTGAAGCTTGGATGTGGTACTATAAAAAAATAGGTAATTCAAAATGTCCAATTGTAGATACATGGTGGCAAACTGAAACCGGGGGAATATTAATATCTCCTCAACCAGGCGCTATAGATCTAAAGCCTGGCTCTGCAACAAAACCTTTTTATGGTATTAAACCTGTATTGGTAAATGAAGCAGGAAAAGTTATTAAAGGTGCAGGCAAAGGAAGGTTGTGTATGGCGAGTTCCTGGCCAGGCCAAATGAGAACTGTATATGGTGACCATAAAAGATTTATTGACACATACTTTTCACAATTTGACGGTAAATATTTTACAGGTGATGGATGCAGAAGAGATAAGGATGGTTACTATTGGATAACAGGGAGAGTGGATGATGTTATAATAGTTTCGGGTCATAACTTAGGAACGGCCGAGATTGAAAGTGCGTTTGTAGCTCACAGCAGAGTAGCTGAAGCTGCTGTTGTAGGCTACCCACATGATATTAAAGGAAATGGACTATATTGTTTTGTAACATTAAATTCTGGTGAACAACCGAATGGAGATTTAGAAAGGGATTTAAAACTTTGGGTAAGAAAACAAATTGGCCCAATAGCTACTCCTGATATTATTCAGTTTGCTCCTGGTTTACCTAAAACAAGATCAGGAAAAATTATGAGAAGAATTCTAAGAAAAATTGCTGCTAATGAACATAATGAGTTAGGAGATACGACTACTCTAGCAGACCCAAGTGTTGTTGAGTCTTTAGTGGAAAATAGACAAAATAAAAATTAAATACTTTTTAAATTTTTTGTAAGATCTTTGAATTCATTCTCAATTAAATTCCATTTTAATTTCATAGAATTTAAAACTATTTCTTTATCCAGAATTTTTAGTTCTTCAGCAATCGGCGCCCATTTATAAAGGGCGTTACAACTGTCTTTGAAAGGGTCTTCTTGGTAAAATTTATTAAAATTAATTTTTTTAATTTTTTGATTAAAATTTAACTTTGATTCTTGAAAAAGTTTTAATTCTAAACCATTCTCTTTTTCTTTTTCGATAATTGAATTAAATACTAGTTCAGCATTATTTTCTTTAAAATTTTTTTGATCAATTAAAAAAGAGTAAGTATATAAAGTACAATCAGAAAGGGCACTCATATAAATATTCCATTTTGCAATATTTATAGAGTCAACAAAAGTTGAGTCTTCAAACATAATTGCGTATCTTGAACCAATTCTAGTTTTAATGTAACCGTAAAGCGTAGTCTGCGTTACGTGAGCAGAACTCTCTTGAATAAAATTTTTTAAATTATCTTCTGAACTTATTGATCTAAATTTTCTAGAAAATTTCTTCATTGGGAACACGTAGTTCCTGATGTCTGTAATCGTGTTTATTAGGTTTTTAAGATTCAATTTCACGTTGTATTATTAATTATCCCTTATTTATAAGCCTTTAACGCAGTTCATTCCAGGTTTTTATACTTTTAATTAAGCTCAAGATGGGTATGATCCTCTCATAAATATTACGTAATAAAGAAATAACGTTAATTAAAGGGGGAAATATGTCAAATAAAGATGCGCATTGGGCAAAGACTAGAGGCCATATGATAGTTACATTGGTTCTTTGGTTCTTTTTCTCATTGGTACTTTTTATGTTTGGTACAGAACTAAACACAATGTCATTTCTTGGGTACCCATTAGCATATTACATGACAGCACAAGGATCACTTCTTGCGTTTGTTGTAATATTGTTTTGGACTGCCAATAAACAAGAAAAGATAGATGAGGAATTCGGTTTCTCAGAAAGAGAGGATGACTAATGTTTAAAGGTGGATTTATACAAAATCTTCCAAAAATATATGGTCTCTATACTGGAGGTTTTGCAGTTTTCATAATACTTATGGCAATTGCAGAACAAGCGGGGGTATCAGCAAAAAATATTGGTGTAATGTTTGTTGCTTTTACAGTTTGTATTTATGCCTTTATCGGCTATCTATCAAGAACCGTCCAAGTAGATGCTTATTATGTTGCTGGAAGATCAGTGCCTACCGTATTTAACGGAATGGCAACAGCAGCTGACTGGATGTCAGGTGCATCATTCGTAGCATTAGCAGGTGGAGTTTATTTCGGAGGCTATACTTATATGGCTTTCTTAGTTGGTTGGACAGGTGGATATGTACTTGTTGCAACTTTATTAGCTCCATACTTAAGAAAATTTGGTTGTTATACAGTACCTGATTTTATTGGAACACGATACGGTGGTAATCTCGTAAGAGCTTGCTCTGTATTTGTGCTTTTTATAGCTTCATTTACTTATGTAACTGCACAAATTAACGCTACAGGAACTATTGCATCAAGAGCTCTAGGTATTCCATTCGAACTAGGTGTTTGGGTTGGTCTAATTAGTATCTTGATCTGTTCTATGCTAGGTGGAATGAGAGCAGTAACTTGGACCCAAGTTGCTCAATATATTGTATTAATCATCGCTTACCTAATTCCAGTATTCTGGATTAGCTCTAAAGTAGGTGGAGGAGTATTCCCTCACTTAATGTTAGGTGATGAAGTAGCAAGATTGGGTGCACTTGAACAACAATTTGGACTAGTTAAAAACAGTGCCGCAGACATGAAAGCAGCAGGAGTACCAGGAGGATTAAAATATATATCTGGACCTCACTCTGCAGTTCCTGCAGGTGGTATGGCTGTATGGAAATACTTATCTTTAGCGATTTGTATGATGGTTGGAACTGCATCGTTACCTCATATTCTTATGAGATACTTTACAACTCCTTCAGTTAGAGCAGCGAGAAAATCAGTAGCTTGGTCGCTATTCTTTATCTTCTTGCTTTACTCTTCAGCGCCTATGTTAGCAACATTGTCTAAACTTGCATTAATGGATCCTAATTTACCGACAGGAATTATTGGAAAATCTATTTCTGATGTTCAGTCTATTGAATGGGTTCAAAGATGGTCAGAAGTTAAACAAGTGTTTATCGCAGACTTTAACGGTGACGGTATACTTCAGTTGAACGAATGGTTCATGAGAGGTGACGTTGTAGTATTAGCTACTCCAGAAGTAGCGGGACTACCTTTCGTAATCTCAGGACTTGTGTTTGCTGGTGGTATGGCGGCAGCAATGAGTACTGCTGATGGTCTTGTTCTTGCAATATCAAATGCTTTATCACACGATATTTACTACAAAATAGTAAATCCAAAAGCAGATACGGCAAAAAGACTAATCGTTGCTCGTGTGCTTCTAGTAATAATCGGTGCCGCAGGTGCTTATATAGCTTCGTTTAGGCTAACAAGTATCTTAGGTTCTGTTGCTTGGGCATTTGACTTCGCTATGTCAGGCCTATTCTTCCCACTTGTACTAGGTGTATGGTGGAAGAGAGCTACTAGAGAAGGTGCTATAGCAGGTATTATAGCCGGAATTCTTTCTGGACTATTTTATCTACTTTGGGTTTACCCTAAGTTCTCAATGGCAATTTGGGGAGTAACAAACACTCCTTGGTTGGGTATTGATCACTTAAGATTTGGTATGATAGGTGCTCCAGTATGTTTAGTTACAATGGTTGTAGTTAGTTTAATGACTAAAGAACCAGATGCAGCTACACAAAGAATGGTGGATGAAACTAGAATACCTACAGGAAAAGCTATCTTAGGTAAACAACACTAGTAATTAAAACTATTAAAAATTAAAGGGGCGATTTTTTCGCCCCTTTTTTTTTTGACGATTAATGATATCTTAATATTATGATACCAACTTGGATAATTGTTTTAGACTATATACTTGGAATGATTATGTGGACTTTAATCGGTCGTGCTTTTATGAATATTTTTCAGCGGGAAGACTCCAGTTTTTTCTTTATGAGGGTATTTGTCAAATATACTAATCCAATCATAAAATTATTCAAACCTATTACCCCGAGTTTTTTATTTGGTGGTTTTATTGCACTTTATGTCGCTTGGTTTTTTTATTTATTTAGATTTTATGCTATGCCCTATTTACTTGGTTATGATGTGTGGGGAATGCTAGCTTTTCCACTTGAAAGTGATTTTTCAAAGCAGCTTTATCAATTATTTAATTAACAGTTTATTTTTTTGACAACATTCAAGATTAAAATATATATATTAGTATGAGTTCAGCTATTAAAATTTCTCCATCCATACTATCTGCTGATTTTAGTAAATTGGGAGAAGAGGTGGTATCTCTTGAAAGGGCTGGCGCGGACTATATTCATATAGATGTAATGGACGGTCATTTTGTTCCAAATATAACAATTGGCCCCGAAGTGATTAAAAAATTAAGACCACTTACTAAGAAGGTTTTTGATGTTCATCTAATGATTTCTCCAGTAAATAAGTTTATAAAAGATTTTGCGGATGCAGGTGCAGACATTATTACTTTCCACCCTGAGGCAACGGATAATATGTCAGAAACAATCAAAATAATTAAAGATAAAGGTAAAAAAGTTGGAGTTTCATTAAAACCAAATTCTAAAATAGAATTAATAAAAGATTATTTAGAGAGAATAGATTTAATTCTTATTATGAGTGTTGAACCAGGTTTTGCAGGTCAAAAATTTATGCCAAGTGTACTAAATAAATTAATAGAATTAAAAGAAATTATTATCAAAAGAAAACTTAAAATTGATCTAGAAATTGATGGAGGAATTAATTTCGATAATTGTAACTCCGCAAAAAAAGCAGGAGCAAATATTCTTGTTTCAGGTTCTACTATTTTTAAAGAAAATGGTGGTGACTTAAAAAAAAATATAGGATTACTTAGATCTAATTAATAAATGTTAAATTTAAAAAGTATCTATTTCTACTTTTTAGCAACAAAATTAAATATAGAAAAAAAGCTTAAAACAATTTACTTCACTACTAGCTTTTATGACAAAAAATTAAAGTCAAAAGTACCGAAACAATTTTATTTTTTTCCTAATTCTTTTCTCTTATCATCCTTAACAAGTCATAAGAATTTTGCATTTAAATTATCTGATATAGAGCCAGATATATTTTGGGAAGAAAAAAACTTAGAAAAAGATTTTGAAAACCTCCATAGCTTCTTTTGGTTAAACTTAATTGACAGAAAAAATAACAACTTTCTTATAAAAAAAATTATAACAGTTTGGATATATAAAAATTCAAGATATAAAAAAATTATCTGGAAAAATTCAATCACCAGCAGAAGAATCATTAGCTGGATACTCAATGCTGATATCATTTTAAATAATTCAGATAATGTTTTTAAAAATGACTTCCTTCAATCAATTATCGTTCAGTCAAATCATTTAAAAAAAAATATAAGGTTTGAAAAATACTTCTTAGATAAAATCGAGACAATTACCGCAATTCTACTAACAGGATTAGTTTTTAAAGATTATATAGACAACTTTGATTTAGCTAATAAAGAACTTGAGAAATTAATTGATAATAATTTCGATAACGAGGGTTTCCCACTCGATAGAAATCCTATCAACCTTTTAAAATTTTCAAAATATTTGATTATTATTAAAGAGTGTATCAAAGATTCTCAACAATATGTTCCGGACTATTTGGAAAATGTAATTGATAAAATTCTTAATTGTTTAAAATCTATACAAACTCCTTCAAACCAAATTCCACTATTTAACGGAGCTTCAGAATACGAGTTAAATGATTATTTTAATTATATTGAAAAATTAAATTACAAAATTAAAAAAAATAAGACCAAAAGCGGAGGCATTCAAATTATGAAGTATAAAAAACATACAGTTTTTTTTGATGTAGGCAGCTCTCCAAAAAAAAATTATTCAAGAAACTATCAATCTGGTCCTCTTTCCTTTGAATATTTTTATGGTGAAGATAAAATTATTACTAATTGTGGTTTTGGAGAAAAAATTTCAAAGAAAGCAATTTTATTAAGTAGATTAACTTCAGGTCAATCAACGTTATGTATAAATGATTCTTCAGTAGTAAAATTTGAGAGAAATAAACTAATTAACTCTGCTTTTGGCAATTCAATTAAAGAATCGTTTAAAATTTTAAATCCAGAATTTAAAGAAGATAGTTCCGAACTAAAATCAAGTGCCTCTCACAATGCTTATGAAAAAAAATTTGGATGTACACACAAAAGAGAAATCAAAATTGATAAAACAAAGAATTTTTTATTAGGAATTGATAATATAGAAAAATTAGAGAACAATAAAATTGCTAAAATTAATGTTCGATTTCATCTCCATCCAAGTATAACTGCTGTTCAAACAATGAGTGGAAATAGTATATTAATTCAGTTAAATAAAAATAATTCACTCGTATTTACATCTGAAGGTAACAAAATTTTGTTAGAAAAAAGTATATTTTTAGCAAAAAATAAAATATTAAATAATCTTTGTATTAATATTGCTAAAGAAATTAAAAATAATGAAACAATCATGTGGGAAATAAGAAAAAGTAATTAATAATGTTTCGAAAAATTAAAAATGCATTGATATCAGTTTCTGACAAAGAAGGCCTGATTGATGTTTTAAAGGTTTTAAAAAAAAATAAGATCAATATTATTAGTTCAGGTGGAACCTATAAAGCAATAAAAAGTCTTAGGTTTAAATGTGAAGAGGTTTCCTCATACACAGGTTTTAATGAAATGCTAGATGGTAGAGTTAAAACTTTACATCCCAAAATACATGCCGGAATCCTTTTTGATAGATCAAATAAAAAACATTATAAACAAATGATTAAACAAGACTTTAAACCTATCGATTTAGTAATAGTAAATTTTTATCCTTTCCAAAAAGTGGTAATAAATTCAAAAAATAAAGATAAAATAATTGAAAATATTGATATTGGTGGTCCAACTATGGTTAGAGCAGCTGCTAAAAATTTTAAAAATGTACTGATTATTACTGATAAGTCTGACTACGAATCATTTATTAAAGAAGTTAATAAAAATAAAGGAGGTTCGACTTTAAAATATAGAGAGTATATGTCTTCTAAAGCATTTGGTACAACCGCTTACTACGATTCTATTGTTTCAAATTGGTTTAATGACACACTTAAAATTGATTTTCCAGAGAAAAAAACTTTTTTCGGAAAAAAATTTTCACAGCTTAGATATGGAGAAAATCCACACCAAAAAGCTTCTTTGTATATAAGCTCATATAATGATGAAGAATTAGGTTTAAATAAATTAAACGGTAAAGAGCTAAGTTATAATAATTACAATGATATATTTTCATCGTTAGATATACTTTTATCTATTAAGAAAATGCCAGCCACAGTTATAATAAAACACGCTAATCCTTGTGGTGTGTCATGCAACAAAATAGCTATCAAGTCTTTTGTAAACGCATTTTTAAGTGACCCTGTTAGCGCTTTTGGAGGTGTGATAGCTTGTAATTATAAAATAAATGAAAAAATTGCAAAAGAAATTAACAAAAATTTCATTGAGGTTATTCTAGCGAAAGGATTTAATGAAAAGGCTCTTAAAATTCTTAAAAAGAAAAAAAATTTAAGGATTATTGATATATCTAAATACAAAAAAAATAATCGAGTATTAAATAAAAATTTTGGAAATTCTTTTTTGATCCAAAATAAAGATGAAATAATCTATAACAAAAAAGATTTAAGATGTGTAACAAAAATAAAACCAACTAAAGCTGAATTGAGAGAAATAGAATTTGCATATAATATTTGCAAATATGTAAAATCAAATGCAATTGTATTAACAAAAGATTTTAGTACTATTGGAATTGGCGCTGGGCAGCCTAGTAGACTTGACAGCTGTAAACTAGCAACACAAAAAGCGTTTAAATTTAGAAAAAAGTCTATAAGGAATTGTATAGCTGCTTCCGACGCTTTTTTTCCTTTTGCAGACGGTATTAAAACTTTAATCTCTGCAGGCGTTAGTGTGATAGTCCAACCAGGTGGATCTATTAGGGACAAGGAAGTGATAGACGCAGCCAATAAAGCAAAAATAAAAATGATATTTACAAAGACTAGACATTTTAATCACTGATTAAATTTGATCTATCTTAGATGCTAAAATGAAATCACTTTCAGCTAAACCAGAAATAGCATGCGTATATATTTTGATTTTTGCATACCCCCAGCCAAAATAAATATCAGGATGGTGACCTTCGATTTCAGCTAAATTTCCTACTTTGTTAACAAAATTTTGACTTTCTTCAAAATTCTTAAAATTAAATTCTTTAAATAAAAAGAATTTTTTTTCTTCATTGCTCTCCACATTCCAACCATTAATTTTTTTTAAATACTTGTGAATTTCTGAAATATCAAAGGCGGGTGTATTAGGGTTACAATCAGCGCATTTTTTTTTGTATAATTCACTCATAATTAATAAATACACTTTACTGGAGCGGGCAAAGGGATTCGAACCCTCGACCTTCTCGTTGGCAACGAGACGCTCTACCACTGAGCTATGCCCGCTCTAAAATATTATTTAAGATAAACGAAATTATATTAGCAGGCAATTGATAAATTTGCTTAAATGTCACTATGGTAAAATTAGTTTTTTCTAATATACTTATCTTATGAATTCTTTTTTTCCAGAAACAATACCTGTTTTCCCCCTTTCGGGAGTGATTTATTTTCCGAAAACTAATTTACCACTAAACATTTTTGAACAAAGATATTTAGATTTAGTAAATGATTGCTTAAAAAAAGATAAACTAATGGGCATGGTACAGTCTAAAAAAAATAAAAATAGTGTTTATAATATTGGATGCTTAGGAAAAATTAGTGATTTTAAAAAAGATGAAAATGGTAGAATTTTTATAAATCTCACTGGGTTAACAAGATTTGAAATTGTAGAAGAAGTAATTAATAAAAAGCTTTATAAAGAATTTATAGTAAAATACGAAAAATTTAAAAAAGATATTGCTGATAATACTGCAAACCAAAATGAATCGTTAATACTTAGTGAAAAAATTAAGGAATTTTTCAAAAAAAAAAGTTTGTTATTAAATTGGAAGGAATTTGAAAAACTCGAATATACTCAACAAATAAATACTTTATCTATGATTGCTCCAATATCAAATGAGGAAAAACAAAAATTACTAGAAACAATTGTTGTTGAAGATAGAATAAAAACTTTTAAAGAAATTATTGAATTTTATTCTCACTCTTTTAATGATGATGTAGATATTACTGTTCAATAAAAAATTAACTAGTTTTATTCATTGAGTCAAAAAAATCAGCGTTATTTTTCGTATTTTTAAGTTTAGAAATTAAAAATTCAATACCATCCATAGTCCCCATTGGGCTTATAATTCTTCTTAGTACATTCATTTTAGATAGATCATCTTTTTCGAATAAAAGTTCCTCTCTCCTTGTCCCAGATCTTGTAATATCTAAGGCTGGATAAATTCTTTTATCAGCAATCTTTCTATCTAATATCAATTCAGAATTTCCGGTTCCTTTAAATTCTTCAAATATTACTTCGTCCATTCTAGAGCCTGTATCGATAAGTGCTGTTGAAATGATAGTTAAAGATCCACCCTCCTCAACATTTCTTGCGGCACCAAAAAATCTTTTCGGCCTTTGAAGGGCATTAGCATCAACTCCACCTGTTAAAACTTTTCCTGAACTTGGTATCACAGCATTATAAGCTCTACCTAATCGAGTTATAGAGTCCAGCAAGATAACTACGTCTTTCTTGTGCTCAACTAGCCTTTTTGCTTTTTCTATAACCATCTCGGCAACGGCAACGTGACGAGAGGCTGGTTCATCAAATGTAGACGAGACTACTTCACCTTTTACGGATCTTTGCATATCAGTTACCTCCTCAGGCCTTTCATCAATAAGCAAGACCATTAAAAAACATTCTGGATGATTTGCGGTTATTGATTGGGCTATATTCTGGAGGATAATTGTTTTACCAGCTCTTGGCGGAGAAACTATTAGAGCTCTTTGTCCTTTACCTATTGGGCTAACAAGATCAATTAATCTCGCGGTATTATCTGGTTTTTTTTCTACTTTTGTAGACTCGACCTCAAGCTTTATTCTTTCGTTTGGATAAAGAGGAGTTAAATTGTCGAAAGCAATTTTATTTTTACCTTTTTCAGGTTCGTCAAAATTTATTTTATTAACTTTTAATAAAGCAAAATATCTTTCGGCATCTTTAGGCGCCCTTATTTCTCCTTCAACCGAATCTCCAGTTCTTAGTCCAAATCTCCTTATTTGACTGGGACTAACGTAAATATCATCTGGACCTGGAAGATAATTAGACTCTATGGCTCTAAGAAAACCAAAACCATCTTGTAGTACTTCTAAAACACCTGTTGCAGTAATTTGTTCATTCTTATCTGCAAGTTTTTTGAGTATCGCAAACAAAATTTCCTGCTTACGCAATGTACTTGGGTTTTCAATATCCAGCTTTTCAGCTTCGGAAATTAATTCCGCTGGATTTTTTTTCTTAAGTTCTTGTAGATTCATATGTGATAAATTGAGTTTTAGGGAAGAATTAATAACAATATATGCTTTTTATAAAATATTTCAACCCCTATAAAGGTTTAAAAATAACAGCAAAAATAATGATTATAAGCAGAATCGTCGGTACTTCATTAATAATTCTATAAAATTTGGAAGTTTTTGTATTTTGATTGATTGAAAACAATCTAATGCATTTGCCTAAGTAAAAGTGGTAGTGTGTTAAAACTAATATCATTAAACCCTTCAGCTGAAACCAGAGTTCTAAGAAAACTGAAAAGCCTAAGCTATGAATCAATAAAATACCAAAAAGCCACGTAAAAATCATAGCTGGCATCATTATATAATTGTATAATTTTCTTTCCATGGTTTTAAAAGTAAGGTTTTGCTGGTCGTCTTTGACTGTTTCTGTGTGATATACAAAAATTCTTGGCAAATATAAAAGCCCCGCCATCCATGAAATCGCTGCTATCAAGTGTAATGCTTTTAATGTTAGGTACAAATTCATTTATTTGGAGATTAGGTATCTTTTTATAAGTTGTTCGAATAGATTAATATGATCTTCATTATCGTTCAAACAAGGGATTAAATCAAAATTTTTACCTCCATTATTTATAAAACTCTCCTTTCCTTGAATAGAGATTTCTTCAAGTGTTTCGACACAATCTGATGAAAAACCTGGGCATATAACCAATATATTCTTTTTTCCGTTTTCTGGAAGAGTTTCTAGAGTTTTATCAGTATAAGGGGTTAACCATTTTTGAGGGCCAAATCTAGATTGAAAAGTTGTTTGAATTTCAATTTGACTAAATTTTTCTCTAATTAAACGAGTGGTTTTCTGACAGTAACACTGGTAAGGATCACCTTTGTCGAAGTACGACTGAGGAATACCATGATAAGAAGCTACTATCAAATCTGGTTTCCAATTAATTTCTGTTAACTTCTTTTTGATACTGTTAACTAGTGCGTTTATATACAAAGGTTCACTTTCATAGTGTGGTATTATTTGTAAACTTGGTTGCCATCTCATGTTCATTAAATTCCTGTAAATTTCGTCACAAACAGTCGCTGTGGTAGCAGCAGCGTATTGGGGGTATAATGGTAATACGATTATATTTTCACAACCTTTTTCTTTTAAAAAATCGAGTTTTTTTTTAATACTTGGATTGCCATATCTCATCGCAAAGTCGATTATAATGTTATCACTGCTAATTCTTTTGTTTAATTTTTCCATTTGTCTTTTAGTATAAAATCGCAAAGGGGATTCATTTATTTCTTCCATCCATATTTTTTTGTAAGCATGAGCTGTTTTTGAGGGTCTAAAGGTTAAAATAAAAAGATTTAATATTATTTTCCATATTAATGGATTTAGTTCTATAACTCTCTTATCCGATAAAAATTCTTTTAAATATTTTCTAATATCCCACCAACTAGTAGAATCAGGAGTACCAAGATTAACAAGAATCACGCCTGTTTTCCCAAACTTTACTTCTGGATGTTTGTCTTTGTTTTGCATTAATTATTCTCTCTAATAAAATTAATTAATTTTTTAACTTTATCTGGATTTGTTTCAGGTAGCAAACCATGTCCTAAATTAAAAATATAGGGATAATCTTTAAATATCTTAATATATTTTTCTGCCTCTCTATATATGCTATCGTCATCTAACAAAAGTGTTCTAGGATTCATCCCACCTTGAATACAAACATCTTTAAGATTAAATCTAATCCATTCAGGGTCTACGTTAAAATCTATGCCTATTCCATTTGGTTTAACTATTTCATTAAATTTTTTATAATTATTATTAATTCCCTTAGGAAAGCAAATGACTGGATAATTATTTTTTTTACAAAAATTCACAATTTTAGCATTAGGTTCAAAACAAAAGTCATCAATTTTTTCCTCCGGTAACATTCCGGCCCATGAGTCAAAAATTTGGACTACATCAGCTCCTGATTTCATTTGATTATCAACATGTAAGCAAAGATAATCATTTAATTTATCTAGTGTTAATTTTATTTCCTTTTTTTTTCTTTCCAACAAATCTAGATTTAGTTTGTTATCTTCGCTCTTTAAACCAAACATATAGATTATGAGTGTCCATGGTGCTCCAATAAAACATATAAGAGATTTATCCTTTTTTAATTTTTTTTTGGTAATTGAAATTAAGTCATAAACTGGTTGTAATTTGAATTTAAATGATCTTGCATCGCAACTTAAGAAATCATCTATTTTAAAATTAGATAGAATTGGACCTTTGTCTTTTTCAAAATTCACCTCTTGATTTAAAGCATAAGGAACCATTAATATATCTGAAAATATTATTGCTGCATCTAAATCAAATTTATCAATGGGTTGAAGTGTAATTGTTGAGCTTAATTTAGCGTTTAAACACAACTTGATGAAATTTTTGTTGTTTGATCTAATTTTTCTAAATTCTGGAAGATATCTACCTGCTTGTCTCATAAACCAGATTGGAAGACAAGATGAGTCTTTATTCATTAAAACTTTTATTAACTTGCTCATAATAATTAATTTATATTTATAAGTATATTATTTGCCTATAGGACATGTTAATTGCTTATATAACTATTTATACATAGTTTTACACAATTTATTCACTTTTATTATAAAAAAAAATAAAGGTTTATAACAAATTAAAAAGTTTGATCAGACATGGGTAAAAGTATTATTATCTATATCAACAGCTAATAAAATGTAAAAATATTGTTAATAAATGTTAATACTTAATAAATAAATAAAAAAAAATTGTACAAAATAAACTTATAAAAACAATATCAACAGATTTATGTCCGAAAAATACAATGTATATCTTATATCAGATTCAACTGGGGAGACGTTAGATAGAATTTTTTTATCACTAAAATCTCAATTCTCAAACTTTGAATATTACAAGAAGGAGTATGCCTTTGTGAGAACAGAGCAACAAATAAATAAAATTATTGAAGAATGTAATAATGCAACCAATACTATTATTCTTTATACAATTGTTGAAACAAAACTTGCTAAATACCTTTCTAGTAAAAGCGAAGAAAATGACATCCCATGTTTTGGAATTTTAGGTAATTTAATACTTACTTTTTCTAAATTACTTAACCAAAAAGCATCACATACACCTAGTGCTCAGCACGTTTTAGACGAAGATTATTATAAAAGGATTGAAGCAATCCAATTCACTATGGCTCATGACGATGGAAAAAAAACTGATGATTCAGATAAAGCTGATATAGTTCTTCTTGGAGTGAGCAGAACAAGTAAAACCCCAACTTCTATTTATCTTGCTAATAGAGGTTATAAAACAATTAATATTCCCCTAGTAATGAAACAAACAATTCCTGAAAAAATTAAAGAAGGAAATAGCAAATCTTGTGTAGTTGGATTATATGCTGATCCATCGAGAATTTCAGATATTAGGCGTAATAGAGTTGCCATTATGAATGATACAAGACTGCCCGATTATACAGATTTAGAATCTATTAAAAAAGAAGTTGATGAGTCTAAAAAACTTTTTAAAAAACATAATTGGCCAACAATAGATGTTACTAGGCGTTCAGTTG
The DNA here is from genome assembly GCA_902604695.1 of uncultured Pelagibacteraceae bacterium. Classification (GTDB taxonomy): domain Bacteria; phylum Pseudomonadota; class Alphaproteobacteria; order Pelagibacterales; family Pelagibacteraceae; genus Pelagilacustribacter. Next base: position 19,999 of record CACKZT010000004.1, on the reverse strand, counting down.
AGGAAACTGCTGCTTCAATAATAAAAATATATGAGATTAAAAAAAATAAATGAAAATAATTTTAGCATCAAAAAGTGGTGTAAGAAAAGAAATATTAATTAAAAATAATATAGAATGCATAGTCGAGCACTCTAATGTTGATGAAGATTTTGCTAAAGAATCACTGCTTGAAGCTGGAGCAGATCCTTTAACGATATCAAAAAATTTAGCTGAAATTAAAGCAATAAAGGTAAGCAAAAGAAATCCAAATCAAATAGTCCTAGGTGCTGATAGTGTTATCTCTCTAAACAATAAATTAATAAACAAACCCAAATCACGCGAAGAAGCCTTGGAAATCTTAAAAAAGCTTAACGGATCCAAACATTATTTAATTAGTTCAGTTTGTATCTCTAAGAATGGTTCTATGATTTGGAACTACACTGACTCATCAGAATTAATCATGAAAAAATTAGAGGACGAATCTCTTAAACTGTACTTAAAAAAAATAAAGACTGAAACACTGTTAAATTATGGTGTTTATCAGATAGAAGCGAGCGGTTTAGACCTTTTTGAAAGCATAAAAGGCGACAAAGACTCTATTATGGGACTTCCAATAAAAAGTTTAAAAGAATATCTTAAAAATTTAGAGCTTAAATGAAAAATTTTTTTATAATTGGAGATCCGATATCTCACTCTCTATCTCCCCAACTTCATAATTATTGGTTTAAAAAATATAATATAAAAGCAAAATATTCTCTTTTACAAATCAAAGAAAATGAAATTGAAAAGGTAATTAATGAAATTAAAAGTGAAAAAATAAATGGTTTGAATGTTACTTTACCTTATAAAAGAAAAGTTATACCTTTTCTTGATAAGTTAATTAATGATGCTGAAGAAAGTAATTCAGTAAATACAATATATAAAAATTCCAAAAATCAAATAGTTGGTGAAAATACAGATGTTTTTGGTTTCCAAGCCGGTTATTTAAAAGAAGTAATAGATAGTCCACTTAATAATCAAAAAGCATTAATTATTGGTGCAGGGGGTGTGTCACCTTCAATTATCTTAGCCCTTGAAAAATCGAATATTAAAAAAATTTCTTTAGTAAACAGAACATTTGAAAAATCAGTTTTTTTAAAAAAACAATTTAAAAATATAGAAATAAGAAAATGGGAGGAAATAGAAAATATAATGTGTGATCATGACATAATTATAAATGCTACTAGTCTAGGTTTAAAAAATGGTAACGAATTTTCCATCAATGTTAAAAATATTAAAACATCATCAATCTATATTGACACAATTTATAATCCTTATGAAACCAATATGATAAAGTTACTCAAAAATAAGGGTATTAGAACTTTTAACGGTTTAGATATGTTTCTATATCAGGGACAAAAGTCATTTTATCTGTGGAATAAAGTTAATCCAGAAATTGAAAATGATTTAATCGAACTGATTAAAAAGGAGATCAAGTGATTGCAATAGGCGTAACAGGTTCATTATCTTCAGGTAAATCAACAGTAAGTAAAATTATAGGAGGAAAAAAATATCCAATTTTTAGTGCAGATAAAGTTGTTTATAAATTATATAAAAATGCTCTATTTGTAAAAAATTTGAAAAAACAATTTAAGATTAAAAGCAGCAGGGATATTAAAAAAAGCTTAAAAAAATTAATTAGTCTGGATAAAAAAATTCTAAAAAAGCTTGAAAAATATATTCACCCGCACGTTCGAAAGAAAATGTTTAAATTCATTAAAAAAAATAGAAAAAAGAAAATAATAGTTTTGGAGATTCCACTTTTAATTGAAAGTAAATTAATGAGATTTTTTGATTTAATTATTTTAGTTTCTTCAAATAAAAAAACTAGACTCAAGAGATACATAAGAAACGGCGGGACAAAAAAAACTTTTAACCTTCTTGATAAAAATCAAATCAATGTTAAAAAGAAAATAAAGTATAGCAATCATACTATACATAACAATAAACCTTTAGGAGTATTGAAAGATAATGTTAAATTGTTGATTAGCAAATATGAATGAAGTTTTTTTAGATACCGAAACAACAGGCCTATCATTTAAAGAAGGTCACAAAATCGTAGAGATTGCTTGTATTGAAACAAAAGACTTGCTACCAACTAAACAAATTTTTCATGAAATTATCAATCCTCAAAGAGATGTGCCGGAGGAAGCATTTAATATTCACGGTTTTTCTACTGAGTTTCTTCAAAACAAAAAAATTTTTAGCGAGATAGCAGAAAAATTTTTAAATTTCATTCAAAACAAAAAAATCATAATACATAATGCATCTTTTGATTTAGGCTTTTTAAATTATGAACTTGGGTTTTTAAAAAAGAATGAAATTAAAAAAGAAAATATTATTGACTCATTAACTATTGCTAGAGAAAAATTCCCTGGTTCCTCCAATTCTCTAGATGCTTTATGCAAACGTTTTAATATAGATTTATCAAAAAGAACTAAACATAATGCTCTACTCGACTGTGAACTTTTAAGAGAGGTTTATATTAATTTATTAGATGTAAAGGAACCAAAATTAATTTTTTCGAATGAAAAAAATTTAAATGAAAATATTTTGAATGAACCAAGTAACTTAAAAAAATACTCAAAAAAAATAATTAAACCCACTAGTGAAGAGCTTCTAAAACATGAAAAATTTCTAAAATCTGAAATCAAAAAAAATTATTTTAATTAATCTTTTCTTTATAAAGTTTTTTAAAATCAACATTTTCATCAATTTTAATATCTTTAAATCCAGATTGCTCAAATAGGAAGATAAAAGTCTTTCTTATCTCAGGGTACACTTCATTTGGAACTTTGATTAATATTATTTCTTCTAATTCTTTTTTATTTGACATATCTCCGTTTAATTCAACAATTGACGAATAGACAATTTCTGCGTCTATTTTTTCTTGCGCTTCTTTACTTGTTTTCAATCTTAAGCTTGTTTCTATTTCAACTAATTTCTCTTTGAACTGATTACTTTTTATATCAATATTAATCTTATAATTAGAAATATTTTCACTTAAAGAATAAAAAATTTTTGGATTTGGTATATTAAATTTAATGTTTTTAACATACTTAGAAAGTACTTTATAATTAATCATCCTTTTTATTTTTTTCCTCTAATATCTCACCCTCTAAAACTTCGCTAGTAGATGACTTTTCTTTATATTTTTTATTTTTTAAAAATCGATTTATTAATAAATTTCTAGTTGGTTTAAACAATAAAATGAATCCAACTGTATCTGTTAAAAATCCAGGGATCATTAACAAGATTGCTGCTATGGCAATCGAAGCCCCTGATATGATTTCATAAACAGGAGTTTTATTTTGGTAAAGATTTAAAAAACCTGACCTAATAGTGTTTAAGCCTTCTACCCTAGCATAATAGACTCCAATTACTGCGGTTAAAAAAATTAAAAAGACAGTGTTTAAAGCACCAAATTTTTGGCCTACTTTTATCATTAGAAGTATTTCTGCGGCAGGAATACCAATTATTAATAGTAAGAATGAGTTCATTTGTCTGTTACAAAAATATATTAATAATGTATATTTATCAATCTATGAGTAACAATTTTGGATATATAGACTTAATTTTACTAGCTATGATTGCTGGTTTTATAATTCTTAGACTTAGAAACATTCTAGGTAGAAAGACCGGACATGAAAGCAAAGTTTTTACTAACTTTGAAGAAAAAGAATTTGAAAAATTTAAAAAAGAGAATGTTGCCCCAATAAATAAACCAGGTGACGTTTTAGATGAAGAGCAAAAAAAACACTTCTTGCACGGAGCAGAAATCGCTTATGAAAACATTATCACTTCTTTTGCAAAAGGTAATAAAAAAAAACTACAAAGTCTTCTAAGTCCAGAAATGATTTTAAATTTCGAACAAGCTATTACTGAAAGAGAAAAAAAAAATATTAAATCAGAACTAACATTCATTGGGATTAAGAATTCAAGCCTTGAGAAATATGAAAAAGTAAGAAATGAACTTTACGCAACAGTAAAATTCGTGAGCGAAATTATTTCAGTCAAAAGAGATGGAAGTAATAATATCATTGAAGGAAATCCAGATGTTATAAAAACTGTAACTGATCAATGGAAGTTCACAAGAAATGTGTTTAGCAAAAATAGCAATTGGTACCTCTCTGAAATTGTTAATAAGTGAAAAAAAAAACCTTAATTTCAAAAAAAGATAAAAAAATTTGGGAAGATTACTTAAAAAATCCTAATGATATCTTTGATAAAGAAAACAAAATCAAAAACAAAACATATTCAAGATCACGTTATAGATTTGATCTTCATGGACTTTCATTAGACGCAGCTAACAAAAAAGTGGAAGAAATTATTATGTTTTGTAGTAAAAATAATTATTCTGAACTTCTTTTAATAACAGGCAAAGGACTTCATTCTAACTCAGAACAAGATGTTTTTTCTTCAAGAGATTTCAGTAAATTAAGATACTCTGTTCCAGATTATATTAAAAGTTCTACAAACTTAAATAAAATTGTTAAATCGATTGTACCTGCAGCAAAAGAGGATGGAGGAGAAGGAGCCTTATTGATAAATTTAAAAAATTTATAATATAAATTTAGAGAGATCTGTATCTTGAACTAAATTACCTAAGTTATTTTTTACATAATTTTGGTCAATTATGATTTTTTCCCCAGATTTATCGGATGCATTAAAGCTAATATCATCAAGCACTTTTTCAATTATAGTATGAAGTCTCCTTGCTCCAATATTTTCTACAGAAGAATTCACTTCTGCAGATAATTTTGCAAGCATATCAATGCCGTCTTCAGAAAATTCTAAATCAACATTTTCAGTTTTAAGTAGTGCTTTATACTGTTTAATTAAACTGTTATCTGGTTCTTTAAGTATTCTTTTAAAATCATCTTCATTTAGTGCACTTAACTCAACTCTAATGGGTAGTCGTCCTTGTAGTTCAGGCAGTAAGTCAGATGGTTTAGCAAGCTGAAATGCCCCAGAAGCTATAAATAATATATGATTAGTTTTAATAGGACCATGTTTAGTATTTACTGTTGTGCCTTCAATCAATGGAAGGAGGTCTCTTTGGACACCTTCTCTTGATACGTCCCCACCAACCCTGTCTCCTCTCGCAGAAACTTTGTCTATTTCATCTAAAAAAACTATTCCATTTTCTTCAGTATGTTTTTTAGCTTCTTTAATAATTTTATCTTCCTCAATCATTTTATCAGACTCTTGAGCAACAAGAATGTCATGAGACTCCTTCACTTTCATTTTTTTCTTTTTCCCTTTTTTATTGCCCATAGATTTTCCTAAAATATCTCCAATATTTACCATTCCCACATTAGCTCCTGGCATCCCTGGTATTTCAAAACTTTGCATGTTTGAAGAATTTTCATTGACCTCGATTTCAATTTCATTGGTGTCTAAATCACCATTTCTTAATCTTTTTCTAAAGCTTTCTCTTGTTGCAACACTTGCTTTATTACCAACCAAAGCGTCAAGTACCTTTTCTTCTGCTGCCTGTTGTGCTTTTACATTAACCTCTTTTCTCTTTTTTTCTCGCTCCATTGCTATAGCTATCTCAACAAGATCTCTAACTATTTGTTCTACATCCCTTCCTACATATCCAACTTCAGTAAATCTTGTAGCCTCAACTTTTATAAAAGGAGCTTGTGCCAATTTCGAAAGCCTTCTTGATATTTCAGTTTTACCAACTCCAGTGGGACCTATCATAAGTATATTTTTCGGTAAAACTTCCTCTCTCATTTCGTTAGACAAAGCTTGTCGTCTCCATCTATTTCTTAATGCCACAGCGACTGCTTTTTTTGCCTCGTTTTGTCCTATAACATACCTATCAAGTTCAGAAACTATTTCTCTTGGAGATAAAGCGCTTACTTTAGACTCAACCTTTTCTTTTTGCTCTTTCACTAAGTTTAAATTTCTTACTTTTTTTGTTCCAACCATAATTAAATCTTTTCTAATGTTACGTTATTATTTGTAAAAACGCAGATATCAGATGCTACTTTAATTGATTTTTTCGCAATTTCTTCTGCAGACATGTTTGTTTCTATTAATACCTTTGCAGCTGCTAAAGCATAATTTCCACCAGATCCTATACCTATAATCCCATCTTCAGGCTCTAAAACATCTCCAGTTCCAGAAATTATAAAACTATTTTCTTTATCAGCTACAGCCATAAGAGCTTCTAGTCTTCTTAAATATTTATCACTTCTCCAATCTTTCGCTAATTCAACTGCTGCCCTAGCCAGGTTGCCTGCATGTTTTTCTAACTTAGCTTCAAGTCTTTCAAATAAAGTCAAAGCATCAGCTGTTGAACCTGCAAACCCAGCTATAACTCCTCTTTTTTCAATTTTTCTTACTTTTTTTGCTTTACTTTTTAAAACAGTATTTCCGAGACTGACTTGTCCATCTCCTGCTACAACGGTTTCTTTGTTTTTCCTAAGAAGAACAATAGTAGTTCCATGCCATTTTTCAGCTGTATTCATGATATTATATGTGGAGATTAATTTTGGATCTTCAATAGTGATTTATTGATAAAATGATCATTTAAATATATATCAAAGATAAGTCAGCTTATTTTATGAAAAGAAAAGCAAAAATTACAAGAAAAACAAAAGAAACCAGTATTTCTGTCGCGGTCAATTTAGACGGAAAAGGGAAGTATAAGATTAAAACTGGGATAGGGTTCTTAGATCATATGTTGGAGCAATTATCAAAACATTCTTTAATTGATCTAGAAGTTAAAGCTAAAGGTGATACGCATATTGATTTACACCACACAACAGAAGATACAGGTATTGCTATAGGCGAAGCTATAAAAAAAGCTGCGGGCAACAGAAAAGGAATTACAAGGTATGCTTCGACAATGATACCTATGGATGAAACTTTAAGTCGTGTTTCCATAGATGTATCAAATAGACCTTACTTGATTTGGAAAGTTGATCTAGCAGTTGAGAAATTAGGGGAGATGGATACCGAACTTTTTAAAGAGTGGTTTCAAGCATTTTCTCAATCAGCTGGAATTACTTTGCACATTGAGAATATTTACGGTGATAATAGTCACCACAAAGTTGAGTCTTGCTATAAGGGATTAGCCAGATCATTAAAGGATGCTCTAACAATAGATAAGAGAATTAAAAATTCGATACCTTCAACCAAAGGCTCTATTTAAATTTGATGAATGTCACAATTGTTGACTACCAATCGGGTAATATAAGTTCAGTCATTAACTCTTTTACAGAGGTAGCCAAGGGTAAAATTAATCTAGCGGTAACTTCAGACATTAAAAAAATTAAGTCTAGTGATAAGATTATTTTACCTGGTCAAGGATCATTTAAAAGTTGCGTAGACTCTTTAAACAGTATTGATGGATTAGTTGATACACTTAAAGAATTCGCAATTACAAACAAGAAACCTTTGTTAGGAATTTGTGTTGGTTTACAGATGTTTGCTGATGTTGGATATGAAGAAGTTGAAACAAAAGGTTTGAGCTGGATCTCAGGAAAAGTTTCTAAAATTGATAATCAAAATGGTAAATTCAAACTCCCACACATTGGATGGAACGAAATTGAAATACAAAAGGAAAGTAAGATATTTAAAGACATTAAAAATAAATCCCACATGTACTTCGTACATAGTTATGAGTTTGTTCCTAAAGATAAATCAGTTATATCAGCTACTACAGATTATTCATCCAAAATTGTTTGCTCTATCGAAAGAGGCAATCTATTTGGAACACAATTTCACCCTGAGAAGAGTGACAAGGAAGGCTTAAAAATAATTGCGAACTTTATAAATTTATAAAATGAAAATTTTCCCAGCAATAGATATTAAAGATAAGAAGTGTGTAAGATTAATCAAAGGTGACTTTCAAAATAAGACTGAATATGAAACTTCTCCAGTTGATCAAGCAGGTAAATACAAAGATTACGGGTTCAACAACTTACACATTGTTGATTTAGACGGAGCATTAACAGGTAAGACAGTCAATTTAGATATAATCAAAGAAATAGTAAGCAAATATGATTTGAAAATTGAAATTGGTGGCGGAATAAGAACCGCAGATAGTATTAAGCAGTATATTGATGCAGGTGTTGAGAAAGTAATTTTAGGTAGCGGCGCAATTAAAAATAAAGAATTTTTAAAAGAAGCATGTGAAAAGTTTAAAAATAAAATTGCCTTAGGATTAGACGCAAAGGATGGAAATCTCTCAGTGTCAGGATGGAAAGAGAATTTAAATGTTAAAACTACAGACTACCTCAAAGAAGTGAATGATTTCGGTATTAGCAGAATTATTTTTACAGATATAAATAGAGACGGAATGAAAACAAGTCCTAATTATGAGGAGACATTAAAAATTGCCGAAATTTCTAATTGTCCAGTTATTATATCAGGTGGAGTTTCTTCAATAAATGATATTAAGAAAGCTAAAGAATTAAATAATAAAAAAATCGAGGGTATAATTGTTGGTAAAGCTATTTATGATGGTGATATTAAACTTGATGAACTAGTAAAGGAGATTAATGCTTAAAAATAGAATTATACCTTGTCTTGATGTAAAAAATGGAAGAGTCGTTAAAGGTATAAACTTTGTTGAGTTAAAAGATGCTGGTGATCCAGTTGAACAAGCTAAGATTTATAGTGATGGTGGCGCTGATGAGATTTGTTTTCTAGATATTACTGCATCAAACGAAAATAGAGATACAATCATTGATATTGTTAGAAAAACTGCAAAAGAATGTTTCGTTCCTTTAACTGTCGGAGGCGGAATTAGAACTATTCAAAATATTACTGATTTATTATTAGCAGGAGCAGATAAGGTTTCTATAAATACTGCAGCAGTTAAGAATGTTGATTTTGTTAAAGAAGCTTCCAAAAAATTTGGATCTCAATGTATTGTAGTTGCTATAGATGCAAAAAAAGTTTCAGACAATAAATGGGAAGTCTTTACACACGGAGGGAGAAATAAAACAAATATTGATGCTGTAGAATTTGCAAAACAAATAGAACTAAACGGAGCTGGAGAAATTCTTTTAACTTCAATGGATAAAGATGGAACTAAATCTGGTTATGATGTTGATCTATTGAAAGCAATTACGAAAAGTACAAACATTCCTGTAATAGCTTCTGGTGGTGTTGGAACTTTAGACCACTTATATGAGGGGATAGTAAAAGGTGGAGCAAGTGCTGTTTTAGCAGCTTCGATTTTTCACTATGGTGAGTACAAAATCAAAGACGCTAAAGAATATTTGAATTCTAAGAAAGTATCAGTAAGATTATAAAATGCTTGAAAATCTGGAACAATTAATAAAAACAATCAGAGATCGAAAAAAATCTACTCCTGATAAATCTTATACAAATAAGCTTCTAAATGACAAAAGTTTATCTGTAGCTAAGGTTAAAGAAGAGATAAGAGAACTAATCGAGGCAATAGAACAAGATTCTAATAAAATTCACGAAGCAACAGATGTAATTTATCATTTGATGGTTTATCTTGAGGCTAATAATATCAAGATAGAAGACGTAATGATTGAACTTAAGAAAAGACAAAAATGAGTTACGATAAAAATAATATTTTTGCAAAAATCCTTAGAGGAGAAATCCCTTGTGAAAAAGTTTATGAAAATGATCATGTTTTGGCTTTTCACGACATTAATCCTCAAAAAAAAGTACATGTTTTGCTAATCCCTAAAGGTGAGTACGTAGATCTAGATGATTTTAATAATAAAGCATCGGATAAAGAAATTGTAGAACTTAATAAGGCACTTACGCACGTTGCTAATTTAATAAATACAAATGATAAAGGTTATAGAGCTTTGACTAATATTGGAAGTGATGGCGGACAAGAAGTTCCTCATTTACACTTTCATATTTTTGCAGGTGAAAAGATTGGAAAAATGGTTAGCTAATGGTTTCAAGAGTAAAAAGATATTTTTTGGAGATAAAAGATTTTTCAAATATAATTGATTTAAATCTTCCTGAAAACTATAAAATTATTTTAGATGATAAAAATAATTTTCAATTAAATAAATTTTTTTATAAACAAATAGGCCTTGATCACTATTGGCGAGACAGACTTCTTTGGTCTGATAAAGAATGGATAAAGTATGTTACAAATAAAAAGTTAGAAACCCACGTTTTAAAAAAAGGAGAAGATCTAGTTGGATATTATGAGCAAGAATATCACCCAGTTTCCAATGAAGTAGAATTAATTAATATGGGTGTTTTGAAAGAGTTTAGAGGCTTAAAATTAGGATCTATACTTGTTAGCCACGCTATCGCTAGTGCCTCTAGGAAAAATCCAGAAAGAATGTGGGTTCATACATGCAGTTTAGATCACAAATATGCATTGCAAAATTATAAGTCAAAAGGATTTGAAATTTTTAAGGAAGAAGAAATTGATTTCGTAGCTTAATTAATTTCAGGAACTTTAAAAGTATCTTTTTTAAAAATATCGTTTTTTGCAATAATATTTAAAGAAAAAATAATATCATTATTATATTGATCTACAATTTCCCAACCTTTCAGATTAAAAGTTTTTCTATCAAACAAAATAATTATCGCATTCTCATTTGAATAATTTAGCTTCACAAGTTTTTTGGTTAATTCTATTTCCCCTAGTTTAATTATTTCTAAAAGTTTATCCTTATACAAAATATTTAAAAAGGGAGATTTAGATATTGGGTAATGGTAAGTTTTATTATATCTTTTCTGGGTTATAGCTATTTTTTTATTATTTATAATTAGTTCTTTCTGTTTATCATCAAAATATTTACATTTTAATTTACCTGGAAATTCTAAAAGGCAACTACCGTTTTCTTTTTTTTTGTTAATTATTTGATTAAAAGTAAATTCTAGAGATGTTAAGTTATTTAATTGAGTTACTATCTCTTTTTTTTCATCTGCAAATGAACTAAATGATATAAGAATAAAAACTTGAATAATGAAAATTTTTTTAAAAAACAAAACTATAGAACCTCACGTTTGCCAACATGATTAGCTTTACTTACAATACCTTTCTCTTCCATCATATCTATAATTCTAGCTGCTCTATTATAGCCAATTTGTAGCTTTCTTTGTAAGAAGCTTGTAGACGCCTTCCCTTCAGTTTTAATTATTTCAAGAGCTTTAGAATATAATTCATCTCCATCTTCAATATTTTCTGAGGTTAGATCCTCATTTTTGTTGGAAAAAATATCATCGATATAATCAGGTTCACCTTGAGCTCTTAGGACACTTGTTATTTTCTCTATTTCTTTTTCGGAAACATATGGCCCATGTATTCTAACAATTTTATTTGCCGAAGACATGAAAAGCATGTCTCCTTTGCCGAGTAACTGCTCTGCTCCTTGTTCTCCTAATATTGTTCTACTATCAATTTTTGAACTTACCTGAAAAGAAATTCTTGTAGGAAAATTTGCTTTTATTGTGCCCGTAATAACATCAACACTTGGCCTTTGTGTTGCCATTATAATATGAATTCCTGCGGCTCTAGCCATCTGAGATAATTTTTGAATATAATTTTCAATTTCCTTTCCTGCTACTAACATTAAGTCTGACATTTCATCAACAACGACAACTATGTATGGCATTTTCAATTTATGTTTTTGATTATATCCGTCAATATTTCTCACTCCAACTTTACTCATAAGATTATATCGACTGTTCATTTCTTTTACCGTCCAGCCAAGAGCTGCAGTAGCTTTCTTTGCATCGGTAATTACAGGTGTCAATAAATGTGGTATTCCTTCATAGGCAGATAGCTCTAGCATTTTTGGATCTATTAAAATAAATTTACAAATTTCAGGATTTAATTTGTAAATCAGAGAAACGATAATAGTATTAATACATACAGATTTACCTGAACCAGTAGTACCTGCGATTAGCAAATGAGGCATGGAGGCTAAATCTCCAACTATGGGAGTTCCCGAAATACTTTTGCCCAAAGCTATCGGGAGATGTATTTCTTTTTTTTGAAATCTTTCATTAGAAATTATTTCTCTAAGTTTAACGCTTTCTCTTAATTCATTTGGGATCTCTATCCCAACTGTATTTTTTCCAGGTATTACTGAAACCCTTGCTGATGTGGAACTTGTATTTCTCGCTAAATCATCAGAAAGATTTATTATTTTTGAAACTTTAACTCCAGGGGCTGGTTCAAATTCGTATAACCTAACCACTGGGCCATTATTGATTTTTTTTATTTTTCCATCAATTCCAAAATCAAGTAAAACTTTCTCCATAAAGCTTGCATCGGGCCTATTTTTATTCGCATTCTCTAGATTGATCTGGTTTGAATTTTTTTCTAATAAATCTAATGCTGGGAGTTTAAAGGTAATTTTATTTTTTATTTCCGGTTTAGCATCAGTTGTAAAATTGAAAGTTCTTTGTTCTTTTTTTTCTTCTAAAAATTCTTCTTTTTCATCTACACTCTCGTTAATTACATTATTATTTTCATTGTGTATTTTATTTTTTGAAGAAGCATTTAAAGCATTAAAAGTACTTTTAATAATTGATCCAACATTTATGCTTGAAGCAAAAAAGAATGAAACAAAAGTTAACATAACTAAAAAAAACTTAAAGTACTGATTTTCTATTTCTGGTAAAAATTGAATTAAGTAACTCGATAAAATTTGACCAACAAATCCTGAATTGCCATTATCAATAAGCCAAAAGGAATTATTATTAGTTATATAAATGAATATACATCCAGAAATTAAATAAATTATTACACAAAATAATTTGTATATAATATTTTTGATTTCTTTATTTACAATAAGTCTTAAACCCCATGAAATAATATTTACTAGAAGTAAAAAAGACACAATACCAAAACTTTGTAATAAAAAATCTGATATAACACTTCCATACAACCCAAAAAAATTCTTGATAACAGTATTCTGCTCACCATAAATGAAGGATGGATCATTTGGTGAGTAAGTAATAAATGAAACACACAATGCAAAACCAACAAAAACCAACGATAGTCCTGTTAACTCAATGGTTCGCTTTTTCAAAAAATTTGTTAAACTATTTAAAAAGTTTGTATTCATATCGAATCGTTTTACTTACTTTTTATCATTTTTATGAAAATGTGAAAAATTTTATAACATGGAAAAGCAAAAAATTTGTATAATAGGAGATGGTTTATCAGGTTTAACCAGTGCAATAGCCTTAAATAATCTAAAAAATGTTGAGATACATTTAATATCAAGAAAATCAAAGAATATAACAGATAAAAGAACAACCGCCATATCTGAAAGTAATTTAAATTTCTTAAAGGCGAATATAAGTAATTTAAATACAAAACTTTTTTGGCCTTCCAAACATATAGAACTTTTTTATGAAACTAACAGCGAAAAAATTAATTTTCTCAATTTTGATGACGAAAAAAATAATTTAATGCATGTTTGTGAAAATAAAAAATTAAAAGATATTTTAATTAAAGAAATTAAAAAAAGAAAAATTAAGATAATTAAAAAAGAGATTAAAGATATTGATTCAATTAAAAATTATGAATTAAAGATCTTATGTCTTGGATCAAAATCAAAATTGTATGATAGAATTATAAAAATAAGATCTATCGAAAAAGATTATAAGGAAATTGCAATAACTGGCCATGTTATACATAAATTAAAAAAAATCAAAACAAGCCAATCATTTTTAAAAGAAGGTCCTTTAGCCATTTTACCATTTTCTAAAAATAAATTTTCTTTTGTATGGAGTTTAGATAATAACTTTTTTAATGAGAATAACGAAAATATTCATACAATTCTAAAAGATAAAATAAAAAAAATTCTTGATACAAAAAAAAATTTTAAAATTAATCATTTACAGTCTTATCCAATTAAATTAGGATTAAAAAGAAAATATCATCATAAAAATACACTTGTTTTAGGTGAAGGTCTTCATGTCATTCATCCTGTTGCTGGACAAGGTTTTAACTTAGTTATCAGAGATATAAAAAAATTAAAAGAAATTATAGATTATTATACAAAATTAGGAATTAGCTTGAATAATAGCAATGCATTAAAAGATTTTAATTTAAAAAGAAAACCAGAAAATATAATAGTTGGGCTCGGCGTTGATGTGACACATAATTTTTTTAAAAAAAACCTATTTTTAGATCCTTTAAAAAGTATTTTATTAAAAAATCTCAACAACAACAATACTGTGAAAAAGATTAGTAAGATTATTTCTAATAGTGGACTTTCGTTTTAGTTGATGAATATTTATGCTTTATCATCAGGTAGAGGTCCGTCAGGAATAGCCATAGTTAGAATTTCTGGTAAGGAAACTTTAAGAATTTGTGAAAACATAACTAAATTAAAAAATATTAAATCAAACGAAATTAATTTTTGTAAATTTTACGACCCAAAAAATGATGATGTAATAGATCCGGAAGCTTTATTATTGTGGTTTCCCGGTCCAAATAGTTACACCGGAGAGGATCTCGCCGAACTCCAAATTCACGGAAGTAATGCCATAATAAATGTTTTGCTAAGAGTTTTATCAGAACAAAAAAATTGCAGATTAGCAGAGCCAGGTGAATTTACTAAATTAGCTTTTCAGAATGACAAAATGGATTTAGTTAAAGCAGAAAGTATAGGAGATTTAATACATTCAGAAACAGAAATTCAAAGACAACAAGCAGTTAAATTGGTTCAAGGAAATGCTTCCAACTATTATAATGATTTAAGAGATAAAATAATTAAATCTCTAGCATATATTGAGGCCAAAATTGATTTCGCTGAGGATGATTTACCTGATAAATTATTAAAAAAAGCACATAAATCTATAAAAGAAATTCATAATCAAATTACAAAAATTGTAGAAGATAATAAAATTGGTGAAAAAATCAGGGATGGTTTTCGCGTTTCAATAACAGGTGAAGTAAATGCAGGTAAGTCGTCTTTATTAAATTTATTATCAAAAAGAGATGTTGCAATAGTTTCGGATGAAGCTGGAACAACACGAGATGTTATTGAGACCTATTTAAACTTAGATGGTTTTCCCGTCATTCTTGCTGACACCGCTGGAATTAGAGAAGCCAAAAATGATGTAGAAAAAAAAGGTATTTCACTAGCACTTGCTAAGTACAAAGAGGCTGATTTAAATATTGTTGTAATTGACAATAGTACACCAAAAATAAGTAATAAAATTAGATCATTGATAAATAAGGATACAATCGTTTTATTAAATAAATCAGATATAGATGGAAATAAAAATCACAAATTTGAAAATGTTACAATTCTTGCTTCTATAAAGCATAATAAAAATATTGATCAACTTACTCAAATAATAAAAGATAAGTTGAGTAAGAAATATTCTTTTAATAATACTATTTTAATAACTAGAGAAAGACATCGAATTAAATTAAATGAATGTTTAAAAGAAATAGATAAATTTCTAAAAAAAAATCAAAGCGAAGATCTTGAATTAGCAGCTGAAGACCTAAGAATGGCTACTAGACACCTCGGTAATATAGTTGGTAAAGTTGATGTTGAGGAAATTCTAGGTTCAATATTCAAAGATTTCTGTATTGGCAAATAAAATAGCACTTGTAATCTTAAATTAGACAGTTACATTCTACTCATGAATAAACAGGACTATGATGTAGTTGTAATAGGCGGTGGTCACGCTGGATGTGAGGCTGCAGCTGCATCTGCTAGAATGGGCGTTAATACTGCACTTTTTACACATAAAATCGGTACTATTGGTGAGATGTCATGTAATCCTGCTATAGGTGGACTAGGTAAAGGTCACCTTGTAAGGGAGATTGACGCCTTAGATGGTGTTATGGGTGAAGTTACAGATAAATCTGGGATTCAATTTCGCCTACTCAACAGAAGTCGAGGACCTGCCGTTCGTGGACCTAGGACTCAGTCAGATAGAGCACTGTATAAGGAGCACATGCAAAAAATTTTGCTTAATTATAATAATCTTTCCGTTATAGCTGACCCAGTTGAAATGTTTATATTCGACAATGATCAAATTGTTGGATTTAAATGTTCTAGTGGAAAAAAAATTAATTGTAAACAACTCGTGTTAACTACAGGCACTTTTTTAAACGGACTTATTCACATTGGTGAACAGCAGACACCTGCTGGGCGATTCGATGAAAAACCTTCTACAGGTCTTAGTGAACAGCTTTCAAAATTCAATATCAAAATTGGAAGGTTGAAGACAGGCACTCCTCCAAGGCTTGATGGCAATACTATTAATTATGATGAGCTCGAATTGCAGCCGGCAGACGAAGATCCATATTTCTTTTCTTTTTTAACAAACAAACTTTATAACAAACAAGTTTCGTGTGGTATCACCCATACAAATGATGAAGTACATAAAATTATATCCAAAAATATAAACCTAAGTGCTATGTATTCCGGAAACATAAAAGGCGTAGGCCCTCGTTACTGTCCAGCTATTGAAGACAAAATTGTTAAATTTAAAGATAAAGAACGACATCAAATTTTTCTAGAACCTGAGGGATTAAAGGACAATACTGTTTACCCAAATGGCATTTCAACGTCATTGCCGGAAGAAGTCCAACTCCAGATATTGGCTAAAATAAAGGGTTTAGAGGCCGTTAAAATGAAAAGAGCTGGCTACGCTATTGAGTACGATTATGTCGATCCAAGAGAATTGAAAAGAACTTTAGAGACAAAAAAGATTCAAAGTCTTTTTCTGGCAGGCCAGATAAATGGAACGACTGGCTATGAAGAGGCTGCGGCACAAGGTTTAGTAGCAGGCACTAATGCAGCCCTTAAAATTAAAAAGGAAGATCCATTCATTTTAGATAGGTCAGAGTCATACATAGGTGTAATGATTGACGACTTAATTACAAAAGGTGTTTCTGAGCCTTATCGAATGTTCACATCTCGTGCTGAGTATAGATTATCTTTGCGATCAGATAATGCTGATCAGCGTTTAACACCTTTCGGAATTAAAATTGGTTTGGTTAGAAATCATAGAGCAAAAAATTTTGATGATAAGCAAAAGAAAATTTTTAGAGTATTAAATGATTTAAAAAAATATTCAATGTCACCAAATGAAGCTGAAAAATATGATATTAAAATAGCTAAAGATGGAATTAAAAGATCTGCTTTACAAATTCTCGGTCTTAAAGGTGTCGACTTAACAAAATTAAGATCGATTTGGTCTAAAATATCCTATTTTGGACATAGCATAGATGAACAGGTTGAAATTGATGCTCATTACTCAGGCTATCTTAATAAGCAACAGCAGGACATTAAATCCTTTAAAAAAGATGAGAAAATTTTAATACCTGAGGATATAGACTACAATAGTTTTAGTGGTCTATCTAATGAAATCAAGTCAAAGCTAAGTCAAATAAGACCCCAGACTTTGGGTCAAGCGCTTCGGATAGATGGTATGACACCTGCAGCTGGAATTCTGATACTATCTTCCATTAAAAAAGGTCGTAAAAAGAAGCATTCTGCTTAATGCGAGATGAAGTAATAAATTATCTTATTAAAAGCCTAAAATTTGATGCAATATCAATAAAAAAGCTCGATAAGTTTTGTATTAACGTTTTATCTTTCAATAAACGTTACAATTTAATATCATCCTCAACAGAATCAGATATTTGGAAACGGCATGTGTTAGATTCAGCCCAGTTAGTTAAATTTATTGATTTTACAGCTAATAGTAGCCTATCAGATTTAGGTTCTGGAGCAGGTTTTCCAGGTTTAGTTTTGGCAATTTACAACAAAAACCCTCATTTTCACGTGAAACTTTTTGAAAAATCTAAAGTAAAAGGATCATTCTTGAGAAATATGATTAAAGATCTAGATATTAGTGCTGAAATATTCGTTGGAGACTTAAAAGGACAAGATATCGAGTCCAATTACATAGTTTGCCGAGCTTTTAAAAAGCTTCCAGAAATAATGAGAATTTCACGTGAAAAAATTAAAAAAAATCACAAAATAATAATTCTTAAGGGAAAGAGTGCACAGGAAGAAGTAAATAAAGCTTTAAAAGAAAAGGTATTTGAGTATAAATTAGTAGATAGCATAACCGATAAAGAATCAAAAATTTTATTGATTGATGCTAATAAAAGTGAATAGAAAAATATTATCAGTAATTAATCAAAAGGGTGGCGTTGGTAAAACTACGACTGTAATTAATTTAGCAGCAGCATTAGCAGAAAAGGGCAAAAAGACATTGGTTATTGACTTGGACCCTCAAGGCAATGCTACGACAGGATTAGGAAAGTCTAACGCAGATGAAAATCGAAATATATATAAATTGCTGATAGGACAGGTTAAACTCGAAGAAGTTATACAAAAGTCCAATATAGGCGGATTAGACCTAATTAGTTCAAATGTCAATTTATCTGGACTTGAAGTAGAGACGGCAAATGATTCCAATAGAGCATTTATTCTTAAAGAAATTTTAAGGAGTTCAGAAAACAATATTTTAGATAAATATGAAACAATTTTAATTGATTGTCCCCCATCTTTGAGTCTTCTCACAATTATGTCCCTAGTAGCGGCCGATGAACTTTTGGTTCCTCTTCAAACTGAATTTTTTGCACTAGAAGGAATAACCCAATTGGTAAAAACAATTGATAGAATTAAAGTTAATTTAAATCCAAAACTTTCTATCAGAGGTATCTTGTTAACAATGTTCGATAAAAGAAACAAACTTTCTTCTCAAGTAGATAGTGAGGCAAGAAATTATTTCAAGGATAAAGTCTATCAGACTGTTATACCGAGAAATGTTAGATTATCCGAAGCTCCTTCATACGGAATGCCATGCGTAGTCTATGATAAAAATTGTTTAGGAAGTAGATCGTATTTTAAACTTGCCGAAGAATTTATTAATCAAGGGATTGGAAGTGCCGCATGATCGATAAAAAAAGAAAAGGACTTGGAAAAGGATTATCTGCTTTGTTCGGAGATGATAACCAATCTAAAACGCAAAAAGCCACCAAAGTTAGTGAAAACAGCGCATTAATAGGTGAATTATCAAGAAATCAATTCCAACCTAGAATTACTTTTGATGAAGGTAAAATTAATGAATTAAGCCAATCAATTAAGCTCAATGGTCTAATACAGCCAATAGCAGTTAGAAGCAATTATTCTGGTAACACTAAATATGAAATTATAGCAGGAGAGAGAAGATGGTTGGCTGCGCAAAAGGCAGGATTACATGAAGTTCCAATTAGAATTTTGGATTTAAATGATAATGAGGCACTTGAAGTTGCTATAGTAGAAAACATTCAAAGGGAGGATTTAAACCCCATTGAAGAGGCTAAAGGATATGAAAATTTATTTAAAGAACATAGATATGATCAAGATAAAATAGCTCAGATAATGGGAAAAAGTCGTAGTCATATAAGTAACACTATGCGTCTTCTTTCTCTGCCTGCAGACATAATTTCTATGATTAAAGAAGGGCAAATTACAGCAGGTCAAGCTAGACCACTAATTGGCTTAGGTAACGCTTCAGCTATTGCCGAAGAAATTGTTTCAAAAAAACTTAGTGCTAGAGCTATTGAAAGTTTAGTTAAAAATAAAAAAAATAATTCAAGCAAATCATCAACAGATACAAATATTCTTGAAATTGAAAGAGCTTTAGAAAATCAATTAGGTTTAAAAGTTAAAATACAAAATAAAAAGAATAACTCAGGTAAAGTTACAATCGAGTATAAAAATCTCGACCAATTCAGTTTAATCTCCGATAAACTTAAACGCGATTAAATGTCTTGCAGCATATATCTACTAGTAAGTTCTTGATAATCACTTCATTCTTTATATTAGAATTTTTTTTCATCAAAAGTTCTGTCTTTGAGACTATTTCAAGAACTTTACTTAATTCATAGCCATTCCATTTAGTTAATTGCTCCAAAAAAACTGGTTTATCCTTCCAAAAAACCTTTGGTTTCAGCATTTCTAGAGCCATTTCATAATTTTTGGTATTTTCATAAATATTTGTAATCTCAATCAATTTTTTAGTT
>CACKZT010000003.1 GCA_902604695.1 uncultured Pelagibacteraceae bacterium | reverse complement strand
AATCGAGGTAAAATTAGACGAGCTGAAAAATTAGGTAAAAAAATTCCATATGGAGTCGCGTTAAATAAATTTGGTAAAATTACAACAAATGCTAAAGAAGCATTAGATGGCACTCAGCTTCCAATTGCAAGTTTCAAAGGATCGGGGCTTGCTTGGATGGTAGATATTTTAAGCGGAATTTTAACAGGAAGTAGTCATGGTGGAAAAACAAAAGATCCATTCGATGACTTTACCGGTCCACAAAATGTGGGACATTTGTTTATTACAATTAACCCTAAAGTTTTTAAAGGAAACAATTTTAACAGCGAATTAAAGAAAAACATTAAACGTGTAAAAAATCTACCAAAAATTAAGGGATTCGGCCCTATTTTTTATCCTGGGGAAAGAAAAAATAAAATTTATAGAAATAATTTAAATAAAGATATATCAATTCCTTCTAAAATATTGAATGAGATTAAAAATCTGAATGCTATCTAATAAAAAAATAGTTTGCCCTGATAATCTTTTAAAATTGGCAAAAAAAATAGGCCCAGTAAAAGCTGTAATTGTTAACGCGGGAAAACCCGTAGCTATTGAATCAGCTAGACAAGCTACAGAAGAAAATTTAATTGAGCCAGTTTTTGTTGGTGATAAATCTACAATTGAAAAAATTTCAAAAGATATAAAATGGAATATTTCAAAATACGAAATAATTCATGAATCAACAGAAAATAATACTGCACCTATTGCAGCTAAACTAGCAAGTGAAGGTAAAGTTAAAATTATAGTAAAGGGCCATATACACACAGATATTTTAATGAAAGCGGTTCTAAAAAGAGATTTAAATCTTATTGGTAAAAAAAGATTGAGTCATGTATGGCATATGACTTTAGAGAAAAATGATAAACCATTTATAATTACTGATGGTGCTTTAAATGTATTGCCCAAGTTAGAAACTAAAATGCACATACTTAAAAACTCTGTCGACTTTGCAAAACGAATAGGTATATCAAAACCAAAGGTCTCTATATTATCAGCCACCGAGGAAGTCTTAGAAAGTGTGCCAAGCTCAATTGAAGCAAAAGAATTAACTGAGCGAGCTAAAAGTGAGGGAATAGACGCTGATGTTTTTGGTCCTATGGCTTTTGATAACTCGGTTTCTGAAAAAGCAGCTCAGATAAAAGGTATTAATAATGTTGTTGCAGGACAAACAGATATATTATTAGTACCGAATGTAGAAGCTGGCAATGGGTTAGTAAAAATGATGATCTTTTTTATGGGAGCTTGTGCTGCTGGAGTTGTAATTGGAGGAAAAGTTCCAGTAGTTATTACAAGTCGCGCAGACGACACTCAAGCAAGACTAGCATCAATAGCAGCTGCAATTGTAACGCTTTAATGAAAAGATTAAAGAATTGGGATAACAATACATGGCTTTCTTCATCTAAATATATCAATTCTTTTAATAAATTTTTGGTAAAGAAAGCAGAAATAAATAAAAATACAATTATTGTTGATGTAGGGTGTGGAAGAGCAAATATTATTAGTAAATTAAATAAAAGTTTTAAATTTAGAAAAAAACCATTGGGTATTGATATTGTTAAGAACAAAGAAGTCAAAAAGAATATTGAATTCAAAAAAATAGATGCAATTAAATTTTTTAAAAAAACAAATGAAAAGTTTGATATTATTTTAATAAAACAAACAATTCATTTTTTTTCGAATAATAAAATTAAGAATTTATTGGAATTAGCTAAAAAAAAACTTAATGCAAAAGGAAAAATTATTATTTTATCTCTACAAATTTCTAATAACGAAATACCTTGTTTTAAATCTATGAAAGTAAGATTAAATAAAAGTTTGAAAAAAGACAAAATTTTGTTAAAAATTATTAAAAATAATTTAAAAAATTTTAAACTTTCCTTTTTTAACTTTAAGGTAAAAATTTCTTTAAATGAATATATTAAAATGTTAAAAAATAGATATATATCTTGTTTATTAAAGATGAGTAAAAATTCTTTAGATAAAGGAATTAAGGAAATTAAATTTAAATATAAAAAGAATATAGTTTTTAACGACAAATTAATTTGTATTACATATAAGAATTAATTCTTTACAAATAAGTGACTGCAATAAGATGGGCCTGACCAAACTTTTTTATATCCTTTTTCCAGTAGAAATAAATAAATTTCATCTTTTTTTATTTCTTTTTCTCTTTCTACATTGTCTAGATCTCTATAACCCAGAATTTCAATACAGATCACTGTAGGTGAATACTTTTCAAAATTTAGAGAATTCAATGCTTTAATCTCTGCTCCTTCTATATCGATATTCAAAAAATCTATTTTTTTATCTTTGTATTTTGAATTTTCTAAAATATTGTTAATAGTTTCGCATTTAACAATTTTTTCTTTGAATTCATTATTAAAGCTTTGTTTAGCTATTTTTTTATCAGTTGTGTTTAGTTGGCTAAAGTCTTTTTGATAGTAAAAAATAATTTCTCCCACTTGATCAGAGACTGCGGTTTGTATGTTTGTATCTTTTGGTCTTAAAAAATTAAATAAATCTATTGAAAATTCATTTATGTCGATATTTATCCCTTTCCAACCTTTTTTAAATAGCAAGAAAGTATTGTTTCTTTGCAAGGGGTGATGGGCACCAACGTCTAAATAAAAACCATCGTTTTTAATCTCTACAAAATTATTAATTGCAATATCTTCTCCGTCCATTGCGTAGCTTTTTTTTGAAAATAAATAATTATTTTTTATATAAATGTTTTGTAATAAATGAATTTTTTTTTTTAATTTAACAAACATAGAATTTCATCACTCTATGTTTGTTAAAATTTAAATCAACTATTTTCCTGGTTCTTTATAATTTGAAGCCATTGTTTTTGCTGTTTTTGCAATTTCGTTTAAATTTATATCTTCCAAAATTGTAAAATCTGAAACTGCTCCACTTGAAACTGCTACCATTGCAGCTGCAGCAGCTTGTTCAAAAGTTCCTTCGATCTCAGCCATGAAATCATATTTACCTCTTAAACCAGCATATCGTGTTACTTTAGCCCCTCCCGCTACTGCTAGAGCTGCAGTTGCAGCTTTTCTATCAGTATCTGGATTATTAACGAACCCAGCTAGACCTTTTGCTGTGTAAACACCTAATGTAATAAACTTAGCCATTTTCCCTCCTTTCTTATTTCTCTATCACTACTGATCTGGAATTTCGCCGTTTCGTAACTCTTTTATATTAATAAATTCCAGATTTGATAAGTTTGTCTATTTCTGTTTTGGACTCTGGTATTAGTTTATAAATAAACTTATCACAGTCACCTGTTTTTCTTTCATCATAAGGTTTTCCATAAAGTTCATCAACAAACTTAATAAGTTCTGAATTGACTAAGTCTTCTTTAAGACCTTCTTTAGCCAAGTAAGTTGTTAAAAATTTTTTTGATGCGATAGAATGAACTATTTTATCTAATTCTAAAGTGCCCTGAGGTATCATGCTATTGGCGTAATAAAGACCTGCACATTTTATAATAGCTTTTTTGTCATTATCATTCAGCTGCCCAGCAGCTACAACTGAACCAAAATATAGAAAAGTACTAATAATTAAAATAGTTTTTCTCATTCTTAAACATAAATTTTGTTAGCTAAACCATAACAAAGTATTCCGCTCATTATTGTAAAGGCTAAAGGTGAGTAAATCGGCTCCATTCCAGTTTTTTTGTTTACGCCAGTTTTATTAATTTTTATTGAATAAAAGTTACATAAAAAAACACATAAATTGTTTAAAAAAACTAAATTAAAAAAAGCCCATGTAGCATTTAATCCTCCTGGCCTTATAAAACCGACATAAATTGACATCAAAAATACAGCAAGCATAAAGGCTCCGGCTAATCTAATCATAATCGCACTTGATTTATCAATTCCAAATTTTTTCATAAATCTTTTTGTATCTGCAATGGTCTGATAAGCATATACACCTACTCCAGCAAAATGGACTAAGAAGATAATGAGGTAAAAAATGTTGTTAAATTTATCTATCATTTAAATTAATTTTAAGCTTGTATTATTCATTAAACAAAATTTACTCAAAATTTACCAATGCAAAATTTGCGTTGCAGAAATGCAATAATTCATCAAATAAATTATTGGCTTGGCTTAGCAAGGACTAAGTTTGGATCAAATACTTTAATTTTTATTCTAGAGTACCATTCTGAAACATTATCAATATCTTCCTCTGAAAGCATTCCAGCTATAACTGACATTTGAGCGTGTTGGATTTTTCCTGATTTATATTCTAATAATTTAACTTTTAAATAATCTTTATGTTGAGCTGTCAAATTAGGCACAATTACTGAGTTGCCTCCAGATGCTGCAACTCCATCCATTCCATGGCAAGCTGAACAAATAGTTTGTGCCTTTTTTTTTCCATTCTGTAAAGCTACAGATAAATTTGACGTTACTGTAGCTCCAGTTTCACTTTTGCTTTTTTTTTTATCTTCTGCATATGATGATGAAAAAAGCAATGTAATCAATAATATAATTAAAATTCTCAATTGATACCTTTAATTCATCATTGTGTGGCTAATAATTTTAATAGCCTCTTTTAACTTTGCTTCTCCTTCTTTAAGCTTACCTGCATCACACAAAGATTTTCCCTCATCCTTTAAGGCTTTAATTTTTACTAAACTACCTTCAGCCCATTTATATTGTTTTTTACCATATTCTCTCTCGGATTCTTTCCAAATTGATTTTTGGTAATAATTACAAAGATAATTTTTAGAATTTAGATTAGCTTGATATTCTTTTTCTGTAATACATTTACTTCTTATTGTCTTAAATTCACCTTCTTTTGTCCATTTCGCAAATCCAGTGCATACCTTTTTTTCTTCGTGTGTTGATGCGTTAGCACTAAAAATTGAAGTCATTAGTATAACTAAACTTAAAATTACTATTTTCATTTGTTGATCCTTTCTTTTCTTTATAATTTTTAAATCTCAATTAAAAAAATGGACCGGATTTAACTCCGGTCCATTTAAATAAATTATCTTATTTTACTACTTTATTTGTATCAACTACACCAGCAGCAGCACCATCGTAAGATATACGATAGATTACTCCAGCTTTATCGTCTGAAACTAATAAAGAACCATCAACATATTGTTGAACATCAACAGGTCTACCTAGGTATGTACCCATTTCAGTCATCCAACCTTCTGCGAAAGGCTCAGATTTTTTGGCATTTCCTTTTTTGTCTAAGAAAGTAACCATAACTCTTGCACCTCTAGGCTTAACAGCGTTCCATGAACCATGTTGAGCGCTGAAAATTGCATTGTGGTATTTTTTAGGTAACATTTTACCTGTGTAAAACATCATACCTAAGTCAGCAGCATGAGCGATCATTTCTACTTGAGGCTTGCAATAGTTTTTTGCATAAGCATCAGGTATCTTTTTATCTTTATACTCATTAGTTCTTACTTCACCGCCGCCATAGTAAGGATGTCCGTACCAAACATTTTTTCCTAATTTACATGCTTTATTAAGTTCACCTGGAGGAGTTTCGTCTCCCATTCCATCTACTTGGTTATCAGTAAACCATAAAGTACCATCTTTAGGATTAAAAGCATGTCCTACTGAATTTCTTATTCCAATAGCTACAACTTCTCTTTCAAGTTTTCCTGGGAAACGATTAAATCTAATCATTCCACCAATTCCTACTTGATCATAAAGTGGATATTTGTCAGGTCCAGCTACATTGAATGGTTGTCCCATACTAACATAAAGTTTGTTATCTTTTTTATTGATAGCACAAACTCTTGCTGTGTGGTTATAAGACTCTTCCTCTTCAGGAATTAGGTCACCTTGATCAATTATCGGTATTGCAACTGTATCTGGGCTCTCCATAAAGTACTCTGCTGCAGGGAACCATAATACTCTGTTTCTTTCTGCAATATATAAATGACCATCATCACTGTAACATGGTCCATTAGGTATATCGAATTTTACGCTTGGACTAAACTCTTCAACTGTATCAGCTATATTATCCATATCTCTGTCAGTAGCTTGCCAAACTTTTGTTTTTCTTGTTCCAATCCAAACTGTACCTTTGTTTCTGCTCACTGCCATGTGTCTAGCATCTGGAGCTAAAGCAAAAAGTTCAATTTTAAATCCTGGAGGCATTTTAATTTTTGGCAAAATATTTTTCTTAATATTGGCCGCAAATTTAGTATCTTGTGGAATTACTATTCCTGCCTCTGTTCCAGTCTTTTTAAAACCACTTAGTTTTTTTACATTGTCGTCAGCGAAAACGTTAGACGAAAATAAAACTAAGGTTAAGATTGAAGCAAATAATGAAGTTATCTTTTTCATAGTTTTTCCCCTCGTTAGTTTATATATGTTATTATTTAAGCAATTATTTTAGGATATAACAATAATATAATGCGACAATTAGGCGTGATTTAAAAGAATAAAAAAAAAAAATTACACGTTCAGATTGTATAAAATTATTATTAAGGTTCTAGTATTATCTTTGGAGCTACACAAGTTCCATTATGGATCTCTTGGAAAGCTTCAGAACCTTTTTTAAGATCTCTATATTCAATCCAACCCAGATTACCCAATTTTTTTTCCATCAAAATTTCTATGGCTTTAAGGAATTCATTAGCTGTATAGCAATAAGTTCCAACTAAAGTAATCTCTTGAATTGTGAGTTTCTTAAAATCAAAAGTACCAGAGGGTTGTGTCAAACCTATATGAACTATGGTTCCACCAGGTGAGATTGATTTGATCGCTTGAAGACGAGTAACCTCTAGACCAACTGACTCTAAAATTAAGTCAAAGTTATTTTCTTTAATTGATTTATCGTCAGGATTTACAAAATTAGCTTTTAAATATTTAGCACATTCATCTAATCTTTTTTTATTTGGATCTGACATTATTATATTTGTAGACTTTTTAAATGTGTTTAAAAGTAACCCACATAACAAACCTATAGCGCCAGCACCTTGAATTAATATTTTGCTTTCAGATAAAGGTTTTTTTAAATTTTTTTCTGCTAATAAAACTGCGTGTAATGCTACAGCAGCGGGTTCAGCTAAAGCAGCTTCTTTTATACTTAGTTTTTTTGGAACTTCGAAAATATTTGAACTTGGTACTGATACTAATTCGGCTAATCCCCCCTCTCTTTTTATAGGAGTGCTCATCCCTATCATTGTTCTTTTTGGACACAGATGTTCTTCATTTATTTTACAATAATTACAAATTCCACAACTTATTAAAGGATTTACCACAACATCTTTACCTTTAAATAATCCTTCTAAACAAGTTCCACTTATTTCGTGTCCTAATATTAATGGTGGTATTCTTCTTTCATCCTTGCCATGGTAAGCGTGCATATCTGACCCACAAATTCCAGAAGCTTTTACTTTTATTAAACACTCACCTGACTTCAAGATTGGATCTTTTTCTTCTCTGAAATCAATTTTATTAGTACCAGTATAAACTAATGCTTTCATTAATTTGAAAAGCCGTATTTTCTTAATCTTACATCACCAGTTCTTGCGTGGGCTTCCATGCCCTCATATCGAGAAATTCTTGCTGCTGCAGCGCCTACTAGTTTGGTGGACTCTTTTGTCATTCTTTGAAAGCTTAGAGTTTTAATAAATTTTCCAACAAATAGCCCTCCCGTATATCTTCCAGCACCTTTAGTTGGTAAAATATGATTTGTTCCTGAGCACTTATCTCCATAGGCAACTGTTGTTTCTTCACCAATAAATAAAGATCCGTAATTAATTAATCTTTTGTGAAACCAATCAAGATTTTTTGTGTGAACTTCTAAATGTTCAGGTGCGTATTCATCACTTATTGAAGCCATTTCTTCATCGTTATCGCATAGTATAACTTCTCCATAGTCTTTCCATGCTGCTTCTGCATTGGTTCTTGGTACATCAGGAAGTTCTGCAATTAACTGAGGTACTCTCTTTAAAACTGTATCAGCCAGTTTTTGACTAGTGGTATATAACCAACAGGGAGAATTGTAACCATGTTCCGCTTGACCAACTAAATCAACTGCAACTATTTCAGCATCTGCAGTTTCGTCAGCAATAATTCCTATTTCTGTAGGTCCAGCAAACAAATCTATACCTACTTTGCCAAACAAAATTCTTTTTGCCTCAGCCACAAATTGATTCCCGGGACCAACAATTATATCTGCTGGTGAATTTTTAAATAATCCATTGGTCATAGCAGCAATTGCTGGAACTCCACCTAAATTTAATATTACATCAGCGCCACATAAATTGGCTGTATAAACGATTGTTGGATGTGCTCCCACTCCTTCCTTTGGTGGACTACAAGCGATAATATTTTTTACACCGGCAACTTTAGCGGTAGTAACACTCATTACAGCTGACGCTATATGTGCATACCTTCCTCCTGGGATATAGCATCCAGCAGTATTTACGGGTACTAACTTTTGGCCGGCAAATAAACCTTTTGAAAGTTCAACTTCAAAATCTTGACCATAATTTTTTAATTGAGCTTCAGCAAATTTTCTAACTCTTTCAAAAGAAAAATGAATATCATCTTTTGTCTTTTGATCTAAACTTTTTTTAATTTCATCAATCCTCTCTTGAGATACAACAATGTCACCAGTATATTTATCAAACTTTTTTGTTAGATCTATGCAACCTTGCTCCTTTGATTTTTCAATATCTTTAAGCAAACCCTCTACAATACCGGCTGTTTTTTTATCGTCTGTTGACGAGGTTTTAGGTGATTTCTTTAAATATTTAATTGCCATATAAATAAGTTGGTAACCACAAAGCTATTTGTGGAAAGATTACTATTAGTATTAATCCGATTACTTGTAAAACCATAAATTGCATCATACCTACATAAATATCTTTTAAATCCCACTCAGGCACCACTCCTTTTAAGAAATATGCTGACAAGGCCACAGGTGGTGAGAGCCAAGCAGTTTGAAGGTTGACAGCGACTAAAATAGCAAACCAAGTTAAATTAAATCCTAAAGCTTCTATTAGTGGTAAAATTATAGGAATTATAATTAAGACTATTGGAACCCATTCTAAGGGCCACCCCAAAAGAAAAATCATTCCTAACACGATCGCTAAAATTATGTATTTGTTCATATCAAGTTGAAGCAAAAATTCTGTTAAAACCATTGGAGTACCTAATCTGGAAAATACTGAGCCGAAGAAATTTGATGCAGCTACTAATACCATTATTAAAGCAGAAATTTCCAAAGTTTTGACCAATGCTTCTTGTAATTTAGGTAAAGTTAATTTTCTATAAACTAAAGCTAATAAAAGAGAACCAACTGCCCCACATCCAGCTGCTTCGGTTGGAGTCGCATAACCAAATAATATACTTCCAAGAGCCGCGAAAACTAATAAAGCTGGAGGAACTAGTCCTATAATAAATTCTTTCAAAACTTCGCCCATGCTTGAAGCTCTCTCTTCGACTGGTAGCACTGGGCCTAAATTGGGATTTAAAGCACATCTAATAGTCACATAAGCTGCATATAAGAGTGCTAACAAAATTCCAGGAATTATTGCCGCTGCAAATAAATCTGTTACTGGAATTTCCATAATTGGACCCATAACTACTAACATAATACTTGGAGGAATTAATATTCCTAAAGTTCCACCTGCAGTAATAGTTCCTGCAGCTAATCTAACGTCATACCCGGATTTATTCATTGATTTGGCGGCCATAATTCCAAGAATTGTTACAGACGCACCTACTATTCCAGTAGCTGCTGCAAAAATCACAGAAACAAATAAAACTGCGTAAAATAATGCGCCTCGAACTCTAGATAACATTAGTTGAACAGCAGAGAATAGTCTTTCCATTAACCCCGCGTTTTCCATCATTATACCCATGAAGACAAAGAGTGGAACGGCTGCTAGCGCTTGCTCGGTCATGACCATTGAAAATTGTAAGGTCATTAAATAAAAAACAAGTTTTCCAAATCCTAAATAACCAAAAACAAACCCTAAGAAAATTAAAGTAAATGAAATTGGAAATCCAATAAAAATTGCAAACAACATTACTGCAATGAGAATAAAACCTAGGGTAGCTGGATTAATTAATTCTGCTATCATGCGTCAGGCCACCTTCCTTTTTTTGCGGCATAATAACTTTTAAAAACTTCAGAAATTCCTTGAATTAATAAAAATAATATACCAAACCATAAACAAGCTTTGATTGGCCACATTAGAGGCATCCAAGCTGTATCCATCCCTCTTTCACCTCTTTTAATCGACTCTAAAACAAATCCTGTAGTCATATAGAAGAAAAAAAGTAGGCCTGGAAAATAAAATAACAAATATAACCAAAAATCGATAAGACCTTGAGTTTTAACTTTGAAATTTCTATATAAAAAATCAGCTCTAATATGAACACCTCTAGATAAAGCGTATCCTGCTCCTAACATAAATAAAGCACCGTATAAAAATCTACTCATATCGTATGCCCACATTGTAGGTGCTAAAAATAACTTTCGTGCCAAAACTTCGTAAACCATTGCAAACATTAAAGGTACTGTAATCCAACAAACTACATTACCGATCCATTTACTCCATTTATCAATATTAGTAATCCAAGATGCCATCCATTTTGGCATATCATCAGGCATCTTACCTGTACCTTGCCTTCTTTCGGCAATCATTTCATCTGATTTATCTAATTTTGTTCTTGAAGGCATTAATTCCTTTTTTACTTAAATAAATAAAGCGGATCAAGTAAATGATCCGCTTTATTGTTAATCTTAGTGCTTATGACTATTTTAAAGTAGCTGCGTGAGCCATTCCTAGCTTAGCATTAGACATTTGTGCTCCACTCCAGAAAGGCACTGCAATATCAGCAAATTTCTTTTGTGAGTCCCAAACTTTTTTGAAAAATTTATTTTTCGCAGAGTTTGTTTCTAAGCTTTTCTTAGCTGCAGCCATGTATGCTGGGAAATAATCAGCAGGTGTATCATGTAAAATTACACCGTGATTCTGAGTTAAGTCCGCTAAAGCTTTACCATTTTCGTAAATTCTATAACTCATAGCTTTACTTAATGATGCGTTAGCAGCAACTTCCATAGCTTTCTTTTCTCTTTTAGTCATCTTTTTGTAAACATCTCCATTTACATAAAGGTCAGCATTTACTACCACTTGGTGTAAACCTTGTAGATAGTAGTGCTTAAGAACTTTTTGGAAACCAAAAACACTGTCTGGTTTTGGACAGCACCATTCAGCTGCATCGATAGTTCCTTTTTCAAGAGCTGGTAGAATATCTCCACCACCCATTGCAACAGAAGCTACACCGATATCTTTATAAGTTTGACCTGGAATTCCTGGAGGAGTTCTAAATCTATACTTTCTAAAGTCAGCCATGCTGTTTATAGGCTCTTTAAACCAACCTAAGGCCTCAGGACCTACTGGTTGAAGCATAAAACCTTTTATGTTTCTTCCCATTTCTTTCCATAGTTGGTCATATAATTGTTTACCACCACCATATTGGAACCAAGATAGGAACGCGATGTTATCAATACCAACACCTGCACCTGCTACCGGCGAACCAAATAACATAGCTGCTGGGTGTTCTCCAGACCAGTAGTGAGTCCAAGCAAATCCACAATCTATCAGTCCTTTGTCGACTGCATCTAATGTTTCTTTTACTCCAACAACAGTACCTGCTGGCATAATTTCAAATTTAATAGAACCATCTGTTAGGTCAGACACGTCTTTTCCGAAGTCTTTTAACATTTTCACTTCGTCAGCTTTTGCACTGATAACAGTTTGGCATTTAAGAGTTTTAGCATTAGCCGAAGTTACTGATATAGCAACAAATGCAACTAAAGTTAAAACCGCTGTAAATAATTTTCTCATTATTCCCCCGTTTTTTTATTAATAAAAAAACAATATAACCTCTTATAAAAAAGAAAGTCAAACTGACTGTATTAGTAAACAAAACCTGTGGTTGTATTAGAAATATTGGTAATTCTAAAAAAACTGACTTATAAAGTTTTTGAAAAAAAAAATGAGCGAATTTGATTACATAATTATAGGCGGAGGTTCAGCGGGATGTGTGTTAGCAAACAGACTGAGTGAAAACCCAAAAAATAAAGTTCTTTTACTAGAAGCTGGAGGAAAAGATACATACCCTTGGATACATATTCCTGTTGGTTATTTTAAAACAATGCATAATCCGAAAGTAGATTGGTGCTTTCGTACAGAAAAAGACGAAACAATGAATAATAGATCAATAAGATATCCAAGGGGTAAAACTCTTGGCGGGAGTTCTTCAATAAATGGTCTTTTATGGATTAGGGGTCAGAGTAACGATTATGATAACTGGCAACAACAAGGTAATAAAGAATGGGGATGGGATAATGTATTACCTTATTTCTTAAAATCAGAAAATAATGAACTTGGAAAAAGTGAGTTTCACAATGATGAAGGTCCAATTTCAGTTGCAAATAAAAAAATAGACTTGAAAATACTAGATGAATTTCAAAACGCTGCTGAAGAAATGGGTATACCTAAAACATTAGACTTTAATACAGGAAATAATTTTGGAGTTGGTTTTTTTCAATTTACAACTTCTCATAGTCAAAAATTTGGTCTTAAATTAAGATGTAGTGCCGCTAAAGGTTATTTAAATCCTGCAAAAAAAAGACCAAACTTAAAAATTACTGTTAAAGCACATGTTCAAAAAATTAATTTTCAAGGTAAAAAAGCTGTAAGCGTCAGCTATTATGAAGGAGACAAATTAAATACAATAAAAGCAAATAAAGAAGTGATATTGTCCGCAGGCTCTATTGGTTCTCCTCATATTTTACAGGTGTCAGGTATTGGAGATAGTAGTAAATTAAAGAAACTTGGGATTAATGTGATACATGAATTAAAAGGTGTTGGAAGAAATTTACAAGATCATTTGATGTTCAGACCTGTATATAAAGTAAAAAATTTAAAATCGTTAAACAGAAAAGTTGAGAGTTTATTTGGAAGATTTTTAATGGGATTAGAATACATTTTTAAACAAAGTGGTCCCGTAACCATGGGTGCTAGTCAAGTATGTGGATTTGCTAAAAGCGACCCGTCTAGAGCAACACCAAATTTACAATTTCATGTTTCGCCAGTTAGTACTGATATTTTGGGTGTGACTCCAATGCACCCTTTTGAGGGGATTACCCCAACTGTTGCAAATGTTAGGCCAACTAGTAGAGGTGAAATAAATATAGTGAGCGGAGACAGTAGAGATTACCCAAAAATTAAAATGAATTATTTGTCTACTCAAGACGACAGATACGTTGCAGCTCAAGGATTAAAGCTTATAAGAAAAATAATGCTTGAAAGTAAAACTTTTAAACAATTTGAGGCGGAGGAGTATAGACCTGGGGTGCACATTAAAGATGATGAAGAACTCGTTAAAGCAGGCAGTGACTACGCTCAAACAATTTTTCATCCTGTAGGAACTTGCAAAATGGGTAATGATAGTGAAGCTGTAGTAAATGATAAATTATCTGTTCATGGATTGCAAAATTTAAGAATAGTAGATGCATCTATTATGCCAAATATAACATCAGGTAATACAAATGCTCCAACTATCATGATAGCAGAAAAAGCTTCTGACATGATTTTAAAAGATCAGTAATTTAGATAAAAGTCGTATATAAGGAAATTGTGAACGAAGAAATTTTAATATTTACCCAAATTATCTTTATAGATTTAGTTTTAGCTGGAGACAACGCTGTAATAATAGGAATGGTAGCATCTCAGTTTGAACCGCAAAAAAGAAAAAAGATTATCTTTTGGGGAATTGGTGCAGCAGTAATTTTAAGGATTATATTTACTCTTATTGCATCCTATCTTTTACAGATAAATGGGCTTAGATTAATTGGAGGCTTATTACTTTTGTACATTGTTTATAAACTTTATGTAGATGTAATTAAAGATCAAGGAAAACAAGAAAAAATCAAAGTAAAAGATTCGTCAGTAATGAAAGCAATTATGACTGTAATGCTTGCGGATATAACAATGAGTTTAGATAATGTCATTAGCGTAGCTGGCGCAGCTAAAGGACATTATTTTCTCCTTATATTTGGATTAGTTCTTTCTATTGCTCTAATGGCTTTTATGGCCAATTTAATTGCTAAGTGGATTAAAACTTACAAATGGATTGCTTGGGTTGGTTTAATAGCAATATTAATTGTGGCCGTAGAATTAATTTACGCAGATGTTAAACTATTTATCTAATGTTTAGAAAAATCAATTTAAAAAATAAAACAGCTTTAGTCACAGGTGCAGGAAAAGGACTTGGTAAAGCTTGTGCTATTGCTTTAGCAGAAGCTGGGGCAAAAGTAATTATTATTAGCAGAACAAAAAAAGATTTAGATAAAGTTAAAAAGATAATTAATAGCACTAAAGGTGCTAGCAGAGCTTTTGTTTGCGACGTAACAAATGTCAATGATTTTAAAAACGTTCTCAAAAAAATAAATAAATTAGATATTTTAGTGAATAACGCAGGAACAAATAGACCTGAGCATTTTACGAGAGTAAAAAAAGAAAATATGGAATATTTAACAAACTTAAATATGAAAGCAGTATTTAATATAGCCCAATTATGTTCACAAAAAATGGTAAAGCTGAAAAATAGAAAAAAAATAGGAGGTTCAATTATTCATATGTCCTCTCAACTTGGGTTAGTAGGATGCGAGGGCAGAAATGTTTATAATATGAATAAGTTTGGAGTTGAAGGTTTGGCTAGAGGTATGGCTTGTGAACTTGCAAAATATAACATTAGAGTTAATACAGTTTGCCCAACATTTGTTGAGACCCCGATGGTAAAGGCTTTTTTTAAAAATAAAAAATTTAAAAATAAAATGCTAAAAAATATACCTCTAGGAAGAGTTGCTAAAGAAAGCGATGTGGCCACAGCAGTTGCATTTTTAGCAGCAGACTCGTCTGCAATGATTACAGGAACTTCAATTGTAGTTGATGGAGGTTGGACAGCTCAATGATAAAAACTATTATAATTACAGGTGGTACAAGCGGTATTGGTCTTGATATAGCTAAATATTTCTACAAAAAAAATTATAATATAGCTATTGCAGGAATTATTAAAAATTCCTTATTAAATAGTCTTAAAAAAAAATTTTCAAATAAAAAAAGCTTAATTTTAAATTTAGATTTGATAAAGAGAAAAAATATAAAAAAATTTGTATTTCTTTCAAGGAAAAAATTTAAAAGGATTGACGTATTAATTAATTGTGCAGGAAGACAACACGTTGCACCCTTATGTAATTTTTCTGATAAAATTTGGGAGTATATAATTAGTATAAATTTAAATACTCCTTTTTTTATGATTAAAGAAACCTTACCAATAATGAGAAAAAATAATTGGGGACGAATAATTAATATTTCTTCTGTTCATGGATCAATAGCATCTGAAAATAAATCTGGCTATGTCTCTTCAAAACATGGCTTGGTTGGCTTAACAAAAGTTGTAGCTTTAGAAACAGCAAAAGAAAATATTACCTGTAATGCAATTGGGCCAGGTTTTGTTATGACTGAATTAGTAAAAAAGCAAATTAAAAAATTAGCTAAAAAAGATAAAATGAGTTTTAAAAAAGCTGAAGCAAATTTAATTAAAGAAAAACATCCATCAAAAAATTTTATAAAGAAGAATGATGTTTCTTCTTTAGTTTACTATTTAACATCAGATGAAGCATCCCAAATAACTGGCTCTAATTTGATAATTGATGGAGGTTGGACTGCACAATAATGGGTATTTATTTAAAAGATATAAATATAAAAGGTAAAACAGCATTAATTACTGGAGCAACTAAAGGATTAGGAAGAGGTGCGGCAATAGCCTTAGCTCAAGCAGGGGGCAATATAATTGCGATTGGTAGAAACCAATCTGAATTAAATAGTTTAGGAAAAATAATTAAAAAACTAAAAGTTAAGTATTCCTCGCTTAATTGTGATGTCAACAACTATAAAAAAATGAAAACTTACATAGCCAGCTTAAAAAAATTAGATATTTTAGTTAACAACGCAGGAACAAATATACCAGAACCATTTTTGAATGTGAAAGAGACCTCTCTTAAAACTATTCTAAATGTAAACACAAAAGCAGTTTTTAACGTTGCTCAACTTTGTGCAAATCAAATAATAAAATTAAATAGAAAAAGTGGTTCAATTATTAATATATCTTCAATTTTTGGAATAGTTGCTGGCCAAAATAGAACTGTTTATTCGATGACTAAGTTTGGTGTTGAAGGATTAACAAAAGGTATGGCTTTAGATTTGGCAAAGTATAATATTAGAGTTAATAGTGTGTGCCCTAATATTGTATTAACTCCTAGAACTAAAAAATATTTCGCCGATAAAAAATATAATAAATACGTGAAAGAAAGTACTCCATTGGACAAAGTAGCTTCGGTTAGCGATGTTGCTACATCAATAACTTTCTTGGCTTCAGAAGCATCTTCTATGATAACAGGAACATCTATCATAATAGATGGAGGATGGACTGCTAAATGAGAGTAATTCTCTCTTTTTTATTCTTTGTATTAATCATCAACACTTCACATGCTGTTGAGTTTAAAGGAAAATTTATTCAAGGATCTTTTATTATTGGTAAAACATTAAATAATGCAAAAGTTTTTATAGATAAAACACCTGTGAAAGTTACTAAAGAAGGATATTTTGCTTTTGGAATAGGAAGAGATAGAAAAAATGATGTGGTGATAAAAATCACAAAAAATGAAAAAGTGGATATAATAATTAAGAAAGTTTTTAAAAAAAAATATAAGGTTCAAAGAATTGATGGTCTGCCAAAAAAACAAGTGACCCCACCTAAAGAAGTTTACGCCAGAATTAAAAAAGATAACATTATTATTGGCAAAGCTAGATCAATTAATAGCAATCTAGATTATTTTAAAAATAGTTTTGCGGCACCATTAAAGGAATCAATAATAACTGGGGTATACGGTAGTCAAAGAATATTGAATGGAAAACCGAGAAGGCCTCATTACGGATTAGACTTTGCAGCACCCGAAGGTACGCCAATAAAAGCGATGCTTGATGGAGTAGTTACTTTATCTGAGAAAGATTTATATTTCACCGGGGGAACTATTATTTTTGATCATGGTCATGGAATAAGCACTCTTTACATGCATATGAAAGATGTTGATGTGAAGGAAGGCCAAAAAGTTAAGCAAGGCGATATAATTGGCACAGTTGGAAAAACTGGAAGATCGACTGGCCCCCATTTAGATGTAAGACTTAATTGGTTTAATGTTAAACTTGATCCAATGTCAGTATTAGGAAGTGTATTAAAATAAAAAATTAATCTTGTTCAAATTTATCTAGGTAATTCTTTATAGATTTTTTATCCTGATCTTTTTTATAAAGCAAGAAATTTTCTATTACTAAAATATCCAAATTTGTTCCCATAAAACAATTATACGCATCTTTAATACTGCAAACTATTGGTTCGCCTCTTACATTGAAAGAAGTATTTACCAATATCGGACAATTAGTTATTTCTTTAAATTTATTTATTAGATCGTAATACTTGGGGTTAGTTTCTTTATGAACAGTTTGAATTCTAGCTGTATAATCCACGTGAGTCACGGCAGGTATTATTGATCTTTTTATGTTTAGCTTATCAATTCCAAAAAGTTTTTTTTCTGTATCACTCATTTTAACCTGCAAGTTTTGATTAATTTTAGCCACTAAAAGCATATATGGACTGGAAGTATTTAATTCAAACCATTTTGATAAATCTTCAATTAAAATTGAAGGTGCAAAAGGTCTGAAACTCTCTCTAAATTTTATTTTGAGATTTAATTCTTTCTGCATTTTTTCTGAGCGCGGATCAGCTATAATAGATCTAGCACCTAATGCTCGTGGTCCAAATTCCATTCTGCCTTGAAACCAACCTATAATATTTTCTTTATTTAATTCTTTAGCGACAGTATCAATCAAATCTTGACTTGATACTCTTTTAAAATTTGCACCTAAATGGTTTAATTCTTTTTCAATTAAAGCATCGGAGAAAGAAGGTCCTAAATAAGATCCTTTCATTTTATCTTTACCGTTATTATTTCTAGAATTATTTAACTCATTATACCAGAATGCCAACGCTGCACCCAGAGATCCTCCGGCATCTCCAGCAGCTGGTTGTATCCAAATATTTTTAAAAAGATTTTTTTTTAAAATTTTTCCGTTAGCTACACAATTAAGGGCTACGCCTCCAGCTAAGCATAAATTTTCTATTTTATATTCTTTTGCTATAGATGTTGTTAATCGTAAAACTACTTCCTCAGTCACCGCTTGAATAGATGCCGCTATATCCATATGAAATTGAGTCAATAAATCTTTTTTAGAGTCTCTAACAGGCTGGCCAAATAACTTAGCAAATTTTTTATTAGTCATTGTTAACCCAGTAGCATAATTGAAGTAGTCCATGTTTAGTTTAAATGTACCGTCTTCTTTTAAGTCCATAAGTTCTTTTAAAATTATATCTTTAAATCTTGGTTCTCCGTAAGGGGCTAAACCCATAACTTTATATTCTCCACTATTTACTTTAAATCCTGTGTAATAAGTAAAAGCAGAGTACAAAAGGCCCAAAGAATGAGGGAAGTGAATTTCTTTAATCATTTTTAAGTTATTTCCCTTTCCTATAGCAACTGTAGTGGTTGCCCATTCTCCAACGCCATCTAAAGTAAGAATAATAGCTTCATTATAAGGAGACGGATAATATGCACTAGCAGCATGACTTAAATGATGTTCTGAAAAGTTAATTTTATTAATATCTTTAAATTTATCATCATGATTACTTAAACAATCAAATAAATATTTTTTTTGAAATAATTTTTCTCTAAGCCATATTGGCATTGACAAACTAAAAGATTTAAATCCAGACGGAGCAAAAGCTAAATAGGTTTCTAATAACCTTTCAAATTTTAAAAACGGCTTTTCAAAAAAAACAATATGGTCAACTTCATTTAATTTTAAATTTGCCTCGGATAATACATATTCTACAGCACTGTGTGGATAGCTAGCATCATGTTTTTTTCTAGAAAATCTTTCTTCTTGAGCCGCCGCAATTATATTTCCATCTGCAATTAAAGCTGCTGCGCTATCATGATAAAATGCTGAAATTCCTAATATAGTAGTCACTTAAAAAATTGTATATATGAAAGGTGCTACCGCAGATCCCTGACTTAAAACAATCAAAGCCCCGAAAAGAGTAAGTACAATAATGATTGGTAGCAACCAATATTTTTTTCTTTCTTTTAAAAATTCAAAAAATTCTTTAATAAAACTTAACATCAAAATTGTTTTCTCATTGATGTTACATTTTTTTCTCTTTTTAACCAATAAGAATTAGTTTTTATAAACTTTGTTTTTAATAAATCTTTACCAAATAATTTTATTATCAGGCCTAATGGAGTAACTACAAAGAAAAAAATGATAGCCATCACGAGCGGGGCAATAATTCTTCCTAATAGTTCACCAAATTTTACCCAGGCTTTGTTAAATGGAGCTAAATATTTTGAGTTTAATAAACCTAAAATTAGAAAAATAAGAGATAGAACAAGCGACCAAATTCTAACTTCTGCGCCATTAATTAGTGGCCAAATTGAAATTAAAAGAA
Organism: uncultured Pelagibacteraceae bacterium; assembly: GCA_902604695.1. GTDB lineage: Bacteria > Pseudomonadota > Alphaproteobacteria > Pelagibacterales > Pelagibacteraceae > Pelagilacustribacter. Next base: position 58,149 of record CACKZT010000003.1, on the reverse strand, counting down.
AAAATAAAAAGAATAAAATACCAAAACTTCTATTTGAGCTTATTTTGTTGCTCATTTGAATAAATGTTAGTTTAAACCTTGTTGTGGCTTCATATCTGATTTTTTAATTCCTGCAACTTTTACAGGTTTCTTCATAGCATCACGTCTAAAAGGTTCTCCAAGCTCTTGATTTAAGATTACTTCAATGAAAGTTGTGATACCTTTTTTTTGATCTTCACAAGACTGCTTTATTGCTTTTGTAGTTTCTTCCATAGTTTTAACTGTTACTCCTTTTAATCCACATGCATCAGCAACTTTTGCATAGCTTAATTCTGGATCTAATTCGGTACCTATAAAATTATCATCAAACCATAAAATTGAATTCCTTTTTTCAGCTCCCCACTGATAATTCCTAAATATTACCATAGTAATTGCTGGCCACTCTTTTCTTGCACAAGAACTCATTTCATTCATGCTAATTCCAAATGCTCCGTCACCAGCAAAACCAATTACTGGAGTATTTGGACATCCAATTTTTGCTCCAAGGATCGCTGGAAATCCATACCCACAAGGACCAAACAGTCCTGGCGCTAAATATTTTCTACCTTTGTCAAAAGTTGGATAGGCATTTCCAATCGCGCAATTATTTCCAATATCACTTGAAATAATAACATCGTCGGGCATTCCTGCTTGGATTGCTCTCCATGATTGTCTTGGCGACATTCTATCTTTGTCTCTTTCTCTAGCTTCTTTATTCCAAACGGTACCTTTATCATCTTCTTCGTGATCAAGACTAGACAACTTTTGAAGCCAAGCAGATTTAGTTTGATGAATCAAATCTTTTCGCTTTTGTCTATCTAAATCACCTGCCTTTGGTGAAAGTTTGGATAGAAGTTGTTGAGCTACAAGTTTTGCGTCTCCACATATTCCTACAGTAACTTTTTTTGTTAAACCAATTCTATCAGAATTCATATCAACTTGAATTATTTTTGCATTTTTTGGCCAGTAATCAATTCCATAACCAGGTAACGTGGAAAAAGGATTTAATCTAGTTCCAAGTGCTAATACAACGTCAGCTTTTGAAATAAGTTCCATAGCTGCTTTTGATCCGTTGTAACCTAAAGGACCGACTGCTAATGGGTGACTCCCAGGAAAACTATCATTGTGTTGATATCCTGAACATACTGGTGAGTCCAATTTCTCAGCAAGCTTTACACATTCATTTATCGCATCGCCTATAACTACTCCCGCTCCAGATAAAATAACAGGAAATTTTGAATTTGATAATAATTCTGAAGCTTTTTTAATTGCTTCTACTCCACCTGCTTGTCTCTCTAATCTGACTATTGGGGGTAAATCTATATCTATAACTTGTGTCCAATAATCTCTAGGAACATTAATTTGAGCAGGAGCAGATCCTCTTATTGCTTTTTCAATTACACGATTTAAAACTTCTGCCATTCTAGACGGGTCTCTAACTTCTTCTTGATAACAAACCATATCTTTAAATAAATTCATTTGCTCTACTTCTTGAAAACCACCCTGTCCCATTGTTTTATTAGCTGCTTGAGGAGTTACAAGAAGAAGAGGAGTATGATTCCAGTAAGCTGTTTTTATGGGCGTTACTAAACCAGTAATCCCAGGTCCGTTTTGAGCTATTACCATCGACATTTTCCCTGTAGCTCTAGTATATCCGTCTGCAATTAACCCACCATTTGTTTCGTGAGCAACATCCCAAAATGTTATACCTGCGTCTGGAAATATATCTGAAATTGGCATAAATGCAGAACCTATTATTCCGTAAGCGTGCTCAATACCATGCATTTGTAAAACTTTTACAAAAGCTTCTTCTGTTGTCATTTTTGCCATAAATTGTCCTGTAATTAATTTTTATAAAAATTCCTACTTTAAATATATCAAAATATAGTCTATATCCAGATGATATTTTATGTCACAAACTGATTTAATTATACATGACGAAAAAGATAATGTAGCGGTGGTTGTAATTGAAACTACCAAAAAAGGCCAAGATTGTAGCGCCTGGATAATGGAAAATGATAAAACAATTAAAGTCAATTCTATCAATGAGGTTCCTTTAGGTCATAAAATTGCCCTGAGAGATTTAAATGAGGGTGATACTATAATAAAATATGGTCACGATATTGGAAAAGTTGTTAAATCCATCAAAAAAGGTGATCATGTACACGTCCACAATGTTAAAACAAAAAAATGGTAAATTAATATGGAAATTCCAAAAAGTTTTTTAGGTTATAAGAGAGAAAACGGAAGAGCCGGGACTAGAAATCATGTAATCATTCTTCCGGTTGATGATATTTCCAATGCATGCGCCGAGGCCGTTGCAAATAACATTAAAGGTACTATTGCCCTACCTCATTCATATGGAAGATTACAATTTGGAGCTGATCTAGAATTACATTTTAGAACAATGATAGGGACGGGAAAAAATCCTAACGTGGCAGCTGTAATAGTAATTGGAATAGAGCCCAAATGGACAAAAAGAATTGTTGATGAAATAGCGAAAACTGGAAAACCAGTTGAAGGATTTCATATCGAGAGAACTGGTGATATCGGTACGATTATGAAAGCATCAAAAAAAGCGCAAGAGTTTTCACAATGGGCATCTGAAAAACAAAGAGAAGAATGCCCAATGAGTGACTTGTGGATTTCTGTAAAATGTGGTGAGTCAGACACAACTTCGGGACTAGCATCTAATCCAACTGTTGGTAATTTGATGGAAAAATTAGAACCATTAGGAGTTCATTTATGTTTTGGTGAAACATCAGAATTAACTGGAGCAGAAACAGTCTGTGCGTCTAGAGGCGCTACACCTGAGGCAAAAGAAAAATTTATGAAAACATGGAATGCATATAATGATTTCATTCTTAAAGAAGCAACTGATGACCTTTCTGAAAGTCAACCAACAGCTGGAAATATTGCTGGAGGTTTAACTACAATTGAAGAAAAAGCTTTTGGAAACTTTCAAAAAATTGGAAACTTAAAATTTATTGACGTACTTGAGCCTGCTGAAGAACCAAAAAAAGGTAAAGGTTTATATTTTATGGATACATCATCTGCCGCAGCAGAGTGTGTAACTTTACAAGCTGCAGGGGGATTCAATATTCATCTATTTCCCACAGGTCAAGGAAATATAATTGGAAACCCGATTGAGCCAGTTGTTAAACTTACCGCAAATCCTTTAACAGCAAAATTAATGAAAGAACACGTGGACTGTAATGTGTCAAAAATTTTATCTAGAGAAATGAATTTATCACAAGCTGGTGATGAACTTATTAAGACTATGTTAAGAGTGGCTAATGGAAGACTTACTTGTGCTGAAGCGTTAGGTCACAAAGAATTTGTCATGACAAAGCTTTATAGAAGTGCGTAATGTCCCCTTCTAATAAGGACTGCATTTTTTGTAATAAAATAAATTGTAAAGTAATTGAGTCAACTAAATATTTTTTTATAATCAGGGATACAGCTTACCCAGTCACAAAACATCATACTTTAATAATCTCAAATAGGCATATAAGTGATTTTTTTGATTTAAATATAAATGAAATTAAAGATTTAAATGTAATTTTAAAAAATCAAAAAAAGAAACTTCAAGATATAGACGGTGATATAAGTGGATTTAATGTCGGTGTTAACATAGGTAAAGATGCTGGCCAATCAATTATGCACTGTCATATCCATTTAATTCCCAGAAGAAAAGGTGATGTCAAAGATCCAAGAGGCGGTGTTAGAGGAGTTATTCCTTCAAAACAAAAGTATAAAAAAAAATAAATTTATTTAACAGGAAATTTTACTTCTTCTTTTTTTACTTTCTTTTTACGAAAATCACTTATTAATTTCCTTAACCATGCCGCGAATGCCCCCAACCCTATTGCTAAAAGAATAGCGAAGGCACCATAAAGTACCGGAGCATCATTAGAAAATTTTAATGTAAATTCAGCAAAAAAATTAAGGTCAGTATTAATTATTTTTTGATTAATATTTATGTCTACTTTCTCTCTGAAGAAAGAGTCATAAGCTATTGCCACAGCGACAACACAGAGCAACATCGCAAACAATGTTTTTAAATGTGAACTGTCTAAATATTGGCCTAATTTTTGTCCTAATTGAACTCCAAGAATTGAGCCAAGAATTAAAGGAATTACTAATGTTAAATCAATTGATCCATAATTAAATGCATGGAGAATTGTCACAATTGCACTAATGAATATAGTCACAAACAAAGATGTTCCAGGTATCAATTTTATTGGCATACCAACAATATAAATCATTGCAGGTACCATTAAAAAAGCTCCACCTATACCCATCATAGCGGCAACAAAACCTACTGTTAATCCTAATAATATCGGCACAAGAGCACTTTCATAGAGTTTTGATTTTGGAAATCTCATTCTTAGTGGAAGGCCTTGAAACCAATTATGTTGGTGTAGTTTTTTTTTAATAATAATTTTTTTTCTTGCTTGATCTACTTCTTTTACACCCTCTATAATCATTAAAGTACCTACTATTGCCAACAAGTACATATATAATAATGAAATAATTAAACTTATTTTTCCAATTTCTGTAAAATAAGTAAAAGTAGTTATTCCTAGAAGAGTCCCTATCACACCCCCAGAAACCATAAGCAGTCCCATTTTGTAATCTAATGTATTTTTAAACCAATGAGTGAGCGATCCTGAAACTGAAGTGGCTAAAATATTATTTACTTCATTGGGGACAGCGTAAACTGGAGGAATGCCCATAAAAATTAAGAAAGGGGTCATCAAAAATCCTCCGCCAACCCCAAATAATCCTGATAAGATTCCTACTGATAAACTGACAAAAAGTAATAAAAAAATATCTACGTTAACTTGAGCTATTGGCAGATAAATTTCTAACATACATCTAAGTATGCCTCTTAAATTATTATGTCAATAAGTAGATAGGCTTTAAAAAACAAGCTTTTATTTGAATATTTAACCTAAAAAAAAGTTATAAAGGTTCCTGTAAGAATAACTGCCCAAAATGCTGTGAGTCCAACGTGAAGGAATAATTTAATATTAAAAAAATTTACTAATTTAAGTTTAAATTTTTGATTAATATTAGAAGAAGGCATTAATCATATTTAACATATGTTTTTTATTTATCAAAAATTATTTTTTGACAACTTGACGCACCTAATAGATGGTTGCTCCAAAAACTTTAACTGACTCATCTTCAATTCCAAGCACAAGCCGACCAAGAAATTCTCCCTTAACGGTGTTGCTAGTTTGTTTATAAAGTACTGTTACAAATTGATCTCTTTTAATACAGCCTAAAAATTCTTGATTTTCTGAGAGACTGGTAAGTAATTTGTTGTTGGCCCATTGTTTTCCCAACTCTACTTCACTTGCGCCATAAAGCATTTGTGAGGAAAAATCTTTAGTAAATCCACCGTAATCTTTTATATTTGATGATTTAATCAAATTGTCCCAGATTGGTTGAGCAATTTTTAAAATTTCTTTGTCAGATTTATCTAATAACTTCATTAAACTTTATGAAGCTTTTTTTTCCTTTTTATCATCTACAATATGATAAACAGGTACTTTCTCCATGGTAAACTTTTTAGTTTTTGGGTCTCGTTTTGAAACTGTCAAACAATGCCAGTTCTTGTCATCTAGTTTAAGATGGTCTCCACGGTAATAGTATCCAGGCCAACGAGTTTCTTCTCGAAATTTAGTATGTTCTGTAACGCATTGAGAGGTTATGGTTCTGTGTTTTAACTCCCAAGCCCTCATAAGTTGATGATAGTCTTCAGCACCTACATTTTCCAAATCTTCTTCTAACCATTTCAATAATTCGAGACCTCTATTAAGCATATTTTCATTAGTCATATAATTTGTTGCTATTCCGCCAACATACTCATCCATAATTCTTTGAAGTCTTTGCAGTCCTTGAATTGGTGAAATATAGCTTGGTGAAACTGTTCCCCCAGTTATTTCGTTTCTTCCAACAGTATAATTTTCTAATGGTTTGTAAATAATTTCTTTAAGATTTTCACATTGTTTATCGCTTACTTTTAAACCTTCTGCTTTTTTGTCTTTGATATATTTTACAGCTGCTTTGGCTGCCAAACGCCCTTCTGTGAATGAACCAGATGAAAATTTATGTGCACTTCCACCTACAGTGTCTCCAGCACCAAATAAACCTTCAACTGTTAACATTCTATTATATCCCCAAAAATATTCTGGTGGAGATAAATCTTCTGGACCGCTCACCCATGCGCCAGAACATGTCGCGTGAGAACCCATAACGTAAGGTTCTGATGTGGTAAGCTCTGGATTTGTGTATTTTGGATCAATATTTTGAGAAGCCCAAACTACTGCTTGACCAACTGTCATACCCAAAAAATTCTCCCAACCCACAGTTTCTAAATGAGGGTCTTGAAATGCTTCTTTAGTAACCATATGAATAGGTCCACCTCCAGCCTGAACTTCTTGAATAAAAGCGTGGTTACGTAAACAAGTTGGGGTAGGATGATGATCTATATATTCCCCAACCATTTCTTTAGTGTGATCATACCATTTTTTTTCATAATTCTCGCCGTTGGCATTTTGCGTGTAAGTTTTTAAATGCAGAAAGTAAGCTCCGACTGGGCCGTAACCATCTTTAAATCTACACAATACAATTCTGTTTTCCATTTGAGTCATTTTCGCCCCAACAGCTATAGGTAATGCATAGGCTGATCCATTACTCCAAGGAGCGTACCAAGTTCTTCCCATACCTTCTCCAACTGCTCTTGGTTTAAAAATATGAGATGCTCCGCCTGCTGCCACTATTACTGTTTTAGCTCTGAACACGTGGTAATCACCAGTTCTCATATTGAAACCAACTGCTCCACCTATTCTATTTTCTTTTTCATCGTCCATTAAGAGATGAGTGATCATTATTCTGTTATAAATTTTATCTGCAGATTTTTTTGCAGCTTCGGCAACTATTGGTTTATAACTCTCTCCATGAATCATTATCTGCCATTTACCTTCTCTAAGATATCTTCCAGTTTTTTCATTTTTCATCATTGGCAAACCCCATTCGTCAAACATATGTACGGTTGAGTCAACGTGTCTTGCCATATCGTAACCGAGATCTTCTCTTACCATTCCCATTAGATCATTTCGTGCATACCTTACATGATCTTCTGGTTGGTTTTCATTCCATTGCATTCCCATATAACAATTAATTGCGTAAAGACCTTGGGCTACAGCTCCACTACGATCAATATTTGCTTTTTCAACACAAACAATCTTTAGATCTCTTCCCCAATGTCTAGCCTCAAAAGTAGCTCCAGTACCAGCCATACCTCCGCCGACAATAAGTATATCGCTTTCTTCAAAATGTGTTTTGACTTTAGCCATTAATAATAGACACCCTTCTTAAATGTATCTTTGCTAATGGTTGGAAGATCTCCATCAATATTTAATCCATTGGGTTCAGTATAAAGTCTTTGAGTTGATATCTCTCCTTGGTTAGGTTTATCTTCTTCTGAAAGTTTTGGAATAAATTTTCCCCAAGGTTTTGTTGTGATTGGTGATACAAAGTTTTTTTCAGTGCCGTTTCTAAATTTTATTCTCCAAGAAATAGTTCCTTTTTCTTCTTCACGTCTAACTCTAACACTGTGTCCCATAGGCGCAAAATCTGCGTATCCTCTAACATCTATTGCATGATTTGGACAAGCTTTTACGCATGAGTAACATTCCCAGCAAAAATTAGGTTCAATATTTTTTGCACGTCTAATTGTTTCATCTATATGCATTATATCTGACGGACAAATATCCACGCAGTGGCCACATCCATCACAACGAGTCATGTATACAAAAGTTGACATAATTTATTTTTTTTCTCCAAAAGTTTTTAACATAAATTTCTTAATAATGCTTTGGTTGTTCTCTTTTTATACCCAACCCAAATTGTTGCGGTGCTTCAGCTGGAGGAGGCAAATTGTCTCTAGAACCGTCGGCCTCAGCTAAATTCTTTTGAATTGCAGCTCCGGGCTTATAAAACATATGTGCAAATTTAGACCAATAAACACCTCCAAACAAAATTAAATTAGAAAATATATATAATGTGAGAAATAAATAACTTGAAACTTTCATGCCAGAATATTGAGTGAATGACCAAGCCAAGCCAAATGTAGCACAGGCTAAAAGGGCTAAAACAAATAAATCTGCTTTAATTATTCTATACCAAGGATGCGCTTCAGCTAAAACATCTACTCTTAGAAAAAACCAAAACCAATAACCTCCAATGCAAGTAATTATTGCTCCAGCATGCCACATTATTGTGATAATTGAAGGGGTTGAAGAGCCTGCGATTGGATAAGAAAATATTAATAAAGCAGACGTGATCCAAAAAATTATTGTGCCGTACATTCCTAAGACATGTGCAACTCTTCTTTTGCCTCTACCAAGTTCAGCAGTAGTTGCAATATCATGTGCAACAGTTTTTAAAATTACTGAAGTCCTTTGACTAGCTGAAAGTTCAATTTTAGCATTTTTTTTTGCTTTTTTTGCGTTGTTAAAAAAATACTTAACATTTTTTTTATGAATTATGTCCATTAAGGTTCCAATAACTACCAAACCAACCATCAATAGAGTAAACCCTTGTATGGCTAGTGGCGATACTATTTCTGCTAACGCAGAAAATGGATTGTTGTAAAACATAATGTTATTATCTCCCTTGATTTATTTATTTTATATATTTCACTTAGAAGCAGGTCAAGTGAGAACAGTTCTCAACTGCTATAGTTTACCATCTTTTCTCATCTGCTCTCTAATTTTAGTTGCAGATATTTGTTGAGTTTTTTCGTCCAAAACAATTTCTTCAATTTTATAACCGACGCCTCTTCCATAGCATATGTTAGTTATATTCGGGACTAAAGTTATTTTAATTCTATTTTTATAATCTTTTAAAGCATTGAATATATTTTTTTTTACAGTTTCGAAATCAAAAGGATTATCTTCGACCCCCTTAACATCACGAACCATAATGTTAACTTGACCAGTTTTTTTTAGTATCTCTTCAAAAAGTTTTTGGTGTCCTTGGTGCCAAGGTTGCCAGCGTCCTAACATTTGGGCAGTCGGATGTTTGTTATCCCAAACATGATTATCATTTTTCATTTTTATGTAACGTTTTAAGCTGCTTGCTGAAGTTTATGCTTAGAAGTCATGCCGCTTAAGAAATTCCATAAATATCTAGCTGTTAGCATTGAAGCTTTTTCAGCTTTCTTCTGTTCGTTAGCAGACAGCGCATCTAGTAGTTTTTCGCATTCGGCTCTATGAACAACATCAGCTGATTTATGAGCTTCAAAAAATTCTAGTCCTTCTGTTGAATTTACTCCATAGAATTTTTTTAATCCTTGAATTTTTGTTTCAGCGATTTCAGGAATTTGTCTTTCGTATGTATATAAAGATGCCAACCCTTCTGCATAAGATGAACGAGCTTGAGCGAAAAAATTATCTATCATATCTTTTGTAAACCAATCAGGCTTAATTTCATCAATTTTTTTTACATCAGATCCCATTGCTTTAGCAAAGTTTTTCCAAAGTTTAGGGTGATCTCCATTAACATTTTCTTCATCTTGTAAATTTTCCAAAAGAATTTTTCTTTTTTCAATATCATCACAGATCGAATGGGTTGCGCTTATGTATCTAGGAAAAGCTTTTACATGCTGGTAGTATTGCTCAGCATAATCTTTAATAATTTCTCTTGTTAATTTTCCCTCGTTCCAAAAAATTTGATAAAAAGGGTGTTTTAACAAATGGTATCTATCTAATTTTTGATTTAATTCTTTTGAAAACATATTTTTCCTTTCAGTTATTTTTTAAGATTATAAATAGGTGATAAAAAAAGCAAATGATATATTTGTCCACATATTGAGTTACCTCAAACATCAATGTTCACCTTTTGATTCATGTTTGATTCACTTACAGACTCAAAATACAACTTCAAGCTGTTTTTATTCTTATGATTGGTTTTTCGTCTATTGGGAGGTGAACTAAAGTGGCAAAAATAGAAAGTGCAATAGCTATATACCAAGCGTAATCATAAGAACCATAAATATCGTAAAAGTACCCTCCAAGAAGTGCCCCTGCAAAAGAGCCAAATTGGTGACTTAAAAAAACTATTCCAAAAAGAGTGCTTAAGTACTTCGTTCCAAATATTTGAGCAACTATTCCATTAGTTGGTGGAACAGTAGATAACCAGAGCACACCAAAAGTTATTCCAAAAAAAATAGAAGTGTATAATGATGGAGGTAAGAAAATAAAAATGCCAATTACTATTGCTCTAGCAAAATACAAAATACTTAAAAGTATTTTTTTACTATACTTTGTGCCCAGATAGCCCATTCCTAAAGTTCCGACTATATTAAATAAACCAATTAAAGCTAGTATTATGGTTGCTGACCAGCCACCCATACCTCTATCTTGCATATAACCAGGTATATGAGTAGCTACTAAAGTTATTTGAAATCCACAAACAAAAAAACCTGCAACTAATAAATTGTATCCTCTATGAGAAAAAGCTTCTTTTAAGGCTGAAGTAAAGGTTTGGTTTTGTCCTGAATTTTTTAAATTATGATTAATATCTTTTTTTGGTAGAAGAAATATAGAAGCAACTAAACCAAATAAAATAAAATACATAAAATATTTTAAAGTAGTTTCCCATCCGACCACACCTAAACTGTACTTGGTAAATAAAGGAGAAATAAAATATCCTACTGAAGCAGCAGCAGTAACAAGTCCTGTTGCCATGGATCTTGACTCATTAGGAAAATGTTTACCTACTTCTGACACTGGAACGCTCATTGCAGTTGCTCCTAGAGCAGTACCAACAAGAACACCTAAACTTAATTGAAAAAATATTCCAGTATTAGGTCCGGAATAAAGCATAAAGATACCAGCCCCAAAAATAATAAAACCTATAAACACTGCTTTATTTCCTCCAAATTTATCTGCTATTACTCCAAATAAAGGTGCAAAAAATCCCCAAAACAACATTTGAATTCCAATAGCTAAACCAAATTCTGTTCTCGTGCAGTTTAAATTTTGCTCAAAAGCACTAAAAAATAAACCAAAAGTTTGCCTTAGTCCCATAGAAACTAAAATTACGCTACAAGCTGAAAGTAAAGTAATTAAAGCAAGGTTGTTTGGAATAAATTTTTTCATTATTTAATATACTTTAAAGATTTTTTTAAATCAGCAATTAAATCTTTTGGATCTTCAAGACCTATATGAAGTCTTACAATATGCTCATCCTCTCGAAATTTATAAAAATACCTTTCTTTTAAAAATTCTCCTCTTTTTTTTAGTTCTTGTAAGATCACCAAACTTTCAAAACCACCCCAACTATAGCCAATGCCAAAAAGTTCCAATGAATTTACAAATTTTTTTACTGAAGATTTATTTTTGCTTTTAATAACAATTGACAACAAGCCTGTCGCTCCCGAATAGTATTTTTTCCACAATTTGTAATTTTTGGAAGCCGGCTTGTATGGATAAAGTATTTGCTTAATTTTTTTTTGCTTTTTAAGGAAATTAATAATAATTTTTGTATTTTCATAATGTTGTTTAAGTCTTACGTCAAGTGTACGCAAACCTCTGATGATTAAATAAGCTTCATCAGCTGATAGTCTGTATCCAGACAATTTATAAAAAAACATTATTTTCTTAAAGACTTTTTTGTTAACTGCTAGAGATCCTCCCATTGCGTCTGAATGGCCTGAAAAATATTTTGTTGCTGACGAAAATGACATGTCAAATCCAATTTTAAGCGGCTTAAGGTATAAAGGTGTGCCCCACGTATTGTCTAAAAGTGTTAGAATATTTTTTCTTTTTGCTAGATTTACAATCTTAGAAAGATCCTGAAATTCAAAAGTATTGCTCCCTGGATTTTCAACTAATATCAATCTTGTTTTTTTATTTACTTTGTTTTTTAAATCTTCAAAATTTTCAGGATCATAAAATTTCGCATTAATATTAAACTCTTTTAAAAGTTGTTCAGAAATTTCCTTCGTTGGGCCATAAACATTATCGGACACCACGATTTCATCACCTGGCCTACATAAGCTCATTAAAGCGAGCGCTATTCCTCCAAATCCTGTGCCTGTTAAAAAAACATGATACGCTTGCTCTAACTCTTTTAGTATATTTTCCAACTCTATTGTTGTTGTACTACCATACCTCCCATAGCTATAGTGACTGACTTTCTTGTGGGCATTAACTTTTTTTTCATGGCTTTTTATTTCCTGTAATGAGTCAAATAGTATTGTAGAAGCACGCATAACCGGAGGGTTTGCTGATCTATTAGCTTTGTCTTTGAAGGGATGTTTTAAATATGTGCTTATGGACTTTTTCATAAAATAAGTATAATTGAACTTTATATAAGTTTTATTGAATTAGATATAAAATAAATAAGGAGGCAAAATTATGGGATATCCAAAAAAACATAGAGGTAGAAGAAAGATTGGCTCAAAAAAAAGAAGAGCTAGAAAAAGAAATAAGAAAAAATAATCAAATTTATTAAAAATGCAGGAGATAACTCAAATCCGTAAATTGAGTGCTTGGATATTTATTATTCCGTTAGTAGCAATTAATTTATGTCTTTTTATTTCAGTTAATTACTCTCTATTTGAAAACACTTTTTTTTCGGTAGATCAAATTGGCAGATCAGGTTTTACAATACCTTATTTAGATGGCAGTTTATCTATAAGTAGAGCATCACGTACTTTCCCGCAGTACTTAATTTTTAAACCTGCAATGTTTGTAACCTCTGTGCTTTTAATTCTATATTGGTCAAAAAATAACAAGTTGATTAATTTAATAAATAATACTAAAGGTAAAAATTATAAATTTAAGATTTACGGTATACTTTCTGCAATTTTTTTATTAATTCATTGTATATTATTGGGTGTTGAATTCGACGCTAAGATTTTAAAACTCTTAAGAAGAGTAATTCTTCTTTCTTTTATAATATTTGAAATAATAGCCCAAAGTTTGTTAGTTTTTGAACTTTATAAATTAAAAGAAAAAATACAAAAATTGTTTAATGAAAAAATTTTAAAATTAAAAATTTTGTTGGTTTCAATATTGGTTATTGTGGCATTGTTTAGTATCCCTCTATTAATAAATAGTGGAAACATTCACTTTAAACACGGATTAGAATGGAATTATTTTGTAGGAGTAATTACTTTTTATCTTTTAACTAGTTTATTCTGGAAAAAAAATTCAACCACATAAACTTCTGAGCTTTCGCCCAGAAATTTAGTAGTTTTGGCTCGTCGTTGTAGGCGCTACCGCCAAGCCTTCCCGATTCACCATTTTAGCGCTACTCAGTGAACCTTTCTGCCCTTTAGGCTTGAACCTCTCGGTTTTTCCCCAAATGGCCAGTTAAGAGTTGCCTCTTAATTAATTACATTAAATCATAATAAAATTTAATTGGTATCACTTTTTACGAGTGTTAATACTGCCTGTGAGTTAAGTGGATAAAAACTTATTGTCAGCTTTGTGTATCCAGCCTCCACCTAAAACTTTATCCCCAAAATTATCTTTAGAGTAAAAAACACATGCTTGTCCTGGTGAAATACCAGTTTCCTTATCAAGAATTTTTACTTTTGCACCTTTTCCATTAATTTTTATATTAGCTTTTAATAATTTTCCTGTAGATCTAACTTTAATTAATATTGTCTTTCTAAACTCTTCATCAGATCCTAAAATATTTATATCTCTTAAAGTTATACTATCTATGATCAATGTCTCCTTTGGTCCAACTATAATAGTATTTTTATCAGCATTAATACTAACTACATAAAGAGGATCTTGACTTGAAATCTTAATACCTCTTCTTTGACCGATGGTATAATTAATTATTCCCTCATGAGTACCCATTTTTTTTCCTGATAAATCCACGATATCACCAGGTTTAAAAGACTCGGGTTTGAACTTTTTAATTACGGCGCTGTAATCACCATTGGGCACAAAACATATGTCTTGGCTATCTGCTTTATCTGCTACATTTAAGTTTAATTTAGAAGCTATCTTTCTTGTCTCATCTTTTTGAATATTTCCTAAGGGAAATCTTAAAAAATCAAGTTGTTCTTGAGATGTGCTAAATAAAAAATAACTTTGATCTCTATTTGAATCTTTAGCCCTATACATGTCAGCCTTATTTTTGTTCTCTATTCTGGATACATAATGACCGGTAATTAATGCATCTGCATTTAGATCTTTTGCATATTTAAATAAGTCTCTAAATTTAACTGTTTGATTACATTGAACGCAGGGGATAGGCGTTTCACCTCCAACATAACTGTCAATAAATGAATCTATAACCTCTTTTCTAAATTTTTTTTGATAAAATAAAACTTCATGCTTTATATTTAATAGTTCTGAAACTCGTTTGGCGTCCATAATATCTCTTCCGGCACAACATTGTCTTCCATTTTTGGATTGATTTGGCTCATCATAAAGTTTTAAGGTTATTCCTGTAACGTTATAACCTTCATTTTTCATAATCCCTGCTGCTACAGATGAGTCGACTCCACCGGACATAGCTACTACTACCTTTGTGTCTTTAGGTGACTTTTTGATACCTAGTGAATTAATCATTTACTGTATATAGTACAAAAAATTATGATTTTCCATAATACATTTGATTTTGAACCAGGCGATTTTGTCATCAATCCAGCTAAAAAAGACTGGGGAATAGGACAAGTTCAGTCAATAATTAAAAATAAAGTAACAGTAAATTTTCAAAATATTGGTAAACAAGTTTTAAATTCTGAAGTAGTAACTCTAAATAAAGTTAAAAATGAACACAAATGATTTAAAATTTTTATCTGAAGGGTTAATAGAAACTTTTATTCAAGCTGGTAAAGAGTCAATAAAGCTTTACGAAAAAGGTCTTAAAATTAAGATAAAGAATGATAGGTCTCCAGTAAGTAATGGTGACTTAATGGTAGATGAAATAATTACTAATAAAATAAAAGAACTCACACCTGAGATACCAATTATTTCAGAGGAAACAGTAGATCTTAAAGTTAAAAATAAATCAAAAATATTTTGGCTTATTGATCCGATAGATGGAACAAAAGAATATATAGTGGGTAAAAAGGAATACACTTTAAATGCAGCGCTAATTATAAATAAAATTCCAGCGCTAGGATTAGTTGGTGCTCCTAAAATGAATAGGTTATTTTATTCTTTCGGTCCTGGTGAGAGTTATTTGCTAGAGAATAATAAAAAATTAAAAATAAGTTGTGAAAAAAAGTCACCCAAAGGAGAAATAATTGCTTTAACAAGCTCTAAGAATCCTCCTCAAGAAATTATAAATAAACTTAAAAAACATAAGGTTACCTCAATGGTAAAAATGTCAAGCTCGTATAAATTTTGTGTAATAGCAAATGGGGAATACGATATTTATGCGGCTTTAAATAGAGCTAATGAGTGGGATTATGCTGCAGGTCATGCTATAGCAGAACATGCAGGAGCTATTATTAAGACTCTTGAAGGTGAACAATTTAACTATGGAAAAGAGGATTATAAAAATCCTAGCTTATTAATTATGAGATCTAAAAATTTAAATGATTAAAACTATTTTAATTATTATTATTTCTGTAACTTTATTTGGTGTATTATTTTTTATACTAGTAAGAAATGCTTTAAGGAAAAGATTAGATGAAATAATTAAAGAAAATAAGGATAAATCAAATAATTCTAATTAATTTGTTAAATTCTTCTAAATCTAAATCTAAAACTTTCCTTGATAGTTCAAAACTAAATCCATTTCTGGCTAAAATACCCATATCTTTTTTGTAAAAAATTTTCCTATTATCTTCAGGTCGAATAGGACCTATTCTTCTTCTTTTGCATAACTTTAGAGCGGAAACAAAATCAGGTTCGATCTTATCTTCTTTAATTTTATTTATACTATTCCTTATAAATTCTTTATCTATACCTTTGATCATAAGTGATTGCTGGATTTTATTTAAAGAATACCCTCTTCTTAAAAACATTCTTGCTTTTGAATCAGAATATAGCTCATCATTAACGACTCTATTCTCTTCAAGATTTTCGATGATTTGATCTATGATTAATGTTACTTCTTTTTTGGACTGCTTCCCTTTAATTTTAAATAAATATTTTTTTAAAAGATACGCCTTTAGTTGCTGTTTTGACGGACTATATTTCTCAATATAACTATAAGCCAAGTCCTTTAAATTTGTGGTAAGGTCTTCAAAATCTTTCTTATTTAGTGTGGGATTCATTTCGCTAATATACTATATTATTTTTAATGATAAATAACTTGGTTACTTTTCTTACTTATGAAAATATTTACCTTTTAGCAAATTGGGGTGTAATTCCATTTTGGCTTTTATTAATAGTAGCACCTAATAGCATATTTACGAAAGCTCTAGTACACTCAATTGTAGTACCATTGTTATTAGCTTTTGCATATATTTTTATAGCTTACCAGATTTATATCACAGGAGACTTTTTTGAAGGATTTGAATTATATTTCGGTCTAGAGAGTCTTTATTCAGTATATTCAGATGAAAGTTTTTTATTGATCTTTTGGCTTCATTTTCTTGCTTTAAGTTTATTTTTAGGAAGTTGGATCTCTAGAGACTCACAAAGATATTTGATACCAAAGGTATTTACTATCCTTTCACTTATTTTAACTTATTTTTCCGGTCCCGTAGGTCTGGTATTTTATTGGTTCATAAGAATTTTTTTCTCAAAAAAGATAAGTTTTAATGATTAAATCCTTCGAGTTTTATTTTGATTTTGTAAGTCCTTATTCTTATATAGCCCATAAAGAAATTAAAAAACTTGAAAAAAAAGAGTCAATTAAAATTAAATACATGCCTGTTCTTCTAGGTGGTTTACACAACCTTAATAATATTGTTGCTCCAGCATTTATTCCAGCTAAGGCAAAATTTATGATCAGGGATTGTAAAATGATAGCAGAAAAAAGAAAAATTAAATTTAAATTTAATTCTTATTTTCCGATAAAATCTCTAAATTTAATGCGTGGTACAATAATTGCACAAGAAGATGATTTTCAAAAATTTTATATAGATAAAGTTTTTGACTCTATTTGGCAGGATGGATTAAATATGAATGATCAAAATATTATCGATAAAGTTTTAAAAAACATTCAAATTAATCCTAAAACTTTTTTTTTGAGAGCCTCAAGTCAAAGTGTAAAGAATTTACTGATAAAAAAAACTGATGAGGCATATGAAAAAGGTATATTTGGAGCTCCAACGTTCTTGATAAATAGTAAAATTTTTTGGGGCCAAGATAGATTGGAATTTGCTATAGCAGAAGCTTCAAAGTAATTTATTTTTTTTCTTTATCTATCAGCTCAAAACCATTTTTTTTTAATGCATCAAAACCGCCGTCTACATGAGCTACATTTTTAAAACCCATATCTTTTAAAGATTTTGTTGCTAAAGCAGAGCGCATGCCTAAAGCACAGAATAAAACCATATTTTTTACCTCTCCAATTTTGCGCTCTTTAAAATATGAGCTTTCTGGGTCTAACCAAAATTCTAACATTCCTCTTGGTATATGAATTGCATCTTTAATAGATCCTTCTTTCCATAATTCACGTATATCTCTAATATCAATCAATGTAATCTCTCCTTTTTTTGATAATTCTTTTACTTCATCTGCTTTAAGAGTTTTAATCTGCTTGTTAGCTTCGTTAACTAGAACTTGGGATGATTTTATATTCATGTTAATATTTATAAACTATTATGAAAAAAATTAAAAATAGTACAAATTCTAATTTTTTCAAGAAAATATTTATTAAAATATGTAGATTATTAGGCTACGAAATTATCGATCAAGGTACTTTTTACATCCCAACATCAAAAAAATCAGCTAATAGCACTTTAAGTAAAATTGGTGAGAGATCAATTAATCTACCTTTGGGTGAAGTAAAAATTACTAGAGCCGTAAAATCTATGGATGTAATAATCAGAACGTGTGCCAGCGTTAAAATGTTAACTCAAAATAAAGATAGAATTTTCAAGGAAGATAAGATTGAATATACATTACGCTCCATTAATTCAATTTTAAAAAGTATTTTAAATTTTAAAAAAAAACACGAAAATATTTCATTTAAAGTCTTAGTTGTAGATCATAATTCTAGAAAAGAAAATTTAAATAGAATTGATGAGCTTATACAAAAAACAAATTTAGAATATAAAATATTTAATCTTAAAACTGAAGATTATAAGGAAAGAATTGACATTATTAACGCAAAAAATCAAAAAAGTACTCAAAACCAAATTTCCAATATGTGCAATATTTTTAAGTCTTTAGAATTATCTAAAAGTTCGGAGGATTTAATTTATTTTGTTGAAGATGATTACATTCACGAAATCGATAGTATTTCAGAAATGATATTTACCTATGAAAGAATGGCCTCACTTTTAAAAAATGAAATAATTATTTGTCCTTCAGACTACCCTTACTTGTATATGAAAGCAGAAAATACCCAATTGTTTTTAGGCGAGAATTATCACTGGCGTAAAATTGACGAAACATTATGTACTTTTTTAATGAGTAAAAAAACAGTTGAAAAATATTGGAGTAAATTAACTAGCATGTGTAAAAAAGAACATTATCCTTTTGAAGCTCCTTTACATGAAATTTATAGTGAAGAGATGTGTATTTCTCCTATTCCTTCATTAGCCATACACTGTACTAATATTAATTCGGCCTTTGGTCTTTCACCAAATAAAGATTGGGAAAAAATCTGGGAAGAGAACAAATTGTAAAGGCCCGATTTCTCGGGCCTTACTGTTAATTAACGTCAACGAGGGGTTGAGGTAATTAATCTCTTATTCCGTAAGCTATAACTCCTACTTCAGATTTATCAGTTCCAAGTCTTTCAGCTTCTTTACTGATTCTAATTCCAATAGTTGCTTTCATGATTGACCACACTATGTATGATACTATGAAAACAAAAATTACTACTGAGATTGTTCCAAGAAACTGTGAGCCAAAGTTTACATCTGAGTTTGTAAATGGGACTGCTAATGTACCCCATACTCCAGCAACTAAGTGTGCAGGAATAGCTCCAACAACATCATCAATTTTTAATTTATATAATAATTTTGTTGAGTAATACATTAATATACCAGCCACTGCTCCGATAATAATTGCAGCTATTGGACTTGGTGTTAAAGGTTCAGCTGTTATACCAACTAATCCAGCAATTGCACCGTTAAGCATCATAACAACATCTGTTTTACCAGCAGAGAGTCTTGAGACTGTAGCGGCTGCCATAACTCCGCCAGCAGCGGCTAGGTTCGTGTTAATATAGATCGTCGCAACTGAACTGACATCTTCAAGAGTTCCAGCAGCTAATTGTGATCCACCGTTAAATCCAAACCAACCCAACCAAAGTATAAATACTCCTAATGTTGCTAATGGAATTGAAGAGGCTGCAAAAGGTGCCATAGCTTTTACGCCACCTCCAGAAGTAAATCTTCCAGATCTAGCACCAAGCACTATCGCTCCAGCAAGAGCAGCAGCTCCTCCAGCAGCATGTACTAATGTTGACCCTGCAAAATCAGAGAAACCTGCAGCTGATAACCAACCGCCACCCCATTGCCATCCCATTTCAATTGGATAAATAAATCCAGTTAGAATAGCTGCGAATAAGAAGAATGGCCAAATTTTAATTCTTTCAGCTAAAGTTCCAGAAACGATTGACATTGTTGTTGCGCAGAAAACCATTTGAAAAAACCAATCAGATCCATCTGAATAGCCAGTTTCTAAAGAAGATGAGTCACTCCATGTTGAAAATGAGCCTATCCATCCACCTTCTGGTATACCATAAGCCAAATTGTATCCAACTAACCAAAACATAATTCCAGCTATTGAATATAAGCCTATATTTTTTGCACAGATCGCCGAAACACTTTTTGATGTCACTAGTCCAGACTCGAGCATAGCAAAACCTGCTGCCATCCACATGACTAGAAAACCTGACATTAAAAATAGTATTGTATTAAATATATATTGAACTTCAGCAGTGACAGTTGTTTCTGCATAACCTAAACCAGCAAATGCAAAATAAACAGCAGTACCTGCGAAGAAATATCCTAAGTATTTTTTCATTTTAACTCCTTTGTTAATTATTGGATAATCTATTTTTAAATACTAAAGAATTGATAAGTGAGGATTTGAGTTATGCAGTTTTTGCAAGCTATGTTTTGACAGCTCTTATCTTTCAAAATAAGAGCTGCTAAATTATGTTTATTTATTAAACATTTCCTTTAAGCTTTTAGCGGGTAAAAACTTAACTTTTTGAGAAGCTGCTATTTGAATAGACTCCCCTGTTCTAGGGTTTCTTCCAACTCTAGCTTTTCTTTTTGCTACTTTATAAGTACCAAAACCAGCTATTTTTACAGTCTCATCATTCTTTAATTCATTCAGAATGATCGTTGTTATTGAGTCAAAAGTTCGTTCAGCATCAGCTTTACTTTGACCCAATGTGGACGATATTTTTGCTACTAGTTGTTTTTTATTCATTTAATGCCCCTTTTTGTTACTTTTTTTAATCTCTACAAAAATTAAGTAAAATCAACACTTTTATTAGTGTTTTTATCAACAATTAACACAATATATTGTGCTTAAAAAAGTGTTGATTTTATTGGTTTTTTTGAATTTAAAAAGAGGCTTAAAACAAGCCTAAATCTTTTAAATCATTAACCGTCGTGAAAAACATTAGTGAAAATAGTAAAAAAAGACCGATTCGAAAAAAACTCTCTTGTGTTTTCTGTTTTAGAGGTTTGCCTAAAACTTTTTCGAACGCATAAAACATTAAATGACCGCCATCTAACATCGGTATTGGTAAGAGATTAATAAAACCTAAACTTATAGATATATAAGCAGTAATGCTAAGAAAAGCGATGAGACCATGCTGTGCAACTTGACCGGTAATTTTGGCAATTTTAATAGGACCACCTATCTGGGTAGTATCCCCCATTCCTTTAAATAAATTAATAAAAAAACTAAACGATGTTTTAATTACAAACCAAGTTTCTTTAAAAGCATAAAATAAAGCTTTTGATGGTCCAAGCTTTTCTTTATTGAATTCATTGTTAACTGGAGCAATTTTTATCCCAATAATTTTTTTATTAATTTTATTGCCTAGACCATCTTCACTTTTGATTGTTTTGGGTTTGACTGATAATAGAATTTCATTATTATTTCTTAAAATATTCAAATTAATTTGTTCAGATGTAGATGTATTTATATATGTGGAGACATCTAGAATACTTTTCACTTTATTGTTATTTATTGAAAGAATAATATCATCTTTCTTTAAACCAGAGACAAACGCAGGGCTATTTTCCTGTACTTCATTTATTTGAGCAGGAGTAAAATCTTTCCCAGAAAAAATATATATCAAAGAAAAAATTAATATCGCTAAAATAAAATTAGCGAAAGGACCGGCAGCTACAATTATTGATCTTTGGTATAACGGTTTAGTTACAAAAAGTTTTTCTTGATCTTCTTTGTTATATTTTTTAAGTATTTTTTCTTGTTCTGCTTGACTAAAAACATTTCTATCTCCAAAAAATTTAACATATCCACCAAGTGGTACTGCGCAAAATTTCCATCTAGTTCCATGTTTATCGTTATAACCAAAAAGTTCTTTGCCAAAGCCGATAGAAAAATCAGTAACCCCTACTCCATAATATCTTGCAAAAAAATAATGTCCGTATTCATGAATAAAAACAACAAGGGTAATTAATACTAAAAAAGGAATTATATATATTAAAATTTCCATTCACCAACCTTACTAAAAATAAAATTTCTAAATGCTTTTACTCTTGCAATATTTCGTAGTGACGAAGGGTAAACAAAATGTGTTTCTGTTGGTTTTCCAGTTTCTGTTTGTAATACCTTGGTTATGTTAGGAACGTTATGAACTATATAATCGGGTAGTGCAGCTAGGCCTACTCCACTTTGAACGGCTAGCAACAGACCATAAACGCTATTTACTTTCATAACTGATTTTCTTTTCTTACCTTCTTGTGCCCCTAATTTTAATACCCAATCAGGATTATAAACAGGGGAAGGAGCGCCTCTACCGTAAGTAATAAACGAATGTTTATTTAAATCTTTAATGTTTTTTGGATATCCATTTTTTTCCAAATAATCATTTGAACCATATATGTGGTAATTAAAATTAACAAATTTTTTTTGTATATAATTCAATTGCTTTGGTCTTCTCATCCAAATTCCAACATCAGCCTGACGAGTGCTTAGATCTAATTCTTTATCATCAAAAATTAATTCTACTTCTATTTCAGGATGTAAATCCATAAACTCTTTGATACGAGGAGTTAACCAAGTTGTTCCAAAACTTACTACTGTAGTAACTGTTAATTTTCCATTTAATTTATCTTTTTCACCACTTAAATTAGCTTCAACGTCCTTTAATTTTGATATTACTTCATGTGCTGTTTTGAATAAATATTCTCCATTTTGAGTTAAAACTAGCCCTCTAGCGTGCCTCTCAAAAAGTTTAATTTTCAGTTCATTTTCAAGTGATTGAATTTGTCTGCTAATTGCTGACTGACTGAGGTTAAGTATTGTCGAAGCTTTTGTAAAACTCGAAGCTTCTGCCACAGTATGAAAGATTTTTAATTTATCCCAGTCCATTGTTGATTATAATTATAGATTATTTATTTGGATTTACTATAGCTCTTCCAAAAAACTCACCTTTTAATAGTTTAGGATAGGTTTCTAAAAGTTCAGTAAATGATAGTTCTTTTGTAAATGAATCAAGTTTTACAAAATCAATTAGTTTGGCAGCCTCATTCCAAATAAATTCTCTTCGCTTTATAGATGAGCCAGATGAGTCGATACCCCATAATTTAACACCTCTAATTATAAATGGCATAACGCTTGTATTAATTTTTATTCCACCTGCATTTCCACACGCTGCAACTATTCCGCCTGGTTTTGTCTGAGCAAAAATTTTTGTAAGAGCAGCTCCTCCAACTGTATCAACTACTCCGTCCCATACACCCTTTTCTAATAATTTGCTTTCTCCCTCAAATTCTTTTCTATCAATTATATTTTTTGCTCCAAGGTTTTTTAGATAATCATTTTTATCTTTTTTTCCTGTTACCGCGTGAACATCGTAACCCATCTTCGATAGTATCATTACAGCTATACTTCCTACACCTCCCGTTGCTCCAGTTACTAACACGTCTTTTACTTTCTCTCCTAATAGTAATTCCTCCTTTGCTTTCACAGCAAATGCACAAAGCAAAGCAGTAAATCCTGCTGTGCCCAACATCATAGATTTGCGACTATCTAAATCTTTAGGAATTTTTATTAAAAAATTTGAGTCAACTTTTGCAAATTGAGAGAAACCTCCAAAATATGCTTCCCCAACCCTAAAACCTGTAAGAATAACTTTATCGTCTTTTTTAAAGTTTTTATCTTCACTGCTTATAACTGTTCCAGAAAAATCTATACCAGGAACAAAAGGAAATTTTCTTACAATTTTTCCTCCATTGTTTAATATTAAAGCGTCTTTATAGTTAAGGCTAGAAAAGTCAACTTTAACTAAAACGTTACCATCTTTAAGTGTGTCTAATTCAATTTCTTTAATTTCTCTTGAGAATTTTTCTTCTTTGTTATCAATAATAACAGCTTTAAATTTTTCTGACATATTACTTTGCTATATATTTTAAATATCTATTTTGAAAACCTAAATCTTCTTTAAAAGAGCCTAAAAAATAATTTGTTACTGTTGTTGCTTTTTCTTTTTTGACACCTCTCATTGTCATACATTGATGAGCTGCATCAATTGTTACTGCTACTCCCTTGGCTTCAAGACTGCTCATTAAAGTTTTTGCTATTTGCATAGTAAGTCTCTCTTGTGTTTGTAGTCTTTTAGAAAAAATTTCAACAGTTCTTGCAAGTTTGCTTAGGCCAACTACTTTTTTATTGGGAATATAAGCTAAATGCGCAACTCCGATTATTGGTGCCATGTGATGTTCACAATGACTTTCTAATGTAATATTTTTTTCAATAACCATATCATCATATCCATCTACATCTCCAAAAGTTTTATTAAGTTCTAGAGAAGGATCTGAATTATAACCTTTAAAATATTCTTTGAATGCTTTAACAACTCTCTTCGGAGTTTCTATTAAACCTTCTCTATTAGGGTTTTCTCCGATCCATGATAATATGGTCCTAAAAGCATCCTCTGCTTGCTTGTCAGTAACTTCTGGTTTTTTTGATACAGTTTTATCTAAGTCTTTGACTAATTTCATATAGCGACCATTTTTATAGTACATAAATCATTAATGCAAATTGCTATTTTGTCTTTTTTTCATTATTTTACGCCCATGTTTAAAAAAAGAGAAAGTGTTTTTGAGGTTGAAGAGGGTAATTTGTTATCTCCCAAATTTGATAAAAATGGCCTTATCCCTGTAACTACTACTGATTACAAGTCAGGTGAAGTTCTAATGCAAGGTTTTATGAATGAAGAATCTTTAAAATATACAATTGAAAAAAAAGAAGCTTGTTATTGGAGTCGATCTAGAAATGCTCTATGGCATAAAGGAAAAACAAGTGGTTTTATTCAAAAAGTTGTAGATTTAAGAATTGATGATGACCAAGATTCTTTGTGGATGACAGTTGATATTGGTGATGGTGCAAGTTGTCATGTCGGGTATAAATCTTGCTTTTATAGATCTATTAAACTTGGCCCAATTAAAAATTTAAATGAAATTAAACTTGAGCTTAAAGAAAAACAAAAAAAGTTTGATCCAAAGAAAGTTTATAAAGATCAGACAAATCCCACAAAATTATAAAAATATTAATCATGAATGAAGAAAAACAAAAAAATGTTTATGGGGAGCCACTAGAGCCTTGTTCTAATAAACCTTTAACAGGATGGCTAAGAGATGGCTGTTGCAACACAGATAAAAACGATCAAGGAATACATACTGTTTGTGCTAAAGTTTCAGATAAATTTTTACAGTGGTCGAAAAAAGTGGGAAATGATTTAATTACTCCTCATCCTGAATTTGGTTTTCCTGGACTTAAAGAAGGCGACTGTTGGTGTGTATGTGCAACATGGTATTTAAAAGCTTTGGAAGAAAATGCTGCTTGCTCAATTTTTCTCAAAAAAACTAATATAAAAACTTTAGAAATTATCAAGCTTGAAGACCTTAAGAAATACGCAATTGATATTTCCTAATTATTACCCATAAGAACTTTTAATTCACCAGATATTTTTAAATTACTACCCATAAGAGCTTTTAACTCATCGTACTCTTTGCAATTACATTTTTTTAAAACTGCGAGTCTCTCTTTGGCTTTATCTTTACGATTAGTTTTAATATAGAGTTCTCCTAAATATTCATTTATACCATTATGATCTGGTTTGATCTTTAATCCTTTTAAATAATATTTTTCTGCTTCATTATAATTACCCATTTTTCTAGAAGTAAAACCTAAATAGTTCAAAATATCAGGATTTCTACTTTCTATTTTTTGAGCTTCTAAAAGTTTTTTATAAGCAGAGTCATATAACTTCATTGCTT
Source organism: uncultured Pelagibacteraceae bacterium (assembly GCA_902604695.1). Taxonomy (GTDB): domain Bacteria; phylum Pseudomonadota; class Alphaproteobacteria; order Pelagibacterales; family Pelagibacteraceae; genus Pelagilacustribacter. The sequence goes on along the minus strand of CACKZT010000003.1, from coordinate 32,516 downwards.
TTTCTTTTTTTCCTTTTTTTTCAAATTTTTTTCCTTTGTTAACTAAATTTTTTGCGGTCGTGTATTGATCTAAATAATTATCGCTACTAGAGTCACTATCCCCACCTGCAGCAAAAACTAATTGTGAAGTGAGGCAAAATATAATTATAAATAAAATTCTTTTATACATTATGTTAAAGACGATCTACCTCCATCTACTCCAAAAATTTGACCAGTTATCCAAGAGCTATTAGCACTTAATAAAAAATTAGCTACAGAAGAAGAATCGCTACCTTCACCGATTCTTTTAAGTGGATGCATTTTTGCTATACCTTCTAAAATTTTTTCATTTTTTAATAAAAAATTTGAAATTTTTGACTTTGTTAAACTCGGAGCAATACAATTAACTCTAATATGGGGAGCAAATTCAGCCGCTAAAGATACAGTAAGACCTTCTACAGCTCCTTTGGCAGATGCAACAATACTATGATTTGTAAATCCTCTTTTAACAGCAACGGTAGAAAATAAAACTATTGACCCTTTATTTTGTTTTAAGTTGTCTGCTGATCGCCTAATAATTTCTGTTGCTGAAATTAGATTTAGGTTAAAAGATTGCATGTAATCACTTTTTTTAGTCATCTTTATTGGTTTCAAATCAATTGAGCCGACGCAATACGCCAAACCATTTATTGGAGTATCTCCTAAATCTTCAAAAATTTTATCTGAAAAATTTTCTTCTAATACATCACACGTTGTAAAAGTTGAATTTAATTGAGTAGCTAAGCCGGACAATTCAGACTGGTTTCTGCCAACTAAATGAACTTCACCTCCATCTTCTACAATTTTTTTTGCCAAAGAGGACCCGATAGAACCTGTTGCACCTAAAATTAATTTTTTCATAAGGGTTTTTTAACACTATTTTCACAATATAATAGGCAAATAATGACGCGTGTATTTCTACTTAAAATTCTATATTTTGGTACTCATGAAGCTATTTTTAATTCTTGGAAATCAATTATTTAATACAAAATACCTAAGTAATTTTAAAGATCATATCTTTTTTATAGCTGAGGACTATGGTCTGTGTACTTTTGAAAAACATCATAAGTTAAAAATTTTGTTATTTTTATCTTCAATGAGGTCTTTTAAAGAAGAGCTTAAATCAAAAAATTTTAATTTAGTCTATAAGGATTTAAATGATGATTTCAAACTATCGTATGAAAAAAAACTCGAAAAAATTCTCAAGGAAAAAAAAATAAAAGAGATTTCATTTTTTGAAATAGAAGATAAATTTTTTGAGAAGAAAATATTAAATCTTAGCAAGAGGAATTCATTAAAAATAAATCAAATAAAATCTCCTATGTTTTTAATTGGAAGAGATGAATTTAAAAGTTATCTTAATAAAAATAAAAGACCTTTCATGGCTAATTTTTATAAAATTGTTCGCACAAAAACTAACTTGTTAATGAATAAAAATGGAACACCTAAGGGAGATAAATGGAGTTTTGATGATGAAAATAGAAAAAAACTTCCAAATAAAATTAAGGTCCCTGAAATTTCTAAAGTAAAGGAGACAAAAAATACTGTAATACTTAAAACATTTATAAATTCTAACTTTAAAGATCATCCGGGAAATACTAATAATTTTTGGTTTCCAACCACTAGAAAAGATGCAAACAAATGGCTTGATGAATTTTTAAAAGAAAGAATAAAACTATTTGGGGACTATGAGGACGCAGTTACGGATAAATCTAATACTGTTTTTCATAGTGCTCTAAGTCCTCTTATTAATTTAGGTTTAATCACTCCTGAGGAAATAATAGAAAAGTTAAAAAAGATAGAGAATAAAGTGCCCATGAACTCTTTAGAAGGTTATATTAGGCAGATAATTGGTTGGAGAGAATTCATGAGAGGTATTTACCAAAACTACGATCAGAGATTAGATAAAACTAATTTTTTTAATCACAAAAGAAAAATGAAAAAACCTTGGTACGATGGAAACACTGGTCTAGATCCTTTAGATCATGCAATTAATAATGCTAAAAATTATGGTTGGTCACATCATATAGAAAGATTAATGATATTAGCAAATATTATGAACTTATGTGAAATAAACCCAAAACAAGTTTATAGGTGGTTCATGGAAATGTTTGTGGACTCTTCTGATTGGGTTATGGCTCCAAATGTTTATGGAATGGGACTTCACAGTGATGGAGGAATTTTTGCTACAAAACCATATATATGTGGGTCGAGTTATTTCCTTAAGATGATGCATTTTAAAAAGGGTCCTTGGTGCGATGTGATGGATGGATTATATTGGAAATTTATAGACAGACATAAAAAATTCTTTTTAAAAAATCCACGTCTTGCAATGATGGTAAGAGTTTCTGAAAAAATGAATAAAGAAAGAAAAACAAGGATTTTCAAAGCAGCAAATAACTTTATAAAAGAAAATACTAATGGTTAAAGTTTTTTTTAATAACTCATGTAATATCTGTAGAGCTGAGATAAATCATTATAAAAAACATAGTGAGGGTAACGTTGAATGGGTAGATGTTACTGACAATCAAGAAGCTCAAAAAATTACCTCAAAATCATATAAAGAACTTTTACGAAGAATGCATGTAATACAAGATGGAAAATTGATCCAAGGAGCTGAAGTATTTTTAATTATATGGAAAAATATACCTAAGTATAATTTATTATACAAAATATTTAAGATTAAACCTCTGTTTTTTTTATTAAATATTTTTTATGAGATAGCGGCTTATTTTTTATTTCTAAAAAACAAACATCTTCTTAAGTGATAAAAAAATCTGATCTTCCTAAAAAAAACTGTCCAGTTTGCAATAGAACATTTTCTTGGAGAAAAAAATGGAGATTGAATTGGGAGATGGTAAAATATTGCTCTAAAAAGTGCTCAAAATTAAGCAAACTAACTTAATTTAAATTTCGAAAGAATACTTGGAATATTATTTTTAAAGTTAAAATATCCTTTATTTGAAAACTGCCAGGAAAATTTGTCTTCCTCTTTTAAAATAAAGCTTAGATTTAAACTCTGTTTTTTTCTAATATTATTTAAAAAGGAATAATTTTCGCCAATACTAGGATGAATAACATCAAAAGATAGTACTTCTTTAGCTAAAGATTGAAATTCTATCTCATTAAGTATTTTAATTTGATCAAGTCTTCTTTTTTGATCATTAACTATTTTTGTTTTGAAATCTAAGACTTTTTTCTCAAGTTTGATCTTTCTAACTTCATTAGTTAGTAAAATTAAATAAATATTTTTATAGTTTTTTAGTTTATGATTTTCTAAATTTAATTCGTTTTCAAAAACAAGTAAATTTTCATTAGCGTTATCATCATAATCTAAATTTATTAGGCTCAATTTGTACTCTCTATTATCTGTTAGCGGCAAAGCATTTTCGTTTAATTTTACATTTTGGTACTTATTATTTGTAAATTTACTAATATTCCAGGCTTGAGCTACGTAATGCTTGCCCTTAGTTTGTAGTCCAGCAACCCATCTCCAGCTCAAAGTATTTGAAGCAGCATCACCATCAAATAAATGTTTCATGAAAAACTCTGCACCTTTTTGCCAGGGTAAGTTTAAGGTAAATATCCAAATACTCGCAAACCACATCCTTGTATGATTATGTAAATAATTATTTTCTTTAAGTTCATTTACCCAATCATTAAAACATTTAATTTGAGTTTCACCATTAGTAGCCTTTTTATAATTATCATCTTCCTTAATTGCTTTTAAATCCTCAGTAAAATCTGACCATACTTGAGGTCTAAGTTCTAACCAACCTTTCCAGTAAACTCTCCAAAAAATTTCTTGAATATATTTTTCAACTTTTTGATAAGGAAATTTTGCTAAAACAATTTTAGCAACCTCATATTCAGTTATTAATCTGTGACTAATGTAAGGAGATAAACAAGATACATTTGATTTATCCTCAGGACCTAAATCAAAATTTCTTTTAAAGTTATAATTAAGTAATTCAGCATTGATAAAATTATCAAGCTTTTTTAAAGCTCCACTTCTTGATATTTCGAATTGCATTAATCTTCGTCATCCCTCCAATCATCGATATAGAGTTTCCAACAAGCAAAAGCCACGCAAGGAATGCCAACACAAAAACCTAATAGAACTCCATTTTCTTTACCTAAATAAATAGAACCGTAATGAGTGCTTAATATTGGTGGGATTACAAGTATGCTACCAACAATTAAATATCGATATAAAAAAGGAGGACGCTTCATATTGTGTTTTCTTGATCTACTGGTGGAGTAACTACAGAAGTATACCAACAATTTTTACATTTTTGCTCACTTCCTCTTTGAATATGCCACTCGTAAACAACTACCTCTTTATTTTTTGATAAAATTTCAATTTCATAGATGTGCTTTTTAGAAGTGTTCATTACTAAATTTATTTTATGTGAATTATGATTTAATAAAAACTTATACTGTTGACCATAAATCATAGCTTTAAATCTCTCATAAGGACCTGTCATTTTTTTATTTGCTGGATGGGCAAAAAGCCAAGTTTGTTTTATTCCAAAATCTTTATCATTATTATTTTTTAGAGCGTTTAATTGAATTTTTACAACATCAAGAGGATTCAATTTACTATCAGGCTTAATTAGATCAGCAAACAAAAAACTTGGTGAAAAAATAAAAATTATAATAAAAAAAAATTTTTTTAATTCCATATTAAATTAAGTATCTCCTCTCTTTGGCACGCTTTTTTATATGAGAGGTATTTTAAAAAATTTTTTTGATGATAATCTTGATGATAATCTTCCGCATCATAAAACTTATCGAATTCCCAAACTAAAGTAACAACTTTAGAATTAAATCTTTTTTCAACTTTATTTATTGATTTTTCAATGATTTTTTTTTGCTTATTATTTTGAAAAAATAAAACGGATCGATAACTTTTTCCTTTATCGCAGAATTGACCATACTTATCAAAAGGATCAATATTTTTCCAAAAAATATTTAACAACTGATCGTATGATATTTTTTCACTATCATAAGTGATCTGAATTGCTTCAACATGGCCAGTGTCCTTATAAATAACGTCTTGGTAAGTAGGGTTTTTTAAATGTCCACCTGAGTAGCCCGAAATCGTATCGACCACACCTTCCACTTTATCAAAAGACTCCTCCATACACCAAAAACAACCTCCAGCAAAATAGGCTTTGTTAAATTCAGCTGCATAAATATTTTTATTGAGCAGGAATATTGTGACAAAAAATATAATTTTTTTCATAATTATTAATGATATATTATTCATTATGTTACTCGATAGATATATTGTCCTAGAAGGAATTCATGAAGATCCAAATAATGTTGAAACTTTAGACAAAACCACTCAAAAAACTTACGGTCCACTTAATAAATCAAAGGCTGATGAATTAGCCCAAAAGTTAATACAAAAAAATGTTGATAACTTTTACCATAGAGCTTGGGTAATAAAAGAAGCTAACAATCAAGAAAATATTTGCGAAGAGTGTAAAACGGAAGATAAAAGTGTCATGCAAAATTTAATAATGTATGGATTTAAAATTTGTAAAAGTTGTAATATTTCAAAATTGATTTTTCCTGTTTAAAAACCTTTAAACAGAATTATTACTAAAAGTAAAAAGAAAGCTTGAAAAAACCAAGCAATAATTACGACTCCAAATGCTTTCCATAAACTGTCGTAGTCTAAAGCAGATTTAACCGCTACCACCATACAGGCTAGCATCCAAAATGCTGAACCTATAAACGTAACTGTCATAAGATCAGGTGTTACTCCAAAAACTCTTATTAAACCTGGTGCGCTTGAGAATCCTATTGTCCTAAGCAATTCTCCGTGACTACTTTTAGTTTTTGGACCGCTAAACATTTTAACTCCTACAAAATAAATAACATAGGCCCATACATACCAGCTTAGTAATGACATGACGGGAGCAAGTAAAAAATTTGACATACCCATCTGAAGTGCGCCCACTCCTGCAGCTAAACTTGATAAAACTACTACCATTCCAGCTTGAATAGTAGCGTTTCTATCTTTTTCAACCTCCTCATAAAGCTCGATTTCTATTTTTATAGCTCTATAAACTCTATTTAAAAATAATTTTAACATTAGCTTTTATTTTTTTTTGTAAATGGTTTAAGTATTTTAATAATTTTATCATGTAATTTTTTATTAGATGTTGCTAAAATATTTCCACCGTTTTCTCCTGGTTCATTTTTCCAATTAGTGACCATTGCACCTGAATTTTTAATTATAGGTATTAAAGGCAATATATCATAGGGCTTTAAATTAGCTTCAATCACCGCATCAACTTTGCCTTCCGCTAATAAACAATAATTTAATGCATCAAATCCAGCTAATCTAAAAGACCAACCAAACTTTTTAATTACCTTTTTTTGTTTTTCATAACTTAAAGTACCGTGAAAGTTTCCGATAATTTTAATTGTTTTTAAATTATAATTATTAGATGATTTTAGTGTAAATCTTTTTTTATTTTTAAATACATACGATTTTTTTTTATCATTGATATAATATTTATTTAATTCAGGAAAGTTAGCCAAACCAATTTTAGATTTTTCTTTGTAAGATAAGCTTATTAAATTTGACCAAGTTGGAGCACCAATAACGAAAGCTCTAGTTCCATCTATAGGATCTATCGACCATTTATAATCATTAATTGAATGTTTGTCTTTAAACTCCTCTCCAATAATTGCATCATTTGGAAACTTTTTTAATATTAAAGATCTTATATATTTTTCAAAAGCTTTATCTAAATTTGTTACTGGATCAAAGTCTGTTTTAGACTTAGATTTGTTTTGAACTACTAAATTATTTGTAGATTTTTTCTTATAAAAAGTATTTAATTTAAAAGGTAAAATTTTTAATAGGTTATATGGTTTTTTATAGTCCATAAGAGTATATAACTTAATTTAAAAAAAAATATATATGAAAATATCAAAAAAATTAGAGCCAGTTTTTGCGGGTATATCAGCGTCAATCATAATAGGTGTATTAGCTTTTCTCAGTTTTGAAACTTCAACAGGTTTTTGGCTAATGTTTTCTTTTGGTTCTACGACTCTTATAGTTTTATTATTTTATAATAGTGAGTTTGCTCAACCAAAAAATATATTTTTTGGACATCTTTTAGGAATTTTAATAGGAATTATATTTAATGAGTTATTTGGAATGTCATTTATCACTTTGGGTTTATCAGTTGGAACTCTTGTAATGCTGATGAGTTACCTTAAAGTAGTTCATCCTCCAGCAGCAGCTAACCCTCTGATTGCTTTATTCGCAGATGTATCTCTTGAATATGTAGTTTTTCCAGTTTTTGCGGGAACGATCTTATTAATAGTCTTAGCAATAATTATTAATAGATTTATTATGAAAAGAAAATATCCCAATAAATGGTTTTAATTAAGAAAAAAAATTGAAGTATTTAAAACTAAAGCATATGAAGACCAGAGTAGATAGGGGATCATCAGATAAAAACTTATAATATCTTTTTTATAATAAATTTTAATTAAAGCTATTATAAAAAACAAAATTATGATTAAGTCAATTAAAGCAACACCTATAAAATGAAATCCAAAAAAAAGTACGCTCCACATGGCATTAAAAAATAAATGAACAAAATAAATTACCATAATTTTTTTATCGTAATAATTAATCCATATTTTCCAAATAGCTATAGACATAAAAATATAAAGAGTTGTCCATACTGGACCAAAAACCCAACTTGGGGGATTGTAGCTAGGCAAAATAATCTCTGAGTACCAAGGTTCTTTAAAAGAAGATGTTATTAAACCTCCAACTGCTGAAGCAATGAAGGTAATTAAAAGTATAAAAAATAAAGACAAATATTTATTTTTTGTCATAAAATAATGTATAACTAAATTATGTCTAAAAATATATGGATAACTGGCGCAAGCAGTGGAATTGGAAAAGCTGTTGCAGAAAAATTTGCAAATGAGGGCTGGAAAGTAGCCATATCAGCTAGAAGAAAAGAAATTTTGGATCAAATATCTAACAATAAAAATATTTATTCGTTTCCTCTAGATGTTACGAATGAAAATAATTGTAAAACAACATTTGAAGAAATTATTAAAAAATTAGATGGTTTAGATATTTGTTTTTTTTGTAGCGGAACATATGATCCAAAAAAAGAGCAGGAGGTCAATTTAGAACAAAATAGATTTATAATGGATGTAAATTATTTCGGTACTTTAAATTGTGTAAAAACAGTAGAAAAATATTTTAAAGAAAAAAAAGATGGACATATATCAATTGTATCATCAATTGCCGGGTATAGAGGTCTGCCCAATTCTAGTGGTTATGGTCCCTCTAAGGCAGCTTTAACAAATTTTGCAGAAAGTATTTATTTTGATTTTAAAAAATTTAATGTAAGGGTTTCGGTTGTGTCTCCTGGATTTATAAAAACACCTTTGACAGATAAGAATGATTTTGACATGCCATTTTTAAGATCACCAGAGTTTGCAGCAGAAAAAATTTATGATGGTTTGGTAAATTCAAAATCTTTTGAAGTACATTTCCCAAAACAACTAACTTTTACTTTGAAGTTTTTAAGAATTTTACCTTATAGGATTTATTTGTTTTTAGTAGATAAACTAGTAAAACGTTAATCTTTTACAAACATTACTGTAAGTTCGGCTACCTTAAATCCAAACTTAGTCATAGTTGCTCGATTTATAGCGACACGTTCATCTTGCATAAATATCCAATCATCAAAAGTAATCTTTATATTTTTTCCCTTTACTGGAACTAATAATACATATTCAAACTTGAATGCTGGGCCATAAGAATATCCTTTGGCTGTTCCAACTACATCAGAGGCGGTACCTTCGTAATTATGCTCATCTATCTTATTAATGGTCCATTGTCGAGTTTGCTTCTCACCATCAGTCCAATTAAAAACTTCATCTAAAATTAATTGAGAACCATCCCATTTTCCATCGAGATCGGCTTTAAATTGTCTCGTTACTTTTCCAGATCTATCTTGTAGCACACCCCAGGCTTTAACATTTCCAGAAAGATAATCTTCGATTATTAATCTAGGCTTTTGATCTTTAAAATCTATTGGTTTCATTTTATTTCCACAACCAGTTAAAAAAATAATTAAAAATATTCCAAGTATTTTTTTCATGTTGACTATCTATTAGACATAGAGAATTGAATCAAGTCAATATTCTTTGATTTAAAACCTGCCTCACAATAGCACAGGTAAAATTCCCACATTTTTTTAAAGGAATTGTCGAATCCTAAAGGGGATATTCTTTCCCAAGAATTTAAGAAATTATTTCTCCACGTTGATAATGTTTTTGCATAATCTTCGGAGTAAAAGTTTATTTTCTCGAAATGAAGTTGATTTTTATTAATCAATTTTTTCATGAAATTTATTGAAGGAAGAAATCCTCCGGGAAAAATATATTTTTGTATAAAATCCTCATTAGCTCTATAACGATCAAACAAATCATCTCTAATAGTTATTCCTTGAATTGCAGCAGTGCCTCCTGGTTTTAGAGAGGATCTGATTGTTTTAAAATATTGATTTAAATATTTTTCTCCTACGGCTTCGATCATTTCGATAGAGGCAACATTATCGTATTTATTAGTTAAATCTCTATAATCTAAAAACTTAACATTTACTTTGTTGTTAAGACCACTTTCAAAAATTTTTTTCTTCGTATATTCAAATTGTCTTTTTGATATTGTTATACAGTCAACAATTACATCGTGTTTTTTAGCCAAATATTCAGAAAATCCTCCCCAACCACATCCTATCTCTAAAACTTTATTTCCTTCTTTTAAGTTTAAAAGATCAATTAATTTTTTATATTTATTTTTTTGAGCAGTTTCTAAGTCATCTTCTTTTTTGACATATATTCCACTAGAATAAGTTAAACTTTTGTCGAGCCACGCCGAAAAAAAATCATTGCCTAAATCATAATGTTTTGAAATATATTTCAAGCTTTTTGATTTTGTATTGGAAGCAAAAATCTTCTTTATAAAATTTTTGAGAATTTGTAGTTTTATGCTGCCAGAAAATGAGTAAATGGTTTTGATATTTTTTGCAGAAAGTTCGATTAAATCTGTTAAATTGGATGTATAAAAATCTTTCTTTATATATGCCTCCCCGAGAGCAGAACCTCCACCAACAATAATATTAAAGTAAAATTTAGGGTTAATAACTTTTATGTCGGTAGTTAGTTTATTTTCTAAGTCTCCGAAGTGATATACTTTTCCATCATGATTAATTAGTTTTAAATTTCCATTTTTAATATTTTGCAATTTATTAATTACTATTTTCTCTGAAATTTTATTAATACTCATTTAAAGTCCTCATAACTTAAATTATTTTTTATTTTCTTGTTTCTTCCCCTGTAAATTGCTCCTTTAATCCATAATTTCAATGCTTCAAAATGTATCGCACTAATAATTTTTAACGTCATAAAGGGGTATTTAAAAAAATTTACAGCCAGTTGATGAAATGAAATTTCTCGTTTTTCTCCAGTTTGAGTGGCCGTCAAAACTAATCCTTTTTTATCGTTCTGTTTTATTGTGACGGATAATTTTTCATTAGGATCTAATAATCTAAATACATATTCAGTTTCCATGTCCATAAAAGGTGAAACGTAAAATCTTTTTTTACAAGTTTGGTAAACTTCATTGTCATCTTTAACTTTAAAAATATAAGTATGTTGTTCGTTAAAGGTGTTTTTTACCTCATAAAAAATAATTTTGAGCTTTTTTTTTTCATAACAATAGAAAATACTAAGAGGATTAAATACATATCCGAATATTCTGGGATAACAAAGTAATTTAATCTCATCTATATTTTCACTAATATTAAATTTTTTTAAACTACTTTTTACCCATTTTTTGAGAGAGTTATTGTCTCTATTTCCATGATCTTTGTTATAAAAACTAAAAATGTTAAATTTATTGTAAGAAAAAATGGGATTTTCTTTATCTAATTTTTCTAATTCATCTAAATCTAGTAATAGTGAAAAAGTTTTGTATGTAAGTTTATGTTTTACTGGTTTAAACCTTGTGTGAGTTACAATTCCATTATAAATGCATGAATTCATGAAATTTTAAAGTTTTTAATCATTTTAATTGTGGAGTTTAATCCATCTTCATGAAATCCGTAACCAAAATAACTTCCACAATACCATGTTCTTTTTTTGCCTTGAAGCAAATAAAGGTCTTTTTGTAGCCTTACATTTTCACTATTAAAATAAGGATGTGTAAAATTTACTTTTTTAATAACTTTACTTTTATCTATGTCTTCTACCGGATTCAAAGTTAAAAAATAATCTTTGCTAGTTTTTAAATTTTGTAATCTATTTAACCAATAAGTAATACAAGTTTTGTTGTCTTTAGAAATTGAATTCCAGCTAGACCAGGCTTTTTTTCTTAATGGCATAAGATTTGTATCAGTATGTAAGAAAGCATTATTTGAAACATAAGTGAATTTACTTAAAATTTCTTTTTCCTTTTTTGTAGCATCCTCTAGAATTCTTAAACTCTGATCGGCATGAGAAGCTAAAATTACTTGATCATAGTCTAGATATTCATTTCCGATTGAAATTCTTACATTTTCATTACTCCTAGAAATTTTGTCAACTCTATAATTTTTAAATATTTCACCGCTAATTGTTTCAAGAATTTTTTTCACATACGATCTACTTCTATTAGTAACAGTGTACCACTGAGGCCTATTTTTTAATTTAAATAATCCATGATTAATAAAGAATTGTAGAAAAAGATTTAAAGGCAATTCTTTCGCTTTGGAAAAGGGCATTGACCATATTGCTGCAACCATTGGAATAATGTGGAATTCAATGAAATACTTTGACAGTTTTGATCTTTCTAAATAATTGCCTAAAGTTTCTTCAGAAGTATTGTTATTCAGAAGTAATGGAGCATTCTTATAAAATTTTAGAATTTCCTTAATCATCTTTAAAAAATTAAAATTAAATAAATTTAATTTATTGGCAAAAATAGCACCCAAACCACTTCCTCCATATTCCACGCTAGTATTTTTAATAGATACAGAAAACGACATGTTGCTTTTTTCAAAAGGAACATTTAAATCATTAAAAAATTTAATCAAATTTGGATAAGTTAATTCATTAAAAACTATAAAACCAAGATCTACTGGTATACTTTTATTTATTTCTTTAATATCGTAAGTATAAGAGTGACCTCCAAAATGATCATTCTGCTCAAATAAATCTACTTTGTGATGTTTGGATAAAAAATGTGCTGCTGATAATCCAGAAATTCCCGAACCGATAACTGCTATTCTCATTAAAAAAATTTATGCAGCTTCATCTTTATATTCATCCATGGAAGGACAAGAACAAACAAGATTTCGGTCTCCATAAACATTGTCAACTCTTGCTACTGGTGCCCAGAATTTGTTATTTCTAACATACTCATTAGGAAAAGCAGCTTCTTCTCTTGTATATTTGTGACTCCAATCATTTGCCGCTAATTCTAGATATGTATGCGGTGCATTTTTAAGAGGATTGTCTTCTTTGTCTAATTTGCCTGACTCAACCATATTAATTTCTTTTTTGATTTTAATTAATGCATTACAAAATTTATCTATCTCCTCCAAATTTTCACTCTCTGTTGGTTCTATCATTATAGTTCCTGCTACCGGCCAAGACATGGTTGGGGCATGGTACCCAAAATCTATTAATCTTTTTGCTAAATCTTCTTCTGATACACCTGAGCTTGTTTTAATAGGTCTTATATCTATAATACATTCATGAGCTACATTTCCATTTTTTCCAGTATATAAAACTTTGTAGTCATTAGATAATTTCTTTGAAATGTAATTTGCATTTAAAATTGAAACTTGTGAGGCTTTTTTTAAACCCTCTGCTCCCATCATCTTAATATACATCCATGAAATAGGGAGAATACTTGAGCTTCCCCATGGAGCTGCTGAAACTGCTCCCATTCCATTTTTAGGACCTGACTCTTTGATGATATTGTGGGTTGGTAAAAATTCAGCTAAATGTTTTGCGCAAGCTATTGGCCCCATACCTGGCCCTCCTCCACCATGCGGAATACAAAAAGTTTTGTGTAAATTTATATGGCAAACATCTGGGCCGAATTTCCCTGGTTTAGCTACTCCGACTAATGCGTTTAAGTTAGCACCATCCATATAAACTTGACCGCCAGATTTATGAATAATTTCACAAATTTCAATAATTTTTTCTTCGAATACACCATGAGTTGAAGGATAAGTAACCATTAGTGCTGCAAGATCTTTTGAATATTTCTCTGATTTACTTTTTAAATCTTCAATATCTACATTTCCATCTTCATCACAATTTACAACAACTACTTTCATTCCACACATTTGGGCGCTTGCAGGATTTGTTCCGTGAGCTGAATTTGGAATTAGGCATATATTCCGGTTGGATTGATTGTTACTTTTATGAAACTTTCTTATAGTCATTAATCCAGCATATTCTCCTTGCGCTCCTGAGTTTGGTTGTAAAGAAACTGCATCATAGCCAGTAATTTCCTTTAGATCACCGATTAAATCATTAAATAATATTTGATAACCTTTCATTTGTTCTACTGGAACAAATGGGTGTGGTAATGAAAATTCTTTCCAAGTAATAGGGATTAATTCCGCAGCCGCATTTAATTTCATGGTGCATGAACCCAAGGCGATCATAGATCTGTTTAAAGCAATATCACAGTCTTCAAGTTTTTTAAGATATCTCAACATTTCCGTTTCCGAATGATATTTGTTAAATACCGGGTGAGTTAAATACTTAGAGGTTCTTAAAAGACTCTTTGGTAAATTGTCTAAATTAACTTTAGTATTTTGACTAATAGTTTTGGATATTCCAAATATTTTTAATAAAATATTTACATCACTAAGTTTTTTTGCTTCGTCAAAAGCAATAGATAAGTTTTCTTTATCTACCCTCCTTAAATTAATGCCTTCCTGTTGTGCTTTTTGATAAATTTTATCAGTTTTATTCTTTGTCTTTATCGTGACTGTATCAAAAAAATGATCACTAAGTATTTCAAAACCACCTTTTCTTATCTCATCTGCAAATAATTTAGCTAAACTTGAAGTTCTATTTGCAATTTTAAGTATTCCATTAGGTCCATGATAAATTGCAAATGCAGCACTAATAATTGCTAGTAAAGCTTGTGCAGTACATATGTTACTAGTAGCTTTGTCTCTTCTAATGTGTTGTTCTCTAGTTTGCAAAGAAAGTCTGTAAGCTTTTTTCCCATGTCTATCAACTGACACTCCAATAATTCTTCCAGGCATAGATCGTTTAAATTCTTCTTTAGTTGCAAAAAAAGCTGCATGGGGCCCACCGTAACCCATCGGGATACCAAATCTTTGTGCGCTCCCAACTGCAATGTCCGCTCCTAGCTCAGCTGGAGTTTTTAACTTTGTAAGAGCTAATAAATCACAAACTAAAATTGCTTTACCGTTTTTTTTATGAATCTTGCTAATGATCTCACTTGGATCTTGAATATCACCTAATGTTCCAGGATAAGACAAAACACCACAAATAATATTTTCATTTATATCTTGTAGATCTTTTGGATCTCCGATAACTAATTCTAGGCCGAAAGGTTCTGCACGTGTTTTTATAAGGTCTATTGTTTGAGGATTGCATGAACTTGAAACAAATATTTTTTTAGAATTTTTTTTATCTAATCTTTGACTTAGGCCAACTGCTTCTGCTGCTGCAGTTGCTTCATCTAATAAGGAAGCATTAGCGATGTCCATACCAGTTAAATCTATAATTAACTGCTGAAAATTTAACAACATTTCCAATCGACCTTGAGCAACTTCGGGTTGATATGGAGTGTATGAAGTATACCATCCAGGATTCTCAAGAATATTTCTTAAAATAACATTAGGGGTAAAAGAATTATAATAGCCCATTCCAATAAAGTTTCTAAAAATTTTATTTTTTTTTGAAATGGATTTTAATTTTTTTAAAGCATCATTTTCAGAAAGTGGCTCATCTATTTTAAGTTCCTCTTTTAATAAAATCTTTTCTGGAACTGTTGATTTCATTAGATTATTTAATGAGTCATAACCTATTGCTTTAAGCATACTTTTTTGCTCATTTTCAGATGGGCCTATATGGCGGTATATAAATTCTTTTGAATTATTATCAATCATTTAACTTGGGTTCTCCGCGACAAATTTTTCATATTCTGTTATAGACATTAGGGAATCTAATTCTGACTTATTTTTTAATTTTATTTTAAAAAACCAACTTGCGCCTTCTGGGTCAGAATTCACATTCCCAGGATCATCTACTATTGATTTATTTCCTTCTATTATTTCTCCAGAGATTGGTGAGTAAACATCACTCGCAGCTTTAGTAGACTCTACTACTGCAGCTTGGCCGTCTTTCTCGACTATTTTTCCTGCTTCTGGAACTTCTACAAAAACAATATCTCCTAACATTTCTGTTGCATGTTTTGTAATGCCAACTGTAGCTGTATCACCATCAAGAGAAACCCACTCATGCTTTTTTGAAAATTTTTTCTCACTCATATTTACTACCATTTTTATTTAACATAACTTTTTTTAAAAAAAGGAAGCTCAGAAACTTTAGCTTCATGCTTCTTACCTCTTACTTCTAATTGAATTTTTGTTCCTATTTTTGAAAAATTTGAATTTACGTATCCCATTGCAACCGGAGCTTTAACACTTGGTCCAAAAGTTCCGCTGGTAATTACTCCAATTTCTTCACCCTGTTCAGAGAAAATCTTAGTGTTCTCTCTGGCTATAACTCTTCCTTCAGGCAAGATACCAACTCTTTTTTTATTGCTGCCGCTAGTTAATAGTTCTTTAATCTTTTCCCAACCGTTAAAACCACCTTCTTCTCTTCTTCTTTTAGCTATAGCCCATTTTAAATTTGCTTCGATAGGATTTATTTCTTGGTTTAAATCATGACCATAAAGGCATAAGCCCGCTTCTAGCCTTAGTGTATCTCTAGCTCCTAAACCAACTGGGTTAACTTTATTATCAATTAAAAATTGAATTAATTTTTCTACTTTTTGATTTGGAATAGATATTTCAAAACCATCCTCTCCAGTATATCCAGATCGTGTAATATATAGGTTTTTACCTTCAAAATTAAAATTTGCTCCAGTCATAAATTTTAAATTTGAAACTCCTGGTGTGAGTTTTTCTAAAATTTCTACTGACTTCGGTCCTTGGAGCGCGATTAAAGATAAATCTGAGTTCATAAAATACTTATGATCTTTACTTAAAAATTTAGAAATTTCTTTAACATCGTTGTTTTTGCAAGCAGCATTTAAAATTATACAAAAACCTTTTAAAGTTTTAGTTATTATAAGATCGTCTATTATCCCACCATTTTCGTTTAATAAAAATGAATACTTTGAATGATTTAGTTTCAACGATTTTAAATCTGCGGGAATAATTTTTTCTAAAGCATTTATTAAAGTGTCGTCACCTTCTAAAAAAAATTGCCCCATATGTGAAACGTCAAAAAAACCTGCGTAAGATCTAGTAGAAATATGTTCTTTCACTATACCTTCTTTATACTGGATGGGCATTTCATAACCTGCGAAAGGAACGAACTTTGCTCCAAGATTTTTATGATAATTGTATAACGTTGTTTTTTGTACTTCCATAATAACTCTTCTTATCCTGCCCCATCTGTCTAGGTACCTGAGAGATTTAATCCTTCGGTGAGGCTTTATATGCCTTCTTTCCAGAGTTATTACTGTAACGGTCCATTTGCCTGAGAGTTTCCGGGGTGGTTGCTCCTTCGGCGCCAATTTTTGGGCTCTCCCGTTACATTTAGATTCTCTTCTATATCGGATAAAAAGTCAATCGCTTTTAGGCCGCTTTTGATTTACTTTTATCTAGGCTTTTTAAAATTATTGCAAAAATAATTATTAAACCACCAATAAATACACTTGAGGGGGGAATTTCATTAAGAAATAACCAGACCCATAAAGGTGCAAAAAGTGTCTCTGAGAGCATTAGAAGACCAACTGTCACTGACCTAGTGGTTCTTGAGCCAATAGTAATACAAACAAAGCCAAATGTAAGTTGAGGCACTCCCAATAAAAAACCCATA
This sequence comes from uncultured Pelagibacteraceae bacterium, assembly GCA_902604695.1. Lineage (GTDB taxonomy): Bacteria > Pseudomonadota > Alphaproteobacteria > Pelagibacterales > Pelagibacteraceae > Pelagilacustribacter. The sequence continues at coordinate 15,350 of CACKZT010000003.1, read as the reverse complement.
AATATATCATGAGAAGAAAATACAAAAGATTGAGTCATTATAATCCCATAAGCAAAACTAAAAATTGAAGCAAACCAAATAGCTGGCACCATATCAAGATTTGAATTTTTTCTGACAATCATTACTAATATTGAAAAACTTATAGGAATGACTAAAGCAACAATATTGCCAAATAAAGTTCCTGAAGAAATAGAGTCTCCTATCATAATTGTAATACCTGACATGGCTAATATGATTGAAATTAAACTTTTAAGTGACACTTTTTCTTTTAAATAAAAAAAGCCTAGGATTGCTAGAAACATAGTCTGTGTGCTTATTATAAAAACTACATTTGCTACAGTTGTATTTAGCATAGCAAACACGAAAGCGACAAAACTTAAAGACATTACTGCGCCACCTAAAAAGCCAGGAAAACCAGAATTTTTAATAATTTTTAAAGTATCTTTTTTATAAATCAAAAATAAAAATGAAGAAACACCAAAAAAAAAGAAGAATGATCTTAGCAATAGGATATTCCACGGATCAGTTGTTTCAAAAGATCTTACTATAAAGCCACCCCAACTTAAACAAAATCCACCAAATAACAAAAGTAGATAACCTGGAATTTTATATATAAACTTCATTAAAACCTTTTTAAAATATTTGAAAAATAGAGTCGCAAAGTAAGAGATCTCATGATCATAAATAATAATAATGACAACCAAAGTCCATGATTATTTAAAATTTTTACTAAATAGGTAGATATAAAGATAAATAGAATGACAGAAAAAATCATACAGTTTCTCATTTCTTTGGTTTGAGAAGTTCCAATAAAAATTCCATCATATTGATAGCATATAGAAGCAATAGGAGGAATAATTATAATCCAAAAAATAAATTCGTATGATAAAAATCTTAAATAATCTAAATCCGTCATCATATTAATTAATTGCTTGAAAAAGATGAGATATAAAAAAGATATTATTAACCCTGTATAAAAACTAAGTATAAAAGAGTTTTTTACTGCAAATAAAAAAGATTTTTGAACTCTCCTGCCCAATTGAAATCCTACAACTCCTTCAGTGGAAAAGGCATATGCATCTAAGAAGAAAGCCGCTATTGCTATAAATTGTAACAATATAGAATTAATAGCTAAATAATCTTCACTGATTTTTGAACTTAAATAAATGAACCATAAAAAAGAAAATGTCAAAAATAAAGTCCTTATAAAAATATCAAAATTGATATTAAATAGTTGAATAATTTTCTTTTTAACAAATATTTTTCTAAATCTTAAAATTACATTAAATTTTTGTTTGATAAAATAGTACGTAAATATACTTACAAATAAAACAGAAATATAAGCAGATAAGACGGTTCCTAATGCGACACCTGTAACATTAAGATTTAATGTATTTACAAAATAAATACTTAAGAAAATATTAAAAAAAGAATAAAAGGCAATTAAAATACTGGATATTTTTGTCATTTGGAGACCAATATAAAGTCCCGCAAAAACATAAATTGCTAACTCTGCTGGAGCAGATAAAAGCCTTATTGATATATATTCGTTTATAAGATTTAAAGTTTCATCAGAGGTGTCAAAAAAATACTCAACTAAATAAACAACGTATATTTTGCATAATATAATTGAAATTCCGATGATTATTGCAATAGTTAAATTTCTTAATATTGTAAAAGCTATTTCTCTATAATCTCCTTTTCCCAAATGTTGCGCAACCATGCCAGTTGTACCCATTCTTAAAAAACCAAAACTCCATAAAATCATTGTTACCAAATATGTTGCGATACTTACTGAAGCTAAATATTTTACCTCAGATAAATGCCCCATTAATGCTGTATCTACGACACCGACCAAGGGAATTGCTACATTTGCAAAAAAAATTGGTATGGAAAGCTTGAATAAATGGGCTTTTGAAACCTTTGATGGATATCTCATTCTGAGCAAATATGCATTATTTATTACTTTATTCCATTAAAAAAATTATATAAAAAGCTTAATAATGGTAGAGCAAGTTATTATTGCAATTCAAATTTTGATCATTGATATTGTAATGGCTGCAGATAATGCAATTATTATTGGTCTTATAGCGGCAAATTTTGCGAAAGAAAATCGAAAAAAAATCATTGCATGGGGTATAGCTGCCGCCTTCTTTTTTAGAATAATCTTTGCTTATGGGGCTACTTTGTTTTTACAAATGCCTTGGTTAAAAATTGTAGGAGGGGTTTTATTGTTATGGATAGTAAATAACTTGAGGCAAGACCTTTTTGATCCAAAAAAAGTTAGAACACCTACAATTAAATCAAATGAAAGTACAACATTTAGAGAAGGGGTTTTTAAAGTTCTTGTAGCTGATACAATTATTAGTTTTGACAATGTTTTAGGTGTTGTTGGAGCAGCAAAAGACAACTATCATCTAATGATAATTGGATTAATTTTATCAGTACTGTTAATAGGAACTTTAGCAACTTACTTTGCAAATTATATTAAAGAACACAGATGGCTAGGGTATGTTGGTTTATTTGTAATTATGATTGTGGGATTACAATTAATTATAGGCGGTCTAGTTAATATTGAAGTATTAACAATCAACGAAAAATTCGAATTCTTATTTAGTATATAAAAAAAAACCCTCCTATTTCTAGAAGGGTTTAATTTTTTTAAAAAAATTCAATACTGCTTAAAACTTATATGACACAGCAAGCTTTACAGCTTGTACGTCTAAGTCTGCAGATATTGAGTTTGTTCCTGAGTCAGCACTGTTACCAGTAGATGTTAAACTTAAAGTGTCAAAGTCAGTTTGTTCGTAATAGAATTTAACACCTAATCCATTGCCCATAGTTCCTTTTAAACCAAGTCCAATGTTGTATCCATCTAGTGTAGCATTACCATAGCTACCACCATTAGATGATTTTACTTCATTTGTATTTACATCTATTTGAGCCATTCCACCTCTTACGAAGAATGGTCCTCCGCCTACAGGTAATTCAACGTAAACGCTGTGATAGTTCTCTATCTCAGCATTTGCTTTAAATTGTCTTTCGTCGGCGTTTTGGGTAGCATCACCTGAAACAGATTTCTCAGTATCAGTTCTTGTTTGTACTTCATCGCTTACATCAGCAGATCCAGGAATATATTCAAATCCAAGTGTTAAACCACCTAGATAGTCTGATTCATATTCCGCGAACACAGAGCCAATGAAAACATTGTTCGATACTTCTTTAGATCTATCAGAAGAATCTGAAGTATCTAATGAAGGTGTCTCTGTACCAGAAGCTTCTACGTTAGCTATAGCTCCTGCTGCTCCAATGTTAAAGCTTCCAGAAAATGCATTTGTAGAAAACAAAGCAACTGCTAGAAAAGCGATAACAGATAAGAGTTTATTGTTCATAGTATATACCTTTATTAATTATTATTATTAATACGATCGTCCTAGTTTCTTATTTGGTTAATAAAATAAAGTCTACTTTAAAATAGTCGAGTAAAAGATGTAAATTCTCAAAAAAACTATAAAAATCAACCTTTTTTAGTGATATTTATGCAACATATATGCTAAAAATTACTAGATATTTTCAAACTGAATGATCTATTAAATTAGTCAATAAATCTAGGATTTTATTGGAATCGTTGGATTAAGAATGATCAAAACTATAGTAATACCCATTTAAAATATAGTTATCTTCTTTGATCTTTTTTTATTAAATTTAGATTTAACCTCTATATTCAATGATTGGATATCTTTAGCTTTTAAGTTTTTTAGGTTTTGTACTAATTCCAAAAATCGCTTTGCTTCTTTGTCGGAAATAATACCTTCAGTTAACATGTTGAATTTTTCAATGTAATTACTTCTTCTAAAAGGTCTTTGACCACTAGGATGTGCATCGGCAACTCCTTTTTCCTCTGTAATTTTGCTGCCATCCTTCATATATATTGTTACTTTACCTCCAAAACACTTATTGGCTGGATTGGGATCGTGATATTTTTTTGTCCATTCTTCAACTTCATAAGTCTTAATTTTTTGCCAAAGTTCAACTGTACTTTTTCTTCTTGCTCTTTCTGGAGTGTAAGACTTAACGTGGTGCCAACTTCCATCTTCTAAAGCAACAGCAAATATATACATTATTGAATGATCTAGTGTTTCTCTACTTGCGTTCGGATCCATTTTTTGAGGATCATTCGCACCAGTTCCAATAACATAGTGGGTATGATGACTAGTGTGAATATCTATTCTATCTATTTTAGAAATATCTTTTATTTTCTTGTTTAAGCTTCTTGCCAAATCGATCAGAGCTTGAGACTGATATTCAGCAGAGTGTTCTTTAGTATATGTTTCTAAAATAGCTTTTTTTTCCTCATTTTTTTCTGGCATTGGAATAGTATATTCAACATCCTTACCGGATAAAACATACGCGATCACACTATCTTCACCTTCGTAAATTGGACTTGGAGCACCTTCGCCTCTCATACATCTATCTACAGCTTCTATTCCTAATTTTCCAGCGTGAGATGGAGCGAAAGCTTTCCAGCTTGAAATTTCTCCTTTTCTTGACTGTCTTGTTGAAATTGTTGTGTGAAGAGCTTGTTGAATCGATTGGTAAATTGTTTCAGTTTTTAATTTTAATAAAGTTCCTAAACCCGCAGCTACACTTGGGCCTAAATGAGCTATATGATCTATTTTATGCTCATGAAGACAAATTCCTTTTACTAAGTTTACCTGAACTTCATAGCCAGTAAGAATTCCTTTTAAAAGATCATAGCCATTGCACTTAGTTTGTTGAGCGACAGCAAAAATTGGGGGAATATTATCGCCTGGATGAGAATAATCTGCAGCTAAAAAAGTATCATGGTAATCAAGTTCTCTTACCGCTGTACCGTTAGCCCAAGCTGCCCATTCACAATCAAATTTATATTTTGAGTTGACACCAAATATTGTTGCACCATTTTTTCTAGGATGCGCTAAAGCCATCTCTCTAGCTGATATAACTGGTTTTCTATTAAACGATGCTATAGCTACTGAAGCGTTATCGATAATTCTATTAATGATCATGTCGATAGCATCAGATCCGGGTCTAGATTTATCAGAAGCAATCTCTGCAATCTTCCAAGCTAATTGATCCTCTTTTTTTAAATTTGCAGATGAAGGATAAACCTTAATTTTTAGATCTCTCATAGATTAATTTATCATATTTCTAAGAACATACTGAAGAATTCCACCATTTTTATAATACTCAATTTCATTTTCAGTATCAATTCTGCACAATACTTTTACTTTTTTAGTTGAACCATCTTTATATTTAATTTCACAATTAATTTCTTGTCTAGGACTAATTCCTTTATCAATATCGATTATTGTAATTAGCTCAGATCCAGTTATATTCAACTTTTTCCGATCATAACCTTCTTTGAATTCAAGTGGCAGCACTCCCATCCCTACTAAATTAGATCTATGTATTCTCTCAAAACTTTCAGCTATTACTGCTTTAATACCAAGAAGCTTTGTCCCTTTTGCTGCCCAATCTCTTGAAGAACCAGTTCCGTATTCTTTACCAGCTATAACTACTAAGTCATTACCCCTCTTTTTATACTCCATAGCGGCATCGTAGACACTCATGACATGTCCATCTGGCTGGAGAGTTGTATATCCTCCTTCTGTACCAGGTGCCATTTCATTTCTTATTTTAATATTTCCAAATGTACCTCTCATCATTACCTCATGGTTTCCTCTTCTTGCTCCATAAGAATTGAAATCTTTTTGTTGTACTTGATGTTTCATAAAATAATCACCTGTAGGACTATCTTTTTTTATATTTCCAGCTGGAGAAATATGATCGGTCGTTACCGAGTCGGCTAATAAGAGTAATACTCTTGCGTCTTTAATCTCTTTAAAACCTTCCGGCTTATCTGGAAGGTTATCAAAAAATGGAGGTTTTTTAACATAAGTAGAGTTTGCCTCCCAATCATAAATGCTGCTATCGACAGTTTTAATTGAGCTCCACTCTTTTGGCCCCTCTGAAACATTTGAATAACGTTGAATGAACATTTCTGCATTTATTGATGATAGCATTATTTCTTCGATTTCTTTATTGCTAGGCCAAATATCTTTTAAATAAACATCTTTTCCCTCCTTATCTGTTCCTAAGGGAGTTTTATACAAATCAAAATTCATATTTCCAGCTAAAGCAAATGCAACTACAAGCGGCGGAGAGGCCAAATAATTAGCTTTAACATCTGGACTTATTCTACCTTCAAAGTTTCTATTGCCTGATAACACAGAAACTGAGTATAGATTTTCTTTATGTATTGCGTCTGAAATGTTTTTATTTAGTGGACCAGAATTACCAATACAGGTTGTACAGCCATAACCAACTAGGTTAAAGCCAAGTTCATCTAAATATTTATTTAATCCTGCTTTCTCTAAATAATCTGTTACTACTTTTGAGCCTGGGGCTAAAGAAGTTTTTACCCACGGCTTAATATTTAAACCTTTCTCTACTGCTTTTTTTGCGAGTAATCCTGCACCGATCATTACACTCGGATTTGAAGTGTTGGTGCAAGAAGTAATTGCCGCTATAACAATATCTCCATCAGTTATTTTAAAATCTGCACCATCAACATTAGCTTGATTAGGTTTATCTCTCTTTGTATTTTCTTTATAGGCTTTGGCAAAACTCACAGAAGACTCTGTTAACAAAACTTTATCTTGCGGTCTTTTAGGACCAGATATACTCGGAACTACAGTGCTTATGTCTAAAGATAAAGTATCAGTAAACTCCATGCCTTCACTTGACCATAGGCCCTGCTCTTTTGAATATTTTTCAACAAGTTCAATTGTTTCTTTGTCTCTTCCAGATAGTCTCAAATATTTTAAAGTTTCTTCATCAACTGGAAAGAAACCACATGTTGCTCCATACTCTGGAGCCATATTTGCTATGGTAGCTCTGTCAGCTAATGTAAGGTTTTTTAAACCTTCTCCATAAAATTCTACAAATTTTCCTACAACTCCTTTTTTTCTTAGCATTTCTACAATAGCTAAGACTAAGTCTGTAGCTGTTAATCCTTCGAGTAATTTTCCCTTAATTTCAACTCCAACAACTTCTGGAATTAACATTGAAATTGGTTGACCTAACATGGCTGCTTCAGCTTCTATGCCACCAACTCCCCATCCTAAAACGGACAATCCATTAACCATTGTTGTATGACTGTCTGTTCCTACCAATGTATCTGGATAGGCATAAAAATCGTTGCCACTTTTTGATGACCAAACTACCTTAGCTAAATATTCTAGATTTACTTGATGACAAATTCCTGTTCCGGGTGGAACAACCCTAAAATTATCAAAAGCTTTTTGACCCCATTTAAGAAAGGCATATCTTTCTCCATTCCTTGAAAATTCTTTTTCAACATTCTGATTGAAAGATTTTCCTGAGGCATACTCGTCGACCATTACAGAATGATCTATGACCAAATCTACTGTAGATAGTGGATTAATTTTATTTGGATTTTTATTTTTTGACTTAACAGCATCTCGCATCGCCGCTAAATCTGCTATTGCGGGTATACCAGTATAGTCCTGCAATAAAGTTCGAGCAGGTCTATAGGCTATTTCGGTATTTGATTTTTTTGTTTTTAACCAATTTTTTAAAGCTAAAATTTGCTGCTTATTTACTGTTTCATCATCCTCATATCTTAATAAATTTTCTAGAAGGACTTTTAGAGATTTCGGAAGTTTAGAAACCCCCTCTAAACCATTTTTTTCAGCTTTTTTAAGATTAAATATTTTATACTTTTTTCCTGAAGAAATAATTTCGTCTAATGAATTAAATGAATTTTTACTATTAATTTTCATGGCTATACATAAAACATAATAACACAAACTATAAGCAAAAAAGACATTGAGAAGTTAAAATTTCTCATAAATTTTTGACTTGTGGCAAATTTTCTCAGATAAGTTCCCATTAAACACCAGGTTGATTGACTTCCAACGGCTACAAAAAACATAATAACGAGAAATACTAATGAGTCTCTTAAATAGTAATTTTGAATATCTATAAATGAAGATACAGCTATTGAACCAGCTATAATGCTTTTTGGATTTATGAATTGAAAAAAAAAAGTGTTTATAAAAGAAACTGGACCCTTTATTCTCTTATTTTTTTCAACTTTTGAAAATGAAATTTTATATGCTATGAATAATAGATAAATTGAACCAAGTATTTTTATTACAATCTGTAATTCTTGATACTCTCTAAAGATGACCCCAGATCCAAGTACTAAAAAAACACATAATAAAGTCCACCCGCAAATAACACCAAGCATTGTTGGAATTGTCTTTTTAAAACCAAAGTTAAAAGCAGAATAAGAAGTAACTATATTATTTGGTCCAGGGGAAAAACCTGCGGCTATGCCAAAAAGTATTAATGGAATAAGATTCGGATACATTTAAAAAGTTTTTTAAACTATTTACTATGCGATGTCTAAGCCATTATCGGTCTTTTGAGATGGATGAACCAAAACAACTTTTCCATCTTTTTCAATAGCTCCTAGTATGAGAACTTCAGATACTACTCCAGCAATATTTTTTGTGGGAAAATTACAAACACCAATTACCTGTTTTCCAACTAAATTTTCTGAATTATAAAAATGAGTTATTTGTGCAGAGGACTGTTTAATACCTACTTCTGGTCCAAAATCTACTTTTATAACTAGAGAAGGTTTTCTGGCTTTTTCATTATTTTTAACTTCTAAAACAGTTCCAATTTTTATTATTACTTTTTTAAAATCTTCATAAGCTATTGTCATATTAAAATCCTGTAAAAAAAAGGGGGCCTAAGCCCCCTTAAATTTTAAACTAAATAAAATTACAATTGTTTGTAATTACCGTTTTTCCATTCATAGAATACATAACCTGGAAGAGTTACATCGCCTTTTTTATCAAAGCTTAAAACTCCAAGCACTGTTTTGAATTTATTATTTTTCATAGCTTTCAAAACTTTTTTGTAATCTGTTGAACCTGCATCTAAAGCAGCTTGTTCAAATACTTCAAGTGCTGCGTAAGAGTAAAGAACATAACCTTCAGGCTCAATGCCTGCAGCTTTAAATTTCTTAACTAATGGTGCAGCCTCAGGATTATTTCTTGGATCTGGACTGAAAGTCATTAACGTACCTTCACCAGCATTACCAGTAATATCCCAATATTCAGCTGTAACTAAAGCATCACCACTAACTAATTTAGTGCTCATACCTTGATCTCTCATCTGTCTAACTATTAATCCAGCTTCTGTGTGATATCCACCAAGATATATTGCATCAATATTATTAGACTTAAGTTTAGATACTAAAGCAGAGTAATCCTTTTCACCTGCAGTAATTGCTTCGTACATAGCATCTTTTAAACCTGCTTTTTTCATGTTTTTTCTTGTAGCATCCGCTAAACCTTTTCCGTAAGCAGTTTTGTCATGAATAATAGCAACTTTTTTTCCAGCATATTCTTTTGCAAGAAATGCGCCCGCAACTTCACCTTGTTGGTCATCTCTTCCACAAACCCTGAATACATTTGGTCCACCCTTGTCTGTGAACGCTGGGTTCGTAGACGCTGGTGAAACTTGGATAATTCCTTCTTCAGTATAAACTTTTGAAGCTGGTATTGAAGATCCTGAACAGAAATGTCCTGCAACGTAAGCAACACCTTGACCTGCAAATTTATTTGCAACAGCCACGGCTTGTTTTGGATCGCAAGCATCATCTCCAATTACTAATTTTACTTTTTCTCCGTTAATTCCGCCTCTTGCATTTACATCTTTAAGCCACATCTCTGCTCCAGCTTTTAACTGAGCACCAAAAGAAGCATACTGGCCACTCATTGGTCCAGCAGATGCAACTAAGATATCAGCTTTAACCGATACAGATCCAAGCATTAAAAAAGCAGCAATCAAAGAGATTGTTTTTTTAAATGTTTTAAACATAGTTATTTTCCTGTTGTTAATTAATTAATAACTTATTAAACACTGATGATTTAAGATTGTAAATGGTGAATTAGTTTAAACTGAGCCTAACTTTTAGCTCCACCTTCAAGGTAAGCTGCTTGTATATCTTGGTTTTTTAATAAGTCTTGACCAAAACCTTGAATCGTGACTTTTCCATTAACTAGTACATAAGCTCTGTCAGCTAATTCTAAAGCTTTTTTAGCATTTTGCTCGACTAAAAAAATTGTAACTTTTTTTTCTTTGTTAATATTTTTAATTGCTAAAAATATTTGATTAACCAGCTTTGGAGCAATACCAAGTGATGGTTCATCTAACAAAAGTACTTTTGGTCTATTCATTAAGGCCCTTCCTATTGCCAACATCTGCTGTTCACCTCCAGATAAAGTTCCACCTCTTTGTGATTTTCGATCACTTAATACCGGAAATAAATCATAAATTTCCTTAATATCTGAATTAAAGTGCTTACCTCTTTCATTGGCATGTGCTCCTAATTTTAAATTTTCCTCAACTGTCAAGCGAGAAAATATTCTTCTTCCTTCAGGTGCTTGCGCAATTCCTAAATCCACTATATTGTGAGGTTCATATTTTTCTATATTTTTTCCCTCAAAAATAATTTCACCCGTTCTAGCTTTGTTAACACCGCTAATTGTCATCAACAAAGTGGATTTCCCTGCACCATTAGATCCTATTAATGAAACTATTTCACCCTTATTAATATCTATATTAACTCCTCTTAAAGCCTGAATTTTTCCATAAAAAGTTTCAACATTAGAAATTTTTAACATTATTCGTCTACTCCCAAGTATGCTTCTATAACTTCTTTACTTTTTCTAGTTTCATATGGCGTCCCTTGAAATATCTTTTTTCCATAATTTAATACGACTACATGATCTGATATTCCCATCACTACACTCATGTCATGTTCTATTAAAAGAATTCCAGTTTTTTTATCGTTTTTAATAAATTCTAATAGTTTATTTAGCTCTGATGATTCTTTTGGATTAAGTCCTGCTGCAGGTTCATCTAAGCAGAGTAGTTTTGGCTCTATACACATTGCGCGAACTATTTCTAATTTCCTTTGATCTCCATAAGGTAAGTCACCAGCGTTATCATCAGCTCTATTTGTTAGTCCTATTATATCTAGCCAATATTTTGCTTTCTCTACTGCTTCTCTCTCTTTATCTTTATATCTTTTAAGATTTAATATTCCAAATATTGAAAACCCAGAGGCAATCATTAATTCATTATGTTGAGCCACAAGTAAATTTTCTAAAACTGACATTGCTGGAAATAATCTTATATTTTGAAAAGTCCTTGCGACTTTAGCTTTTTGTGCAATTTTGAAATCAGTAAACTTCTTAAGTGCAATTGTTTCATTGTCTTTACTTAAAAGCATTTCGCCATCAGTGGGTTTATAAAAACCAGTTAAACAATTAAATACTGTGGTTTTACCTGCTCCATTTGGGCCTATAATTGAAGTTATTTCATTATTATTTGCTGAAAACGAAAGGTTGTCTATTGCAGTGAGTCCACCAAATTTCATTGTGAGATTGTCTACTTTTAACAAACTTTTATTCATTTAAGTGGTCCTTCAAAGTTATTGTAGGTTTTCTGTTAGCCAAGATACCCTTAGGTTTAAAAATCATTATTAGAACCATAGCCCCTCCGAATGCAATCATTCGATACTGCTCGAGATCTCTAAAAATTTCAGTAATTCCTATTAGGAAAATAGAAGCTAATACTACTCCGGTTTGAGAGCCCATACCGCCTAAAACTACGATAGCAACAATAATCGCTGACTCAATAAAGGTAAAACTTTCAGGGCTGACAAATGCCTGTCGAGTGGCAAAAAATGAGCCGGCAAAACCTCCAAAAGTTGCACCGATTGCAAATGCAGTAAGTTTTGTATTTGTTGGATTAACACCTAAAGATTTACATGCTATCTCATCCTCTCTCAAAGCTTCCCAAGCTCTACCTACAGGTAGTTTTCTTATTTTTAATGTGAAATAATTTGTTATTAAAGCTAAAATTAAAATTAAATAATACAAAAATATTATCCTATGCATAGTAGAGTATTCTAAATTAAAAAATGTGTGAAAAGATGCTTCTCCTTCTTCTGGAAATTTTTTAAATGGAAGGCCAAAAAATGATGGTCTAGGTATTCCTGTTATACCGTCTGGTCCATTAGTAACTTCATACCAATTAATTAAAATAATCCTTATAATTTCTCCAAAACCTAAGGTTACAATTGCAAGATAGTCACCTCTTAATCTTAAAACCGGAAAACCTAACAGTATTCCAAAAAAAGCCGCGAATACTCCAGCCAATGGTAGACAGATCCAGAAAGACCAACCAAAAGTTGTTGCGATCAAAGCATATGAATAAGCACCAACTGCATAAAAAGCTACATAACCTAGGTCAAGTAATCCAGCTAATCCAACAACAATATTTAAACCCCAACCAAGCATAATGTAAGTCAGGATCATAATAGAGACATCTAGCACATATCGATCTGTGAAAGGTAAAAAAGGAAATACAATTGCGAACAAAACACCTGTTATAGCAACGTGTTTTCCTTTGTTATCCATATAACTTGAAATTGTAGAAGTGATATTGCTAACAAAGCTAATTTCTTTTTTTCTAAGAGAATTCAAACCAATTAAAAATCTGCCGATAATACATGCTAATACTAATAATGAAACAATACCAACATGTGGAGTTACAAATAACCCTTGTCCTTTTGAAGATGTTTTTAAACCAACTATTGGTCCGAACAAAGCTAATGAAATAAGACCTGTAAATAAACTATCTTTAATTATCGATTTAATTTCTGATGAAGGTTTCATTATACTTTTTCAATATCTGGTTTTCCTAAAAAACCTGTTGGAAAAAATATAAGTGTAATAATCAATACACTAAAAGCGGCAACATCTTTATATTCTATTGAAATGTAACCTGACCACATAGTTTCTATTAATCCTATAAGTAATCCTCCAAGCATTGCTCCTGGCAAAGATCCTATTCCTCCAAGAACAGCCGCGGTAAAAGCTTTAACACCCGCTAAAAAACCGATATAAAAATCAATAACTCCATAATATAAAACAAACATCATTCCTGCCACTGATGCTAATGATGAACCGAGTATAAAAGTAATTGAAATAGTTCTATCTACATTTATGCCTAAAAGTGAAGTCATGGTTCTATCTTGTTCGCAAGCTCTTTGAGCTCTACCTAAATCGGTTTTTGTTATTAAAATTGTAAACATACTCATTAATATAATAGTAAGTATTACAATAAATATTTGAAGAAAACTTACTGTAACAATAAATTCAGAATCTTTAAAAAATTCTAATCCACCAGTAATTAAAGGTTGTAAAGGTTTAACTCTAGCTCCCTGAGAAACCTGTACGTAATTTTGTAGAACGATAGACATTCCAAGTGCAGAAATTAATGGTGCTAATCTGAATGAACCTCTCAAAGGCTTATAAGCTAATTTTTCTACGCTCCATCCATAACATGCGGTAAAAAGCATAGTTATGAGTAAAACTAAAAACAAAACGATTGGCAACGCAATACCGGTTAAACCAAATAATATTAAGGCGATTAACGCTATGAAAGCTCCAATCATAAAAATATCTCCATGAGCAAAATTAATCATGCCTATGATGCCATATACCATTGTATAGCCTATTGCGATCAATCCATAAATTGAACCTAGAGTTATTCCATTAATTAGTTGTTGAATAAAATATTCCATAAATTTTATTTACTAACTCTTTTATTTACTACATCTAACGCTTTTATCCATTTTAAGTAAAACTTTTTTTTTCTTAATTCTTTTAAAACTTGCATATTTAATCCATTTGGAGTTTGGGATTCAGCAACTAATTTTTTAAAACCCCCCTTTTTTTTATCTTTAGCATCGTAAGATAGTGATAAAAATAATTCAGCAATATAACTGTTGGCAATATTTTTTTTAATTCCTTTTTTAATTAACCAATTTGAGCTTATATTAAGAATCTCATAAAAACTTGCCATGAGAGAAGCTGTGGACCAAAACTTATAGCTAAGTTTTTCATTTTTAATTTCAATTACTTTACCTAAATGATTGAATAAATTTTTTACTTTTTTATTGGAAGGACAAATAATAATAGGTCCTTTATTTATCTCTACGGATGGTAAAGGTATTGCTCTAACAATATTTTTGTTTTTTGTTATTTTTTTTAAGTTTTCTAAGTTAATGGTTGAAATTAAACTAATAATTTCTTTACTTTTATTAAATTTTAATTTTTTTAAAATTTTGTTTGCTACAGCAGGGGTTACAGCTAATATTATAGTTGAAGATTTGTTTATAATCTCCTGATTATCTTTCATAATTTTTATAACTCTCGATTTTCTCTCCAATTTTTTTGCTATATTTTTATTCCTTGAAGAGATATAGATTCTTTTAGTTTTAAGTTTAGATTTTAATAAACCATAAACAATGGAGGATGTGATCTTTCCCGTTCCTATAAAACCTAAAATCATGAGTTATGCAGAATAACCAAGCAATTCCATTTAATAAAGAAAATTTTAAGCAAATATTCTCTAAGGATTTTGCCTTGGTGATAATTATTTCAATTCCCGTGGCAATAATTTTTGAATATTTTGATATACCTTTAGCTTGGTTTTTAGGACCAATGTTAATTACATCAGTTGCATCATTGTTAGGTTTTAAAACTAAGATGCCAAGATTAATTTTAAGTTCAGTTTTGATAATTCTAGGTCTTTATATTGGTAATTACATAGACAAAGCACTTTTTTCTCAGATTCATCAATGGGCGTGGACCTCTTTAATAATGTTTGTTTATATTATCGCCTCAGTGTTATTAGTTTCAAAATATTTAGAAAAGTTTTCAAAATATAGTAAAAAAACTTCAATTTTTTCTGCCGCGCCTGGAGCTTTAGGTCCTTTAATGATTTTGGCTGAGGATGAAAAATCTGATTTAAGTAAAGTAGCAACCTCTCATCTAATTAGATTAATTATCATTATTACAATTTTTCCTTTTATTGTTAATAGTTTTTACAGTGTGGAAGAATTAAACGTCTATGACGAATTAATAAACAATCAAAATGTAAATCATCTTCTGATTTTAATTTTTACTTCTATAATTTTGGTATTAATTTTCGATAGATTTAAAATTCCTGCTGCATTATTGTCTGGCACTCTTTTTGCAAGTGGACTATTACAAATAACTGAAGTTGCATCGTATAAAATTTCTCCAGATATAATTGATTACTGTTTATTAATTTTGGGATCTTCGGTTGGATGTAGATTTGCAGACAAAACTTTTAATGAAATAGCAAGAAATGCTCTACATAGTTTT
>CACKZT010000002.1 GCA_902604695.1 uncultured Pelagibacteraceae bacterium | reverse complement strand
AAAAGTTCGAAAGATACGAATTCGATCGAAATAGCTGGAATTGCTGAAAGCACTGCAGCAATTAGACACTGAAAGGTAGCTATTGTTATAGGAAAATCAAATATCTTTAAAAATTTTGAAACGTAAACAATATGAAGTGCCCAAAAAAAAGCTCCAATGACCACTAAAGAGTCTCCAATTCTAACTCTATAATTATCTAATTCGCTTAGAAGCAAGCCTCCTAATAAACACATTATAACCGCGGGCCAAACTGATCTATGAATTTTTTTTGAAAAAAGAAAGTAAGCTAGAACCGGCACTATTACCACATACAAAACAGTAAATACTGCAGAATTTGCAACATCAGTATATAAAAGTGAAATTTGTTGAAAAATATTTCCACTGGCTAAAAAGAATCCTAATAAAAACATATTAAATAAAATAGTTTTAAAATTTGATTTAATCTTTCTTATTTTTTTGAATTCAAAAATAAAAAAGAATGGCAATAAAGCAGCAAAACCTAAAACTAATCTTGCTGCTGAGAAAGTCCAAGGACCTATGTAATCCATTCCAGTATCTTGTGCTATAAAAGCTGTACCCCAAAGAAAAGAACAAGAGACAGCACAAATTAAAGAAATAAATTTTTTGCTCATGCTGTTTATTATTGTAAATTAGATTAAACAGCAAGCTTGAAAGCAAAATCTTTACCTAAACATTTGCTTAAGTAAACGCAAAATCTTACACCTTCAGCACCATCAATAACTCTATGATCATAGGATAAAGAAATAGGTAAAATTTTTCTCGAAATAATTTTACCGTTTATTTTTACGAGTTTATCAAAACTTTTACCGATCCCTAAAATAGCTACTTCAGGAGGGTTAATTATTGGAGTAAAAAAAGTTCCTCCGATTCCACCTAAGCTTGAAATTGTCATTGAGCCACCAAAAAATTCCTTTTTATCAATTTTTAATTCTCTACAAAGTTTACTTATTTCTTTAAGTTCTTGACCTATTTCTTTAATATTCATTTGATCTATATTTCTAATTTTAGGGACCATTAGCCCATGTGGGGTATCAACTGCAAATCCTAAATGAAAATATTCTTTGTAAATAATTTTGTTATTAATTGTGTCTAAAGAAGCATTAAAATTTGGAAATTCCTTTAGTGCACTAATCAAAGCTTTTGCAATAAAGGCTAGTGGCGTGACTTTTATTTTTTCACCCGTATAATAATCGTATAGAGAAGATCTAAATTGTTCCATTTCTGTAATATCTATTTCTTCATGTTGTGTTACATGTGGAATTTCAGTCCAAGATCTCACTAAATGAGGACCTGATAGTTTTTTTACTCTTGGTATGTCTTTGATTTGAATTTCGCCAAATTCTTCATGAGAATACTCTTCAACATATTTTTTTTCTTCAACTTTTCCCCCGTTAACAGTAACTTGAGATCTTACAAAATTTTTGACATCATCTTCTGATACACGACCTGATCTTTGGGTTCCTTGTACTACAGTAATATCAGCTCCAAGTTCTCTAGCAAATTTTCTTACTTTCGGACTAGCTGAACTTTTACCACTTTTGGGAACTTCAGGAGCAGACATTGCCGGTAAAACAACTTTTTGAGATACCTCTACTTCTTTTGACTCTTTGTCTACTTTCTCAACTCTCTTTTTTGCCCCTTTTTTATTTTCAGCTGAATCTAGAGTTAAAATAGTATCACCTTTATTAACTTTATCTCCAATAGATACATTAATATTTTCTATTTTACCTGAGTGAGTAGATGGTACCTCTACACTCGATTTATCACTTTCAAGTGTAATAAGAGAGTCGTTCTTTTTTATAGTTTGACCGTCTTTTACCAAAACTTCAATAATTTCAACATCCTTGAAGTCTCCCATATCAGGAACAATAATTTTAATTTTACTCATTTATAAATTAGCAGGAAAATCTCTATCCTTATTTATTTTAAATTTTTTAATAGCTTTGTCCGCATCCTTAGAACCAATAAGCTGTTCTTTTGCTAGAGCACTGAGTGTAAAAGCAACAATATGTTCTTTATCAACTTCAAAAAACTTTCTTAAATTTTTTCTAGTATCGCTTCTTCCATAACCGTCAGTCCCAAAAGAGTAAAACGTTTTATCTGTATAAGGTCTTATTTGATCAACAAAAGCCCTAGTATAATCTGAAGCTGCAATAACCGGTCCATCGTGTTTATCCAAACATTTTTGTACATATGATTTTTTCGGTTTTTCGTTGGGGTTTAAAAGATTTATTCTCTCAGTTTCCATTCCGTTCCTTCTAAGCTCATTGAAACTAGTTACACTCCAAATATCTGAGTCAACATTGTATTCTTTTGATAAAATATTTGATGCTGCAATAATTTCTCTAAGTATCGTACCTGAACCAAGTAATTGAACTTTTGTCTTTCCTTTATTTCCACCTTCCTTAAATAAATACATACCTTTTAAAATTCCCTCATCACAATCCTTAGGTTTTCCAGGATGTGAGTAGTTTTCATTCATAGCTGTGATATAATAAAAAATATTTTCTTTCTTCTCATGCATTCTTTTAATTCCTTCTCGAAATATTGTTGCCAACTCATAAGCAAACGTTGGATCGTAACTAATACAATTTGGAATATTTGACGCTAATAAATGACTATGGCCATCCTGGTGTTGTAAACCTTCTCCAGCAAGTGTTGTTCGTCCAGCTGTGGCTCCGATTAAGAATCCTCTGGCCTGAGAGTCTCCCGCGGCCCAAGCAAGATCTCCGACTCTTTGAAATCCAAACATAGAATAAAAAATATATATAGGAATCATTTCAATATCGTGATTGGTGTAAGCGGTACCTGCTGCAATCCATGATGACATTGCGCCAGACTCGTTAATTCCCTCTTCCAATACTTGACCGCTTTTATCTTCTCGGTAAGAACTTAATTGTTCTGAATCAACAGGCTCATACTTTTGGCCTTCGTGGGCATAAATACCAATTTTTTGAAAAAAACCCTCCATACCAAAAGTTCTTGCTTCATCTGGAATAATAGGAACTAATCTTGGAGAAACATTTTTATCTCTAAGCAAAGCTGTCATCATTCTAACAAGTGCCATTGTAGTTGACATTTCTTTCTCACCTGTTGATTTCATGAAAGTATCAAAAATATCTTTTGGTGGTGCTTTAATTTGTTTAGCAAAAGACGATCTTTCTGGAATAAATCCACCAAGTTTTAATCTTTTATCTTTTAAATATTTCATTTCTTCTGAGTTTTCATCAGGCTTGAAATATTCAATGTTTTTTACTTGCTTGTCAGTAAGAGGAACTTTGAATCTATCTCTGTAATAAAGCAAATCTTGCTCATCTAATTTCTTTTGTTGATGAGTAGTATTAACACTTTCACCTGTTTTACCCATTCCATAACCCTTAATTGTTTTAGCTAAAATTACTGTCGGAGAACCTTTATTTTTCATTGCAGCGTCGTATGCGGCATAAACTTTGTGTGGATCATGACCACCTCTATTTAATCTCCAAATATCTTTATCTGTCATTGAAGAAACAAGTTCCTTTAATTCAGGATACCTTCCAAAAAATTTCTCTCTAACATAAGAACCGCCTTTAGCTTTAAAAGCTTGGTATTCCCCGTCTACGCATTCATTCATGCGTTTAATTAGCAAGCCTGATTTATCTTTTGCAAGTAGCTGATCCCAGTAAGTTCCCCAAATAACTTTAATTACATTCCAGCCTGAACCTCTAAAACTACCCTCAAGTTCTTGAATAATTTTTCCATTTCCTCGAACTGGCCCATCCAATCTTTGTAAATTACAATTGATAACAAAAATTAAATTATCTAATTTTTCTCTTGCGGCTAATCCAATAGCTCCAAGCGACTCCGGCTCATCCATTTCTCCGTCTCCTAAGAAGACCCAGATTTTTCTTCCCTCATCTTTAATTAACCCTCGATTAATTAAATATTTTAAAAATCTTGCTTGATATATACCCATGATTGGGCCAAGACCCATGGAGACAGTTGGAAACTGCCAGAAGTTTGGCATTAGCCATGGATGAGGATATGAGGATAGACCTCCTTTATTTACCTCTTGTCGAAATCCATCTAACTGAGACGCAGTTAATCTTCCTTCTAAGAATGCTCTAGCGTACATGCCTGGAGCTGAGTGACCTTGAAAATAAATTAAATCACCTCCGAACTTATTATTTTTTGCTCTCCAAAAATGGTTCATCCCCACATCATAAAGTGTGGCAGCAGATGCAAACGTTCCGATATGACCGCCTAATTCTGGACTTTTTTTATTAGCTTTAACAACCATTGCGGCAGCATTCCATCTTATGTATGCTCTAATCTTTTTTTCAATATTTTGATCACCAGTTGACTTTGCCTCAGCTTCTGGCGGAATAGTATTTATATAAGGAGTTGTTCTTGTATCGGGTAAAACCAAACCTGACTTGTAAGCTTGAGCAATAACTTTATTTAATAAGTAGCTTGCTCTAGATGAGCCATCGTTTTCAATTACTGAATTTAATGAGTCAATCCATTCATTTGTTTCTATTGGATCAATATCATCTTTAGACGCAGGTTCAGCAAAAACTTTTTTTACTTGTTTTACAGGATTTAATTCACCATTAGTTTTTGGTTTTTCTTGAATTGGAATTTCTTTTTTTTGTTTTACTTTTTCTTCATTTTTTTTTGCTGGCATTGCTTGACCATTTTCAATTGTGGCCAAAATACTGCCCTCTGAAACTTTATCTCCAATTTTTACTTTTAAATCTTTAATTTCTCCAGCAGCAGGAGAAGGAATTTCTACACTTGATTTATCACTTTCAATTGTGACGATAGGATCATTCTTATTAACTTGATCACCAGGTTTTACTAAAATTTCAATTACCTCTACGTCTTGAAAGTCTCCTATATCTGGGACTGAAATGTTTTGAGCCATAAATACTTATTATAAACTGGAATGGAACATATTAAAAATTCAATGAATAATAAACTTCAAAGAATGGGGAAAAATGTCATACTAAGCTTAATTTTTGCCATATTTATCTCCTTTTTTAGACTATTTAATATACACAAATGAGCCATGCAATGGATATTAGACCTATTTATAAAAAAAAAAGAAATAAAGTTAAGCAAAGCAGTAATTGTACAGAAGATTTTATTAAAAAAATATCTGTTAAGATAAATTCATTAAAGCTAATCTAACTTTGATGAATAAAAAGCTTTGGCAGCCTTCCCAGAAAAGAACACAAGACTCAATATTAGAAGATTTTTCAAATTTTATTAAATTTAAATCTTCCAAAAATTTTAAGAAGCTGTGGAAATGGAGTGTTTCAAATCCAGAAATTTTCTGGGATAAGTTTTGGGACTATTCAAAAATTATTGGAGATAAAGGTCAAACAATTATTAAGAAAAATGAAATTTTTAATAAAAGTAAATTTTTTCCAGACTCGAAACTTAACTACTCAGAAAATATTCTTAAAAAGAAATCAAATAATATTGCTATAAATTTTATGTCTGAAAATGGGAATGAGGAAAGCATTTCCTGGAGTCTTCTTTATGAAAAAGTATGTAAGTTTTCACATTATTTAAAAACATTAAATATAAAAAAAGGAGATAGAGTAGTTGCCTATGTTCCAAATAAGATAGAGTCAGTTATTAGCTTTCTAGCTTGTGCAAAAAACGGAATAATATGGTCCTCTTGTTCTCCTGATTTTGGAACTCAAGGTGTTGTAGATAGATTTAATCAAATTGAACCAAAACTATTGATTACTTGTAACTATTATTTTTACGGAGGAAAAAAAATTGATATAATTAACAATGTAAAAGATATATTGAAAAAGATTCCTTCAATAAAACATACAATTATTTTTTCTTATAATCCTAAAGAAAAAAATCAATTATCGAATTATCTTGATTTTTATAAAGCAATAAATATTTCAAAAAAAGATGAATTTTTTGAAAGATTTGATTTTAACCACCCAATTTATATACTTTATTCTAGTGGAACGACTGGCAAACCAAAATGTATTACGCACGGTGCCGGTAATGTTTTGATAGAACATAATAAAGAATTTATGTTGCATTGCGATATGAGAGATGGTGAGAAAATATTTTACTATACCACAACTGGCTGGATGATGTGGAATTGGCTTATTGGTGGAATGGCAACAGGCTCATCAATTTATTTATTTGACGGATCTCCCACTTATCCCAAACTAGATATTCTTTTAGAATATTGTCAAAATAATAATATTAATCTTTTTGGAGTAAGTGCAAAATATATTGACCACCTTAAAAATGAAAATTACTCAAGTAAAAATTTAAATTTGAATTCTATAAAAATAATAACTTCTACGGGCTCTCCTTTATCAGAAGAAAGTTTTAATTATGTTTATGAAAATATAAAAAAGGATGTGCATTTAGCTTCTATAGCGGGAGGAACTGACATGGTTGGCTGCTTAGTTTTAGGCAATTTATATTCAAGTGTTTATAAAGGAGAAATTCAAGGACAAAGCTTAGGTATTGATGTTGATGTGTTTAATAATAATGGAAAAAGCACAGAGGATGGAGAAAAAGGTGAACTCGTTGTTAAGCAACCTTTTCCATCAATGCCAATAAAATTTTGGGGAGACAAAAATGGTGAAAAATATCATAAGGCATATTTTAAAAAATTTAAAAATATCTGGTATCACGGAGACTTTATTGAAAGAACCTCAAATAATGGTTTTATAATGAGAGGAAGGTCGGATACAACACTGAATCCTGGAGGAGTAAGAATTGGAACAGCTGAAATCTATCAGCAGGTAGAAGATATCGATTTTATAACAGAGGGATTAGTAGTTGGTCAAGACTATAAAGATGATGTTAGGATAATACTCTTTGTAACCACAAAAAAAAATGAGACTTTAGATAATAAAAAAATAGATTTTATTAAAAAAAAAATTAGAAAAAATTGTTCTCCAAAACATGTGCCAGCAATAATAATCAAAGTTCCTGAAATCCCAAGGACAAAGAGTGGAAAAATAGTTGAATTAGCTGTAAAAAAAATAATTAGTGGAGAAGTCCTTAATAATGAGGAAGCAATAGCCAATCTAGAAAGTTTAGAATTTTTTAAAAACTTGCCAGAGCTTAAAGTTTAATTATTTAATAAATGTGCGACGTAGAGAGATAAAATTAGTATCCAGAAAAAGGAATAATAAAACAAGTATCCTTTCACGCTAGGCCTAACAGGCATTCTATTTATTTTACGTTTTTTTTTACCCTTAAGAGGTTTTGATATTTCCATTATCTTTCAATACACATTGTTATGCCCATACCACCACCAATACATAGTGTTGCGAGGCCTTTTTTTAAATCCCTTCTTATCATTTCGTGTATTAAAGTCACAAGTATTCTTGTCCCAGATGCTCCAATCGGGTGTCCAAGAGCTATTGCACCTCCATTTACATTGATTTTTTCCTCTGGAATTGAAAGAGCGTTAATAACTGCAATACTTTGAGCTGCAAATGCTTCGTTAATTTCGAATAGATCAACATCTTTTACAGACCATCCTGCTAATTTAAGGGCTTTTTTCGAAGACGGTATAGGACCAGTTCCCATTAAAGCAGGTTCAACCCCACAACTCGCCCAAGATTTTATGGTTGCTAAACTATCTATTTTTCTATTTTTTACCTCTTCTCCTGACATTATCGTGAGTGCAGCTGCACCATCATTAATGCCTGAGGCATTTCCAGCAGTAACAGTCCCATCTTTTTGAAAAACTGGCTTAAGTTTGCCAAGAGCCTCTAGTGTAATACCATTTCTAGGATGCTCATCTTTTTTAAAATTTATTTCAGATTTTTTTGATTTTATTTTAAAATTTATAATTTCTTCTTTAAATTTATCTTTTTTTTGAGCTGAAAGAGCTTTTTGTTGAGATTTAAGAGCAAATTTATCTTGATCATCTCTAGTAATTTGAAACTTTGTTGCAATATTTTCAGCAGTCTTTCCCATATGATAACCATGAAATGCGTCCCACAAACCGTCTTTTATCATTGTATCAATCAATTCATCATCACCTAATTTTTTCCCATCTCTTAAATGCACGGCATGAGGGGCTAAGGACATATTCTCTTGTCCACCAGCAATTACTATTTTCGTATCACCTGATTTAATGCTTTGGAATCCAGAAACCACAGATCTAATACCTGATCCACAAACCTGATTTACTACATAAGCTGGTTTTTCTATGGGAATTCCGGATTTTATTGCAGCTTGTCTTGCAGGATTTTGACCAGTACCCCCAGTAAGAACTTGTCCCATAATAATTTCATCAACATCATTTTTTGTGACATTTGATCTTTTGATCGTTTCTGTTATAACCGCCGATCCAAGTTCATCTCCAGGCACATTTTTTAAAGACTTACCCAAAGATCCCACTGCAGTTCTAACCGCTGCGGTGATTACTACTGAATTTTTATCTATCATAAGCTGCAATTTAGAGTTTTAAACATAAAATAACAAGCTTGATTATACGTCTTTATTTACTAAGTTTTTTTTGATAATTGTATTTTATGCGCCTGTAGCTCAACTGGATAGAGCGCTTGGCTACGGACCAGGAGGTTCTGGGTTCAAATCCTAGCAGGCGCACCAAAATTATAATTGTTATTATTAAAATTTTAAATTATAACTTTTTATTATGAAATTTCTAACTCATTTACCACTTCAAAAAGCAGTAATTTTTTTCTTATTAGCTATATTTTTTATACTTTTAGCTCTTACTTTTTTTTTATAAATAAGAAATTAAAATTATCATCAACCCAACAAAAACTCTATAAATTACAAATACTTTTAGACTAAATTTTTTCAAAAAATTTAAGAAAAATTTTATAGTGATTAAAGAAAAAATAAAAGATAAAATTATTGATAAAATATTATACAAAGATAAATTTAAATTATTATTTGACACTAAGTCTATAATACCAAATAAACTTACCGCTGCTAAAGTTGGAATTGATAATAAAAAAGATATTTTAGCAGAGTCTACTCTATCAAATTTTAAAAATCTAGCAGCTGTTATAGAAATACCAGATCGACTAACCCCTGGGATTAATGACAACACTTGCAATATACCAATAATCATTGCTGATTTATAATTAAAATCTTTTTCTATTATATTTTTTCTCTCAAACTTATCGCTAAAATATAGTAAAATTCCAAATATTAATGTTGTTAATCCTATAATTTTTATACTTCTTAACTGATCAATTAAATTAAAATTTACTAAAAAAAACCCAATTACCATTACAGGTAAAGATGAAATAAGAATTTTTAAAAATAATTCTTTATTTTTTACAAAATTGAAAATATCATTTTTAAAAAAAAATATTACAGCTAGAAAAGAACCAATATGCAAACTAATATCTACTGACAAACTTTGATTATTAAATTCTAAAAAATTAGAAATTAAGATTAAATGAGATGAGGAACTAATAGGAATAAACTCGGTTATTCCTTGAATTATAGATAAAATAAAAATTTCAATCATTTTTTACTTCTAAAACTTAAGATTGTTTTTTTCATGACTTTCCAAATGCATATCAGCTATGCACAAAACAATCACTAAAAATGAGGTTTTTTGAAATTAATGGTCAATAACTATTACCTATTTTTTCTTTTTTCTTACTCTTACTTCCTATAAATTAAACACATGAAAGAAAAAATGTTAAAATTTATTGATTTAAATAAACAGAATCCTCCTAAGAGAAAAACTGACAAAAGAAAGGGAGATTTTCTTGAAATTTATGACGAGTTTATAAATCAAAAAGCTAAAGAACAATCAAGCAGATGTTCTCAATGCGGGGTTCCATTTTGCCAAGTACATTGTCCCTTACACAATAATATTCCAGACTGGTTGAAATTAACAGCTGAAGGCAGGATTCAGGAAGCTTATCAAATCTCTCAAAGTACAAACAACATGCCTGAAGTTTGTGGAAGAATTTGTCCACAAGACAGACTTTGTGAAGGTAATTGTGTAATCGAACAATCAGGTCATGGCACTGTTACCATTGGAGCTATTGAAAAGTATATTACTGATACCGCATGGGAAAAAGGTTGGGTAAAACCATTTAAAGTTAAAAAGGAACTTAAACAATCTATAGGAATAATCGGAGCAGGCCCCGCAGGTATGGCTTGCGCTGAAGAATTAAGAAAATCTGGATATCAAGTTACAATTTATGATCGATATGACAGGCCAGGTGGACTTTTAATTTATGGAATTCCAAATTTTAAACTAGAAAAATTTGTGGTTGAGCGAAGAACAAAATTACTTAAAGATAGTGGAATAAAATTTATCCAAAATTTTGAAGTTGGAAAAAATAAAAGCTTAAACGAATTAAAAGAAAAACATGATGCTATTTTAATTGCAACAGGAGTGTATAAAGCAAGAGAAATCGAAATTCCTGGCAATAAACTTAAAAACATATTTCCCGCAATGCAATTTTTAACAGCTTCAAATCGAAAAGGCTTAGGAGACAAAGTAGAACTTTTTGATAATGGAACTTTAAATGCTGAGGGAAAAGATGTTGTCGTTATAGGTGGAGGAGATACAGCAATGGATTGTGTAAGAACAGCAGTAAGGCAAAAAGCAAAATCTGTAAAATGCTTATACAGAAGAGATAGAGATAACATGCCTGGTTCAGTGAGAGAAGTGGCTAATGCAGAGGAAGAAGGAGTAGAATTTGTATGGCTAACAAGTCCAAAAAAATTTCTGGGTGATGATCATATTTCAGGAGTTGAAATTAATAAGATGGAACTTGGTGAACCGGATGCCTCAGGTAG
Source organism: uncultured Pelagibacteraceae bacterium (assembly GCA_902604695.1). Taxonomy (GTDB): domain Bacteria; phylum Pseudomonadota; class Alphaproteobacteria; order Pelagibacterales; family Pelagibacteraceae; genus Pelagilacustribacter. The sequence continues at coordinate 118,066 of CACKZT010000002.1, read as the reverse complement.
AAAAAAACCACAAATAAAAGAAAATTCAGAATATATGATAAACGCCGATCTTGTTATCAAATCCTTAGGGTTTGACCCAGAAAATATTCCAAAGCTTTTTAACGCAGAGGAGCTCGTAGTTTCTAGGTGGGGAACTATCAAAATTGATCTAGAAACAATGCAAACTAATATTGATGGTGTATTTGCTGCGGGAGACATAGTGAGAGGAGCTTCTCTTGTAGTGTGGGCTATAAGAGATGGTAGAGATGCTTCAAATCAAATTAAAAAATTTCTTCAGAATAAGATTAAGAAAAACAAAGAAGAAAAAGCAGCTTAAAATGAATAAGTATAAAAAAAATAAAAAACTTTTACAGGATAATCAAATTTATCATCCATCTATGGAACATGATGCTTGTGGAGTGGGTATGGTAGCTTCTACTGATGGAAAAAAATATAGAAAAGTTGTTGAATACGGTATAGAGGCTCTGAAAGCTATTTGGCACCGTGGAGCAGTTGATGCGGACGGTAAATCTGGAGATGGAGCAGGTATTCAACTAGAAATAGCCCCTGATTTTTTTAAGGAAAAAATTCACTCAACAGGCCACACCCATGATGATACTAAACGGATTTGTGTAGGTATGGTTTTTTTACCAAGGACAAATTATTCCAACCAAGAAAAATGCAGAGAAATAATAGAGGCTGCTTTGCTTGAAGAAAACTTTTATATTTATGGTTGGAGGCAGGTACCAATAAATCCTAAAGTTTTGGGAAAGATAGCGGATCAAAACAGGCCAGAAATAGTTCAAGTTTTATTTAGAAAAAATGAAGATCTCAAAACTAATGATTTAGAGCGTGAGTTATTTGTAATGAGAAAAAAAATCGAAAAATTAGCTTATGAGTCGCGAATTAAAGAATTTTATATATGCTCCCTAAGTTCTAGGTCGATTGTTTATAAAGGCATGTTTTTAGCCGAGTCTTTATCTGACTTTTACCCAGATCTAAAAGATAAAAATTTCAGTTCAAGATTTGTAATTTTTCACCAAAGGTACTCTACCAATACTTTTCCGAGCTGGGATCTTGCACAACCTTTTCGAACTTTAGCACATAATGGTGAAATCAATACTATTAAAGGAAATATTAACTGGATGAAAATTCATGAGAGAGACATGTCTAGTCCATTATTTAAAAATCTCGAGGATTTAAAACCTGTAATCCGTAGTTCATCTGATTCGGGTGCATTAGATAATGTATTTGAGCTATTAACTTATTCTGGAAAATTAGCACCTCTTATTAAATTAATGATGATACCAGATGCTTGGTCAAAAAGAAGTAAAGCAGTTCCAAAAAATCACCAAAATTTATTTAATTTTCTTAATAGTGCAATCGAACCTTGGGATGGTCCTGCAGCGATATGTGCAACTGACGCAAAGTGGGTTTTAGCTGCAACTGATAGGAATGGACTAAGACCTTTGAGATATGCAAAAACTTCAGACAATCTTTTTTTTGCAGGTTCCGAAGCAGGCATGATCAAAATACCTGAAGAAAAAATTATTTCAAAGGGAAAATTAGGACCGGGACAGATTATTGCGATTGACCTTAAAGAAGGAAAGTTATTTCAAGACAAAGAAATTAAAGATTATATTGCTAAAGATTATAAAAGATACAATAAGCAGATTGTTGACCTGGATAAAAAAATTTCTACAGAAAAAGAAAAAGCAGAATTTACTGGAGATGAATTAAGGAGGAGACAGTATCTTTCTGGTTTAAGCATAGAGGACCTTGAATTAATTTTACATCCTATGGCGGAAGAGGGAAAAGAAGCTTCTGGCTCTATGGGCGACGATACTCCAGCCGCTGTACTCTCAAGTCATTTTAGACCAGTCTCTCATTACTTTAGACAGAATTTTAGTCAAGTTACAAACCCACCAATTGATTCTTTAAGAGAAAATAAAGTCATGAGTCTTAAAACTAGGTTTGGAAATCTTGGAAATATACTTGATTTTGATAATTTAACGGAAGAGGATATATATGTTTTAGATAGCCCGATTTTAACCAATTCTCAGTTTAAGAAATTCAAAAATTTTTTTTCAAAAAAAAATAAAATCATAGACTGCACTTTTGACATTGAAAGCTCACTAAAAAATAGAATTGAAGAGATAAGAGAGGAATGTGAGATAGCTGTCAGAGAAGGAAGTAGTTGTTTAATTTTATCTGATAAAAAAAATTCTAATTTAAGAGCAAGTATACCAACGATTTTAATAGTAGGTGCGGTTCATTCTCATTTAGTAAAATTAGGGTTAAGAGGATACTGTTCAATTAACGTAGAAAGCGGTGATACGCTTGATACCCACTCTTTTGCTATTTTGATTGGAGTTGGAGCCACAACCATAAATCCATATTTAGCCATTGATAGTATATTTCAAAGATTTGAGAAGAAATTGTTTGGCAAATCAGATTTTGAAACTTGCGTAAAAAAATTTAAGTCTTCAATTGACTCAGGGCTTTTAAAAATTATGTCTAAAATGGGAATATCTGTAATAAGTTCTTACAGAGGAGGATGCAATTTCGAAGCTGTAGGATTAAGCAGAGCTATAGTTTCAGATTACTTTCCTGGTATGGTGTCTAGAATTTCAGGAATAGGAATTATAGGTATTGAAAAAAAAATTAAAGAACTTCATAAAAAATTTTCAGAAAAAAATATATTTACATTACCAATTGGTGGTCTTTATCGTTACAGAAAATCCGGTGAAAATCATCAATTTCAAGGAAATTTAATTCATGTCTTACAACACGCTGTAGCCAATGATTCATATCAACACTACAAAAAATATTCATCAGGTATTCATGATTTATCTCCAATTAATCTAAGAGATTTATTAGAATTTAAGGATAAAAATAACTCAATTAGTGTTGATGACGTTGAGCCAATTGAAGAAATTTTAAAAAGATTTGGAAGTGGAAGTATGTCACATGGGGCTCTTTCAGCGGAAGCACACGAAACATTGGCAGTAGGAATGAATAGAATTAAGGGAGCATCTTGCAGTGGAGAGGGAGGAGAAGATGCTAAACGATTTACGAGATTATCAAATGGCGACAGCTCAAATTCTCGAGTTAAGCAAATTGCTTCAGCTAGATTTGGTGTGACAATTGACTATTTAAATAATGGAAATGAAATTGAAATAAAAATGGCACAGGGCGCAAAACCCGGAGAGGGGGGACAGCTGCCTGGTTTTAAGGTAACAAAAGAAATAGCGAGATTGAGACACTCAACACCAGGAGTAACATTGATCTCACCTCCGCCACATCACGATATTTATTCAATTGAAGATTTAGCTCAGCTTATTTATGATTTGAAACAAATTAACCCCAAAGCACGTGTTGGAGTAAAATTAGTGGCTTCAACTGGTATAGGAACAATTGCAGCTGGTGTAGCAAAAGCTAAAGCAGATATAATTTTAATTTCTGGCCATTCTGGTGGAACAGGTGCAAGTCCACAGACAAGTATTAAATATGCCGGCATTCCATGGGAAATGGGTCTTACAGAGGTTAATCAAATTTTAACATTAAATAATTTAAGACATAGAGTTACTCTAAGAACTGACGGCGGATTAAAGACCGGAAGAGATATTGTAATTGCAGCAATGATGGGAGCCGAAGAGTATGGAATGGGAACTTCTTCTTTAATCGCTATGGGATGTATTATGGTACGCCAATGTCACTCCAATACATGTCCAGTAGGTGTTTGCAGTCAAGATAAAGCTTTAAGAGAAAAATTTAGTGGCACACCAGAAAAAGTAGTTAATTTTTTTAAATTTGTTGCAACTGAGGTAAGAGAAATTTTAGCTAGTATAGGTTTTAAATCTATAAATGATATTATTGGAAGAACAGATTTACTTACTCAAATTAATAAAGGGTCATCAAATTTAGATGACTTAGATCTTAATCCTCTTTTAGTTCAAGCCGATCCTGGAGAAAATCCAAGATTTTGTAAAACAAAAATAATTAACTCTGTTCCTGATACACTAGATGAAAAAATCTGGTCAGATATAAAAAACAATATCTCAAAAGGTAATAAAACTTCCTATAGCTATAAAATAGAAAATACTTGTAGATCCGTAGGAACTAGACTTTCCCACTATGTATATAAAAAATTTGGAAATAATAATTTAGAAGAAGATAACATAACTTTGAAATTTATTGGATCTGCTGGTCAATCCTTAGGCGCATTCTTATCAAAAGGTATAAAATTAATTGTTGAAGGTGATACAAATGACTATGTTGGTAAAGGTCTTTCAGGTGGCAAAATTATTGTTTATCCTTCTTCAAAAAGTAATTTAGTTTCTAACGAAAATGTTATCATAGGTAACACCGTTATGTATGGCGGTACTTCAGGCAAACTCTATGCTTCTGGGCAAGCAGGAGAGCGTTTTGCAGTAAGAAACTCTGGGTGTCTCGCTATAGTTGAGGGATGTGGAGCCCACGGATGTGAATATATGACTGGTGGATCTGCCATAATATTAGGTGAAGTAGGAGATAATTTTGGAGCTGGCATGACAGGAGGAATGGCGTTTGTATACGATCCAAAGAAAAATTTTGAAAATTTTGCCAACCCTTCATCAATTATTTGGCAACCAATTGAGACTAATTATTGGAAAAATTATCTAAAAGATAATTTAAAAGATTTCTTAAATGAAACAAACTCAATAATTGCAAAAAAAATACTTCAAAATTTTGATAAAGAAATTTTAAATTTTTTACAAGTATGTCCTGTAGAAATGTTAGACAAATTAGAAAATCCAATAAGTCTTAAATCAAATATCCAAAAGGTTAGCTAAATGAAAGAGATAAGTATTTTTTGCTTTGGTTTTGGGCAAGTTGCAAAAAATTTTATTAGCAAAATCAGATCAAAAAAAATTAAAATAAATTTATCGATAACATCTAGAGAAGATTCTCAAATAAAGAAATTTGAGGAAATCAGATACGAAAGTTTTAAATTTAATGAAAGTTTTTTTGATAAAAAGTTAATAGAAAAATTAAAAAAATCAGATTATATTTTAGTTTCAATTGCTCCTATTAATGGTACAGATATAGTAATTAAAAATTTTAAAAGTATAATTGAAGAAAATCAATTCAGATGGATAACTTATTTATCAGCTACGAGTGTATATGGAGATCATAAAGGTGAGTGGGTTGATGAAAAAAGCAATACTGAACCCACTTCAGAAAATGGAGTAGAAAGACTTAAAGCAGAAAAATCTTGGATGGATTTAGCATCAAAAAAAAATTTACCTTTACAAATATTTAGACTATCGGGCATATATTCCAATAAAAGAAATATTTTGGCTAGACTCAAGTCAGGAGAGGCAAAAATAATAAACAAAAAAAATCAATTTTTTTCTAGAATCCATGTTGATGATATATCTAATATTTTATTTAAATCTCTGGAAAATTTTAAGCCAAAAGAAATTTATAATATTTCTGATGATAAGCCTGCTTCTTCCTCCGAAGTTACTTTATATGGTGCTAAACTACTAAAGATGGATAAGCCTAAAACTATAGATTTATCTTTAATTAAAAATGAAATGCTTAAAAATTTTTATAAAGACTCGAAAAAAGTTAGTAATAAAAAAATGAAAAAGGTGTTCAATTACGATTTGAAGTTCCCCACTTATATAGAAGGGTTAAACTACATCAGAGACAATTTTATCTAGCTCACCAACTATTCTTTTTAATTGTTTTTTATTTGATAAACTGTGATCTCCATTTTTAATTATTAAAAGCTTTTTTTTAGCATTTATAAAAATTGATAATATTTTTTTTGAAAAATGAACTGGAACTACTTCATCATTACTTCCATGTATCATAGTAACACTTATTTTAAGCTTACTCTTCTTTGATAGTACTTTATTTTTTCTACCATTTTTGATTAATTGATGCGTAATTGGGTATTCGTAATCTCCATGTTTAATCTTACAAACTCCTTTGCCAATAATTTCTTTTTTTATTTTTTTGTTAAACTTTTTCCACATTAGTCTTGTTGTAAATTCTGGTGCAGACCCAATACCAACAATACCTTTAATTTGTTTAGGAAAATTTTTTAATAAAATTAAAGATATCCAAGATCCCATGCTTGAACCAACTAATATAAAATCATTTTTTCTGACAATCTTTTTTATTGCAGATTTAGCATCATTACTCCATTTGGTTAAATTACCTTTAATAAATTGTCCTGAGGATTTTCCATGACCAGAATATTCAATTGCTAAATAACCTAATTTTTTTCTAATAGCATATTTTCTAAAAATCTTAGGCTTTTTGCCTTCAACATCAGACATAAATCCGTGCAAAAAAACTATATACAGTTTTTTTTTGTAATAATTGTCCAAAAATCGAAGTTTTTTGGTTTTTGATATATTCAAATATTTTAATTTTTTCATATAAAGTTTATTCAAATAAACTGATAATATATAATGTTAACATATGTCATCTAAAAAAAAAGTTTTACAAGTTATTCCAAATCTAGGATATGGCGGAGCAGAAACAGGATGCTATGACTTAGCTCATTTTTTGCCTGAACAAGGTTGGAAGTCATTTATTATAACAAGTGGTGGAGAATTAATAAAATTTGTAAGAAAAGATAAGGTAAAAATTATTCGTTTACCAGTTCATTCAAAAAACCCAATTATAATTTTTTTCAATACTTTTATAATATCTATAATTGTTTTTTTTTATAATATCGATGTCGTTCACGTAAGAAGTAGAGCTCCTGCCTGGTCTTGTTTTTTATCATGTCTTATAACTAGAAGAAAATTTGTAACTACTTTCCATGGTACCTATAATTTTACAAATACTCTAAAAAAATTTTACAACAGCATAATGCTTAAGTCTGAACTAATAATAGCAGGATCAAATTTTATTTTTAATCATATTAGCGAAAATTATTCAAGTTATTTGAATCCTAAAAAAAAATTAATGGTAATTTTTAGAGGTATTAATTTAGACTATTATAATAAAAAAAATATTTCAGAAAATAAAAAAGCTAAATTAATATCAGAATGGAAGCTTGACTCAAATAAAGTTACCATCTTATTACCTGGAAGGATTACAAAATGGAAAGGCCAAGAAATGTTTATCGAGGCAATCAACATTCTTTTGGAAGATTTCAATAAAACAAATTTTGAAGCTATAATTCTTGGTTCTGACCAAGGTAGGAATGTTTATTCTAAAAAATTATTTGGACTAGTCGAGAGATATCAATTAAATAGAAGGATAAAATTTTTCAAACATTGCAAAGATATGCCAACCGCTTATGCGATATCAGATATTATCGTATCTAGCTCAATAGAGCCGGAAGCTTTTGGAAGAGTTTCGGTAGAAGCCCAGGCTATGGAAAAACCAATAGTTGCTAGTGAGATTGGAGGTTCAAAAGAGACCATAGTTAATGGTAAAACAGGCTTTCTGTTTAAAGCAGGTGAACCTAGAGAATTAGCTAAAGTTTTAAATAACGTTATGGAAATTGATAAAGAAGCGTTGTATTCAATTGGAAACGAGGGTAGAAAAAACGTAAGTAAAAAATTTGATGTTGAAAAAATGTGCCAATCAACCTTTACAGAATATAAAAAATTGTTAAAAATTTAAAATGCCTCAAGTTCAACTTTTAGATGGAAAAAAAATTCCTTTTGAAAATCATATTAATGGTTTTGAATTAACCAAAAAAATTAGTAAATCTCTCGAAAAAATTGCTTTAGTTATGGAGGTAGATGGTGAGCTTAAAGATTTAAGCTTTAAAATTAAAAAAGATTGTAGAGTTAAAATAATAACAGCAAAAGATAAAGAGGGATTAGAAGTCATAAGGCATGACGCAGCTCATATAATGGCAATGGCTGTCCAAGAACTTTATCCAAAAACCCAAGTAACCATCGGGCCTGTTATTGAGAATGGTTTTTTCTATGATTTTGCTAGAAAGGATCCATTTACAAAAGAGGATTTAAAAAAAATTGAAAAAAAAATGTGTGAAATAGTTGATCGTGACGTTAAGACAAAACGTGAAGTTTGGGAAAGGAAAAGTGCAATAGCTCATTTTAAAAAAATGGGTGAAAAATATAAGGCTGAAATTATCGAGAGTATTCCGGATGAAGAAGAACTCTCAATTTACCATCATGGAAATAGTTGGCACGATTTATGTAGAGGACCTCATTTAGCGTCTTCGGGAAAAATAGGAAAAGCTTTTAAGTTGACCAAAGTTTCTGGAGCATATTGGAGAGGAGATTCAAAAAATGAAATGTTACAGAGAATATATGGAACTTGTTGGAGTAATAAAAAAGATTTAGATGATTATTTAAATAGATTAGAGGAAGCAGAAAAGAGAGACCACAGAAAACTTGGAAAAGAGATGGATCTTTTTCATTTTAGAGAAGAAAGTCCTGGTTCTGTATTCTGGCACGAAAAAGGATGGATTTTATTTCAAAGACTAATTGAATACATGAGAATGAAACAAAGGTTAGCAGGCTACAAAGAGATAAATACTCCTGAGTTATTAGATAAATCATTGTGGGAAAAATCAGGCCACTGGGAAAAATTTGGTGAACATATGTTTACCTCAGACACACCGGATGAAAAAACATTTGCAATTAAGCCCATGAACTGCCCAGGATGTGTTCAAATATTTAATCAAGGCTTAAAAAGTTATAGAGATTTACCTTTAAAACTATCTGAGTTTGGTAAAGTGCATCGATATGAACCATCAGGTGCCCTTCATGGATTATTAAGAGTAAGAGCCTTTACTCAAGACGATGCGCATATTTTTTGTACTGAAGAGCAAATTACTCAAGAATCATTAGCTGTAACAAATTTAATTTTAAATATTTATAAGAACTTAGGATTCAAAAAAATAATTCTTAAGTATTCTGATAGACCTGAAAAAAGAGTCGGAGATGATAGTACCTGGGACAAGTCAGAGGCTGCACTTCTTTCAGCAATAAAACAGTCTAAGCTTGAATATTCAATTAATAAAGGAGAAGGAGCATTTTATGGACCTAAGATAGAATTTGTTCTCAGAGATGCTATAGGTAGAGACTGGCAATGCGGAACTTTACAGGTAGATCTAAATCTTCCCGGAAGACTAGGAGCATCTTATGTCGACAAAGATGGAACAAAAAAAGTACCTGTAATGTTACATAGAGCTTTATTTGGATCGCTAGAAAGGTTTATAGGAATTTTAATTGAAAATTACGCCGGTAAACTCCCTTTTTGGCTGTCACCAACACAAGCTGTTGTATGTCCCATAGCAGAAGAAAATCATGATTATGTAAATAATTTATTTGAAGATTTATTTAAAGAAGGTATAAAATGCGAAGTGGATTTAAGAAACCAAAAAATAAATTATAAAATAAGAGAACATTCTTTAGCAAAAGTTCCAATGATTCTAGTTTGCGGAAAAAAAGAAGTAGCTGATAAAACAATAACAGTAAGACGATTAGGCTCAGATAAACAAGAGACTTATAAAAGAGATGAATTTATTAAAAATATTCTTATGTTAAATAAACTTCCATTAAATTAAGTGTCAAATTTCAAACCTAATTATTTTCAAAGAAGAAGCAAACCTCAAGGCCCAAAGGCTAATGAAAGAATACGAGCTTTGGATGTTCAAGTTATTGGAAGTAATGGATCTAATGTAGGAATACTTCCTTTAGTGAAAGCCATCGAACTAGCGAAAGAAGAAGGACTCGATCTTATAGAAATATCTCCTAATGCCAACCCTCCTGTTTGTAAGATTATGGATATGGGTAAATATAAATACGATTTACAAAAAAAAGCTAATGTAGCTAAAAAAAAACAAAAAATTGTTTCTTTAAAAGAAATTAAATTAAGACCTGGGACTGACGTCCATGATTATAATTTTAAAATAAAAAATGCCAAAAAATTTTTGACAAAAAAAGATAAAGTAAAATTTACTGTGAGGTTTAAAGGTAGAGAGATGCAACATATTCAATTAGGTAAAGATTTAATGAAAAGAATAATTGAAGACGTAAAAGAAGTGGGAAAGATCGAGACCCACCCAAAATTTGAGGGTAAACAGATGATAATGATAATTCAGCCTAATTAATAAAGATATTATCGACTTGTAAAGAATATTTAATAACTATATAAACCGGAATATTTATGCCTAAATTAAAAACTAAAAGTTCAGCAAAAAAAAGATTTAGATTTACTGCTTCAGGAAAAATCAAAATGCCTCAAGCTGGAAAAAGACATGGTATGATTAAGAGAACTAATTCACAAATAAGAAAACAAAGAGGCACTACGATTATGTCAAAACAGGATACTAAAATTGTAAAGTCGTACATGCCATATAATTTAAGAGGTTAAAATGGCAAGAACTAAAAGAGGCGTAATTAGCAGGGCAAAACATAAAAAAGTTCTTAAAGCTGTCAAAGGACAATATGGTAGAAGAAAAAATACAATTCGTATTGCCCGCCAGGCAATGGAAAAAGCCATGCAATATGCTTATAGAGATAGGAAAGCAAAAAAAAGAGAATTTAGATCTTTGTGGATACAGAGAATAAATGCTGGTGTAAGGTCTGAAGGTTTAACTTACGCAAAATTTATCAATGGTTTGGTTAAATCAAATATAAAGTTAGATAGAAAAGTGCTTGCAGAATTGGCTTATAGCAATCCAGAAGTCTTTAAATCTATAGTAAAAAAGGTTCAATCCTCCCTTAATTAAAAGGGTCTTTGATTCAACTCCAACATAATATAAAAAATCAATAACCTAATGAGTGATTTGGAAAAAATAAATTCTATCTTTAAAGATAAAATCAATTCTGTGAAAACTAAAGAAGAATTACAAAGTATCAAAACTGAGTTTTTTGGAAAAAATGGGCAAATTACCCTTCAATTTAAAAAACTGGGATCTTTAAAACCCGAAGAAAAAAAAGATTTTGCCTCAAAACTAAATAAGATTAAAGAGAGCCTCTCCTATCAAATCGAACAAAAAAACTTTGCGATTGAAAATCAAGAAATTAATAAAAAATTACAACATGAAAAGATTGATGTTACTTTACCAGTAAGACCATATCATCATGGTAAAATTCATCCGGTTTCACAAGTTATTGATGAAATTTCTTCAATATTTTCAGAAATAGGTTTTTCAGTTGCAGAAGGCCCGGATGTAGAGTCAGAGTATAATAATTTTACAGCTTTAAATACTCCAGAAGAGCATCCAGCAAGAGATATGCATGATACTTTTTATTTAGAAAAAAATAAAAAATTACTTTTAAGAACTCATACTTCTCCTGTTCAAATTAGAACTATGCTTAATGGAAAGCCACCATTTAAAATCATTGTACCCGGAAGAACTTATCGTTGTGATAGTGATCAAACGCATGCACCAATGTTTCATCAATTAGAAGGTTTACATATAGATAAAAATGTTACCATGGGTCATCTTAAAGGTTGTTTGGATTATTTTATAAAAGAATTTTTTGAAGTTAAAAATGTTAAAATGAGATTTAGACCAAGTCATTTCCCTTTTACAGAGCCATCTGCAGAAGTTGATATTGGTTATAAAATTGAAAATGAGAAGATTGTAATTGGAGATGGTGATAAATGGTTAGAAATATTAGGCTGTGGAATGGTCCATCCAAATGTTCTTAAAAATGTAAAAGTAGATCCAAAAAAATATCAAGGATTTGCCTTTGGTATGGGTATCGATCGTCTTGCAATGCTTAAATATGGAATAAATGATTTAAGATCTTTTTTTGAAGCAGATTATCGTTGGTTAAGCCATTTTGGATTTGATCCATTGGATGTACCTACTAATTATAGAGGTTTAAGCAAATGATAATTACTCTTCCATGGCTTAAAGAACATCTAAAAACAAAAGCAAATGAAAATGAAATTATTGATAGGCTTACAAATATTGGTTTAGAAGTTGAAGGAATCAAAGAGAACTCAGGTGAGCTCGGAGAGTTTAAAATAGCTAAAATTATAAAAGCTGAAAAACACCCTAATGCAGATAAATTAAAAGTTTGTGATGTTAACATTGGCGGAAAGAAAATTTTAAAGGTGGTTTGTGGTGCACCAAATGCTAGAGACGGTCTTGTAACAATTTATGCTCCTCCAGGCGCTGTTATTCCAAAAACAAAGTTCCAATTGAAAGTTGTTAAAATTAGAGGTGTTGAGTCTAGAGGCATGCTTTGTTCCGAAAGTGAACTAAATTTGTCAAATGAGAGCGCAGGGATCATTGAGCTTAAAAATAAAGAAAAAGATATTGGAAAAAGCTACTTTAAGAGAAAATCAGAAAAGGTAATAGATATTTCCATAACCCCAAATAGACCCGACTGTTTAGGAATTAGAGGGATAGCTAGAGATTTGTCATCATCAGGCATTGGCAAACTAATGCCCCTTAAAAAGAAAAAATTTAATCAAAATACAAAACATTTAATTAAAACCTCGATCACTAAAGACCCCAATCAAGGTTGTTTGACTTTTGGAAGTTGCTATATAAAAGATATAACTAATAAAGAGAGTCCAGAGTGGTTAAAAAATAAACTCTTAGCACTTGGGCTAAAACCTATTTCAGCTGTAGTCGATATCACGAATTATGTAATGTTCGATTTAAATCGTCCTTTACACGCATATGATGCAGATAAAATTGATAAAGAAATTATTGTAAGAGACTCAAAAGAGGGTGAAGAGTTCGAAGGTTTGGATAACAACAAATATAAACTAAAAAAAGGTATGTGTGTTATTGCGGATAGATCAAGTGTTCTAGGCTTAGGAGGTATAATTGGAGGAACAAAAACATCTACTGAATTTGAGACAAAAAATTTACTTCTTGAGTCAGCTTACTTTTTGCCAGGATCAATTAGAAAAACAGCTCGTGAATTAGCTATCGATACTGATGCGAAATATAGATTTGAAAGAGGCATAGATCCAAATTTTGTAATTGAGGGATTGGAAATAGCTACTGAATTAATTTTAAGAATATGTGGAGGTCAAGCTAGTAAATTTTTTGTATCAGGGAAAAGTACTAAAAAAAATAATACAATTAAATTTGAAATTGATAAATTTAAAAACTTAATAGGTATACCAATTAATATTAATGAAGCACAAAAAATACTATTATCTTTAGGATTTAAGAGCAAAAAAAATAAAAAAGATCTTAAGATTGAAGTCCCTTCTTGGAGACCAGATATAAACCAGGATGTTGACATAATAGAAGAACTTATAAGAATTAAAGGTTTTAATAATATAAAACTCATTGAGCCAGAAAGAAGAAGAGATCAAGAAACTTTAAATTTTAAACAAAAATTATTTCATTTGTCGCAAAGATCTTTAGCATCTAAAGGCTATATGGAAACAGTTACCTGGTCTTTTACGGACTCAAAAATTGATAAACAATTTTCAAAAGGAGAAAAAGAAATTTCGATTTTAAATCCTATTTCATCTGACCTTGATGTTCTTAGAAGGTCAATATTCTCAAATTTAGCAATTCATCTAAAAAAGAATCAAGACAGAGGGTACGAAGATCTCTCTTTATTTGAAATAGGCCCGACTTTTTTTGGCAAAAATCCTGGAGAACAACAAATTGTAGTCGGTGCTTTGAAATCGGGAAAAGTAGGTAGGAAGAGCTGGATTGAAAAAGAAAGAAACGTTGATGTATTTGATATTAAGAGTGATGCAGTGAAAAGTTTGATTGAACTAGGGATATCTGAACAAAATCTTTTTGTAAGTGACAATACAAAACATTGTTATCACCCTGGAAGATCAGGCTCTATTACTTTAAAGTCAGAAAATGGGCCACATCTCGCTTATTTTGGGGAAATACATCCTGCAATTATAAAAAAATTAGATTTTAAGGAGCCAAATATTTATGGTTTAGAAATTTTTTTAAAAAATATTCCTGAACCTAACAAAAAAATTAGACAAACTAAAAAAAGCTTTCAAGCATCAGACTTCCAGAAATCTGAAAGAGATTTTGCTTTTGTAATTGACAAAAGTTTTAAGATTGGTTTTCTTGAAAAAATAATCAAAGAAATTGATAGCTCTATAATACAAAATGTTACTACATTTGATGTATATGAAGGTGAAAATATCCCTAAGGATAAAAAATCAGTTGCTATTAATGTAACTCTTCAATCAGTAGAAAAAACTTTAAATGAAAAAGATTTAGATCTAATCAGTAAAAAAATTATTGAAGTAGTAAAAGAAAAAACCGGCGCTATAATTAGGTCCTAATGTCAGATACTAAAAGAATTCGTAACTTTTCTATAATTGCGCATATTGATCATGGGAAATCAACAATAGCAGATAGAATCATTCATAAATGTGGTGGTCTTACTGATCGTGAAATGAAACAACAGGTTTTAGACTCCATGGATATTGAAAGAGAGAGGGGTATTACTATTAAGGCCCAAACTGTTAAACTTAAATATAAAGCAAAAGATGGTCATGATTACATTTTAAATATAATAGACACACCTGGACATGTAGACTTTGGATATGAAGTAAGCAGATCACTATCTGCCTGTGAAGGATCTTTATTAATTGTGGATAGCACTCAAGGTGTAGAAGCACAGACTTTAGCAAATGTCTATCAGGCTTTAGAAATAGATCATGAGGTTATACCTATTTTAAATAAAATCGACCTTCCGGCTTCAGATATTGAAAAAACAAAAAAAGAAATTGAAGAAGTCATTGGAATAGACACTTCTAATTCAATCTCTTGTTCAGGCAAGACAGGAGAGGGTATTGATGAAATATTAGAGGCAATAATAAATAAGTTACCAGCTCCAAAGGGCAATAAAGAGGAAAAACTTAAATCGCTATTAGTTGACAGTTGGTATGATAGTTACTTAGGAGTGGTGATTTTAGTGCGAATAATTAACGGAAAGATTAAGAAAAATATGAAAGTAAAACTTATGTCTAACAATCAAGAGTATTTAATAGAAAAAGTCGGTGTATTCACGCCTAAACCAGCAGATATAGATGAATTGAATACTGGAGAGATAGGTTTCATAATTACTGGAATAAAATCTTTATCGGAAACTAAGGTGGGAGACACAATATGTGATGCCTCTGATCCTATCAAAGATCCACTACCTGGATTTAAACCAAGCAAACCAGTAGTTTTTTGCGGCTTATTTCCAGTAGATAGCTCTGAATATCAAAAACTCAAAGATGGTTTAGCTAAATTAAAACTCAATGATGCAAGTTTTTCATACGAAGCAGAAACTTCAAGCGCCTTAGGCTTAGGTTTTAGATGTGGTTTTTTAGGTTTATTACATCTTGAAATTATCACTGAAAGATTAGAAAGAGAATTTGACGTTAATTTAATAACAACAACACCTGGAGTAATTTACAAAGTTCATAAAATAAAAGGCGAGATTATTAATTTGCAAAACCCAACTAATATGCCAGATCCAACACAAATTACAAAAATCGAGGAACCTTGGATAAAATCAACAATTATTACACCAGACGAATATCTTGGATCAATAATTAAAATTTGTCAGGATAAAAGAGGAATTCAAACCAACTTAAGTTACTCAGGACAAAGAGCAGTGTTAACTTATGACTTACCTCTTAATGAGGTAGTTTTTGATTTTAACGATAGACTTAAATCTGTGTCTAGTGGATATGCAAGTTTTGATTATGAAATCTCAGGCTATAGAGAGGGCGATTTAGTAAAACTTGGCATTTTAGTAAATGCTGAACCAGTTGATGCGCTAGCTATGATTATTCATAAAGATTTTGCTCAAAAAACTGGACGACAAGTTTGCGAAAAATTAAAAGATTTAATTCCAAGGCACAATTTTATGATACCTGTGCAAGCAGCTATAGGTGGTAAAATTGTTGCCAGAGAGTCTATTAAAGGTTTCAAAAAAGATGTTTTAACTAAAATTCATGGTGGTGGTGCTACAGATAGAAAAAGAAAACTTCTTGAGAAACAAAAAAAAGGAAAAGCTAGATCTAAGCAATTCGGAAAAGTTGAGATACCCCAAGAAGCATTTATTGGTGTCCTTAAGATAAATAAAGAAACTTGATGAAAAAACTATTTATTATTTCTAATGAAAGTATTTACAAAAATGGAAATAAGTACTTTTGTGATAATTTAGATGGAAAGTCTACCCCAGAAGAATTAAATAAAAAATTTGAAGTAAATCTCATTGCTAGAAAATCTAGAAAAGAAAGGGCTCATGAAATTAATATTAATAATATTAAAATTTTTGCGTCTATTTTTTCATTTTTATCTGCAGTAATAATTTCTACAAAAAATAATAATGCTAAATATTTATTTATATCAATTTCACCTTATACCTTTTTAGCATGTATTTTTCTAAAGATTTTCAAAAAAACCCCAATCGTATATTTGAGAAGCGATGGGTATAAAGAGTACAAGGCCGTTCTCGGCTTTATCGGTCCGATAATTTACAACTTCATGTTTAAAATTGTTTCAAGATTTTCAAATTTAATTAGTTGTCGTGAATACATTTTAAGGAACGAAAAAGGAAAAGTAGTTTCTCCATCTCAACTAGATAAGGACTGGTTTATTAATACAAAAAAAGAAATTAATTCAAAAGATTTAAAATTACTGTATGTCGGTAGATTAAGAGTTGAAAAAGGAATTTTTTCTTTATTAGAGTTAATAAAAGATAGTGATGATATATTTCTAACCATAGTAGGAGCTGAGAAAAATTCTTTAAAAAATATAATTCAAAAAAATGTGAGCATATATCAGACAGAAAATAATAAAGATAAGCTTATTAATTTTTATGATAATCATAAAATATTCGTTTTACCTTCGTTTACAGAAGGCCATCCAATGGTTTTATTGGAAGCTTTAGCGAGATTAAGGCCGGTATTAATTTTTGAAGAAATTCAACATGTGATTGGAGATAAAAAAGGAATTTTTGTTTCAAAAAAGAAATTCAAAAAATCTAATGGAAACCATTAAACATATTTCCAATAATTATCACAATATTCAAGAAGAAATGAAGCAGAACAAACTTCCTACAAAGAAAGATTTTATTGATGAAATGGAAAATTATATTTCCTTCTTTGATTAGGAGAGGTGGCCGAGTGGTTGAAGGCGCACGCTTGGAAAGCGTGTAAACGGGAAACCGTTTCGAGGGTTCGAATCCCTCTCTCTCCGCCATTTTAATATCCACACAACCAAAAAGAGTCTTAAATAAAATTTGCGAATCTATTAAATTGAACTTGAGGTGGTGGAGGGAGACTAAAACCACCTCCGCCTTATATTCTTTTAATCCCAATCACTTTAAGATTTGCAGTTTTCTGTATTCTTTTTATCGTTTGATCGATACCCATTATTACTGTTTTTTTCATAGGACCGTATGCATGAATTAGTTTTTTTTTTGATAAAGCAACTGCTACATGACCTTTCCAAAAAATTATATCATTTTTCTTAATATTTTTTAGTTTTATATTTTTCTTAAAATATTTTACTTGGTCTTTTGCATCTCTTGGACAATACCTGCCATTAAAATTTAAAAAAATTTGAACTAACGCAGAGCAATCTAATCCCAAAAAAGATTTTCCTCCCCACTTGTATTTTATCTTTTTAAAAATTTTAATTTTTTTAAACGTATCTTTTGCCCTATATTTAATTGGCTTTAATTCTTTTCGATTTATCCAACCTTTCTCAAATCTAAAAAAATTAGATTTTTTATCTAATATTTTTATTTTTGAACCAAATGTAAGTTCTGCTATTTTTTTCTTTTTGTTAGGCAATTTATAGACTTTTGCATTTAGTTGATCTATTTTATGGGATGGTTTAATGAAAGGTTTAAATTTTCTATTTTTAATGTAACCTTTATAGTTATCCTCTTTAATTTTAATTTTTGTCCATTTCTTCTGTTTATTCATTATCTCAAAACTATCTCCATAAATCATTTGAGTGACAATCTCAGATTTTAAAGAAGGTTTTTTATGAATATTAATAAGTGAATATATATTTGTAAAAATTTTACTCATTTATCTTTAATTTGTTTCTTATTGCCCACAAACACAATAATGATGGTATCACCATTACTGCAGTGATTATAAAAAATATTCCCCAATCTCCATTCAGCCAATCCACCAAACTACCCGAGGAAGATGCAAATAGTGTTCTGCCTGCTGTGCCGATCGATGCCAATAATGCAAATTGTGTGGCAGTATAAGTTCTATCTACCAGTGCAGAAATAAACGCAACAAATGCTACTGTAGCAAAAGCCGCTGCCAAGTCATCAAGTAAGACAGTAAATGCAAATAAGATTTCAGAATTACCAACCCAAGCCAATACAGAAAACATTAAATTCGTTAAAGCCATTACTATTCCTGAAACAAACATTGCTTTTAACAATCCCATTCTAATTGCAAAAAGACCCCCAAGTAATGTAAAAGTAATTGTCGTGATCCAACCGATACCTTTAGAATAAAGAGCAATATCAGTTTTTGAAAATCCAATTTCTTTATAAAAAATTATTGACATTCTACCAAGAAAAGCTTCTCCAATTTTAAATAAAAAGATAAAACTTAAAAGTCCTACAGCCACACTAAAAGAATTTTTTTTAAAAAAACTTACAAGTGGATTAAATATTGTGCCATATATCCAAGTTAAAATTTGAGATAGTTTGTTTTTAATTTTAAATTTATCAAGTATCCTCTGATCATTTTGTTGTTGTAAAGATACTCTAAGTGTAGAGTTTTTTTCAGGTACAAATAGCAAAGCAATACTTGAAATAACAACAATTAAAGCCAAAAGAACAAATGACATTTGCCAATAATTTTCAATTCCTTTTTGCTGAAAGAGTTCAGCTGACATTAATGATATTACTCCTCCAATTTTGTATCCGGTCCACCAACCAACAACTTGTATTGCAGCTGCTGCTGCCATTGTTTTTCCCTCATCTTCACCAATCTGCTCAATTCTCAATGCATCAATAGTAATATCTTGTGTAGCAGAGGAAATTGCTATGCCGAGTCCAACAGCTATTATTAGAAAGAGATTTTCATTTGGATTTAAAAAACTCCAAGATAAGAGAGATAGAAAAATCAAGCTTTGCATTGAAATAATCCAAGATTTTCTATGTCCGATTTTATTAGTTAGGTAAGGAATTTTAATTCTATCTATTAAAGGAGCCCATAAAAAATTAATTGCATAAACGCCAAAAATTAATCCTGCCCATCCTATTGTGCTTCGACTAAGATCATTCTCTTTTAACCAAAGACTTAAAGCGCTTCCAATCAAAACCCACGGAAAACCACTTATGAAGCCAAATAAAAAAATTCTTTTCATCCGCTTGTCTAGATACAGTTTTATGTTTTCAAATTTTTGCAATTAATTTCTCCAAAATGATGGAAAGAATAGAACTAATACTGCAAATAGTTCAAGTCTTCCAAGAAGCATTCCAAAAGTTAAAAACCATTTAGAAATTTCTGAAATATCTTTAAAATTTCCATTAGGTCCAATCATCTCCCCAAGTCCTGGACCAACGTTTGATATAGAAGTAGCTGCACCTGAAACCGCTGATAAAAAATCAAGACCAGTTAAAGATAGAAGCATTGCCAAAAGCATAAATAATAATAAGTATGAGAATATAAAAACTATAACAGAAGTTATAAAATCATCAGATATTTTTTGATTATTGTATTTAACTATAAATACACTATTGGGATAAATTACTTTTTTAATTTGATTCCCCAGAAAAATAAACAACATTTGCATTCTGAAAATTTTTATACCGCATGTTGTTGAGCCTGCACAACCACCAATAAACATTAAAAATAAAAAAAATATAATTGAAAATTTTCCCCATAAACTAAAGTCAGTCGTAACGTAACCAGTGCCTGATAAAATAGAAACTACGTTGAATGATGAAATTCTAACTTTATCTAAGAATGAGCTTTCATGGCTATTAAATAGCAAATATAAAAACATGATTATTACAGAAAAGACCAACAAGTAAATAAGACCCTTAATTTGAACATCTTGGAAAAAAATTTTCTTATTTCCTTTTAAAAATTTTAGATAAGCTATAAAAGGTATACTCCCAGAAATGATAAAAATAGTAGAAACTATTTCAATGTTTGAGTTCTGAAAAAAACCTATCGAGTCGTCATGTGTTGAGAAACCTCCAGTAGCAATAGTTGTCATCGCATGTGCTACACTATCAAATAAGTTCATACCAAATATCCAATAAAAATAACTACATAAAAATGTAAGAGTTAAATAAGTTAAAATTATAATTGACGCAACCTCAGCTGTTCTCGGTAAAATTTTTTCTGTGTTGTCTGAGCCTTCCATTTTAAATAATTGCATACCTCCTACTTTTAGTAGAGGCAAAACAGTAATTGCCATAACTATAATACCAATACCGCCTAACCACTGCATTATTGCTCGCCATAACAAAATACTTTTTGGGCTATTATCTAAGTCACTTATCACAGTTGATCCCGTTGTTGTTATCCCTGACATACTTTCAAAAAAAGCATCACTAATTGACAAATTTAGAGTTGAAAAAATGAATGGTATACTTCCAAATATCGCAACAGCAACCCATGCTAGTACTGAGAAAAGAAATGTTTGTTGTAGATTTAAATAAAATTCGTGATCAAGATTGGTTAAAATAAATAAAACGCCAATAAACATTGTAATAAAAGCGGAAGATAAAAAGCTGTGACTGTTCTCCAAATAAATTAATTGCGCAACGTAAGGCAAAAGCATAAATGCCCCCAAAATCACTAAGAGGATACCTATTATAAAAAAAACTGTTTTGTTTGTTGCCATTAAAAGTGAGACTATTTAAATAGTTATAAAATTCAACTGAATATGTTGTATTTATAACTGTATTTTATATATAAAATTTTATAAACCATACTTATGCTTGATAAAGACTTAATTCAATCAACTTCTTCGTGGCCTTTTGTTGAAATAAGAAAGCTTTTAAAAAATAGAAAAGATTTAATTAAAGAGAAAAAAAAAATAATCTTTCAAACAGGTTATGGGCCTAGTGGATTACCTCATATAGGCACATTTGGAGAGGTAGCTAGAACTTCAATGATGATAAATGCTTTAAAACACATAGAAAAATTTGATTGTGAACTAATAACTTTTTCAGACGATATGGATGGTCTAAGAAAAGTTCCAGACAATATACCAAATGAAAAAATTCTTAATGACAATTTAGGTAAACCACTAACAAGCATTCCTGACCCCTTTGAAAAATTTAATAGCTTTGGAGAACATAATAATGAAATGTTAAAAAAATTTTTAACAAAATTTAAGTTCGATTTTATTTTTAAAAGCTCAACAGAAAATTACAAGAAAGGTATTTTTAACGAATCATTACACAGAGTTTTAGAAAAATATGACGATATAATGAATATTATCTTACCAACTTTAGGAAATGAAAGACGTAAAACTTACTGTCCTTTTTTACCTTTATGTCCTGATACAGGAAAAGTTTTAGAGATACCTATGATCGAAATGAATCAAAAAAAAGGAAAAATTGTTTTCGATAACAATGGAAAAAAAATAGAAACTGAGATCATCAATGGATTGTGTAAGTTACAATGGAAGGTAGACTGGGCAATGAGGTGGTTTACATTTGATGTTGATTTTGAAATGTACGGAAAAGATTTGACGGAAAGTGCAATCCTATCAAATAAAATCTGTAAAGTTTTGGGCAAAAGACCTCCTGATGGCTTTGCTTACGAATTATTTTTGGATGAGAAAGGAGAAAAAATTTCTAAGTCTAAAGGAAATGGAATTTCTATAGATCAGTGGCTAAGATACGCTTCGCCTGAGAGTCTTTCTTTATATATGTATCCTAATCCCAAAAGAGCTAAAAAACTTTATGCAGAGGTAGTTCCAAAAACAGTAGATGAATATCTTACAAATATAGAAAAATTTCATACTCAAAAAAACTCTGAAAAAATTTTAAATCCAGTCTGGCATGTGCATAATGGAAAACCACCTAAAGAAAAAATCGTGATGCCGTTTTCTATGCTTTTAAACTTAGTAGGATCAAGCAACGCAAGAGATAAAAAAATTTTATGGAAATTTATAAATAAATTTCATAAAGATATAAAGCCTGAAAACTATCCAATTTTAGATTGTTTAACTGAATTTGCGTTAAATTATTTTAAAGATAAAGTTGAACCAAATAAAAAGTATAAGCGTCCAAATGAAAGTGAAAAAAAAGCGTTTAAAAATTTAATTAAAAAACTTAGTTTAATTTCACAAAATACCAAACCCGAAGAAATTCAAACTGTTGTTTATTCTGTAGGAAAGGAAAATGGGTATGAAAAAAATCTAAGAGATTGGTTTATATTAATCTACGAAGTTTTATTTGGAGAAGCTGATGGACCAAGAATGGGTTTTTTTATAAGCTTCTTCGGTGTTAAAGAAACAATAAATTTAATTGAGGAAAAAATAAGGTAGCAAAATGTTTTCAGTTTTAAGACCATATATTTTTAATTTAGATCCAGAAGTTGCACATGATTTAGCTATTAAGTCTTTAAAATTTAATTTGATACCTGAAGCCTTTTTTAAAGTAGATGGAGAAGAAATTCTAGAAACAAGATTATTCGGCATAAATATTAAAAATCCAATAGGTTTAGCCGCAGGATTCGATAAAAGTGCAGAAGTATATAACTCATTATTTAAATTTGGCTTTGGTTTCATTGAAGTAGGAACAGTGACTCCACGAAGACAGCTTGGTAATCAAAAACCAAGAATTTTTCGTTTAGAAAAAGATAAAGGGTTAATAAATAGATTAGGATTTAACAATCATGGTTTAGAAGTTATAATAAAAAGAATTCTTCGAAGTCCTCCTAAAGGAATTTTAGGAATAAATATAGGTCCTAATAAAGATACAAAAGATAAAATAAATGATTTTACTACTTGTTTAGAAAAGATTCATAATTTAGCGAGTTACATAACAATTAATATCTCATCTCCTAATACTGAAGGTTTGAGAGATTTCCACCAAAAAGATACAATGTTTTCATTGTTAACAAAAATTAACAAATTTAAAAAAGATAATAAAATTAATAAACCATTATTAATAAAAATTTCTCCAGATATAAGTGATAAAGATATAGAGAATATTATGGAGTTAATTTTAAAGTTTAAAGTTGATGGAATTATTGTTTCAAATACATCAAATAGTAATAGAGAAAATTTAAATGATTTAAAAAAAAATGAGGAGGGTGGGTTATCTGGTCTTCCCTTAAAAAAATTATCGACCATAATGATTAAAAAATTTTATAGACATACGAAGAAAAAAATTCCTATTATTGGGGTCGGCGGCGTTGATTCTGGAGAAAGTGCTTTTGAAAAAATATCGTCAGGCGCGAGTGCTATTCAACTTTATACTGGAATGATTTATAAAGGACCTGCAATTGTGAAAGAAATTAAAAAAGACTTGATTTCAATTTTAAAAAAGGAAAAAATTTCAAGTATTAATGAAGCAGTAGGAATTAATACTTGACCATTTATAAATCAGGTCTTATACAACTATCAGAAAATTAATTTATGTCTAAAAGATGCGAGCTTACAGGTGTTTCTCCATTAAAAGGTCACAATGTTAGTCACTCTAACAATAAGACCAAGAGAAGGTTTTTGCCAAATCTAAAAAAAGTAACATTCAAGAGTGATATTTTAAAAAAAAGTATTAAATTAAGTGTTTCGAACGCAGCACTTAGAACTGTTGATTTCAAAGGTGGTCTAGATAAATTTTTAAAAAATGCAAAAAATAAAAACCTTTCAAAAAAAGCACAAAAATTAAAAATTTCTTTATCAATTAAAGCTTAATTATTAAATGAAGAGCTTGAATAATAAATTATTTATAACCTTAGCTTTTATGATGGGTATAATCGTAATTGCTTCAAATTATTTAGTCCAATTTCCTATAAAATATTACGGGCTTCAAGATATCTTAACTTATGGAGCATTTAGTTATCCTATTACATTTTTAATTACTGATTTAGCTAATAGAGCTTTTGGGAAAAATGTTGCAAAAAAAATAATCTATATAGGTTTTATTATTGGAGTTTTACTAACTTTTTTAGTTTCAACTAATTACTCTGATATCATTTCTGTTAGAATTGCTATTGGTTCGGGAACAGCCTTTTTAGTGGCTCAAAGTTTAGATGTTCAAATTTTTGATAAATTGAGAAAAAATAAAAATTGGTTTGTCCCACCTTTAATTTCATCTTTAATAGGTTCAGTTGTAGATACTTTTTTGTTTTTCTCAATTTCTTTTTACCAAACAGATATTCCATGGTTTTCACTAGCTCTAGGTGATCTGATGGTAAAAATACTAATAGCTTTGACAATGCTTGTTCCTTTTAGGTTATTATTAAAAACTGTGAAGGATGCTTCTCATAGAAAAAAAGTTTTTTCTATTTAATGAATAGTATTTCTTTTTTTACTTTCAGAAAATAAATCTGTAAGCTCATTAATCATTGTGTCGCCAAGATCTTGAACATCTGCAATTTTAATTGCTCTTTTATAGTATCTCGTAACATCGTGACCTATACCAATAGCCAGTAACTCAATTGCAGTGTTGCCTTCAATCCATTTAACTACTTTCTTTAAATTAGTTTCTAAATAATCACTAGAGTTTGTCGAAAGTGAAGAATCGTCTACTGGTGCTCCATCTGATATGACCATTAATATTTTTCTTTCTTCTTTTCTTTTCGTCATTTTTGTACATGCCCATTTTAAAGCTTCACCATCTATATTCTCTTTAAGCAAACCTTCTTTTAACATTAAGCCCATGTTGTTTTTTGCTTGCCTCCAAGGAGTATCAGCTGATTTATAAATTATGTGCCTCAAATCATTTAGTCTTCCTGGAAATGAAGGTTTTTCATTTTTTAACCATTTTTCTCTACTGGATCCGCCTTTCCAATGTTTAGTAGTAAATCCTAAAATTTCTACTTTTACTGAACATCTTTCTAAAGTTCTCGATAAAATATCAGCACAAGTAGCTGCTACAGAAATCGGTTT
Source organism: uncultured Pelagibacteraceae bacterium (assembly GCA_902604695.1). Taxonomy (GTDB): domain Bacteria; phylum Pseudomonadota; class Alphaproteobacteria; order Pelagibacterales; family Pelagibacteraceae; genus Pelagilacustribacter. Next base: position 93,063 of record CACKZT010000002.1, on the reverse strand, counting down.
TCCTCTCATCGATCCAGAATTATCTATTAAAATAGTAACTAAAGTATCTTTGAATTCCATGTCTTTCTCTTTTTTAAAAGAGAGTGAATTGAAAGGGTCTATTATGATTCTTGTTAGTTTAGAAGTATCTAGCAATCCTTCTTCTAAATCAAAATTCCAAGATCTATTTTGTTTTGCCAAAAGTTTTCTTTGTAATTTATTAGCTAGTTTTGATATGAAGCTTTTTAGTTGAAGAAGTTGTTGGTCTAAGATTTTTCTTAATCTATTTAATTCCTCCTCATTTTCAAGTTCTTCTGCCTTTATAACTTCATCGAATTCTTCAGTGTATGCTTTATATTTTTTATCACCAAAATTAGAATTAATTTTTCGCTGGCCATCGATAGGGTTTGAGGTATCTTCTATTTCTACATCTTTTCCTTCATCATCCGTTTCTTTTGCATAATTTTCTACATCTGGTGCGCTTGTATCAATCGACATTTCTTGATTTTCATCATCCTTGTCTTTAGTTTTTTGTTCATTTTTATCACTACTATTTTTATTGTCTAATTTTTCCTCATTTTCGTGATTTTTTGGGTCTTGATCATTTGTTTCATCAATATCCATATCTTCTATTATTGAAGAAATTAAAGAGTTAAATTTATGTTGTTCTCCCAAATTTTCGCCAACTTTTAATAATTTAGATTTAAAAGCACTATCAAAATTTTTTTTAAAAGATTTAAACTCTTTTTCTATATTTTTTTTATTTTTTAAACCAAGTATATTTACACGCAAATAATTTTCAAAAGCTTCAATAATTTTATTTTCAGTTTTAGTTAAATCTAAGCTATCCAGCCTTTTGTTGTAGTAAGAGTGAATATTTTCTTTAATTCCTTTAAATTTTGAAGAGCCTATTTTTTCATATCTTATTTGCTCAGCTATTGAATAAAGTTTTTTAGAGATATTTCCAGCAGGTTCAAATTTTTTAAAAATTTCCTCATTGCTGTATCTTATTTTAAGCGCCTCTGAATCAGCGACTGCTCTTACTTTTGTAAAATTTATTTTATCATTACTTGCTTCTAATTCAGGAAGCCTAACAGTAATTTTTTCTTTATCTGAACTTTTGCCCCCAAAGGTAACTTCAACTTCATCGGAATTAGATAAAGATTTTACTGTTGAAATGATTGCTGTTTTAAAATCTTGTAAATAGTTTTCTTTTTTTTCCATTCTAAGTAATGGTAACATTTACAGAAGACTCAGGTAAATCTTCACCAAAGCAACGTTGATAATATTCAGAAATTATTTTTTTTTCCAAATCATCACACTTATTTAAAAATGTTACTCTAAATGCATACCCATGATCTTTAAATATATTTGTATTATCAGCCCAATGTAAAACAGTCCTTGGACTCATTACAGTCGAAATATCACCATTAATAAATCCCTTTCTAGTCAGATCTGCCACTTTAATCATATTTGAAATTGTTTCTTTGCCATCTTTATTATCGAAATTTTTATTTTTTGCTAAAATAATTTCTAATTCTTTATCAAAAGATAGGTAATTTAAAGTAGTTACTATATTCCATCTATCCATTTGACCTTGGTTTATTTGTTGTGTTCCATGGTAAAGTCCAGTGGTATCTCCCAATCCCACAGTATTAGTCGTAGCAAACATTCTAAAGTAATCATTCTGCTCAATGACTTTCTTTTTATCTAGAAGTGTAAAATTTCCTTCACTTTCTAATACTCGCTGAATAACAAACATAACGTCAGGTCTTCCTGCATCATATTCATCAAAAACTAAAGCTACAGGATTTTGAATTGACCAAGGTAAAATACCTTCTTGAAATTCTGTTATTTGTTTTCCGTCTTTTAAAATTATTGCATCTTTTCCAATTAAATCTATTCTGCTTATATGACTATCTAAATTTACTCTAATACACGGCCAGTTAAGTCTAGCCGCAACTTGTTCTATGTGAGTTGATTTTCCAGTACCATGATATCCCTGAATTAAAACTCTTTTGTTAAAAGCAAATCCAGATAAAATTGCTAGAGTTGTGTCTCGATCAAATTTATAATCTTGATCTATTGTTGGCACATACTCATTTTTCTTTGCAAACCCATCAATTTGCATTTCTGTATCTATGCCAAAACTTTGTTTTACTGAAATTTTAATATCAGGTTTTTGCATACCAAGATTAGCGGGCATTATTTTTTTCCTATTGTTAATTTTAATTGACTATAAGCTAAAGTAATTTTTTTTAGTTTATCTTCAAATTTTTTACTACCGAGGTTTTTATCAGGATGATATTTCTTTACAAGGGTTTTAAATTTTTTCTGTATTTCCTCCCATTTTGCATCATATTTTAAGTCCATTATATCCAAAGCGTCACGGTCAGTAGTAGTTAAATTGGTTTTCTTAAAATCTTTAAAGTTGGAAGACTTAAAAATATTAAGCTTATCTTCTAACGCATTATTCCAAAGAATATTAAAAAAATTCTCCGATGAGCTAAATCCTTTAGTTGTTTTATGCCAAGTTAAATCCGATTTTATAAAATATTCTATCTGCTGGTTATCCATATCAGCAAAATAATTCCATTTTTTGTTGAAGATTTTAATATGTTCCAAACACAGCAATCTAAATTTTCTGCTATTATCTTTCTCGATTGGAGCCTTATAGCTACCAACTTTATTACAATTATCCCAGTCACAAATAATTTTCATATTATTTATAAATGTATATATTAAAATTAAATTTTATGAAGGAATTTATCGAATTTATTGAAAATAAAATTAAAGAAAATTTAAAAGTAAATAAAGTAATTGTAATAGATAATTCCCACAAGCATCGAAAACATAAATTTTTTGACTCAAAAAAATATCATCTACAAATTGATATTGAGTCAGAACATCTCAAAACCTTAGGTAGAATTGAGTCACATAGAGCAATCATGAAAATTTTAGAAAAAGAAATGAGAGAAAAAATACATGCCCTAGAAATAAAAATTAGTTAATTTTAATCAAAGTATTTTTAAGTTGTTGATTAGTAAATTTATACTCTCCAGGTTTTGTTGTTTTTCCGATATTTTTTAAAAGAATTAAATTTATTTTTTTATCATTATTTTTTTTATCATTATTCATAAAATCTACAATTTTATTTTTATCTCTTTTTGTAAAAAATTTATTCCAATCGTAATTAATATTATTTTTTATATATATGTCCTTTAAGTCTTCAAGGGTTTTTTTAGTACAAATTCTTTTTATATAAGATAATTTTGTAGCCAACATCATTCCTATTAAGACTGCTTCACCATGATTAATTTTTTTTGAAAATTTATTTTTTGCTTCAATAGCATGAGCAAAAGTGTGACCAAAATTTAAAGTCATTCTCAACCCTTTTTCTCTAAAGTCTTTATTTACAAAAAAAACTTTTACTTTACAGCTTTTATAAATTGCAGAAGTTAAGATATTTTGATTTCTTTTTTCCAACATCTCTTTCGAGTTTATTTTTAACCACCTAAAAAAATTATTTTTAACAATTAATGAGTGTTTTAAAATCTCAGCATAACCACAAACTATCTCTCTTTTAGGAAGGCTTTTTAAAAAAGATACATCAGATATTACTAGCTTTGGTTCATAAAAAGTTCCTATAAGATTTTTACCAAAGGAGGAGTTTACCCCAGTTTTTCCTCCTATTGAGGAGTCCACCTGTGAAAGTAAAGTTGTTGGAATATTAATAAAATTAATACCTCTTTTTACAATACTAGCAACAAATGCGGAAAAATCACCAAGTATGCCCCCACCTACCGCAATTAAAATATCTGACCTATTAAAATTTTTTGACAATAGTTTTTCTGCTAACCTATTAACGTTTGTGAAAGATTTTAATTTTTCGCTAGTCACGAATTCAAATGTATAAACTTCATATTTTTCAAGTATTTTTTTTAATTTTTTTTTAAACTTACTCGGAACTTTTTTGTCCAAAACAATTGCAATTTTTTTTGCTTGGGGACATAATTTATTAATTTTTTTTGGGATTGTGTTTAATATATTATTTCCTATCAAGATTGAGTAATCTGAAGTAAGGTTTTTAATTCTAATCTTTTTTATCTGCATAAATATTAATTATTTTGTCTATTACTAAAGCTTTATTTAAGTTCTTACAATTGATTTTAAAATGAGCCAACTTATAAAAATCTTTTCTTTTATTAAGGATTTCGTCTAAAGTTTTTTCAAGATTATTTTGATTTAACAATGGTCTTTTATTGTTTTTATTTAATCTTTTAATTAATTCTTTTGTCTCTAATTTTAACCAAAAACAACAGCAACTTTTCAGCACAGCACTTCTGATTTGTGTATCCATAAAAGCTCCTCCTCCCAAAGAAATAACACAATTTTTTTTTTGGATATTGATTAAAGTTAACGATTTTTCTTTATCGCGAAAATATTTTTCACCTTTTTCTTTAAATATTTTATTAATTGATTGATTTTCAGTTTGGACAATAAGATTATCCACATCAATAAAAGTCATATTTAGCCTTTTAGCTATTGTCTTACCAATGGTCGATTTACCAACTCCCATCATTCCAGTTAAAACAAGGTTTTTTCTCAATTAAATTCCTAATTAATAATTTGATTTATCACAAATTTGTCTTATTTATTTAGTTTAAATATATTTTATGACTATGCAACTTAAATTCAATAACTCAAGAGGACTGGGCCAATCCATATCAAGAAAAATAGTTAAAGCTCTATTTGTTATAATTATTTTGGTCACTGGTATTTTTTTAATTGATAAAATTGATTTTCCTTCACCAAAACAAGATATCAAAAAAGATATTACTAATGAGACTATCAAGCTCAAATAAATACTTTTATTTTTTTATTATTTTGCTAACGTTTTTTCCTCTAAAAGCGGAAGATGCAATAGATATCTGGAATCAAAAAAAAGAAGAAAAACAAATTCAAAAAACAACTGAAACAGAAAGTAATGATGAAACAACCTCGACCGTTTCAATAGAAAATTCAAATATTCAAGAAAGTCAAATAAATATTTCAAATAATTTTGAAAATTCTAATGACATAAAACCTATTTATGGAATTTATGATCCTGAAGAAAATAATTTAAATTTAAATATGTGGTCTCAAACAGATGGAGAAGATATTAAAAGTAGTTTTAAAAGAATTAACAAGATTAATCTTTCAACATCGGCTGAAGATATTTTCATAGATACAATTTTAACGTTATCTTACACCCCTTCAAAAAACATGACAGAAGAAGAATTTCTCGAATTAAAAATAAATTGGCTTATTAAAAACGAAAAAGATAACTTACTTGAAGAATTTTTAAATCAAAATAAAGATTTCAAAAATAAAAAAAAGATCATACAGTATTTGGTTGATAAGAGTATTGCGCAAGCTGATCTGGGTACAGGTTGTAAAAAATCAGACTTTATCGGAAAAAATAATAAAAGTACTTATTTAGCAAAATTTAAGATTTACTGTTTAATTTTTAACAATAGAAAAAACGAAGCTCAATTATTGTATGATATTTTGAGAGAGCAAAATCTATCAGATAAATTTTTTGAAGATAAGATAAATTATTTATTAGGCCTAAGCAATGAAACTACTACAGAAATAAAAGATGATAACTTATTAAACTTTTATTTAGCATCTGTAACAACTGAAAATTTTACATATGAGCCATCAAATAAAACTAATAAGTATATATGGGAGTATTTGAATTCTGCCAACTTAGTAAAAGTTGAGGACATAACAGATAAAGAAAAGATTAAGACATTAGAAGTTGCAGCGAATAATAATACCCTAGACAAGGCAAAAATTTTTGAAATTTACAAAAAACTTCCTTTTGATCTTATCAGTCTAATAAATGCAAATAGCATATATCAATCTCTTGATAATATAGAAGCTAGAGCACTAATTTATCAAAAATATTTGTTATCTGATAATGCCGAAACTAAGATTAAAAATTTATTTTTATTAAAGGATTTGTTTAAAAAGGAAAAATTGTCGAATGTTTTCTCTAAATTAATGAGCGTTGAATTAAAAAAAATTGACCCAAATGATATACCTGAGCCCTATAAGTTAATTGTTGAAAAGAATATTATATCTGAGGAAAATAAGGCATTAGGAAGAATAAAATATAATGATAAAATTTTACATAAATCGAAAGTAATAAGATATTACACAGAAAAAAATACACCAAAACAAAAGTCCCAAAAAGATTTAGATAACGTTTACAAAAAGATTAGGAAAAATAGCAAATACTTTTTTTCAGCCAAAGATCTCGTCTTAATTGAGTCATTAAAAAACGATGGTTTTAAAATTCCTAAAGAAATAAATATTGATGAAACCGCAAAAAAATATAACGTCCCTGACAACCTGTCAAAATTTGCCAAAAACGGTGAAATTGGTTTTTTAATCCTCAAATTTGTTGAGATCATCGGTGAAGATCAAATTACTGATCTTGACCCAGAAACCATTTATTTTATGACTCATTTATTAAATAGACTAAAGCTAAATAAATTTAGAAATAAAATTTTAACATCTTCTCTACCCCAAAGAACTTAATTATAATATAATCATTTAATGACTATTCGTAAAATTATTACAGAACCAGATGTATTATTAAGAAAAATATCTAATCCAATAGAAAAATTTGATAAAACATTAAAAACTTTAATGGATGATATGCTCGAAACAATGTACAAGGCTCCTGGTATTGGTCTCGCGGCTATTCAAGTTGGAGTTCTAAGACGTGTAATTGTTATTGACTTATCAAAAAATGGAGAAAAAAAAAATCCACTGTATTTAGTCAATCCAAAAATTATATTTAAATCACAAACATTGGCAACATATGAAGAAGGGTGTTTATCTTTACCGGGTCAATTTGCTGAAATACAAAGACCATCCGAATGTCATTTAGAGTACTTGGATTATGACGGTAAACCTCAAGAACTTAAAGCAAATGGGTTGTTAGCAACATGCATTCAGCACGAAATTGATCATCTAGATGGAATTCTATTTATAGACTACCTTTCAAAGCTTAAAAAAGATTTTATAATTAAAAAACTCTCCAAACAAAAGAAAGATATAGAGAGAATTGTAGTTTAAATTTAGAAATTTAATGTCAAAAAAAATTATTTTCATGGGAACTCCACAGTTCTCTACAAGAACGTTAAAAACTTTATTCAGTTCTAAATACGAGGTAGTTTGTGTTTATACACAACCTCCAAAAAAATCTTCAAGAGGTCAAAGAGTTAGAAAATCACCAATTCACGAACTTGCAGAGTCGTTGAACTTAAAAGTTAAGACCCCCCAAAATTTAAAGAGTGAAAATGAAGTAAATTTTTTTAAATCATTAAATCCTTTTTTAGTGGTAGTTGTAGCTTATGGAAACATAATACCAAAAAATTATTTAGATATTCCTGAAAAAGGTTTTATAAATATACATGCTTCTTTACTTCCAAAATGGAGAGGAGCCGCGCCTATTCAAAGATCAATAATGAATAATGAAAAAGAATCTGGAATTTCTATGATGAAAATAAGAGAGCAATTAGATGAAGGTGCTTATTTTAAGCAGCTTAAAGTAAAAATTGATCAACAAACTACTTCAAAATCTTTAAGCGACACACTTTCAAAATTAGGAGCAGAAAATATTATAGAATGCTTAGAATTAATAGAGAATAATAAAGCTAATTTTATAGAGCAAGATCATTCTAATGCTACTTATGCAAAAAAAATCGATAAATCTGAGTCCAAAATTAAATGGCATGATACTGCTCAAAATATTATTTCAAAAATTAATGGCTTAAACCCATCACCAGGTGCTTGGTTCACATATGATGGATATAGATATAAAATTTGGAAAGCCTCAATCTCAAAACTTAAAGGAAAACCCGGTGAAATTTTGGATGAAAAATTTATAGTAGCCTGCGAAAATGGTTCAATTAATATTCTAGAGATACAAAAAGAGGGCAAAAACAAATTATCGATAGAGAAGTTTCTGACTGGATTTGAGATCAAAAAAGGTGATATTTTAGAATGATTACCTACCATATTTTGATCGAGTATGTAGGTACTAAATTTGTTGGATGGCAGATACAAAAAAATGGGCTTTCAATTCAAGAAATACTCCAAAAAAAACTTAAGAAAATTTTAAAAATTGAGACAGTAGTTTTTGGCTCTGGAAGAACTGATGCAGGAGTTCATGCTGTTGAGCAATCAGCTCATTTTAGAATAAAAAAAGAAATTACTGATAAGAAAAAGTTTATTAACTCTTTAAATTTTTTTTTATCACGTTATAAAATTTCTGTTTTAAATATAAAAAAAAAAAATAAAAATTTCCATGCTAGGCATAGTGCCAAAAAGAGAACTTATAAATATGTAATAATCAATAGACAAGCCCCTCTCTCAATTGAAAAAAATAGAGCATGGAATTTGAAAAAAAAATTGAATTTAATTAAGATGAGAAGAGGAGCTAAATTACTTCAAGGAACCAAAAATTTTTCAACTTTTAGATCTTCCTCCTGTACTGCAAAATCTCCAATTAAAACTTTGGAGAGAGTAAAAATTTCGAATTCAAAAAACAAAATTGAAATAACTTTTACCTCAAAATCATTTCTTCAACAACAAGTTAGGTCAATGGTAGGATGTTTGAAATATTTAGGAGAAGAAAAATGGAGTCTAAAAAAATTCAAAAACGCAATGAACTCAAAAAAAAGATCTAATTGTGCTCCACCCGCTCCACCATGTGGTTTATACCTAATGAAAATAAAATATTGATCAAATTTTAAGGCGAGAATTTTTCTTAATTCTCCATCTAGATCCTTCTCTAACTATATACCCACAACAATTGTTAGAACGACATTTGCAAACATAATCTTTATAGTTTTCATCAAAACCAAAACCATAGTCGTAAGATAATTCTTCACCTTTTTTTATATCTCTTAATGCAAAAATCCATAGCTTCAAACCTTTTCCAGCTACTTCACAATTGGGATTGCACGAATGATTTATCAGTCTTGCTGTATTATATGAAAAATCTCCGTCTAGGTCATATCTGCTATTTAAATTAAATAAGTAAATAGCTTTTTCATTATCGTATTTTGGATTTCTTTCAGTTTCTTTTTTTGTAATAATTTTTCCTTTGTAATAAATAATTTTAGTTCCTGCTATGATATTTTTAGCAGCGTATAAGCCTCTTTTATCAATATTTGATTTTTTCTCTTTATAAAGCTTCATTTAAAATATTGATCTAAAATTTCAAAATAAATTTTTGTTAATTTTCTCAAGTCAGCAACTGAAACACATTCATCAATTTTATGCATTGTTTTATTTACAAGACCAAATTCCAAGCAAGGTGAAATCTTTCTAATAAATCTAGCATCAGAAGTTCCACCCGTTGTAGAAAATTTTGGGTTTATTCTAGTAATTTTCTTAATGATTTTTCTGGCCATAAAAATTGTTTTTCCTGGTTTTGTAAGAAAAGCATCACCATTGGCCTCAAAATTAATTTTATAAGAACATTTATATTTTTTACTAACATTTTTAATTATTGAGATAATTTTTTTTTTTAAAGAATTAGATGTATGTAAATTATTATATCTAACATTAAATTGAGCTCTAGCTCTTGAAGGGATAACATTGTGAGCTTTATTATCCACATAAACTTCAGTGAACTCTAAATTTGAAGGCTGGAAATTTTTGTTACCGTTATCTAACTTTATATCTTTTAATTTTTTGCAAATTAAAACTAATGGATTTATTGGATTTTTAGATAGGTGAGGGTAGGCTACGTGACCTTGAGTGCCAAATAGTTTAATTGTCCCTGAAAGACTGCCTCTTCTTCCAATCTTGATCATTTCCCCTAATTTTTTTGGATTTGTAGGCTCTCCTACAATACAAAAATTAATTTTTTCTTTCTTTTTTTTTAGATAATCTACAACTTTCTTTGTTCCATTTATTGCTAGTCCTTCTTCGTCTCCAGTTATTAAAAAACTAATAGACCCTTTGATCTTAGAATTTTTTTTTAGATATTTACTTACCGCTGATATAAAACAGGCTATAGAACTTTTCATATCGTTAGCACCACGACCTATTAAATTATTATTTTTAATAATTGGTTTGAATGGATTTACAGTCCAATCTTTATAATTTCCGGGTGGCACAACATCTGTGTGTCCTGCATAACATATATTTGGTTCTTGATTTCCAAATCGAGCATATAGATTTTTGATTGGAGGACTTTTCTTATCTTTAAATTCTAAGATTTTACATTTAAATCCTAAAGATTTTAATTTTTTACTTAAGAATTTAATTGCTCCTGCATCAAAAGGAGTGATGCTTTGAAAACGAATAAGATCTTTAGATAGTTTTATTTCATCAAAAGTAGACATTAATCTCTTAATAAATCATTTATAGAAGTTTTACTTCTAGTTTTTTCATCTACTTTTTTTACAATTACTGCACAATATAAATAAGGTCCTTCATTTGGATTTTTTTTATTAGGCAAACTCCCAGGCACAACAACTGAATACGCAGGAACTTTACCATAAGAAATTTCTCCTGTTGATCTATCGACTATTTTTGTTGAGGCCCCAATGTAAACCCCCATAGAAATTACAGCACCTGTCTCTACTAGAACTCCTTCAGCTATTTCTGATCTTGCACCGATAAAACAATTGTCTTCAATTATGACCGGGTCAGCTTGTAAGGGTTCAAGCACTCCACCAATACCAGCACCACCAGATATATGACAATTTTTTCCGACCTGAGCACAAGACCCTACTGAGGCCCAAGTATCTATCATAGTTCCTTCATCAACATAGGCACCAAGATTTACAAAACAAGGCATAAGGACAGCATTCTTTGCAATGAAAGAGCCTTTTCTGACTACTCCGTTGGGCACATGTCTGTAGCCAGCTTTTTTCCAGTCGTTCTCATTCCAAGATACAGATTTACCAGGCACTTTATCGTACCAAGTAGTATATGGACCTTTAGACATAGTCATTTTATTTATTTTGAAACTGAGTAAAATTGCTTTTTTAATCCATTGATTAACAAACCAAGCTCCATCTTTTTTATTAGCAACTCTCACACTACCTTTATCCGTAAGATCAATAGTTTGGTTAATAGCATCTATAATTTTTTTATCAGAATTTTCAGAGATTTTTTCTTTATTATCAAAAGCCTCATTAATTATTTTTTCTAGTTCATCTAATTTCATTTATCTCCTTTAAAAAGTTTGCAAGATCATTTGTTTTATAATTTATAAATTTAGAATCAGAGAACTTAGCTGCCCAAGGTTCATCATTTTCAATCCAAACAGTTTTCATTCCTAATTCATGCGCTGGTTTTAAATTTCTTGCGATATCTTCAATAAATATACAATATTGTGGCTCAATTTTGTATTTTTCTATTATTTTTTTATAAGGTTCAATTGATGGCTTGGGTATAAATTCCGAGTCAACAATATCGAAGACTCCGTCAAAAAGCTTGTCTATTCCAATTCTTTTGGTGACATTTGCGGCATGGGCTTTTGAACCATTAGTAAAAATAAATTTTTTTCCCAGTAAATTGGCTATTTCACGCTCCAGTAGTTTATCTGGTTTAAGAAAATCTAAATTTACATCATGAACAAATTTTAAAAACTCATCTGCATCGATTTCATGATTTTTTATCATACCATTTAAAGTTGTGTTATATTCGTGAAAATAATTTTTTTGGATTTTTTTTGCCTCTTCTATACTGACATTAAGTTTATCAGAAATAAACTGAGACATTTTTTTATCGACCTGTTCAAAGACTTTAGTTTTCCCATTATAAAGTGTATTATCCAAGTCAAACAACCAATATTTTATATTTTTTAATTCTTTCATTTTCTAATCAGTGTTCCGGCACCCTTGTCTGAAAAAATTTCATGAAGTATTGAATGAGGTTTTCTTCCATCAAGAATAACAACACCCCTTACTCCGTTTTCAACTGCATCCACACAATTTTTTATTTTTGGTATCATACCGCCTTGAACTACTTTCCATTCTATAAGGTTTTTAAGATCAAAAGGTTTAATTTCAGATATTAGATTTTTTTTATCATCGTAAACACCTTCAACATTTGTCATTAATAATAACCTTCTTGACTTAAGTTTTTTTGCTATTGCATTAGCTGCACTATCCCCATTTATATTATAAGTTTGTTCGTTTTCATCTAGTCCAAGTGGCGCAACTACTGGAACTTGGTTTTTACTTATTATATTTTCAATTTTATCCACATCAATTTTATTTGGTATACCAACATAGCCAAGTTCTTTTTTTTCCGGCACTACATTGATTATATTATTGACTTTAGTATTTATTGAAACTGCATCTGAGCCTTTTTTTTTTAATGAATTTACTATATCATTATTAAAATCTATTAGCACTTCTTCAACTATTTTTATCACTTTCTCATCAGTTACCCTTAAACCATTTATAAATTTAGTTTCAATATTTTTCTTATCTAATTCTCTTTTTATTCTAGGTCCTCCCCCATGAACAACTATTATTGAAAGACCTAATTTATTCAAAATATTTATATCTTGAATAAAATTATTAAAAATATTTCTATCAATTAAGACATTTCCTCCATATTTAATCACAATTTTTTCCTTCTTATATTTAGAAATATATTTTGTAATATCTTTAATATTAGGAGCGCTATCAGGCCAAAATTTTTTAATCTCTTCTAGAGAAATTTCTTTAGACATTTAATTTGTTTTAATTTTGGTCTTTTTCATTATTACCCATTGTTGGGCAATAGTCAGAATATTATTTACCGTCCAATAAACTACCAAGCCTGAAGGAAAAGAAGCTAAAATTATTGTTAGGAAGATTGGAAAAAAAGCAAATATTTTTGCTTGAATAGGATCAGCAGGTGCAGGATTTAATTTTTGTTGAACCCACATTGAAAGTCCCATTAGAATTGGCCATATACCAATTATAAGAAAGCCCGGCGGATCCCATGGTATTAAACCAAATGCGTTAAAAAGAGATGTGGGATCTTGAGCGGATAAATCATTAATCCATCCAAAAAAAGGCTGGTGTCTCATTTCTAACGAAATGAATAACATTTTATAAATAGCAAAGAAGAAGGGTATTTGTATAAGAACTGGCAAGCAACCTGAAGCGGGGTTCACTTTTTCTTTTTTATACAAAGCCATCATTTCTTGTTGAAGCTTTGTTTTATCATCTTTGTGTAACTCCTTTAGCCTTACCATTTCAGGCTGCAAAGCTTTCATTTTAGCCATCGATCTAAAAGAGTAATTTGCTAGAGGAAAAAACAATAATCTAATACCGATAGTTATTAATACAATTGCCACCCCAAAATTTCCAGATATTTTAAACAAGTAATCAATTATAAAGAACAAAGGTTTGGTAAAAAAATAAAACCAACCCCAATCTATTACTAGATCTAGTTTTTGAATATTTTGATTTTCGGCGTAAGAGTCAACAGTGTCAACTTCTTTTGCTGCCACGAATAACCTTACGTTATTTGAATTTGAGGACGAGGGCTGAATAGTTGTAGGTTTATTAATAATATAATTAGCTTTAAAAGTATTATTATACAAAAAAGTAGATTTAAAATTTTTTCCTTGTTCCGGAACTAAAGCGGTCATCCAATACTTATCAGTAATACCTAACCATCCATTGCTAGATTCTCTCGAAATTTTTTTTTCTTCTACATCATCATAATCATCTTCTTTAAGCTCATCATCAAAAACACCAATAAAACCTTCGTGTGAAATATAAAAGTTTTGTATATCGTCCGGAATTTTGTTTCTTGTAATTTGAGCATAAGGGTATAAATCTATTGAATTATTAGAGTTATTTTCTATTACTTGCGAAATTTTAAATAGATATTTATTATCAAGTTCAATTATTTTTTTAAAAACTATTCCCTCCCCATTATCCCACTTCAAAGTAACAGATTGATTTTCACTCAAAACATTATTTCCAGCAACTTTCCAATCTGAATTTATAGAGGGCACATTAATTTTGTCACCTATACTTGTCCATCCAGTTTCAATAAAATATCCATCAATAGTATCTTTTGGGTTAAGAAAAATTACATTTTCTTTATTTTCAAGATCATTTTTGTGTTTTTTAAAAGAAACATCATCTATTAAACCTCCTTTTAATGATATTGAGCCCACGATACTTTCATTTTCAATTTTTACTCTTTTAACTTTCTTAATGGAGTCTTCTCTTGAAATTTTTTGAGTCTCAATAGTTTCATTTATATTTGGAGTTATACTATTGGAAGTTTCAATTTTTTTTTGATTACTTGTATTTGACAGTGGTTTATCTTCAATTGGATTAGGAGTTTCAAAAAAAGCACTCCAAAAAAGAAGCACAGACATTGACAAAGCAATAGCAATAAAGACGTTTTTATTTTCCATTTAGTATTTTCCTTTAGGTAATGTCTTTTTTTTAGGAACTAAATCTAAGCCAGACCCGCCACCTAACAATTTTATTGGGTGGCACCTAATTATTCTTTTTAACCCAAGATAAAAACCTTTTATCAAACCATATAGCTTAATAGAGTCAATAAAGTAGTCCGAACAAGAAGGAAAAAATCTACATCTATTTCCTAAAAGAGGGGAGATAAAAAATTTATAAAATTTTATTATTTGTATAGTTAGATAAATTAATATTTTAGACATTTATTTATTTATTTTTTTAAAACAATCAGTCATAGAATCATAAAGAACGTTATATTTTTCTTCGTAAGCTTTTGATTTTCCCAAAACTATATAAGTATAATCAGAATCAATTGCACCCTTTATTTTTGATAATTTAGTGACAATAGCTTTTAATTTACGTCTAATTTTGTTTCTTTTTACTGCGTTGCCAATTTTTTTTTTCATAACAAAGCTTATTTGAAGAATATTTTTATTTTTTGGTTTAATAAAATTCTTTGCTGCAAAAATCGAAAAAAAATCAGTATGTCTTCTTTTTTCTTTTAAAGCTGATTTAAAGTGGTTACTCTTTTTGAGGCTAACAAGCTTAACCATACTGCACTATGTTGATATTGTTTTTCGACCTTTGGCTCGTCTTCTGGATAAAAGCTTTCTACCACCTTTAGTTGCCATTCTAGAGCGGAATCCGTGCCTTCTTTTTCTTACTAATCTACTTGGTTGATAAGTTCTTTTCATAAATATTTAAAGTTATATAATTAATTAAATCGCTCATGTACAGTTAATATTTAAGTATGAATAAAAAATTAAAACTTATTTTAGGTTGCATTTATATACTATGCCTTGGAATTCTACTTTTTGTTGTTTTTAGTTATTTGGATTTCAGAGAACTCACCAATTATTCTTATATAAAAGATAATACCAGAATGCTTATAGATTATAAAAATGAAAACTTAATTTTGTTTATAGTCTTTTTTATCATATTTTCATCAGTATGGATATTTTTGCTAGGATTTGGTTCTCCCATTGCAATAATGTCTGGATTTTTATTTGGGCAGTGGGCTGGAACAATTATATCTGTATTTTCTTTTAGTGTAGGGAGCAGCTTGTTATATTTAGTATCAAAATATTATTTTTCTGATTTGATTATAAAATACCTCTCCAAAAAAATTGAAAAGTTTAAATATTTATTTAACAAAAATGAACTTTTATATTTTTTTACATTTAGACTGTCAGGTGGTGCTGGAATTCCTTTTCCTCTTCAAAATGTTTTACCTGTAATATTTAATATGAAACTAAAAAATTATATTTATGCAACTTTTTTCGGATTAATGCCAACGGTGTTTATTGTTAATTCTTTGGGAGCTGGAATAGAGGGATTAATTGGAAAGAATGATGAATTGAGTTATAGAAACATTTTGATGGATCCAGATATATATTTTCCAATAATAGGTTTTTTATTAATTCTATGCTTTTCATTTTTTATAAAGAATAAAATATTTAAAAAATAGTATTTTGATTTATGAGAACAAATAATTTATCAAATGATCCGAGCCCATATTTGCAACAACATAAAAATAATCCTGTTCAATGGCAAATTTGGTCAAAAAGCACCCTCGAGCAAGCAAAAAAAGAGAACAAACCAATTTTATTAAGCATTGGATATGCAAGTTGCCATTGGTGCCATGTAATGGCGCACGAAAGTTTTGAAGATAAAGAAACTGCAGATCTAATGAATCAAAATTTTATAAATATTAAAGTAGATAGAGAAGAAAGACCTGATATTGATTTTGTTTTTCAAAGCTCTTTTCAATTATTTAATCAATCTAGCGGTGGTTGGCCACTTACAATGTTTCTAGATGAAAATGCAGTTCCATTTATGGGAGGTACTTATTTTCCAAAATTTGAAAAACATGGACTTCCATCTTTTAAAGAAGTTTTGAATAAGGTTAGTTCTGTTTACAATTCTCAAAAAGATAAAATAACAAATCAGTCTCAACTTATTCAAAAAAGTTTAGAATTAAAAAAAAGCTCAGTTTTAAAGCAAGATCTAGAACCTATATTAGAACTTATGATTGAAAATTTAGATCAAGAAAAAGGAGGATATAAAGGTGCACCTAAATTTCCTATGTTTAATGTTTTTGATACTTTTTTATACTTCTATAATAAATCTAAAAAAGAAAAATTTTTGAAACCTGTAGAACTTGTTTTAAAAAAATTATGTTCCCAGGGAATTTATGATCACGTAGAAGGCGGACTTGCCAGATATACAGTCGATGAGGACTGGTTAATTCCCCATTTTGAAAAGATGCTTTATGACAATGTTCAGTTTATATCACTTTTATCAAAATTTTATAAAATTAAACCTAATGAATACTTCAAAAACAAAATAATTCAGACAGTTTCGTTTTTAAAAAATAATTTTAAAGTATCCTCAAGCAATCTTTATGGATCTGCCTATGATGCAGATAGTGAAGGAGAAGAAGGAAAGTATTATACATTTACTTACAATGAGGTAAAAAATATCAAAGATATTGAGAAATACTTCGATATTAAACCTTCTGGAAACTGGGAAGGTAAAATCATTCTTACAGAAATAATGCCTCCTACAAATTCAATTATTAATGAACTTTTAAATATAAGAAAAAATAAAAAAAAACCTTTTTTTGATAATAAAACCCAACTAGATTTAAACTGTTTTTTTATCAGCAGCTTAGTTCATGCACATAATGCGATTCCAGATCAGAATTTTTTATCTCTAGCAGAAGAGATATTTGCGAATATTGAAAAAAAATTTTGTAAAGGAAGTTTATTTCATAGTAGTTCAAAATCAGTTGTATTTCTTGAAGATTATGCTTATTTAATAAATTGTTTAATTGACCTTAATGATCAAACACTAAATTCAAAATACAGGATACAAGCTAATAAATTCTGCAAAGAAACAATAAATTTATTTTATTTAAAGCACAGAAGTATATTTCAAAAAAATATTATTAAAAATAACGATATTTTTATCGAACCAGTAGATATTAGTGATCACACTGTTCCAAATGGTAATTCTTTAATGTTAATAAATTTTACTAGGCTTGGATTTAAAAAAGAGTCACAAGATCTAGCTAACAGTTTAAATAGCTATTTGAATACTTACAAAACTTTTATGATAAGTAGTCTTAAATCTATTGATTTTCATAATGAGATTTCTTCGGGAAAAAGTTGTGGAATAGACGGATGTAAAATATGAAAAAATCAAGAGATAAAAATAGAGAAATTTTACAATGGTTGGCATGGTTAATCTTAGTAATAATTTGGAATTATGGTTATCCCAAGGCAACTCCCCTTGAAGATGTTTTAGTAGCAGTAGGCTTATCTTTAATATTTATTTTTTTAAAAAAACAAAAAAAATAGTGTCGAAATATAGCCTCATTGAGCTTCTAGTATTAATAGAATTAATGTTGCTTGCAAAATTGTAGGCAACAAAGTAAAACAGTATTAGATGCAGGAGCAAAAATGGGTATTCATTACGATTATAAATCAACTAGAGGCGAAAAGGCTTTGAAAAAAGAGGCTAAAAGAAAAGCTCGAATTGAAGAAAGAAGAGCAAAAAGAGGAACCAATTCAAAAAACCAAGAGCCTGAAAAGAAAATGCATGACATTGATAAACCCATAACTCTTGAAGATTTAACTAATCCAGATAAAAATTAAATTCCCGATGAGATCTTTTTACAAAAAAGACTCTAAATTTGTAAAAAGAGAAATAGCTTTAAAAAAAAATTTAAAAAAAAGAAAAAAATTTAAGGAAAAGACTAAAAAAAATAACTATGACAGTACTCTCGGATAAATGGATTAAAAAACTTGCGACGACAAAGGGTATGATTAAGCCTTTTGTTCCAAGGCAAAATAGAAAAGGTCAAATATCATTTGGATTGTCATCCTACGGATATGATGCAAGAGTATCAAACGAATTTAAGATCTTTACGAATGTAAACTCAGGAATAGTAGATCCGAAAGTATTTAAAAAAGAGAGTTTTATTACTAAAATTGGCAAAGAATGTATTATCCCACCTAACTCTTTTGCTTTAGCTAGAACAGTTGAGTATTTCAAGATCCCTGATGACGTGTTAGTAATTTGCCTAGGCAAGTCTACGTATGCAAGATGTGGAATAATTGTAAATGTAACACCTCTTGAGCCTGGTTGGCAGGGTCATGTTACTCTAGAATTTTCAAACACTACGCCTCTACCAGCTAAAATTTATGCTCATGAAGGCGTCGCACAATTTGTTTTTATAAAAGGCAATGAAAAACCTAAAGTAACATATGCTCAAAGAAAAGGTAAGTATATGAAACAAAGAGGGGTAACACTCCCAAAAGTTTAAATCCATTTTACATGCAGAAGCTTCTTATTAAAGGGAAAAAAAAACTTTCAGGCATAATACCTATTTCAGGATCAAAAAACGCAACTTTACCAATCCTAGCTGCCTCTATTTTTAGTCAAAAAGTAAAAATTGAAAATGTTCCTTTTGTAAAAGACGTTTTTACAATGATAGAACTTTTAAACTTTATAGGACTTAGAATCAAAATAAACAAAAAGAATAATTCTTTACAAATTATAAATAAGAAAAATGTACTTAATTCGATTGCTCCGTACAAACTTGTCAAAACAATGAGAGCAGGTGTTTTGGTTCTAGGTCCACTCTTAGCTAGAAATAAAAAAGCAAAGGTATCTTTACCAGGTGGATGTGCAATTGGCACTCGTCCTGTTGATCTACATTTATTTGTATTAAAAAAACTTGGTGCTAAAATTAAAATTAAAAATGGTTACATTCACGCTTCAGCTAAAAAAGGGCTAAGAGGGTGTAAAATTAAATTTCCTTCGGTCTCGGTAGGAGCAACTGAAAATGCGATATTAGCAGCTTCACAAGCTTCAGGAAAAACAATTTTATTAAATTGTGCAATTGAACCTGAGGTAAAGGATTTAATTTCTTTCTTAAAAAAAATAGGATGTAGGATTATTTCAAAAGGTAGAAAAATTGAAATTTTTGGAAAATTTAAACCAGTAGAAGCTACTTATAAAGTTATGTTTGATAGAATTGAGGCAGGAACTTATCTTATAGCTTCTGCAATTGCTGGTAGTAATATTTCACTTTTAAATATAGATCACAAAATTATAAGGACAGAATTAAAAATTTTAAAACTGATGGGGGTAAAAATAAAAACTTTTAAAAATAAAATAAATATTTTGGAGTCCAAAAAAATAAAAAAAATTAAGATTACTACTTCTCCATACCCTGGTTTTCCGACTGATTTACAAGCTCAGATAATGGTATTAATGACAAAAGCTGAGGGAGTTTCAATTATTAAAGAAAATATTTTTGAAAATAGATTTATGCACGTTCCTGAATTAAAAAGAATGGGGGCAAAGATAGAAATTAAAAATAATACTGCTTATATTCAAGGACCTACTAATTTATCTGGAGCTGAGGTTATGGCTACAGATCTTAGAGCTTCAGTCAGTTTAGTTATTGCTGGTTTAATAGCTGACAATAGGACTCTAATAAATAGAATTTATCATTTAGATAGAGGTTATGAAAATTTAGAAAAAAAACTTAAAAATTGTAAATCCAACATTAAGAGAATTTAAATGAAAACTAAAAATTTGAAACTTTTAGCAAAGACTGAAGAAGATTTAAAAGTAATCTCAGCACATCTTCAAGACTCAATAGTCGCTGCCAAAGAAATAGCTTATTTAAAAAAAAATAAAATTCTTTTGATACAGTTAAATAGATTTATGTGGGAAGATGTAGAAAAAGGTGTTTTTAGAAAAAATAAAAGAATTAGAACAATTCTTAAATTTGAATCTATTACTAATGTTTTTTCAAAAAAAATTGAACATCAAAAGAATGAAGTTTTTTTGGATTTTTTAGCTATTGAAAGCAATTTAATGCCTGATAAAAGTTATGAAATTAATTTAATATTCTCAGGAGAAAGTATAATTAAAGTGAAAGCGGAAGTTATAGAAGTTACTTTAGACGACCAAGGAAAACCTTGGGAAAGTAAAAATAAACCAAAACACCAATTTTTTAATGCTTAGATATTTAAACGGGAATCAAAATAATTTTCTTAAAAAATTGAACCTTTTATTAAAGGAAAGAAATGTATTAATTGGAAATAAAATTACTTTAGTAAAAAAAATAATTAATGATGTTAAAAAAAATCAAGATAAAGCAGTTTTAAAATATGAAAAAAAATTCTCGAAATTAAAAAAAATTTCAACAAAAAACATCATATTTTCCAAAAGTGAAATAAATAAAATAATAAATAAGCTTGATCCAAAAATTAAAAAGTCAATTGATTTGGCTTATAATAGAATAGCTAAATTTCATAAAAATCAAAAAATTAAATCTTTTAATATTTCAGATAAAAATAAAAATCATTTATCTTATACTTATAGTCCTATTGAAAAAATAGGAGTTTATGTTCCAGGAGGAATAGCTAGCTATCCAAGCTCAGTACTTATGAATTGTATTCCAGCAAATATTGCTGGAGTAAAGGAATTATTTATGACAACCCCATCAATAAATGGAAATTTTAATCCTGCAGTAATATATGCCGCAAAAAAATGTAAAGTTAAAAAAATTTATAAAGTAGGTGGTGCTCAAGCAATAGCAGCTATGGCATATGGAACAAAAAAAATTAAAAAAGTTAATAAAATCGTTGGTCCTGGAAATCAATTTGTTGCTTTAGCAAAGAAAGAAGTATTTGGAGAAGTTGGAATTGATATGATTGCTGGTCCTTCAGAAGTAACTGTTGTTGGAGACGGCTCGTCCAACCCAGAATGGTTAGCAGCTGATTTGATTGCCCAAGCAGAACATGACGAAAGATCTCAATCAATTTTAATTTCAAATGATAAAAAACTTATTAAAAAAGTAAATTTTAACTTAGTAAAACAATTGCTTAAATTGGAAAAAAAACGTATTGCCTCTAAAAGTTTAAAAAAATTTGGATTTGCTATATATGCAAATACCAATAAATTTGTAAAAATAATAAATGAAATAGCTCCAGAACATTTAGAGTTAAATATTAAAAAGCCTCAAAAAATATTAAAAAAAGTAGTAAATGCAGGATCAATTTTTATTGGTAAATATTCAGCAGAGGCTATGGGAGACTATCTAGCTGGACCAAACCACGTTTTACCTACATCTGGATCAGCTAAATTTTCATCAGGTTTATCTGTTTTTGATTTTTTTAAAAGACATTCTATTATAAAAATTTCAAAAACAGGTATTGAAAGATTAGGTCCATCAGTTATAAACTTAGCTAAATATGAAAAACTTGAAGGCCACGCAAATTCTATTAAAATAAGACTAAAAAAGGAATAAAAATTGGGTAAACAAGAAACTTTAGAATTCAAAGGAAAAGTTACAGAGCTACTTCCTAACGCCATGTTTAGAGTAAGGTTAGAAAATAATCATGAAATATTAGCTCATACCGCTGGAAAACTAAGAAAAAATAGAATAAGAGTTTTAGCCGGTGATAGCGTAACAGTTGAAATGACACCTTACGATTTGACTAAAGGAAGAATCACCTTTAGAGGTTAGGCCTTGTAGCTCAGTAGTAGAGCAGTACCCTGAAAAGGTATGTGTCGTAAGTGCGATTCTTACCAAGGCCACCACAATCACAATTATTCTGGACTCTTCATAGCATTGATTGATATATCCGGAATTGTATGAATTTTTCTTTAGAAATAACAATTAAGACAGAACTGTCGGTTCTACCAAAGGTTCGAGATATCTATATAACTATGTTACCCGGTGATAGTTTTGTTGATGTTGCAAATAAATCTAAGGAATTAGTCAAATACGGATACAATCCAGTTCCTCATTTTCCAGCTAGATCAATTAAAGATTTTGATGATTTAAAGACTTATGTAGGGATGTGCAAAGATTTTGGAGTAAAACAAGCTTTAGTTATAGGAGGAGGAAGAGAGCCCTTAGGAAAATACCACTGCTCGTTGCAACTTTTAGAGACAGGATTATTTAAGGGGATGAAGATAGGAATTGCTGGACACCCAGAGGGTTCCCCTGATATATCCGATTCAGAATTAGAAAAAGCTATGAAAGAAAAAACTCCCCTTGCCGACTACATTGTTACACAATGGCTTTTAGATCCATTAGTAATTTCTAGTTTTATTTCTAAACAAAATCTTCCAGTTCATGTTGGAATTACTGGTCCTTTAAAAATAGGCAGCTTATTAAAGTTTGCCAGTATAGTTGGGGCGAAAAATTCTATAAATTTTCTTAAATCTAATAAGAATAAGACTTTAGATTTATTGAAGCCTAGAGATCCTAACAACTTGATAAATAGCTTAAAGAAAGTTACTAAGCACTTTCATATTTATACTTTTGGAGGTCTTAAGGAAACAAATAAATGGTTAATCCAAAATAATTATGCCAAAAAAAATTAAAAAAGTAAAAAAAAACAAAGCAAAAAAAAAATTTAAATTAATATCTCTAAAAAAAGAAAAAATTAATTACGATAAAATTCGTCATGAAACTTCAGTCGATCAATCAGATAGACAAGTTCCGTATAATTTAAGACAAAGTGGTCCTACTAAAGTTGAAATGCTCATATCAACAAGAGTGAGAAAATCTCCTTATTGGCATTTATCTATGAAAGCAGGATGTTGGAGAGCAACAGTGTATAACAGAATTTATCATCCTAGAGGTTATGTTAGACCTGAAAAGGGTGGGGCAATGGTAGAATATCACGCCATTAAAAACCATGTAACTATGTGGAATGTTGCTGTTGAAAGACAAATTAGAGTTAAAGGACCAGATGCTGAAAAATTTGTAGATTATGTAATAACAAGAGACGCTACGAAAATTTCAACAATGAGAGGTCGATATGTAATTTTGTGCAATTATAAAGGAGGAGTACTTAATGATCCTGTTTTATTGAGAGTTGCTGAAGATGAGTTTTGGTTTAGTTTATCGGACTCTGATATCGGTCTTTACCTTCAAGGAGTTAATGCTGATAAAAGATTCAACGTTGAAATAGACGAAATAGATTCTTGTCCTGTTCAAATACAAGGTCCAAAATCAAAAGCTTTGATGAACGATTTAATAGGTGATCAAGTAGATTTAGACAAGATGCCATTTTATGGTTTAGCAGAAGCAAAAGTTGGGGGTCGAAGTTGTGTAATATCTCAGTCAGGATTTTCTGGTGAAGCTGGATATGAAATTTACTTGAGAAATGCAACTTTATATGCTGAAGACATGTGGAATGCCGTTCTTAAAGAAGGAAAAAAACACAAGTTAATGGTAATAGCCCCTGCTCATCACAGACGTATTCAAGCAGGTATTTTATCATGGGGTCAAGATTTGGACCATGAAACAAATCCATTTCAATGTAATTTAGGATATCAAGTTTCATTATCAGGCAAGGGAGTTTGGGAAAAGAAAACTGATTATATTGGTAAAGAAGCTCTGGAAAAAATGAAAAAACAAATACAAAACGGCGAAAAACCTTATAAATTACAATTAGTTGGTTTAGAGCTTGGAGGAAAACCTATTGAAGATTATGCTAACGATTTTTATCTAATATCAAATAGTAGTGGTGGTAAACCTATTGGGTATATTACTTCGCCTTGGTATCATCCAGAAAAAGGAACAAATATAGCTATGGGCTACGTTCCTTACGAAGGTCATTTGAGTGCCACCGGGTTTCCAATTGGGAATTTAGGTAAAAAATATAAGGTACATCTTCCTAAAAAATACTCTGTAAAACCCGTAGATGCAGTAGTTGTGAAAATTCCATTTACTCAATCTTTCAATGCGAACACTCGTGAGGTTTCTTAGATAATTGAGCTTTTTTTTACAATTCTAATATCTTTTATATACAAAACATCTATCATTCCAGATTTTAATGCATTGATAGATTGAGTTTCATTACAAATTATTGGTTGTTCGTGAGCATTAAAAGAAGTATTTACTAATGCCATCTCTCCAGAGGTTTTTTCCCATTCTCGTAAAATATTCCACAGTAAAGGATCGTCTTTTTTGTATATAATTTGAGGTCTAGCCGTAAGATCAACATGAGTTACTGCAGGACATTTTTTTTCAAATTCTTTCGAACAGTCTATTGTTGAAGTCATAAAGTTAAAAGTTGGATCATTATTTTGATATTTTATGAAAGCTTTTTTTGCTGTATTATTTCTTACAACTGGAGCAAAAGGCATAAATTCGGTTCTACGCATCCTCTTGTTAAGCCAGTCATTAATAGATTTATCACTTGTTTTATAAATTATACTTCTATTACATAAAGCTCTTGGCCCAAATTCCATTTTATCTCTAACAAAACCTATCACTTGATTGTCAACTAAATCTTTTACAATATAATCTTTTATATTACTTATCTTTTTAAAAAATAGGTTAGAGTATTTTTTTTTAAACAATTTAATATTTTTTATAGCAACAGATGGACCTAAATAAACATTTTTTAAAGGTAATATATTTTTCCTTCTTATATGCAATGATAGAGCTGCAGCTCCTAAGCAAAGTCCACCGTCACCCATTTGAGGTTGTACAAAAACCTTAGTAATACATTTTAAATTTTTTAAAGCTTGGGTAGCTTTTACATTTCCAAAAGTTCCACCGGCCAACATTAAGGGCATCGGTTTTAATTTTAATCTTTTTACATGAAATTTTAATATTTCACACAAACACCACTCTAAATGTTTTTGGGCCGCAGCAGCTATATCTTCTCGTGAAAATTTTTTAATTCTTTTCACAAGTTTTTTATTATAATTTGTAAAAAAAGGTCTATAAAAATCTCCTAGTGAAGCTATAATTTCACCTTTCTTAACAGTGATCATTGATTTCATTATTTTCATTGCTTTAAGAGGATTCCCATGGGCTGCCAAGCCAGTAATTTTTCCCTCATGCTTCATGGGTTTAAAACCTAAAAGACCAGTTATTCTTCCATAAAAAAAACCTAGAGAGTCACTTGAGGTTGATGAGTAAATCTTTTTAAGACCATTTGATTTTTTTCTGTCAAACTGCCAAATACTAAGTGACTCGTAATCTCCTCTTGCGTCAGAAGTTAATACTAAACCATTTTTAAATGGGCTAAGGTAAGCAGCGCTAGCAGCATGAGATTCATGATGGTAAAATTTCTTAAGTAATTTTATTTGATTTTTTGATAGATTATTTTTAGCCCATTTATTAAATTCTTTTTTTTTTAATTCATCCTGTTTATATTCTGAATTTATTCTTTCTTTAAATATTTTAAGTGATTTTTTTCCAGATTTCTTACACTCGTCTAATCTTTTTTTATATTTTAATTTAAGCTTTGGATCGAAACCTTTCACCCAAGAATATGCAATATGATTAATGTTTTTTAGTTTAATATTAAAATTTTTTAGTAAAAAATTAATAGATTGATTAGGAAAATTATTGTCATACTTTATTCGGGAAAATCTTTCCTCACTTGCAGCACCTACCAGTTTGCCTCCTTGAAACAAGCAAGCAGACGCGGTTTCATCATTACAAATTCCAAGAGTATAAAGGTTTTTATTTTTATTCATTTTTTTCTACAATTAACATTTCTAAGCGTCAATTAATCCAATTTTTATTTTATAATTATGAAAAATAATTTGATATATATATTTTGGATGAATGAAAATACAGGTATATTTTGGGTTAGAAATGATTTTAGAATCACTAAAAATAAAGCTTTATCATTTGTCTCTAACAATCATAGTAAAGTAAGTGCTATCTATATATTCAAAAAAACCGATTTTGAAAATAAAAGAGAAGCTCAAAGATGGTGGATTTATAAATCTCTTACAAATTTTAATCAAAAGCTAAAAAAATACAATATTAATTTAGAATTAATGATAGCTGATACATACGAATCTGCTTTTAAAAAAATTTTAGAAATTAATAATTTTTCTATTTATTGGAACAAAATATATGAACCAAGTTATTTAAGATTTGATAAAAATTTAAAAGAGAAATTAGAAGATAAAAATATTTTTTTTAAGATATTTAAAGGCAATATATTAAACGAAGAAAATGAAGTTAAAAAAAATGATGGAACACCATTTAAAGTATTCACACCTTTTTGGCGAACAGCTGAAAGTATTTATATTGATAAAGAATTCCCTAAAAAAGATCTTGTTAAAAAAACAAAAAGTAAAATAAAATTTTTAACTGATGAAATTGATTATAAAAAGATACTTCCAAAAAAAAATTGGTATAAAAAATTTGAAGATTATTGGATTCCTTCGGAAGAAGAGGGGTTAAAAATCAAAAATGATTTTATAAAAAATAAAATTAAAGATTATGGAGAAAATAGAGACAATCCTGACATAAACGGAACTTCAAAAATATCACCCTATTTATCATTCGGTCAATTAAATGTTGAAGATATTTGGGAGTCATGCAATAAAATTTCTGAAAAGAAAAAAGGATATAGAAAATTTATAAATGAATTAGGTTGGAGAGAATTTAGCCATAGTCTGATAAATTATTTTCCAGAGATGTTAAAAGAAAATTTAAGAAAAGAATTTGATAAATTTCCATGGCAAACTAACAAGAAATATTTAGAAGCTTGGAAAAAGGGAATGACCGGCTATCCTATTGTTGATGCGGGTATGAGAGAGCTATATAAAACAGGATGGATGCATAACAGAGTACGGATGATCACGGCATCATTTTTAGTAAAACATTTACTCATTAATTGGAAAGAGGGAGAAAAACATTTTAGAAACTGTTTACTTGACTTTAATGAGGCAAACAATGTAGCAGGGTGGCAATGGGTTGCTGGATGTGGAGCGGATGCTGCTCCTTATTTCAGAATTTTTAATCCAATATTACAAGGAGAGAAATTTGATAGCAAAGGCACCTATGTAAAACAATGGATACCAGAAATATCATCAATTCCAGAAAATTTTATTCATAAACCCTGGGAGCTTAAAGAAAAAATTAATAATTTTGAGTTAGGAAAAGATTATCCATTTCCAATAGTTGATCATCAAAAAGCAAGAGAAACGGCTTTGGACGCATTCCAAAAAATAAAAAAAAATTAAATTAGTCCACAACAGTGTTTATATTTTTTTCCTGAATTACAAGGACATTTTTCATTTCTTTTTATCTTTTGTTTGGAGATTTTTTGTGACTCAATATCTTTAATTGCTGACTCATTTTCTTTTTCAGCTTTAATTACAATATTCAAATTTAGTAGAAATTTAATAACGTCAGTTTTTATTTTTTCGAGTAAACCCTCAAATAATGTAAAAGCCTCTTTTTTAAACTCTGAAAGAGGATCTTTTTGCCCGTAACTCCTTAAACCAATTACTTGTCTGAGCTGTTCTAAATATTGTAGGTGTGACCTCCATGAAAAATCTATAATTTGAAGGAAAATTTTTTTTTCAATCTCATTATTTTCTTTTTTACCTATTAATTTAACCCTCTCTTCTTTTTTAAGATCATAATAACTTTTAATTTGTTTAAAAAATTCATCTCTATTCAAACTTGAAAAAGATATTAATTTTTCATCAGTTATTGAATTACCTGTAATATTTTTTACTGAAGTTAAATACGTTTTTTTATCACCAGATTTTTGAAAGTCATTTTTGATATTTTCTAAATAAACGCCCACATCATTCAAAAAAGCTATTAAAATATCCCCAATATCAGAATTATTAAGAATGTTTATTCTTTGATTGAAGATTACTTGTCTTTGATCATTCATCACATCATCAAATTTAATCAAAGTCTTTCTTATATCAAAATTTCTACCCTCAACTTTTTCTTGAGCCCTCTCCATTGCCTTATTTATCCAGGGATGATCTATGGACTCGTTTTCTTTTAATCCTAATTTTTTAAGCATTCCGTCAATTGAGTCTCCACCAAAAATTCTCATAAGCTCATCTTGTAAACTTATAAAAAAAATTGAACTTCCTGGGTCTCCTTGTCTCCCTGATCTTCCTCGGAGCTGGTTATCTATTCTTCTACTCTCGTGTCTCTCTGTTCCGATAATAAATAAACCACCAGAATCTTTTACTTTTTTTTTATTAATTTCTGTGTCCTTCACATCATTTTTATTATTCTCCTTTAGATAAGCTTGGTTTCCACCTAATTTAATGTCAGTACCTCTTCCAGCCATATTTGTTGCTATAGTTACAGCATTTAACTTACCTGCTTCTGCAATAATTTTTGCCTCTTTTTCATGATGTTTAGCGTTTAATACATTGTGTTCAATATTTTTTTCATTAAGAAAATTTGAAATTTTTTCAGATTTTTCAATACTTGTAGTACCAACTAAAACTGGTTGACTTCTCTTTTTACATTCAAGGATTTTATTTGTAATAGCAAAATATTTTTCATTTTCTGTTCTAAATATTTGATCATTAAAATCTTTTCTTGCCATAATTTTATTCGTAGGCACTGGAACTACATTTAGTTTATAAATATCGTAAAACTCTTCAGCTTCAGTTAATGCTGTTCCGGTCATACCAGATAATTTTTTATATAATCTAAAATAGTTTTGATAAGTAATAGATGCTAAAGTTTGATTTTCTTCTTGTATATCTACGTTTTCTTTTGCTTCAATTGCTTGGTGCAGCCCATCAGAGAATCTTCTACCATCTAAAACCCTTCCAGTAAATTCATCTATTATTTGAACCTTAGAATCTCTAATAATATAATCAGTATCTTTCTTAAAAAGAAGATTTGCTTTCAAAGCTTGATTTATATGATGAACTAAATTTAAATTTTCAGGATCATAAAAATTTTTATTCTTAAGAATTCCATTTTGTATTGCAAGTTTTTCTATTTTATCTATTCCGCCATCAGTTAAGATTGCATTTTTATTTTTTTCATCAATTTCATAATCATTTTTTTGTAATCTGTTTATAAAATTATTTGAAGTTAGATAAAAATTACTTTTGTCCTCTACTTTACCAGAAATCACGAGGGGTGTTCTAGACTCATCAATTAGAATGCTATCTACTTCATCTACTATACAATAATTATGAGTTCTTTGAACAAGCTCTTCAATATCGTACTTCATGTTATCTCTTAAATAATCGAAACCAAGTTCATTATTAGTTGCGTAAGTTATGTCGCATAAATAATTTTTTTTTCTTTCAATATCCTCTAGTTTACTAACTATGCATCCAGTGTTTAAACCTAAAAAATCGAAAACTTTACCCATCCATTTCGAGTCTCTTTCAGCAAGATAATCATTCACAGTAACGATATGCACACCTTTTTCTGTAAGAGAATTTAAATAAGCTGGTAAAGTTGACACAAGAGTTTTACCTTCTCCTGTTTTCATCTCAGCAATTTGTCCTGAATGTAAAATAATTCCACCTGCTAATTGAACATCAAAATGTCTCTCACCCAAAGTTCTCTTTGCTGCCTCTCTAACTAATGCAAATGCTTCCGGAATTAAAGAGTCCAAATCTCTACCTTCTTTTACGCTTTTTTTAAGAATGTGCGTTTTCTCCTTAAACTCAACATCTTTTAATAAAGCAGTTTTGCTCTCTTGATTGTTAATTTCAGCAATTAACGGTTTAATTTTATCTAATTCTTGTTGATTGCTGCTTTTAAATATTTTATTAAGAGCTTTTGTTATTAGATTCATGTTATCTCTATATATGTATTTATAACTTAAATTAAATAGTAATTATGACAATAAATTTGAAAAACTTCCTAAATGACAAAAAAAAAATGTCGAAAATGGGCGAGTTTCAAGAATTAAAAGAAATTGAAGGTTTAGAAGTTTCCTCAGTATCAGCTGATTTGTATGAGAATGGTAGAGATGATTTAACTTTGTTTTATTTTAAAGATGGAGCGAATTATGCTTCAGTTGAAACTACAAACAGCATTATATCAGAGTCATTAAACTGGAACAAAAAATCTAACAAAAGATCTATTAAAGCTCTCATGGTAAATACAAAGAATGCTAATACTTTTACTGGCGAAGAAGGATTGCTGGCAATCGGTGAAATAGCTAATAATTTAGCTAGGTCATTGACTATAAGAGAGTCTAAATCCGAAAAAGGAATTAATGAAACAATAAAAATAAAAGATCTAATTTTTGCTTCAACCGGAGTAATAGGTGAACAATTTCCATTAAATAAAATTAGCCAAACAATCCCTACACTGGTTGAAAAACTTAGAGTGGTTCAAAATAAATTGATATGGGTTAAAACTGCCTCAGCAATTATGACAACTGATACTAAGCCAAAATTAGCTTACGAAGAAATTTCTATAGGGAATAAAATCATAAAAATTGCAGGGATAGCAAAAGGCTCAGGTATGATTGCGCCAAATTTAGCAACCATGTTATCTTTTATTTTTACTGACGCAGAAATTTCTTCAAATATTTTAAAATCGATTTTAAAAAAAGCGGTTTCAAATACTTTCAATGCTATAACCGTCGATAGCGATCAATCAACAAATGATATGGTTACGATTTTTTCAACTAAAAAAGTAAAAATTGGTCAAAACAGAACTGCAAATGATCCTGTGATACTTAAGTTTGAGTCGGCTTTAAAAAAATTATGTTTAAATCTTGCAAAACAAATTGTAGTAGATGGTGAAGGAGCTAAAAAATTTGTTACTGTGAGAGTTGTTAATTCAAAATCTCTTATAAGTGCAAAGAATATCGCATTTTCGATAGCAAACTCTCCTTTGGTAAAAACCGCTGTAGCCGGCGAAGATCCAAATTGGGGAAGGATAATAATGGGTATCGGTAAATCTGGAGAAAAGATTGACTCTAACAAAATTGAAATAAAATTTGGAGATTTAATGGTTGCAGAAAATGGAAAAATTTCAGAGAATTACGACGAAATAAAGTTGAAAGAATATATGAAATGGGACTCAGTATTATTAGAGATTAATTTAAATCAAGGAAATGATTCTTTCGAATGTTATACTTGTGATTTCACTCATGACTATATAGATATAAACGCTGATTATAGAAACTAGAACTTATGATTAAATATAATTTAAAATGTAAAAAAAATCATGAATTTGAAAGTTGGTTTTCAAATTCTAAAGAGTACGAAAAATTAAAAAGAAAAAAATTAATCGAGTGCATATTTTGCAAGTCATTGGAGGTTGAAAAGACAATAATGTCACCTAGAATTGTCAATTCAAAGAAAATATCCAAAACTGAGGTCATGGAAAAAGAATTAAAAAAGATTAAAAAAGATTTAATTAATATTAAAAAATTTGTTAAACAGAATTTTGAATTTGTGGGAGATAGATTTAGCAAAGAAGTTAAAAATATGTATTACGATAAAAAAAATAATAAAAACATTTATGGAACTGCAACTGAACAGGAAAAAGAAGAGCTTCAAAATGAAGGAATTGAACTTACTACGATACCCTGGGTAAAAGACGACAATTAATTTTTTTTCGCTAAAATAATATAGTTTACAGACAAATTTGTACTTTTTTTCCACTTACTAATTATTGGATTAAAATCTAAACCAACTAAATCTTCAATGACAAAATTTAATTTAACTAATCTTTTTTCAAGTTCTTCTGGTTTTAGGAATTTATTCCAGTCATGTGTTCCTATTGGCAACCATCTCAAAATATATTCAGCACCGACTATAGCTTTAATATAAGATGTTAATGTTCTATTTATTGTTGCGGTGAACATAATTCCATTTTTTTTTAATAAACTTGAACAAGAGTTTAAATAAAGATCTAAGTTATCAACATGTTCAACTACTTCAAGATTTAAGATTACATCGAACCCTTCATTTGCTTTTAATTCTTCTGGAGACTTATTAATGTAGTCAATTTTAAGGTTATTTTTTTTTGCATGAAGAGAAGCAATTTTAATATTTTTTTCTGAGGCATCTATTCCAGTTACCGAAGCACCTAATCTCGCCAGTGGTTCACTTATCAATCCGCCACCGCATCCAATATCTAAAATTTTTAATCCTTTTAACGGCAAAGTATTTTCTCTTTTTAATTTAAAAAATGATGACACTTTATCTAAAATATAATCCAATCTTATCGGGTTAAACATATGAAGTGGTTTAAATTTACCATTAACATCCCACCATTCATCAGCCATTTTTGAAAACTTTTGTATTTCTTCTTTATTTATTGTAGTCATGCTATTCTGTATTATATTTTAATTAACTAAATTAATATTATATTAAAATCTAAAGATGGCAAAAAAAGTTTTAAAATTTGGAGGCACATCCGTAGGTTCAATTGATAGAATTGAGCATGCGGCAAATATTGTTAAAAGAGAACAGTTAAATGGAGACAAAATAATCGTTATTGTCTCAGCTATGGCAGGAAAAACTAACGAGCTCATAAAACATTCTCAATTAATATCTAAGGAATTTGATAAAAGAGAATTAGATGTGCTTTTATCAACTGGAGAACAGGTTACAAGCGCATTAATGGCCGGGGCTCTAAATAAAATTGGTGTGAAATCAAAATCTTGGATGAACTGGCAAATTCCTATTCTAACTGATGGAGAGCACTCAAATTCAAGAATTATTAATATGAATGTAGAGAAAATAGAAAAATTTTTATCAGATGGCGGTATAGCTGTTATTCCAGGATTTCAAGGAATTTCTAAATCGGGAGATATCACCTCTATAGGTCGAGGTGGATCTGACGCTACAGCAGTAGCAGTAGCAAAAATATTCAACACAGATAGTTGTGAAATATATACAGATGTAGATGGCGTTCACTCTACTGATCCAAACAAAATTCCAGTTGCAAAAAAAATAGATAAAATTTCTTATGAAGAAATGCTTGAGCTTTCTTCTGTAGGCGCAAAAGTAATGCAGTCCTCTGCAGTTCAAACTGCTATGATGTATGATATTCCATTACAAGTAAGATCTACTTTCACAGATAGAAAAGGAACTGAAATATTTAGCAAGGAAAGTATTGACTATTCAAAAAGCGTAACTGGAGTTGCCTACTCAAAAGATGATGCAAAAATAACATTAATCGGAGTAGAAGATAAACCGGGTGTTGCTGCAGATATTTTTGAACCTTTGGGAAAAAAACAGATAAACGTTGATATGGTTATTCAAAATATTTCATCTGATGGAAAAACAACAGATTTGACGTTTACAATCAAAAGAGAAGATTTAACAAAAACTTTAAATATTTTAAAAGATAATAATAGAATAAAATTTAAGGAATTAAATAGTAATGACAAAGTATCGAAAGTCTCTATAGTGGGCGCTGGAATGGTAACAGCTCCAGGAGTAACATATAAAATGTTTAGAGCGCTAGCAAAAGTAAATATAAATATTCTTGCTATATCTACTTCAGAAATTAAAATTTCTGTTATTATAAATGAAGTAGATACTTTAAACGCTGTGAAAAAACTACATACAATTTTTGATTTAGACTAATAATGGAAGTTAGACCACATAGATTAATAAAAAGAAAAAAAACAAAACTTGTTAAAGTTGGAAATGTAGCTGTAGGAAATAATTCAACAATTACTGTGCAGTCAATGACTAATACTTTAACAACAGATATTAAAGCTACCATAATTCAAATAAACGATTTGGAAGAAGCCGGAGCAGATATAGTAAGAGTTTCTTGCCCTGATGAAAGCTCTACTAATGCTCTTAAAGAGATTGTAAAAAATGTTAATGTGCCAATTGTTGCTGATATTCATTTTCATCATAAAAGAGCTTTAGAAGCAGCTAAGAATGGCGCAGCTTGTTTAAGAATAAACCCAGGTAATATCGGCTCCTCCGATAGAATAATTGAGGTAATTAAAACTGCAAAAGATTATAATTGCTCAATTCGTATCGGTGTAAATGCAGGATCATTAGATAAGACTTTGCTAGAGAAGTACAAAGAGCCATGCCCAGAAGCACTAGTAGAAAGCGCCATGTACAACGTAAAATTATTAGAAGATAATGATTTTTATAATTTTAAAATAAGCGTAAAGTCTTCTGATGTATTTTTATCGATAAAAGCATATGAGCAGTTATCTAAATCTTGTGACTACCCGCTTCATTTAGGAATTACCGAAGCAGGTGGATTGTTTACAGGTAGTATAAAATCTTCAATTGGTATTGGACAATTGTTAATGAAAGGTATTGGAGATACTATTAGAGTTTCATTATCTGCAGACCCCATTGAAGAAATTAAAGCTGGATATGAAATATTAAAATCTCTAGGAATAAGATCAAGAGGTGTTCAGATCATTTCTTGTCCATCTTGTGCAAGACAAGCTTTTCCAGTAATTGATACTGTAAAAATTTTAGAAAATAAACTTTCGCACATCAAAACGCCTATAACACTCTCAATTATTGGATGTGTTGTAAATGGACCAGGAGAGGCAGCTCAAACAGAAATTGGATTAACTGGAGGAGGACAGGATCAAAATTTACTTTATCTTTCTGGAGTACCCCATGAAAAGGTCCCAAGTGAAGATATTATTCAAAAGATAGTCAGTTTGGTAGAAGACAAAGTAAAAGAAAAAAATAATTAATAATGATACCTTTACAAAAAATAGAGGACATAGTTTCCAAATATAAAACCATCGAAAAAGAACTTTCAAGTGGCAATATAGATCCAAAAAAATACGCGCAAAAATCTAAAGAATACTCAGACTTAGGAAACATTATTAAATATGCAAAAGATTATCTAAAGTTCGATAGTGAAAAAAAGGATTTGGAACAGATTTTAAATGATAAGAAAAGTGATAAAGATATGGTTGCTTTAGCTGAAAAAGAAATAGTATCCTTAAAAGAAAAAAAAATTGATTATGAGAAAAAATTGAAGATTTTTCTTTTGCCTAAAGATGATGATGATAACAAAAATGCAATAGTTGAGATTAGAGCTGGAACTGGAGGTTTGGAGGCTACTCTTTTCTGTTCTGATCTTTTTAAAATGTACGAAAAAGTATGTTCTAAAAAAAAGTGGAAAATAGAAATAATTAATATATCTAAAAGTGAAGCTGGAGGTTTTAAAGAAGTTATATTTTTAGTAAACGGTGATAATATTTATTCTTATTTAAAATATGAATCTGGAGTACATAGAGTTCAAAGAGTACCTTCAACTGAAACACAAGGAAGAGTTCACACGTCAGCTGCTACCGTGGCAGTACTACCTGAGGCAGAGGAAGTTGATATTAAAATAAAAGAATCCGATTTAAGAATTGATGTATTCAGAGCCGGTGGGCCAGGCGGGCAGTCAGTAAATACAACTGATAGCGCAGTTCGAATAACACACATTCCTTCAGGTGTTGTAGTGAGCCAACAGGATGAAAAATCTCAACATAAAAATAAGGCAAAAGCGTTAAAAATTTTACGAGCTAGAGTCTATGAAGCAGAAAAATTAAAAAAAGATCAAGAACGTTCAAGCAATAGAAAGAATCAAATCGGTAGTGGAGACAGATCTGAAAGAATAAGAACTTATAATTTTCCCCAAGGACGTGTTACAGATCATAGAATTAATTTAACACTTCATAAATTAGATGAGTTTCTTAGTGGGGAAATTCATGAAGAAATGAATGAAGAGTTGAGACTTAAAGATCAAGATTTAAAATTAAAGAATCTAAATTAATGCTTGTCTCTGAACTTATAAATTATGGTTCGAAATCACTGCAAAAAAAATTTATATCTTCGCACTTATTAGATTCAGAAGTTATCCTTGCTAAAGTTTTAAATAAAGATAGAGAGAACATGCTGATTTCTCATAAGCAAATTATCTCAGAAGATTTGATTGTTAAATTTAAGAAATTAATTGATAGAAGAACTAAATCTGAACCTATAGCTTATATTTTTGAAGAAAAAGAATTTTGGAATAAGAAATTTAAAGTAAATAGTGGCACTTTAATTCCAAGACCCGAAACTGAACTCTTAGTTGAAAAAATTTTAGATTTGTTTCAAGATAAGAGACCATTTATATTAGATGTTGGAACTGGAACTGGCTGCATTTTATTAACATTAATTGAAGAAATAGAAAACAGTAGTGGAATTGGTATAGATATTTCAAAAAAAGCTATTGAAGTAGCTAAAAAAAATGCGATTAATTTAAAGAAAAAAAATATTTTAAGATTCTACAATAGATCTTTAGATAATATATATGGCTTCAAATTTGATCTAATTGTTTCAAATCCACCATATATTTGTAGGCATCAAATTAAAAATTTGATGGAAGATGTCAAAAGATATGAGCCTAGAATTGCACTCGATGGTGGAAATGATGGGCTTGACGTAATTAAAAAAGTTATCTACAAATCCAAGAATATCTTAAAAAAAAAAGGTATGCTGGCCCTGGAAATAGGACACGGGCAATTTAAAAAAGTTTCACAGATTTTGAAATTAGAGGGCTTTAAAGAAAGGTTTTTAATAAAAGACTATCGAGATAACGTAAGATGTATATTAACAGTGTTAAATAATTGATTAAATACTTTTTAAAATCATAAAATTTAGAACATATGGACAATCAAAAAAGAAGATCTTTTAGACCAAGAAATAATAATGGATTTAGAGGCAGAGGAGGATCTAGGTCGAATAAAAATAACCACTATCAAAATTCTAATGGAAATAATAATTTTAGTAGAAACAATGGATCTATGACAAATCCATTTAATGTTGAAAAGACAATATTAAAATATCAGCAATTAGCTAAAGATGCTCAAAGCATAGGGGATCCATGTATCGTTGAAAATTATTTACAACATGCAGATCATTATTCAAGAAGATTAGCTGAGTTAAATTCTAAATCAAAGACGGTAGGCACAAGTAATACTGCAGACAAAGAAGCAAAATTAAATTTAGTTGATGAAAAGAAACCAACTTCTACAGATCAAAATAATACTTAAAAATAATTAGTAATCCCTTAGTTCAGATAATCTCAAATCAATTTTAATTCTTTCAATTTCAAAATTTTTTCTAGTTTCACCTTTTAATACTTTTCCAGATGGTAATTTTAATTTTTGAGAGTTTACAAATTTCCCATTATATTTTACTGTATAGTGTAAATGTGGACCAGTAGACATACCAGTGTTCCCAACGTACCCAATAATTTGTCCTTGCTTAACTCTTCTACCTGTTTTAGTCGCAAATTTTGAAAGGTGACCGTAACCTGTTGTGTAAGAAGAGTTGTGTCTTATCCTAACGCAGTTACCACCGTTGCCACACCAACCAGCTGTAATAACTGTTCCACTTCCTGAAGCCATAATGGGAGTGCCTGTTGGCGCTGCAAAGTCAGTTCCATTATGATGCTTGGTGAATCCTAGAATCGGATGTTTACGATTTCCAAAAGGCGAAGAAAGTCTAGCTCCGTTTATCGGAGTTTTCATCAATGCTTTAACAATACTTTTTCCATTTAAATCATAGTATCCTATATCGTTCTTATCTTTGAAATTATAAAGATTTAATTCCCTATTATTAACAAACATTGAAGCGTAGATAATTTTTCCAGTATCTTTAACAATATTGTTATCATCTACAAATTTTTCATAATAAATTTCAAACCAATCTCCTTTTCGTATATCTCTTTGAAAATCAATTTCAAATCCATAAATTCTGGCAAACTCAATAATTATATTTGGCTCGATGCCCGCTTGAATTGCAGCACTGTAAAGGTTATTTTTAATTGTGTTTTTAATAACTACTTCTTTTAAATTAAGTTTAATTATATTTTCTTTAATAATAAAACCTTCATCTGTCTTTCTTATTTGAATACTCAGTGTGTTTGACACCGGATAAAGAATATTAACTACCTGGTTTTTCTTATTACCTTCTTTAAGAACTAAACTTACCTCTCTTCCGGAGTAAATACTTGATAATTTCTTTTTTTTAAGCTCGTTTGTAATATACTTTGTTTCATTATAATCAACATTAAATCTATTAAGTATTTTTTCAACACTATCATTATTTTGTATAGTATATTTGAATTCTTTGTATGGACTTCTTAGACCATTCAAAAAATAAAGTTTTAAATTATTAAAATCATTAGACTCTACAAAGCTTTCAAAATTATCCGCTTTAGATTGTTTATATGTTTCTATTTGTTTAGAAAAAAATATATAAGTGATTAGAATTGTTGAAAATGCAATTATAAAAAAGTATAAATTTTTAAAAGAAATCCTATTGTCCTGATTGATATTTACAGAAAAAATTTTTAAAAACCTTTCAGGAATTTTTATAATTTTTTTTATCGTCATAGTTGTTTTCTATAAAAATTACTCAAAATTTGCAATGATTACGGCTAAATTAGTATTGATTTTAAAGGGTTTTTTAAACAATATACGCCTTGACTTATCATGTAATTGTAATAAAACGGGCGCTCACCTCAAAGTTAAGATTTTTTATCATTGCTAGAGGTGTGTAGATTTTTTAACAAAAATCTTAGCTATTTTAAATTGTAAATTTTTAAGAAGAGAAGTGTGGACGGTTAGGTTATCAAAGAAATTGTCGTACACACTTTAACGAAAGTAACTTTAATTCATGCAATTAAAGTTATTAAAGCTAGTGTGCGCCGTTATTAAACTTGAGAGTTTGATCATGGCTCAGAACGTACGCTGGCGGCACGCCTAACACATGCAAGTCGAACGCAGTAGCAATACTGAGTGGCAAACGGGTGAGTATAATGTGGGAATCTGCCTTTTGGTTTGGAATAACACGAGGAAACTTGTGCTAATACCGGATAAGCCCTTACGGGGAAAGTTTTAACGCCGAAAGATGAGCCCGCACTTGATTAGCTAGTTGGTAAGGTAAAAGCTTACCAAGGCAACGATCAATAGCTGTTCTTAGAGGAAGACCAGCCACATTGGGACTGAGACACGGCCCAAACTCCTACGGGAGGCAGCAGTGGGGAATCTTGCACAATGGGGGAAACCCTGATGCAGCGATGCCGCGTGAGTGAAGAAGGCCCTTGGGTTGTAAAACTCTTTCGTCGGGGAAGAAAATGACTGTACCCGAATAAGAAGGTCCGGCTAACTTCGTGCCAGCAGCCGCGGTAATACGAAGGGACCTAGCGTAGTTCGGAATTACTGGGCTTAAAGAGCTCGTAGGTGGTTAAAAAAGTTGATGGTGAAATCCCAAGGCTTAACCTTGGAACTGCCATCAAAACTTTTTAGCTAGAGTATGATAGAGGAAAGTGGAATTTCTAGTGTAGAGGTGAAATTCGTAGATATTAGAAAGAACACCAAATGCGAAGGCAACTTTCTGGATCATTACTGACACTGAGGAGCGAAAGCATGGGTAGCGAAGAGGATTAGATACCCTCGTAGTCCATGCCGTAAACGATGTGTGCTAGACGTTGGAAACATAGTTTTCAGTGTCGCAGAGAAATCA
Source organism: uncultured Pelagibacteraceae bacterium (assembly GCA_902604695.1). Classification (GTDB taxonomy): domain Bacteria; phylum Pseudomonadota; class Alphaproteobacteria; order Pelagibacterales; family Pelagibacteraceae; genus Pelagilacustribacter. The sequence goes on along the minus strand of CACKZT010000002.1, from coordinate 53,284 downwards.
TTAAGCACACCGCCTGGGGAGTACGACCGCAAGGTTAAAACTCAAATGAATTGACGGGGACCCGCACAAGTAGTGGAGCATGTGGTTTAATTCGAAGATACGCGCAGAACCTTACCAACACTTGACATGTTCGTCGCGAGCCTAAGAGATTAGGCTTTTCAGTTTGGCTGGACGAAACACAGGTGCTGCATGGCTGTCGTCAGCTCGTGTCGTGAGATGTTGGGTTAAGTCCCGCAACGAGCGCAACCCCTACCTTTAGTTGCCACCATTTAGTTGGGCACTCTAGAGGGACTGCCAGTGATAAGCTGGAGGAAGGCGGGGATGACGTCAAGTCCTCATGGCCCTTACGTGTTGGGCTACACACGTGCTACAATGGTACTTACAACGGGAAGCAAAGATGCGAGTCTAAGCCAATCCCAAAAATGTACCTCAGTTCGGATTGCACTCTGTAACTCGAGTGCATGAAGCTGGAATTACTAGTAATCGCGGATCAGCGCGCCGCGGTGAATACGTTCCCGGGTCTTGTACACACCGCCCGTCACACCATGGAAGTTGGTTACACCTTAAGGCAAATCGTCAACCTTCGGGAGACATTTGACTACGGTACGATCAGCAACTGGGGTGAAGTCGTAACAAGGTAGCCGTAGGGGAACCTGCGGCTGGATCACCTCCTTTCTAAGGATGACCAAAAATTTCATTTGGTCAAAAAAAATATGTTAATGTGACCGTCCTCATTTCTCTTCTTATTAATTAAAGTGTCTCATAAATGCATGGGGGCCGGTAGCTCAGGTGGTTAGAGCGCACCCCTGATAAGGGTGAGGTCGCACGTTCGAGTCGTGCTCGGCCCACCAATATTTACGGGGGATTAGCTCAGCTGGGAGAGCGCCTGATTTGCATTCAGGAGGTCAGCGGTTCGATCCCGCTATCCTCCACCAATTTTGACACTTTTAGCTTTTTTAAATTGTAAATAATGAATATCAATTTTGATTGTTCAAACAGTAAGAACAATCAAACAATATCTATATCCGATTGTTCGAATAGATGAACAATCTATAAATGTTCGAATAGATGAACATTTGAATAAAAATTTAATTTAGACAGAAAATTATTTTCTGTGCATAAATCAAGCGTTTAAGGGCGTATGGCGGATGCCTAGGCACTGAAAGGCGATGAAGGACGTGGTATACTGCGATAAGTTTCGGGGAGCTGTATGCAGGCTTTGATCCGAGAATTTCCGAATGGGAAAACCCAACTCTTTATGAGTTACTTTAAACTGAATTCATAGGTTTAAAGAGCAAACCCGGAGAACTGAAACATCTAAGTAACCGGAGGAAAAGAAATCAATTGAGATTCCGTTAGTAGTGGCGAGCGAACGCGGAACAGGCCAGTAGCGATATTAAAATAATTTAAATAGTTTGGAAAAACTAACCACAGAGGGTGATAGTCCCGTAGAAGTAATGTTTAATATTGTTCTTGAGTAGAGCGGGACACGTGAAATCTTGTTTGAATATAGGGGGACCACCCTCTAAGCCTAAATACTCTTCAGTGACCGATAGTGAACTAGTACCGTGAGGGAAAGGTGAAAAGAACCCCTATTAGGGGAGTGAAATAGAACCTGAAACCGTATGCCTACAAACAGTCGAAGCTCTTTTTAGAGTGACGGCGTACCTTTTGTATAATGGGTCAGTGACTTAATTTATCCAGCAAGCTTAAGCCGATAAGGTGTAGGCGTAGCGAAAGCGAGTCTTAAATGGGCGTTTAGTTGTATGAATTAGACCCGAAAACGAATGAGCTTACCATGAGCAGGTTGAAAGCAGGGTAACACTTGCCGGAGGACCGAACCAGTTGACGTTGAAAAGTCTTTGGATGACTTGTGGTAAGGGGTGAAAGGCCAACCAAATTCGTAGATAGCTGGTTTTCCGCGAAAACTATTTAGGTAGTGCGTTGAGTAAATTGATGTTTGGAGGTAGAGCACTAAAGGGGCTAGGGGAGAGAAATCTTTACCAACCCTCATAAAACTCCGAATGCCAAACATTTTACCTCAGCAGACAGACTGTGGGTGCTAAGGTCCATGGTCGAAAGGGAAAAAGCCCAGATCACCAGATAAGGTCCCTAAATCATGATTAAGTGTGAAAGGATGTGGAGATTCCTAAACAGCCGGGAGGTTGGCTTAGAAGCAGCCATCCTTTAAAGATAGCGTAACAGCTCACCGGTCTAATAGAGTTTCTGCGCCGAAGATGTAACGGGGCTCAAATCATGTACCGAATCTGTGAATTTATAATTTCTTCGGAAATTATATCTGGTAGCGGAACGTTCTGTAAGCCTGTAAAGGTGTACCCGTGAGGGACACTGGAGGTATCAGAAGTGCGAATGCTGACATAAGTAACGATTAACAGAGTGAAAAACTCTGTCGCCGAAAATCCCAGGGTTCCTGCGCAAGGTTAATCCGCGCAGGGTTAGTCGACCCCTAAGTCGAGGGCGAGAGCCGTAGACGATGGAAACAAGGTTAATATTCCTTGACCCGATGGTAGTGACGGATTTTGTAAATTGTTAACTCTTATTGGATTGAGTTAGCTGTGAAAAAGTCCCAGGAAATAGCTCCATCATAGGATCGTACCCTAAACCGACACAGGTGGATTATTAGAGTATAATTAGGCGCTTGAGAGAATGATGTTGAAGGAACTCGGCAAAATGCCTCCGTAACTTCGGAAGAAGGAGGACCCATTTTAAGGCAACTTTAAGTGGGTGGCACAAGCCAGGGAGATGCGACTGTTTATCAAAAACACAGGGCTCTGCTAACACGTAAGTGGATGTATAGGGTCTGACGCCTGCCCGGTGCTGGAAGGTTAATGCGATGAGTGCAAGCTCATTTCTGAAGCCCCAGTGAACGGCGGCCGTAACTATAACGGTCCTAAGGTAGCGAAATTCCTTGTCGGGTAAGTTCCGACCTGCATGAATGGCGTAACGATATCTCCGCTGTCTCCAACATCAACTCAGTGAAATTGAATTCTCCGTGAAGATGCGGAGTTCCCGTGGTTAGACGGAAAGACCCCGTGCACCTTTACTACAACTTTATATTGGTGTTAGGAATGATATGTTTAGCATAGGAGGGAGACTTTGAAGTTTTAGCGTCAGCTAAAATGGAGTCACCAGTGAAATACCTCTCTTATTATTCTTGACATCTAACTGCTTGCCGTAATCCGGCAGCAAGACATTGTATGGTGGGTAGTTTGACTGGGGCGGTCGCCTCCCAAAAAGTAACGGAGGCGTGCGAAGGTAGGCTCAGAACGGTCAGAAATCGTTCGTAGAGTGCAATGGCATAAGCCTGCCTGACTGCGAGACTGACAAGTCAAGCAGAGTCGAAAGACGGTCATAGTGATCCGGTGGTTCTGAGTGGAAGGGCCATCGCTCAACGGATAAAAGGTACGCCGGGGATAACAGGCTGATACCCTCCAAGAGTCCATATCGACGAGGGTGTTTGGCACCTCGATGTCGGCTCATCACATCCTGGGGCTGGAGCAGGTCCCAAGGGTTTGGCTGTTCGCCAATTAAAGTGGTACGTGAGCTGGGTTCAGAACGTCGTGAGACAGTTCGGTCCCTATCTGCCATGGGTGTAGAAGAATTGAGAGGAGCTGTCCCTAGTACGAGAGGACCGGGATGGACATACCACTGGTGGACCGGTTGTAGCGCCAGCTGCAGTGCCGGGTAGCTAAGTATGGAAGAGATAACCGCTGAAAGCATCTAAGTGGGAAACTCACCTCAAAACTAGTTCTTCCCATAGAGCCGTGGTAGACCACCACGTTGATAGGCTGGATGTGGAAGCGCGGCAACGCGTGAAGCTGACCAGTACTAATAGCTCAATTGGCTTGATTTATGCACTGAAAAAAATTTTCAAAGTAAAATTAAATTGATATTTATTAAAAATGAAAAACATAACCTTCGTCGTAGCAGTAAGAAAAGGCAGTAAGAGAGTCAAAAATAAAAATACGAGAAAATTTGGTAATTTAAGTTTGCTCGAAATTAAATTAAAGCAAATTAGAAACGTTTATAAATCTGCAAATATTTTTTTAAGCTCTGACTGCAATAAATCATTAAAAGTTGGAAAAAAATACAAAGCTATAGTTGATCGAAGACCGTCAAAATATACCAACCCTAAGACCCCAATGAAAGAAGTATATAAGTATTTTGCAAAAAAAATTAACACTAAGTATGTTTGCTATTTACATGTCACATCTCCTTTTTTAAAAGATTCTTCATTGAAAAAAACTGTTAATACTTTTTTAAAAAATGAAAAAAAAACTACATATAATTGCCTTGCGACTGCAAGTGAAGTTCAAGAGTATTTTTGGGATAAAAATAAAGCAATAAATTATGATCCAAAAAATCATCCACGATCACAGGATTTAAAAAAAATTTTAGCACTAAATTTTGCAGTGAATATTGTTAAAACAAACTACATGGCAAAATATGGAAGAATAACTAGTGATAATTTTTATCCTTATATTTTGAATTTTCCTGAAAATATTGACATTGATAATAAATGGCAATTTATGATTGGCGACTTTATCCAAAAGAATCGTCATAAATTCACAAATCTTAAAAATGATTAATTCTTCAAAGAAAGCCATCTAATAAATAAAAATATCAATACTTATATTCAATTTGAAGGTGTATTCTTTTCTTTACATTTATTGACGATTTATATATTGTTCAATTATTGAACATGAATAAAAAAAAGATACTTATATTTGGTGGAAGTGGATTTCTTGGTTCTCATGTAGCAGATGAACTTTCAAGCCAAGGGCATAAAGTTACAATTATAGATAATAAACAATCTCAGTGGGTGACTTCAAATCAAACTTTTTTACAAGCAGATATCACTAAGCCAAAAACATATGAGTCAATTTTAAAAAAAAACGAAGTTGTTTTTAATTTTGCAGCGATTTCAGATATAGAAACAGCTAACGAGATGCCCATAAAGACAGTTGAGACAAATGTTTTAAGTTTAGTAAAATTATTAGACCTTTGCAAAAAATATAAAATACAAAAATTCGTTCAGGCAAGCACTATTTATGTATCAGGAGATCACGGGGGTTTTTATAAATCAAGCAAACTGTCAGCTGAGACTTATTTAAAAGAATATAACAGAATTTTAGGTTTAAGATATTGCATACTAAGATATGGCACTCTCTACGGACCTAGATCTGACTTAACTAATGGGCTGCACGTGATTATAAAAAAATCTTTAGAAAAGAAAAAAATTATTTACTCTGGAAGCCCTGACTCTATGAGAGATTACATCCATGTGCTAGACGCTGCTCGTATTTCAGTAAAAGCCATTGATAAAGAATTTGAAAATAAAACAATCATCATCTCAGGTCCAGAAAGTTATAAAATTACGGATATACTGAAAATTATATCTGAGATAACAGGAATAAAGAAAATATCGTTTATCAAAAAAGATAAGACAAAATTATTTAGTCACTATTTAAGATCTCCATATAGTATGGAAAAAACTACCGACTTTTCTTTAAAATATTCTGATAATTTCAATTTAGATATCGGACAAGGTCTAAGTAACTTAATTCAAGAAATTAAAACTCAATATAGAATAAAATAAATTATTATAATTTTTAAAGATAATTCTAAGTGAAACATATAAAAAATTTTGAAATAGATAAAACACAAGATAGTTTTTACATCTTTAATTCAATAAAAATTTTTATTGAGGATTTTGCTGATCAAAATTTTCTTTCTAATTATTTTCAAAAATATGAAAAAATACTTGATTGTCCAGCAAATATATTAAAATTAAAGTTTAAAAAAATTATATATAGTAATTTTGATCATAAAAAAGGAAAAATTATTTTAAATTGCTCTTACATGAGTATTTTTAAAGATTACTTATTTTTTATTTTATCAATTTTTATTATTAAAATATTTGGGAAATCAAAAAATAAAAAAGAAAATTATGAATTAATTATTGATGATATTGAAGATATAAATCAAATAAAAAGGTTTAAAAACTTATATTCAAAATTTTCTAAATTTTTAATAATCTACGATAATTCATCAAAATTTAACGATCTTTCGGAAATAAACAACTTTAATCTAAACAAAATAAATTCAAGACTAGTAATTCCAAATAAAAATTTTTTAAAAGGTAAATTTTTTCAAAATATCAATTTAATAAATAATATTTTATTATTATCCATAAAAGAAAAAACAAATTTCATTGTTTTATTTAAAACAATTTTTTTATCTTATGTTAAAAATAAGAGTATCTTTTTAAACAATATATCTAAATTTCTTATTCACGATAGAATTTATAAAACATGTCCAATAAGAAACTACTTATTTAAAAAAGAAGGAGGTAGTTACGCGACTTGCACCCAGCTCCATCTCGCTGAGTCTGGCCTGTCTTTTTATGCTGATACCGATATATTATTCTTATTTGGTAACGAAAATTACACTAAGAAAAAAATAGAATTTTTCGGAGGAAACATTAGAAAAACTCTAGTATCGGGCTCCCATAAAATGGAGTCCGACTTTTTTTTAAACAGGTCCAAAAAATTAACTTTAAATGAAATTGATCTTTTAATAATTGGAATTAATTTAAATTATTGGATTTATAACTCAGAAAAAGTTTTTAAGAGTTATTATACTTACTTAGATTGGATTAAAACGTTTTCATTAAAAAATCCTAAATTAAATATTGTCTACAAGCATCACTCAAATTTTATTAAGGATGAAAAAGAAGAAGAAATTTTAAAAGATACTAATATTAAAATTGTAGTCAAATCTTCAAGTGGAGAAAATAGTTACGACTATTTAGCCAATAGCAAAATGATTGTTTCTTTCGGATCAACTATGATTTTAGAAGGAAGAAGTATAAATAAAAATTGCTTTTTTTTAGATCCTAATTCAAGTGCATCAACTTTTTACAAAAATTTGAACTATTTAGAAAAAATAATACTGAAAACTTTCGATGATTTTGAAGATACAGCCAAAAAGGTTATTAATAATCAAGCTATATCAGGAAAAATTGATTCTAATTCAATATGTATTAAAAGTGATAAGGTGAGCGATAATATTTATAAACATTTAAAAAATTTATAAGAGGTAAAATATCCATGTTAATTAAAACAGCAAAACTATTAGATAAGCTTAGAAAAAAATTAAAAGGAGGCAAAAGTATTATAAGTGGCTGGATGCAACTATCAAATACTAACTTAACCGAGTTGATCTGCCAGGCAAAATTTGATTGTATCACTTTTGATTTAGAGCATGGGGTTTTTTCGGTAAAAGATTTACCAGATTTATTCAGAGTAGTAGAAATGAATGAGAAACTCCCTTTTGTAAGGTTGCCTAATAAAAACATAAAAATATCAAGTCAATGTTTAGACGCTGGTGCCGCTGGGATTATAATTCCAAATATCAGAGACAATATTGAGTTAGAGAAAATAATTAAATCTATTAATTTACCCCCCTTTGGAAATAGAGGAGTTGGTTACTCAAGGGTAAATCGATTTGGTAAATATTTCAAAAACTTCGTTAATACAAAGAAGAAACCATTTATTGTAGCGATGATTGAAAATATTAATTCAGTAAAAAATTTAAATAAAATTCTTTCTGTTAGAGGGTTAGACTCAATTTTAATAGGTCCATATGATCTATCAGCGTCAATGAAAATAACTGGTAAATTTGAAAATATAAAATTTAATAAGATTATAAATGAAATAAAGCTAAAGGCTAAAAAATTCAAAGTTCCTTGTGGTATACATGTTGTTGAAACAAACTATAAAAAATTAAAAGAGTATGAAAAAAAAGGTTTTAAATTTTTACCTTATGGGATAGATACTGAAATCTTTAATAAATCAATAAATAAAATATTTAAAATTTAAAAAGAAAATTTTATATGAAAATACCTTACGGAATCCATTATTTAGATAAAAAAGATATAGAGAGTGTATCTAAAGCACTAAGGCAAAAATTTATAACACAAGGAAGAATTGTTGAAAAATTTGAAAAAAAAATTTGCAAATTGGTAAAATGCAAATATGCTGTAGCAGTAAGTAGCTGCACTGCTGGACTTCATATCGCCATTGCGGCAGTTGATAAAAATAGAAATAGAAATGAAATAATTACTTCACCTATCTCATTCGTTTCAACAGCAAATACAATAATAATGAATAATTACAAGGTAAATTTTGCCGATATTAATAGCGAAAGTTTGAATCTTGATTATGAATTTTTTTCAAAAAAAATTAAAAAAAATAAAAAAACTAATATTGTTATTCCAGTTCACCTTGGAGGTTTAGCAGCAGACAGTAAGAAAATTTATCAATTATGTAAAAAAAAGAAAATTTCAATCATCGAGGATGCAGCGCATTCTTTTGGTGGAAAATATGAGGATGGTAAAATGGTAGGAAGTTGTAAAAACTCTGATATGACTGTTTTTTCTTTTCATCCTGTAAAAACAGTTACAACAGGAGAAGGAGGAGTGGTTACGACAAATTCTAAAATTCTTTACCAAAAACTTCTTATGTTAAGAAACCATGGAATTGTGAAAAATAAGAATCTTTTTTTAAGAAAAAAATTTGCATTTACTAAAAAAAAAATTAATCCATGGTATTATGAGGCTCAAGAAATTGGATTTAATTATAGAATAACTGACTTTCAATGTGCACTTGGAATTTCTCAAATAAAAAAGATTAAAAGTTTTATTTCGAAAAGAAAAAAGATTGCAAATAAATACGATAAAGAATTCAAAAATATTAAAAATTTAAAATTACCGCAATTTAATCGAAGGGTTTTTAGTTCAAATCATCTTTATGTTTTGAATATTGATTTTGACAAACTTAAATTTAGTAAAAACGAATTAATGAAATATTTATTAAAAAAAGGCATAACAACTCAAGTCCATTACATACCTATTCCTCTTCATCCATTCTATTCTAATTCTGGACATAAAATGCAGAAATTAAGAAATGCAACGGAGTACTACAAAAAAGCTCTTAGCATACCAATTTTTTTTAATTTATCTGAAAAGGATCAGAAAAAAATTATAAAAATCATCAAAGATACTATTAAATAATTCAAATATTTAAGTTGTTCAATTATTGAACATAAGGTAAGATTACCTATGGAAAAAGATCAAGATTTTTTAAATTTACTGAGAAAAATAAACTCTAGGCCTAATGCTTCACAGAGGGAGTTAGCCTCTGAACTTGGATTCAGCTTAGGTAAATTAAACTATTGTTTAAGAGCTCTTAAAAATAAAGGCCATATTAAAATAGAAAATTTTAAAAAAAATAAAAATAAATTAAATTATTTTTACGTCTTAACACCAAGAGGATTTACTGAAAAAACAAAGTTAACTATTAATTTTATGAAAAGAAAAATGGCTGAATATGATGAACTTAAAAGAGAATTAAAAAAGAGGAATAAATCTTAATGTTTAAAGATAAAACTTTAATGATAACAGGAGGAACAGGTTCTTTTGGTAATCGATTCATAACTATATTTCTTAAAAAATTTAAGCCAAGGAAAATTATTGTCTACTCTAGAGATGAGTATAAACAATTTTTAATGAGCCAAAAATTTCCCCCTAATAAATATCCACAAATAAGATTTTTATTAGGAGATGTAAGGGACTTAGATAGATTAAAGATGGCAATGAGAGAGGTTGATTTTGTTATTCATGCAGCTGCTTTAAAACAAGTTCCTGCAGCAGAATATAACCCTATGGAGTTTGTTAAAACAAATATTCATGGAGCAGAAAATATTATCAACGCCGCAATTTCTACGAACGTAAAAAAAGTAATTGCTTTATCCACAGACAAAGCTGCCAACCCAATAAATCTTTATGGAGCGACAAAACTTGCTTCTGATAAAATATTTATTGCAGCAAATAATATAACTGGAACAAAAAACAATAGATTTTCCATTGTAAGATATGGAAACGTTGTTGGATCCAGAGGATCGGTGGTTCCTTTATTTCAAGATTACATAAATAATAGAAAAAATTTTTTACCAGTTACGCATAAAGAAATGACGAGATTTTGGATTACTTTAGACCAAAGTGTTGAATTTGTAATTTCATGTTTAAAAAAAATGTCTGGTGGAGAAATTTTTGTACCTAAAATTCCTTCAGTAAAAATTACTACTTTAGCTAAAGCAATGAACCCAACAGCTAAAATTAAGATTATTGGAATAAGACCTGGCGAAAAAATTCATGAATTAATGTGCCCAAAAGATTCTAGCGGTCATACAATAGAATTTAAAAATTATTTCGTTATTTTTTCATCTGAAACAAATATTAACTCTAAGATAAAAGAAATTCAAAAAAATATTAAAGAAAAAGGGAAAAAAGTTAAGCTTGATTTTGAATATAGCTCCAAAACTAATCAAAACTTTCTTTCTATAAATGAAATAAGAAAATTAAATAAAAAACTATTTTTACTACCAAATAATTAGAAATAATTTTGTTTTATAACTATGTTGAAAAATGCAAAAAAAGTTTTCGAACTACTTGATGAAAAAGAAAAAAATAAAAGTTTTATATTTTTTGTATTATTACTTTTTGCAACAATTCTTGAAGGATTAAGTATTGCTATAATCTATCCAGTAATTAATGCTGTTTTAAATGATAGTGGATCGAGTTTTATAAAAGATTTTTTTACATTTATAGACTTCGATTTCATAAGCACTCAATATAAAACGGTATTCTTCTTATCTTTAATAGTTGTATTGTATGCTATGAAAAGTGCCTACCTGATCTTTTTTTCATGGTGGAAAAGTAGATTCATTTATCAATTAAATAACAATATTGCAAAAAAACTCTATTCTAAATACTTATATAGCGAACTACCTTTTTTTTTATATAAAAATTCGGCTGATTTCATTAGAAATATTTTTACAGAGGCAAGATATCTTAACGTATCAATCGATGGATATTTAAAATTTTTGGTAGAACTATTTGCAATCATAATAATAATTGTTGCTCTCTTTATAATAGACACAAAATCTACCTTTATTACATTGGGAATATTTTTAGTGGTAGCTTTGATGTTTAATAAAGCTTACTCAAAAAGAATAAAAAAATGGGGATACGCAAAACAATTTCATTTCAGCTCCATTTTAAAAACTTTACAGCAATCTTTTGGTTCAATAAAAGAAATTTTGATTAGAGGTAATCAAAGGTATTTTCAGTCACAATTCCAAACTAACACTGAATCAGCTAATCAAGTTGGAAGAAACTTAATGTTCATAAGCGAAATACCTAAAAATGTATTAGAATTTTTAGCAGTTATTTTTATATGTGTTTTATTCACTTTTTTATTTGAGGGGGCAAGTAATATAAATAATATAATTGCAACTATCGGAGTATTTGGAGCTGCTGCGTTGAGAATAATACCGGGCTTTAATAGACTAATCACAGGAAAACAAACAATAGACTCTTGTGTTGCTTCGGTAGATATTTTGCACAAAGAATTAATCGATAAAAAAACTAAAAATATAAACCTATCTAAAAATCAATTAAATTATGACCCGGTTAGTTTTAATAATGAAATTGAACTTAAAAATGTCTATTTTAAATACCCACAATCAAAAAATTATACTTTGAAAAATCTTAATCTAAAAATAAAAAGAAATGACATTATATGCTTAGTTGGAAAAAGTGGGATCGGTAAAACAACATTAGTAGACTTAATAGCAGGATTAATTTCCCCAAGTGAAGGATCTTTAAAAGTTGATGGTAAAGAAATATTATCTTCAAATTATGGTTGGAAGAAGTTAATTGGGTATGTTCCTCAAGATGTATACCTAAATGACGACTCAATTAAAAATAATATAATTTTTGGCTTTGAAGAAAATTCAATTAATCAAGAAAATTTTGACAAAGCAATCAAATATGCTCAGCTTGAAAGTTTAATAAAAGATTTACCCAAAGGGATTGATCATAAAGTTGGTGAAAATGGATCTAACTTATCTGGAGGTCAAAAACAAAGAATAGGGATTGCGAGAAGCCTTTATATGAATCCGAAAATTCTTATTTGTGATGAAATAACAAGCTCTTTAGATGAAAACACATCTAAAGATTTATTAAGATGTTTAAATGAATTATCAAATAAAATTACAATTATCTACATTTCACATAATAATGAGATAATAAATAGTGCGACTAAAATATATAAATTTATCAACGATGCTAATAAAGAAACAATTTTAACTCAATTATGAAATTAAAAAATAAAAAAATTTTAGCTATTATCCAGGCCAGACAAACCTCTACCAGATTTAAAAATAAAGTTCTTAATAAAATTGGAAAATTTACTTTAATTGAATTAATGCTCAAGAGACTAAAGAAATCAAAAATTATAAATGATATTATTTTTGCAATTCCATCAAATAAGAAGAATTTTGGGTTAAGAAATCATTTAAATTTATTAAAGGCCAAAATTTATTTAGGAAGTGAAAAAAACGTTCTACAAAGATATTTCGAAGCAGCAAAATATTTTAAAGCTACTCATATTATAAGACTTACATCTGACTGCCCTTTAATAGATAGTAAAATAATAGATGAAATGATTAAAAAATTTTTTAAATTAAAATTAGATTACATAAATAATGCTTCTCCTTATTTATCTGATGGATTTGATGTAGAAATCTTCTCATTTAAAGCTTTAAAGACTTCATATTTTAAAGCGAGAACTAATTTTGATAAAGAACATGTTACACCTTACATAAAAAAATCAAATAAATTTAAAAAACTAAGTGTAGGAGATTTAAATAATTATGGTGTAAAACTATCTGTTGATTATAAGTCAGACCTTAAAAAAGTAAAAAAAATATTTAAACATTTTCATCCAAATATTCTTTTTTCAGTAAAAAAAATTTTCGAAAACGAAAAATTAAGATCGAAGTTTTTTAATAAAGAAATTAAACAAAATAATATTCTTGAAAATAAAACAAAAAACGGACAAAAGTTATGGAAAAAAGCTTCAAATTTAATTTCAGGAGGCAATATGCTTCTTTCAAAAAATCCGTCAAGATACCTTCCTGGAGCTTGGCCAACATACTTCAAAAGTGCAAGAGGATGTCGAGTAGTAGATTTAGATGGAAATATATTTAAAGATTTCTCTTCTATGGGTGTTGGAACTAATTTATTAGGCTACAGCAACAAATTTGTTGACTCAGGAGTAAAACGAATAATCGCTAAAGGAACAATGTCCACCCTTAATTGTCCTGAGGAAGTTCAATTAGCAGAAAAAATTTTAGATATCCATCCGTGGTTTGACAAAGTTAAATTTGCGAGAACTGGTGGCGAAGCAAACTCTGTTGCAATAAGGATAGCTAGAGCTGCATCTAATAGGGATAATGTTGCAATATGTGGTTATCATGGCTGGCATGATTGGTATCTATCAGCTAATCTCAATACAAAACTAGGCAATAATTTAGACACTCATTTATTAAAAGGGCTAAACATTAGTGGAGTGCCGAAAAAACTTAAAAACACAATATTTCCATTTGAGTACAATGATTTTAAAAGCTTAGAAAAAATAGTAAAATTTAAAAATATCGGCGTTATAAAGATGGAAGTTTGCAGAAATACACAACCTAATATTAGTTTTTTAAAAAAAGTAAGAAGATTAGCAACTAAAAATAATATCGTTTTAATCTTTGACGAATGCACTACTGGTTTTAGAGAAAGTTTTGGAGGATTACACAAAAACACTGGCGTCAAACCTGATATGGCAATATTTGGAAAAGCCTTAGGAAATGGTTATGCAATTACTGCGATACTAGGAAAAAGCTCAATAATGGACTCAGTTAATAAAAGTTTTATTAGCAGTACATTTTGGACAGAAAGGGTTGGACCGACTGCAGCTTTAAGAACTATTGAGTTCATGGAGAAAGAAAAAACCTGGTTAACAATAAAAAAGATTGGAAAAAAAATACAAAGTAATTGGAGGAAGTTAGCTGCCGAGTATAATTTAGATATTAATATTAAAGGAATTCCTTCATTAACTAGCTTCAGTTTTAAAGGCAATAAAACTCAAGAATATAAAACTCTAATTACTCAAGAAATGCTGAAAAAAAATTTTTTAGCCACAAACGCCATATATTGCTCAATAAGCCATGACGAGAAGACAATCCAAGAGTATTTTGAGAGACTTGCGGATATATTTAAAATTATTAAAGATTGTGAAAATGGACACTCAATAAGTAAGTTTTTAAGTTCAAAAATAAGTGAAAAAGAATTCAGGAGGTTAAATTAAATGAATAAAATATTAGTAGTAGCGGCACACCCTGACGACGAACTTCTAGGTTGCGGCGGAACAATAATAGAGCATATTAAGAAAGGTGATAAGGTTGGAATGTTAATCGTTTCAGAGGGTGTTACTTCAAGAGATGAAAAGAGAAATTATCCCAAACGTAAGAAAGAAATAGAACATCTTCATTCAATTTCAAAAAATATTGTTAAAAAAATGGGAGTAAATTTTATAAAATTTTTTGACTTTCCTGACAATAGATTAGATAAGATAAATTTAATTGATATAGTTAAAAAAATTGAAAAAATAATTAGCTCATTTAAGCCAAATATAATTTATACTCACCATGGAGATGATCTTAATATTGATCATGAGCTTGTAAATAGAGCTGTTTTAACGGCAGCAAGACCAATTCCAAAACATCCAGTTTTAAAAATATATTCTTTTGAAGTGTTATCTAGTACTCACTGGATAGAACCTACAAAAAGAAAAGCATTTGTTCCTAATTATTTTAGAGATATATCACATTCACTCAAAGAGAAGATTAAGTATCTTGGTATGTATAAAGGTGAAATGAGAAAATGGCCACATGCAAGGTCTTTAAAGTCAATTAAAGATTTAGCTTTGTTTAGGGGGTCCTCTGTAGGATTAAAGGCAGCAGAGGCATTTCAATTAATTAGAGAAATTAAAAGAGAAAAATAAAAATGAATGTTGCTATAAGAGTCGACTCTTCAGAAAAAATAGGAATAGGCCACACTCATAGATGTTTAAAGTTAGCAAAAGTTTTAAAAGAAGAAAAAAATAATGTTCTTTTTCTATCGAGTAATTTTAAGGGAAATATAAATAACTTAATAAAAAAAAAATATACTTTAGAGATTATCTCAAAGAATAAAAAAATTTTTAATAACCGTAAAATAAACAGCCATTATTACGAGTGGGATAAAAACTGTCAATTCAAGGATGCATTAAAAACTCTAAAAATTGCAAGGAAAGCAAAAATTAATTTTATAATCGTTGATCATTATGGTTTGTCTGCTCACTGGCATAAAATTATTTCTAAAAACTTTAAGTTGGGGGTAATAGATGATTTTCTAAATAAAAAAATTTTTAGTGATTATTACATTAATTATCATTTTTTAAACAAAAAAGATTTGACATTAAGCAATATACAGAAATCAGATTGTAAATTACTTCTTGGTCCTTCCTACGCTTTATTAAATAAAATTAGAAACAAAAAAAGCCGATCTAAATTAAAAAATAATAGGGTATTTATATACTTAGGAAGTGTAGATAGTAGAGATATAACTTCAAAATTGTTAAATTATTTTAAATCTAAATTGTTTAATGATTATATATTTACTATCTTAATCGGTAAAAATAATAAAAATTCTAAAAATATAACAAAAAATTTTAATAAATTTAAAAACTTTATTTTTATAAAAAAAAATTTGAATAACTTAGATACTTTTTATAAAAAAAATTCTTTTGTTATTTCTGGAACTGGTGTCACTTTATATGAACAGATACAACACGGTTGTAAGATTTTAAGCATTTTTTCTAACAATAAACAAAAAAAACTTATAAATAATCTAGGCAAGCATAACTTTTGTAAAATAATAAATTTAAAAAGATTAAACGAGTATATTCTCAATAATTTTTTAAACTCAAAAAAAAAATCTATAACAAAAATTTATTTTGATGGGAATGGACCAAATAGAATTTATAACTCAATAAAAAATATAAAAAAAAATGAAAAACTTTAAAATACAAAATAAATTAATTGGAGAAAATAGACCAACTTTTGTAATTTCAGAAATTGGAATTAATCATAACGGAAGTGCAGAACAATGCGCACAAATGATATTAAGATCTAAAAAAGCTGGAGCAGATGCAGTTAAATTACAAATATCAAATCCCGAAGAAAGTTATCATAAAAAAACTTCTTCATATGCTGTCTTTAAAAAAAATTCTCTCAGCAGTACACAAATTGAAAAATTAAAAAATTATGCCCAGAGCCAAAAAATAATATTTTTTGCAACTGTGGGTGATTTTAAAAGTTTAGAATTAATAAAAAAATTTAAATTTCCTGCAGCAAAAATTTCATCAGGTCTTATTACCAATGAACCTTTAATTAAAGAAATTTCAAAACTTAAAATTCCAATTATAATTTCAACTGGTATGAGCTTCAAAAAAGAAATTAAAAAAGCTATTTTTATTTCAAAAAAAAATAATAATAATGCTGGAGTTGCAATTCTTAAATGTACATCTCTTTATCCAGCTCCCCACGATACAATAAATCTTAACGCGATAGAAAATTTTAAAAAGTATTTTAAAATACCTGTTGGATATTCAGATCACACAATAGGTTCATTAGCTTGTTTGTCCGCTGTAAATTTTGGAGCAACAATCATTGAAAAACATTTTACATTAGATAAAAAACAAAAAGGCTTAGATCACAAACTTTCAGCAGATCCCGCTGAATTAAAAGATATTATTTCTAATATTAGAAAAATTGAAAAGCTTAAAGGTTCTTCATTAATTAAACCACACAAACTAGAGATCAAACAAAGAGGGAAAATGCATAGAAGAATATTTGCAAGTTCTGATATCAGCCCTAACGAAACATTTACTTTAAAAAATATTGCACTCAAAAGAGGACATAAAACTACCAAAGCTTTAGAACCAAAATATTTTAAAAACGTTCTTGGAAAAAAAGCTAAAAAGAAGATTAAAAATGATGAAGAAATAATTAAGAATAAAATTAAATAACATGTTAAGTAATAAAATTATAATTGGTACAGCAAATTTTGATCAAAAATATGGAGTTAGGTCAAAAAAAATAGATCAAAAAGGAATAAGAAAAATAATAAATTATGCCTTTAAAAAAAAGATTAATAAATTTGATACTTCTGCAAGCTATAAAAAATCTGAAAAAATTTTAGGAAATCTTTTACAAAAAAAAACAAAAGTAATTACAAAATTACCTCCAATACCAAAACATTTATCAGATAAAAAAATTGAGTTGTGGATTACTAAACAAATAAAACAGTCACAAAGAAAGCTTAAAGTAAAATGTATTTATGCATTATTGCTTCATAGACCAGATATATTACTTACAAAAAAGGGTAAAAAAATTTATCAATTGTTAATTAATGTTAAAAAAAAAGGTCAATTGAAAAAATTAGGAATATCAATTTATGATTTTAAAATTTTAAGAAAGTTATTAAAATTTTATAAATTTGACATCGCTCAAGTTCCATTTAATGTTTTTGATCAAAGATTAATACGTGAAAAAAAATTATTTAATAAACAAAATAAAAATATAGAAATACATTGTAGATCAATATATTTACAGGGGTTATTGCATGAAGATGAAAAAAAATTAAGTAAAAAATTTGGAATTTTTAAAAAAAATTGGAAAAAATGGAATAGATGGCTGGTAGAAAAAAATTTGACTCCAATTGAAGGAAGCTTGAATTTTATTTATCAAAAAAGAAATTTTTTTGACAACATAGTAGTAGGCTTTGATAATATAGGACAACTAGCTGAAATATCTAATTATAAATTTAAGAATAGAAATTTTAATTATGAAAAATTCCATATTAATAATAACAAATTTTATAAACCTAATTTTTTAAGAAAATGAAAAGAGTTTTATTTACATCTGTGGGAGGCCTTTTCTCTTATGACGCGGTAAGAGCTTTAAGAAACAAAAATAAATCTATATTTATAGCTGGAGTCGACATTAACCCAAAAATAAATCCTTTTTTTTTAGATAAATTTTTAGTTGTTCCAAGGGTGGAGTCATCTGAAAAAAAATATATTAAGATTTTAAAAAAAATATGTAGCAAATTAAAAATTAAATATTTAATTCCATGCTCTGATAGTGAAAGCTTAGTTATTTCAAAATATTTTTCCGCATTCAAGAAATTAGGGATTAATCTTTCAGTTAGTGAATATAAAATAGCCAAAACAATGACAGATAAGGCGTCTATGTTTGATTTTCTTTCAAAAAAAGGAATCGATGTTGGAAAGTGGAAAACCGTAAATAGTGTTAGAGATTTAGAAAAAGAAATTAAATATTTTAAAAAAAATAAAGTTCAAGTTATTATTAAACCTAGAAAAGGAAGCGGATCACGTGGAGTTTTAATAATTGATGAGAATAAAAAATTTTTTTCAGATCTTTTAGAAGATAAATCTAGATTTTGTGGCATTGGATCTTGGCAAGCTATAAAAACTGAAATTAAAAAAAGAAAAACAAATTTAAAAAATAATTTAATAATGCCATATCACAACAATGATACTTACGATGTTGATTGTTTAGCTAAAAATGGACAATTAATTAATTGTATACCTCGCTTAAGAGTTTATGACAATCCTCTGTCTCCTACAAACCAAGGATGTATAATAAGAAGTCACAAACTAATAGAAGATTACTGTAAAAAAATAATTAGTGCTTTCAAAGTTAATGGCGCTTGTGATTTTGATGTTGTAATAAGAAAAGATAAAAAACCACAAATTCTTGATGCAAGTTGTAGACTAAGTGGTTCTTCAGGAGCTAGTTTATGTATTGGCATAAATGTCCCAAATAATCTATTAAGAATTATGTCAGGCAAAAGTGTAAAAAGATTAAAATTGAAAAAAATGTATAGGGTATTTCCAAAGCCCGGATTTGTTTTGGACAAAAAATTTAAATGAAAAATAAGAAAAAAATATTACTAGTAGGAATGGGGTCTGAAATTGGCTCTTATCTTCTTAGTATCAATCACTCTAAAAGTAATAATATTGAAATCAATCATGTTTTAACAAATAAAATTTATGGAAACGATATTTCTCAAAACTTGAAATCTTTGCAAGCAAGAATAATAATAAACGATCCTTCTTTTTTAAATCTTATTAATATAGATATTAAAAACTCAGCTCTCATAATAAATAAGAAAAAAATAAAAATTTTTTGGGGAGATATAAAAAAATTTAATTTAAAAGAGATTAAACAACGATTTGATGCAACTATTGTTGCAACATCCAAGAAGCACATAAGTGACAAGAAAATAATGTCAAGATTCCTAAAGAATAGTAAATATGTTTTTGGAGTAGCAGAGTCCAAGAAAATGCCATCTCTTTACCCTAATCTAATAGGCTTAAAATCTTCAATTATTACTGGAAAATCTCATTCCTTAAAAAATTCTAAAAACAGAGTCTTTGCTTTAGGATCATGTCAGAGCAATGGATGGCAAGCCCAATTACGAGCGGTTTTAGAGTTTTTTAATAATAAAAATATCAAAAACTTTAAAATGTTAGGTACAGAACTTGATATAATCCACCCAGATACTCCACAAGGTAGGTTGGGTACAAAAAGTTATAAACCTCGAGAACAAGATGCAAGAAATAACTTAAGACCAGGTTTTTCACAAGCAAATATATCAATGAAAAAATTATTTCCAAATATACATAATCTAAATACAATTTCACTCAGAACCCTGGTTACACCACCGGGATATCAAATTTGTAGATTTTATTTTCGTTACCAACTAAAAAATAAAAAAAGACTTTATGTTGATGATTTAATCGAGTCTTTTAAATTAACTTCACGCAAATATCCAAATATACTAAGCGTTACAGAGAACAGTCTTGGTAGCAGAGCATATGAGAAAACAGAGAGTTCCGCTGTAACTTTAATAGATAAACAATATATTCACTTTAATAATAATTTATTTTTAAACACAAATTCTAATAATAAAGAGAGTCAAATTTGTGAAATTATTACACAGTCTTTTGTTCATAATACCAAAGGGTATTGTCGAAGCGTATTAAATACACTTCAACAAGTTTTAAATACTAAAAAAAATCTCAAAAAAATAAATTACTGGATTTAACAAATGGAAGTGCTTAAAAACTCTGAAAAATTTTCAGTTTTTAAAATTCGAGAAAAAAATAAAAATATCATCTTAAAAATTGCTCATAAAGACCCAAAAAAAATTTTAAGAGAGGTAAAACTTTTAAAAAAATTAAGCTCTTCATCAATTTTTTTTAAATCGAAAATTCCAAAAATAATAAATTTTGGCCTAGTAAAGAAAGGTTTGTCAAAAAATAAAGGATTTTACAAACAAGATTTTATAAAAGGACTCACTTTTTCACAAATAATTCAAACGCAGAAAATTTCAAAAAAAAATTTAGGTCTTCTTATTAAAACACTTATCAATCAATTTTTATTAATTACAAGAGAAAAAAAACTGATTAGCAAAAAGAAAAACTCTTTAAATTACATTAAAAAGACAATTAGATTTGAATTTAATAAAATTAAAAAAAGAAGGCTTTTACTTAATCTTATCAACTCAAAAATTATAACTATAGACGGTGAAGAATATAAAGATATCAAATTTTATTTAGAAGGAATTTTAAATTCAAGAGTATTGAAAAAATTAATTAATCATCATTTTCTTGCAGAAATTGGACATTGGAATTTTCATGGAGGTAATATTATATTTCCTTCTAATAAAAAATTTGGAAAATTTCATTTGATAGATCCTGATGCTACATGGAATTTTAACGATCCATTTTTTTCTCTTTCTAGATTTATTTATACCTACCCTCACGATACAATGGAATTTGATAAATATTCAATTTATTCTGAGAATTTTAGACCAGGAAACAATAAAGATGAAATGAATTTTAAATGTAAAATTTTATGGAAAAAGGAAATACTACGTAAGTATAATGTTGCTTTTAATAAATTTTTTGCCAAAGATTTAAAAGCCAATCCATTATTTAAAAATTTAAATGAACTAGAGTTTTTGAGATATAATTTAACTATTATTTTGTGTTTTATTAGAGGTATAAATTCAAATTATGAGCAAAAAATTAACTTTTTAAATAAAAAATCATCCATTTTCCAAAACAAAAGTATATATTTATACTTACTTACTTTAAAAAGATTAAAAAGTTTTAAGAATTTTTTAGATAAAAAATATGAATAAGAATCAAACGTTTAAAAATCAGATTGTTCTAGTGGTTGGTGGAAGTAAGGGAATAGGAAGATCAATTTCAACTAAATTTGCTGAACGTGGAGCGAAAGTCTATTTTACTTCAAGAAAAAAAGATAGATTTTTTAAAAGCTTAAAATCTGAAAAATTTTCAAGCGGAGGACAAACTCATGGAATAATAAGCTCCTTAAGATCTGAAAGTCAAATTAACACTTTACTCAAAAAGATTAAAAAAAAAGATAAACATGTAAACATCCTAATAAATAATGTTGGAGATGCAATTAAACGTACAAGCTTTGTAAGTTCTAGCGATGAACTTTGGTTACAAACAATTAATACAAATTTGCTAATTACGATTAGAACAACTCGACTTTTTTTAAAACTATTTAAAAAAACAACAAAAAAATCAATAGTAAATATAGGTTCTGTTGCAGGAAGGTCAGGGGGAGAGGGTGACTCATTACATTATGGAACTTCTAAAGCAGCTTTACATGTATTCAGCACTGGCTTAGCAAAAGAATTAAAAAATACGAGAGTTAATTGTGTTGCTCCAAGTATAATAGACACAAATTTTCAGAAAAGATTATCAAGTAAAAAAAGATTAAAAAAGATTATAGCCTCTACACCAGCGAAAAGAATAGGAACACCAGACGAGGTAGCAAATGTAGTTACTTTTTTATCCTCTAAAGAAGCAAGTTATATTAATGGTGAAGTAGTGGTAATATCAGGTGGTAGATAATTATTAAAAAAACTTTTTTAATCCTAATTTAAATATCTTTAAAATTTTTTGTACATCTTTTTCTGAAGTACTATAAGAAAAAAAAATAAGACCGTTAGAAGGATAATTAATGTTATTTAAGTAAAAAAAATTTTTAATTTTTTTAATATTATTTGTACTATTTTTTTCAAAAAAATCTCTTTGCAATCTATTGTCTATTTCTCTATTTGAAAAAACTAATCTTATTAAAGATCCAAACCTATAAATTTTGGCGTTTATGTTATTCTTTGATATAAAATAATTTAATTCTTTTTGAAAAAAAATACTTTTTCGTTCAAGATTTTGATAAATTTTCTTTTTATTCTTGTAAATAAATTCAGTTGTTTTTTTCCCAACATAAGTTGAAATAGAATTTCCGGAAAAAGTTCCTCCAAAAAAAACTTTTTTTTTATTATTTTTCAATAGCATTTCTATTTTTTTATTTATAGCAATTATACCTATAGGCATACCTCCACCTAAGCATTTGCCGAAAGTAGATATAGATGGTTTAATCTTGAATGTAGCTTGGACACTATTATCTTTTGATCTAAGTCCCGTTATCATTTCATCAAAAATTAAAATAATTTTATTTTTATCGGAGTATTTTTCTAAAAATTGCAAATAGTCTTTTGATTTTTCGGTCGGTAAGCATCCTTGAATTGGTTCTATAATTATACAAGAAATCTTTTTTTTGTTCTTATCTAAAATTTTTTTTGACTTTTCAATATTATTGTAAGGTATAAAAATTAAATTCTTTTTATTTTCTTGTGAAAGTCCATTTGACAAAGGCTCAGGCTTTAATTTTTTATCAGCCGTAAATAACAGACTATCAGCTGATCCGTGCCAGCTTCCAGTTACGGATACAATCTTTTCTTTTTTAGAAATAGTTCTTGCAATTCTGAGCGTTTTAAATATTGCCTCTGTTCCAGAATTGCAAAAAATGAATTTGGAATAGTTTTTAAATATCTTAGATAATAATTTACTAAATTCAAAAGCTTGTTTGTTTGGTGATGCTAGAATTGAAAGATTGTTTTTTGTAATATCTTTAATAGAGTCTTTATAAATTTTACTATTGTGTCCTAAAATTAAACTTCCAGCTCCAAAAGAAAGATCTATGTATTCCTTATTATTTGACAATATCTTGGATCCTTTTCCTCCATCAAAATAATGTTTAGTATTAGTGTAGCCTTCATTTAGCAGTGAATTTGAAGAATTATTATGTTTATTATTCATATTTTAATACATCATATAGCAGATAGACAGGTCCTGTAAATATGATATGTTCAACTTTTGAACATAAAATATAAGTATTTAATATGGATCCAAAGGCTACTATTAAAAAAAACATAAAGAGAAGGACTCTAATCGTAGATGAAAAAGTTGAAATACACGGTGGTGTCCCAATGCCGACTTGGGTAGAGTTGAGTCTAATTGATGTTTGTAATAGATCTTGCAGTTTTTGTCCAAAATCTGATCCAAGTGTTGCTCCCGATACTTATCAAATGATGAGTAGAAAATTAATCGATAAAGTTCATGATGATCTTAAAGTCATGAATTATAAAGGTGCGATAGCTTTATGTGGTTACGGAGAACCTTTACTGCACAAAGATATTTCTTATATTGTAAAAAAATTATCTAATGTTGCCCCGGTTGAAATAATTACAAATGGCGATGTGCTCACGAGTAAAACACTTCAAGATTTGTATTTAGCAAAGACTAGTAGAGTTCTTATAAGCATGTATGATGGCCCGGAACAAATTGAAAAATTTGAAACACTAACAAAAAAAGCAAACGTTCCGCAGGACTTTGTTATATTGAGAGACAGATGGTACGATGCTGATAAAGACTATGGCGTAAAATTAACCAATAGAGCTGGAACAATAAAAACTGGAATTCAACCTAGTCTTGAAAAATATTCAAAGTGTTTTTATCCTACTTATCAATTTTTGATTGATTGGAACGGAGATATTTTTCTCTGCCCTCAAGATTGGCAAAGAAGAGTAACGATGGGAAATATGATGCAGGAAACTATTATGAATATTTGGAAAGGAAAAATTTTAACAAAGTTTAGAAAAAATTTACTTAAAGGAAAAAGAAACTGTGCTCCCTGTAACTCATGTAATGCAGAAGGAACTGTGTTGGGATATAACCACGCAAAAGCATGGGAAACAATTTATAAATAAACGAAATTATTTTAATGAAAGTAATTATATTAGCTGGCGGACTTGGGACTAGAATGTCAGAATATACAAAAACAATACCTAAGCCAATGATAGAAGTTGCTGGTAAACCTATCATTGTTCATATAATGACACATTATGCAAAATTTGGATTTAAGGAATTTTACGTAGCTTTAGGATACAAAGGTGAAGTAATAAGAAAGTACTTTAAAAAAAAATCATTTAATTGGAATGTCAATCTTATAGAGACTGGAAAAAAAACAATGACAGGTGGCAGAATTAAAAAGCTATCAAAATTTGTTAATAAAGAAACATTTATGGTAACTTATGGAGATGGTTTATCTAATATCAACTTAAAAAAACTTTTAAAATTTCATAAAAAGAATAAAAAACTTGTTACTTTAACTGCTGTAAGACCCCCTGCAAGGTTTGGGGCAATTAAAATTAAAAATGATCTTGTTACTTATTTTAAAGAAAAATCAAAAAGTGATGAAGGATGGATTAATGGAGGTTTTTTTGTAATGGAACCCAAATTTTTAAGATTTATTAAAGGAAGTTCGACCTTTTTAGAGAGAGAACCTTTAGAAAAAGTAAGTAAAAATAAACAATTATTAGCTTTTAAACACAAAGATTTTTGGCAGTGCATGGATACAAAAAGAGATAGAGATAGACTTAACAATATCTTTAAAAAAAATTTAATTAAATTTTGAAACAGACAAATATACTTATAGTAGGTGGAACAGGCTTTATTGGCTATCATTTAGCTAAATCAGCTCTCGCAAAAAAACTAAACGTAGTAAGTTTTTCAACAAAACCACCTATTAAAATAAGAAAATTAAAAAAAGTTAAATATATCCTGGGAGATATAGGTAAAAAAAAAGATTTAAATAAGTTAAAGAAAAATTTTACATATGTGGTAAATCTTGGAGGTTATGTAGATCATTCCAATAAAAAAAAGACTTTCCAAAGTCATTTTGTTGGATGTAAAAACTTGAGTGATTTTTTTTTAAAAAAAAAAATAAAATCATTTATTCAGATTGGTAGTTGTTTAGAATATGGATTTTCTAAGTCCCCTCAGAAAGAGAATTTTAAATGTAGACCAAATTCGATTTATGCTAAATCAAAATATTTATCATCTTCTTATGTAATAGACCTTTATAAAAAAAAATCTTTTCCTTCAACTGTCATTCGCTTGTACCAGGTTTATGGATCACACCAAGATAAAAATCGATTGATACCAATAGTCATTGACTCGTGCATAAAAAATAAAAAATTTCCTTGTTCAAATGGAAAGCAATTTAGAGACTTTATTCATGTTAATGATGTTGTAAAAGGGATATTTAAGTGTATGAAAAAAGAAAAAGCCAAGGGAGAAATTATAAATCTTGGTCAAGGATATCCTATTAAAGTTATAAAAATAATAAACACGATTAAGAATGAATCAAAAGGTGGTTTTCCTGAATTTGGAAAAATTAATTTACGTAAAGAAGAATCTCTTAAATTATATCCAAGTATTATAAAAGCAAAAAAAATTTTAGATTGGAAACCTAAATTAAATTTTTATATTCAAATTAAAAAAGTAATAAAATTTTATAAAAAATATGATAGATCATAAACCTTTAGTAAGTATTATTATAAATTGCTTTAATGGTGAAAAATATTTAAGAAAATGTTTAGAAAGTGTTATTAATCAAAAGTATCAAAACTGGGAAATAATTTTTTGGGATAATTTATCAACAGATAATAGTGAAAAAATTGTTCAAAGTTTTAATGATAAAAGAATAAAATATTTTAAAGGAAAGGAATTTACAACACTATATTCAGCAAGAAATTTAGCTATTAAAAAAATATCAGGTAATTTTATTTGTTTTTTAGATGTTGATGACTGGTGGTTACCAGAAAAAATTTATCAACAAGTAAATTTTTTTAAGGAAAATAAAAATATAGAAATTTTATACTCAAATTTTTTTAATTATTATGAAGCAAAAAAATTAAAAAGAATTTTTAGTAAAGAAATATTGCCATCTGGGAAAATTACTCAAGAACTGATTAATCATTATAAAATTGGAATTTTAACTGTTATGGTCAAAAGCTCAATATTACTAGAGTCCTCTTTTAATGAAAATTATGAGATAATTTCTGACTTTGATTTTTTTACAAATTTAAGTTTAAAAAAGAATATTTCAGCTATTCAAACACCTTTAGCTTACTATCGAATACATGAGCAAAATTTATCAAAAAAAAAATTCGATCAACAAATTCAAGAAATGGAAGACTGGTATTTTATTAATAAAAGTAATTTTTTAGGTTACTCACTTAAAGGAATTGAATTATCACTTCAGGTTTTAAAAATTAAAAAATATTTATTTAGTGGTGAAAAAATTAAAGTTATAAGAGAAATTTTGAAGAAACCTATTGGTTTAAAAAAATTTAAATTTTTATTATTTATTGTTTTATCTAAAAAAAAAATAATAGATATTTTAGGTTAAGTTTTCTTATTTTTTTTTTGCAGACCCAAGAGCATGCCAAGAATTAAAAAAATAAAACTAGCATTACTTGTTGAAAAAAAACTACCTGAACTTCTTAAAGGGAAAAGCTCTAAAAACATGACAAAAAAAAGCGCAAAAAATATAATATTATTTTTATTATTTCTAAAATGATAAAAATTATTCATTAATAAATATAAAATTGGAACTATTAGGATTATTAAGCCTATTAAGCCGGTGTCATTTAAAATATCCAAATAGTAGTTATGCGGGTGACTTTCACAAACTGAATTCCTAAATTCAAAAATTGAAATGCATTTTCTTCGGAATGTTTTTATTCCGCTACCTGTTATTGGTTTTTGTTTCCATATTTCAATTGATGAAGCCCAAATATAAGCATGACCACTACCAAACGCTGTGCCTTTTTCTCTATATGATTTGAAATCTTTTGGGGTAGAAATATCAATTTCTAATTCCTCTTTTACATTTTTGAAAAGTGCGGAAGTATTAGAAAAAAAACTCTCATAATTATTTTTATAACCCTCGTTCAAATTAATAGTGCTTATAAAAATTAAAACTGATAAAAAAAGACTAATTAAAATAGGGTATCTAATTAATTTAAATAAAAAGAAACAAAGAAAACAAAAAAATAAAATTAAAATAAATGGCATTCTATTACCTGAAAAAAGAATAGCCGAAATAAGAATTGTAAGTGTTATAACGCTAAAAAGAAATAATTTAGTTCTATGATTTTGAAAAATTAATGGCAATGCAAATAAACCTAAAACTCCGAACCTCTGAATATATCCACCTGCTATAGCTTCTTGATCAAATACACCAGGACTATGATATCTTGTTTTTAAAAAACCTAGAATATTTTGATAATTAAAAAATTGATAAATTATATCTAGTGAAATAATTAGAGTTACTAAAAGACAAACTGAAAAAAACAATCTAAAATTAAGATGATTTTTTGATACCATTAAATATACAATTAACAATAAAAATAAATATCTCAAAAAAAGGAAAGATTTTAATAAATTTGAATTTTCGTAATTATAGTAAGCATCTATTGCGGTTGAAAGAATTAAAAATAGAAAAAAAGCTACAAAGAATAATTTATAATTGTCATCAAAATAAAATAATTCTTTTTTATAAAAAAATACTCCCAATATTGAAATTAAAATAATTTCAATATTTATTAAAAGATTTCCAAAAATGAAAGATA
This sequence comes from uncultured Pelagibacteraceae bacterium, assembly GCA_902604695.1. GTDB lineage: Bacteria > Pseudomonadota > Alphaproteobacteria > Pelagibacterales > Pelagibacteraceae > Pelagilacustribacter. The sequence continues at coordinate 25,371 of CACKZT010000002.1, read as the reverse complement.
TAGGAATTAAAATTATTAATAAATTTAAAATATTTGGGAAATTTATCAGATGTTCATTAAATTTCATTAAATTTAATACGGAGTAATTATGTTTTTTTTCAAAAAAACTGTTATATCAAAGATTTATTAAAAAACAATTTATTAATGGGCGTGTAGTTCAGTGGTAGAACGCTACGTTGACATCGTAGAGGTCATAAGTTCAATTCTTATCACGCCCACCAACTATTGTATCTAAATAGCTATTAATAATCTGTTTACATCAAAATAAAAAAATACTATAAAGCTTTGCCTGGTAATTATTGCGAAGGGGCCACACCCGATCCCATACCGAACTCGGAAGTTAAGTCCTTCAGCGCCGATGGTACTTTGTCTTAAGATATGGGAGAGTAGGTCGTTGCCAGGCTAAAAATTATGAAAGTAGCTAGTTCACTTAAATCATTAAAAAAAAGAGATCTTAACTCTAAGCTAGTTAAACGTAGAGGAAAGCTTTACGTAATAAATAAAAAAAACCCGAGATTTAAAGCACGACAAGGTTAATCCATGAGTGATCAAGATTATAAAGAAACTTGGAATGGATTTACAAAATTTGTTTTGTGGGGAACTATTGCTGTTATCGTTATATTAGTAATACTTGCTTTAACTTTACTATAGTTTAAAAAATATCCATACATGATAGTTGGTTCAACTAAAGAAGATTTAACATTAGAAAAAAGAGTTTCGCTAACCCCCGAAACTGCAAAAAATATTATTGGACTAGGATTAAAAGTAATCATCGAGAAAGATTATGCTCATCATTTAGGAATACAAGATAGTGAATATAAAAATGCTGGTGTTGATATTAAAAATTCTTCAAAAGAAGTTATTAGCTTGAGTAATTTATTAATTAAAGTTAATTGTCCTTCCGAAAATGAAATTAGTAACTTAAAAGAAAAAACAATCTTAATAGGAATGTTTAACCCTTCCAAAAATAAAGATCAAATTAATGAAATTGTAAAAAAAAGATTAAATATTTTTTCACTGGAATTGTTACCCCGTATTACAAGAGCCCAATCTATGGATGTTTTGTCCTCTCAATCAAACTTAGCAGGTTACAGAGCGGTGATTGACTGTGTTAATGAATTTGAAAAAGCTGTTCCTATGATGATGACTGCTGCCGGAACTATTCCAGCAGCTAAAGTTTTGATTATAGGTGCTGGTGTTGCGGGTCTTCAAGCAATTGCAACTGCTAAAAGATTGGGAGCAATTGTATCAGCAACAGATGTTAGAGCTGCTTCAAAAGAACAAGTGGAGAGCTTAGGTGGAAAATTTTTAACTGTTAAACAATCGGAAGATATGGAAACTGCTGGCGGCTATGCAAAAGAGGCAACAGAAGATTACAAAAAAAAACAATCTGAAATGATGCGTGAAGCTCTTAAAAAAAATGATATAGTTATATGTACTGCGCTAATACCTGGAAAACCCGCGCCAAGAATTTTAACTGAAGAATTAGTAAAATTGATGAAACCTGGATCAATCATCTACGATTTAGCAGCTGAGCAAGGAGGAAATTCCGCTTTTTCCGAAGCGGGAAAAATCAATTTAGTTAATGGAGTTAAGGTAATAGGAGTAAAAAGCTTAATGAACAGACTGCCTCTTACAGCTTCTAGTTTATATGCTAAAAACTTATTCAGTTTTATACGAAATTTATATAGTAAAGAAAAAAAAGTTTTTAATATTAACTTAGAAGATGAAATTATTAGCAAAACATTAATAAAGGAAATTTAATTATGGAAATAGATCCGTTTATATTTAGATTAAGCATATTTATTCTATCAATTTTTATTGGTTACTATGTAGTTTGGAGTGTTACACCATCTTTACATACTCCATTAATGTCGGTAACAAACGCTATTTCATCAGTAATTATTGTTGGAGCAATAATTGCAGCTTTAGCAGGTTCCTCAGAAAATATCTTTAATACTTCTAGCACATTTGGGTTTATTGCTATTATTTTAGCTGCAATAAATATTTTTGGAGGTTTTCTGGTAACTCAGAGAATGCTTCAAATGTATAAAAAGAAGAAAGGTAAAAAGTAGTGATATCAGCTAATCTTTCAGCAGTTTTTTACTTAATTTCAGGTATTCTTTTCATTCTTGCACTAAGAGGTTTATCTTCTCCAGACACTTCAAGGCAGGGAAATTATTTCGGGATTGCAGGTATGGTAATTGCAATCATTGTAACATTTTTATCTGTTGGAAATTTTTCTACATCATTAATATATGTAATTATTTTTTTAGTGATCGGTGGAGCCATTGGTGCATTTATAGCTTTTAAAATACCGATGACAGCAATGCCTGAACTTGTGGCAGGCTTTCATAGTCTAGTTGGATTAGCTGCTGTTTTTGTGGCTATTGCAGCCTATTTAAATCCTGAAGCTTTCAATCTTGGAACAACAAGTAATATCAAATTAGCAAGCTTAATTGAGATGTCTATTGGTGCAGCTGTTGGAGCTATAACTTTTTCTGGATCTATAATTGCTTTCTTAAAGCTAAGAGGAATAATGTCTGGTTCTCCCATCACTTTCAAAGGACAGCATTTTCTAAATTTAATTCTTGGAATAGGAATTTTTGTATTAATATTTTATTTATGTAAAACTCAGTTAGATAATATTTTTTGGACTTTAATAGCAATTTCTTTTTTAGTAGGTATCTTATTAATAATACCAATTGGCGGAGCAGATATGCCTGTAGTAATTTCAATGCTTAATTCTTATTCTGGTTGGGCCGCAGCAGGAATTGGATTTACTTTAGAAAACACAGCTTTAATTATTACTGGTGCACTAGTCGGCTCTTCAGGTGCAATACTTTCATATATAATGTGTAAAGCTATGAACCGATCTTTCGTTAGTGTAATACTTGGAGGTTTTGGAGCTGATAACTCTTCAGATGATAAAAAAGATAAAGAAGATCAGAAACCGGTAAAAAGTGGAAATGCTGAAGACGCAGCTTTCTTAATGAAAAATGCCTCTTCAGTAATTATAGTTCCAGGATATGGAATGGCTGTAGCTCAAGCACAGCACGCTTTGAGAGAAATGGTAGATAAATTAAAAAAAAATGATATCAAAGTTACTTATGCAATACATCCAGTAGCTGGCAGAATGCCGGGTCATATGAATGTTCTTTTGGCCGAAGCAAATGTTCCTTACGATGAGGTTTTTGAACTAGAGGATATTAATAATGATTTTGCAAATTCTGATGTAGCTTTTGTAATAGGAGCTAATGATGTGACTAATCCAGTGGCAAAAACAGACCCAAAAAGTCCTATTTTTGGCATGCCTGTTCTTGATGTAGAAAAATGTAAATCAGTTTTATTTGTTAAGAGAAGTTTGTCCCCAGGGTACGCGGGTATAGATAATGAATTATTTTACAAAGATAATACATTAATGCTTTTTGCTGATGCTAAAAAAATGACTGAGGACATTGTAAAAAATTTAGACTAATGAAAACAAAAATTTTTTGTGATATTGCTGATTTTAAAACAATAAAATTTTTTAATAAAAAATCTATTGTTGACGGTTTTACAACCAATCCAAGCTTAATGAGACTTGCGGGAGCTAAAAATTATAAAGACTATTCTTTAAAGATATTAAAAGTTTGTAAAAAAAAACCTATTTCCTTTGAAGTTTTTGCAGACGAACCTAAAGAAATGCTTAAACAAGCCTATAAGATAAATACCTGGGGTAAAAATGTTTATGTAAAAATACCAGTAGTTAATTCCAAGGGTTTGTTTATGGGTTCAGTTATAAAAGAATTAAGTGATAAAGGTATAAAATTAAATATAACCGCAGTTTATACTTACGAGCAAACAACAAAAATTTACAAAAGTCTAAATAAAAAAACGAAATCAATTATATCTATTTTTGCTGGAAGAATGGCTGATAAAGGTAAGGATCCACTTCCAATATTTAAGAAAAGTATTTCCTTAACCAAAAAAAATAAAAATATTGAAATACTTTGGGCTAGCACTAGAGAAGCCTATAACTATATACAAGCCAAACAATTAAAATGTAATATAATTACAATGCCTCCAAAAGTAATAAATCAAATCAGTTCTTTTGGAAAAAGTTTTAAGTCTATGACAGTAGATACAGTAAAAGGATTTTTAACAGATAGTAAAAAATCTAAATTTAGACTTTAGGAAGCTCGAGATTGTCTTTTTCTTTCGTGAGGATCTAAAATTAATTTTCTTAATCTGCAAGATTTAGGAGTAATTTCAAGTGCTTCGTCAGAATTGAGCATGCCTAATTGCTCTGCAATTGCCATCTTTCTAACTGGAGTTAATACAACATTTTCATCAGTTCCCTGAGTTCTCATGTTAGTGAGCTTTTTCCCTTTCATAACATTAATTTCTAAATCTCCGCTCTTAGAAGCTAAGCCGACAATCATACCTTCATACACAGGATCATTGTGTGTAACAAACATTTCTCCTCTAGCTTGAAGGTTAAATATTGCAAATGCTACAGCTTTTCCATTTTCCATAGAAATTAGAGCTCCATTTCTTCTTCCCTCCATGTCGCCTGTATACTTTCCGTAAGAGTGAAAAATTCTATTTATTACACCTGTTCCCTTTGTTAAAGTTAAAAATCTACTTGTATAACCCATTAACCCTCTGGTAGGAGCATGAAATACTAATCTTTTTTTATTTTTACCTGTGTCTTTTAATTCTATTAATTTACCTTTTCTTCTATTCATTGAGTCAATAATTCTAGATGAAAACTCTTCATCTAAGTCCATTGTTATTTCTTCAATGGGTTCTGACTTGTTATTAGCATCATCTTTTTTAAACAATACCTTTGGCGGACTGACGGTCATTTCAAATCCTTCTCTTCTCATTTGAGTTAGCAAAATTTCTAACATTAACTCTCCACGACCACTAATAATGAATGCATCTTTATCTTTATTTTCATCAAATGTTATTCCAACATTGTTTTCAGCCTCTAAAATTAATCTTTCTCTAATTTGTGTGCTGGTTAGTTTTTTCCCTTCAGTTCCGGCTAGCGGTGAACTATTTACAGTAATCGTGATAGACATTGTAGGTGGATCAATTGGTGTAGCGTCTATAGGTTTATTTACTTCTAGATCACAAATAGTATCAGCAACATTTGCTTTTTCTAAACCTGCTATAATTACTATATCTCCAGCCTCTCCAATTTCTATAGGAACTTTTTTGGTACCCTCATACCTAAAAATTTTTGTTAATCTTCCTTCATCAACTTTTTCTCCTTTAAGATTTATTGCTTTGATTTGCTGATTTGCTTTTGCAGTTCCTTGAGCTATTCTACCAATTAAACTTCTACCCAAAAAACTGTCCGCATAAAGCAATGTAGATAACATAGCGAATGGTTTTTTTTTATCTAGTTTAGCCGGTGTCACTTTATCAATTATTAAGTCTAACAAAGGATGTAAATTTTTTCTTTCACCATCTATTTCTTTGCTAGCCCAACCAGATCTTCCGCTAGCATATAATACAGGAAAATCTAATTGTTCTTCATTAGCATCCAAACTTACAAACAAATCAAATGTTTCATCCAAAACTTCATTAGCCCTTTGGTCAGATTTATCTAATTTATTTATAATTACTATTGGTTTAAGTCCTTGTTTAAGCGCTTTAGATAAAACAAATTTAGTTTGTGGCATTACTCCCTCAGCAGAGTCAATTAATAACAAGGCCCCATCAGCTAAGTGCAATACTCTTTCTACTTCAGCAGCAAAATCTCTATGACCCGGGGTATCAATAATATTTATTCTTGAATTTTTCCAATTAATTGAAGTTGGTTTTGCCAGGATGGTGATACCTCTTTCTTTTTCTAATTCGCCCGAGTCCATAACTCTCTCTTCTACAAATTCATTTTCTCTAAATAATCCACTTTGTTTCATTAAACTATCTATCAAAGTAGTTTTGCCGTGGTCTACGTGAGCTATAATTGTTATATTTCTGATTGTATTTGTCATTGTTTTGGTTGCGGGGGTAGGATTTGAACCTACGACCTTCAGGTTATGAGCCTGACGAGCTACCAGACTGCTCCACCCCGCGATTAAAAACTTAAGCTTTTTTAATTTTTATTGCTTGTAATTTATTTTTTTCTTCCTTGATTTCAAACTCAATTTTTTGATCTTGCTTAAGAACTCTAAGTTTAGACTCCTCCAAAGATGTAACATGTAAAAAAATATCCCTGTCAGTTTTATCTTCAGTTATAAATCCGTAACCTTTTTTCGAGTTAAACCATTTCACTTTACCTGATGGCATTTTAATTCCCTTAATTTTTTGAGTTATATTCTATTTTTTAACTTTTGAAGTTTTTTAACTCTTTTAATATTTTCGGTTTTAATTCTTTTTTTTCTCTCAGATGGTTTTTCGTAGTTACTTTTCATTTTAACAACTTTAAAAAAACCCTCTCTCTGGAGCTTACGTTTTAAAACTCTCAGCGCTTGTTCAATATTGTTATCTTTAACTTCTATTTTAATAAATACCTCCCGTTAATTAAGACAGGTACGTAACATCAAAGTAATGAATTGTCCAGTTTGAATTAAAATGGTTTTTTTGGCACCTTTTTTTCAAAATTAGCCCTATATCTTTTTAATCGTCTATTTACATCAAGGTGAGTATTGGACAGAATTGCAATAGCAAATAAAGCAGCATTGATAGACCCTGCTTTTCCTATTGCAAACGTAGCTACTGGAACTCCAGCGGGCATTTGAGCAGTTGATAGCAAACTATCTATTCCCTTTAAAACACTTTCCATAGGAACGCCTAAAACTGGAATAGTAGTTAATGCTGCAGTAACTCCAGCTAAGTGAGCAGCTCCTCCAGCAGCTGCTATAATAACACTTGTTCCTTTATTTTCACTTTCTTTAATAAATTTTTCTAATCTTCTTGGAGTTCTATGTGCGGAGATTACTCTAACATCATATTTAATTCCAAAAGACTTAAGAGTTTCACAACAATTTTTCATTATCTCCCAGTCAGATTTACTCCCCATGATAACTCCAATTATAGGTTTTTTTTTACTGTTCATTTTGACTCTCTAATTTTTCCTGTTTTAGTTTTGCTTTTTTCTCTCTTACAATTCTTCTTTTTGCTTTTTCCAAAGCTTTTTCATAAATTTCTTGAGAACATAAAGCTAAAATAACTGGATCTCTAGCTTTTAAATTTGAAAAATTCCAATAACTTCTTTTTCTTATAAGTGAAACTGTTCCTTTAGTGCTTCCAACAAGCTTAGAAATTTGTCCATCAGTTAACTCAGGAGCATTTTTACACAACCACAATATAGCATCCGGTCTATCTTGTCTTTTTGACAGAGGTGTATACTTAGGTTTTTTTCTCTCTTTCACTTCAACATTTTCAGTTTTTTTATTTAACGACAATGTTTTTTGAGGGTTTTTAGAACAATTATCTATTTCTTCTCTTGTAAGTTGACCCGCAAGTATTGGATTATAAGCTTTAATACCTTTTGCAACGTCCCCGTCAGCTATGCCCTTAATTTCTAATTCGTGAAGGTTGCAAAACATTGCAATTTGTTTAAATGTTAATGTGGTATTTTCTACTAACCAAACAGCTGTAGCTTTTGGCATAAATGGTGTTTCTGACATAAATTAATTATTTTTATTTCTAAGATTACTAAATTTTTTATTATACTTGCTTACTCTTCCTTTATCTAATATTTTTTGAGCTCCACCAGTCCAAGCTGAATGAGATTTTGGGTCGATATCAAGTTTCAATACATCATTTTCTTTACCCCATGTCGATCTAGTTTCAAATTCACTACCGTCGGTCATTACAACTTTAATATTGTGATAATTAGGGTGTATTTTTTTTTTCATAAAAATGGTTTTATATTATAAACTTCCCTTACTCAATATTTTTTTTTAATAAACTATCTTTTAACTCTTGATGAATATTTGAATTAGAAGCAATTATATTCTTTTTATTTGGGAGTTTTTGATTACTATCGAAAAAATCAACATAACCACCAGCCTCCCTTAAGATGACTAGTCCAGCAGCAATATCCCAATAATTTAGCTCCCATTGCCAGAAACCATCAAATCTTCCACAAGCAACATAAGCTATATCAAGCGAAGCACTTCCAAACTTCCTTATTGAAGAGTCTACATTGTTAGAAATTTTTACATAATGTTTAAAAATTTCTTCTCTTTTTTTACTCCCAAATTTAGGACCTCCAGTTACTAGTATTGAGTCTTTAAGTTTTTTCTTATTTGAAACTCGCATTCTAGAATTATTTAAAAATGCACCATTGCCTTTTTCTGCAAAGAACATTTCATCTTTAATAGGATCAAAAATTATTCCTGAGATGATTTCACCTTTCTCCTCATAGCCAATAGATATTGCAAATTGAGGTATCCCGTTTAAAAAGTTCATTGTTCCATCTATTGGGTCAATTATCCATCTATGATTTTTATTGTCTTTATTTATTTCTCCAGCTTCTTCACTTAGGATCCCATAATCGGGGTGAGCTTTAAGCAATTCTTCTATAATAATTTTTTCAGATTTCTTATCAGCTGCGGTAACAAAATCTCCAGGGCCTTTTGTAGAGACTTGTAATTTTTCTATTTCTCCAAAATCACGTATCATCGATTTTGAAGCTTTCATACAAGCTTTATGCATAATATTTATTTTTGGAGAATTAAGTCTCATTAGTTAATCTTTTTTACGTATTCAAGTGTTCTTGTATCCAAAATAATTTTTTCACCTGACTCAATAAACGGCGGTACTGTTATATTTATTCCACAATCTAAAGTTGCTGGTTTATAAGAAGAAGAAGCAGTTTGATTCTTTATAGCAGCGTCAGTTGTTTCAACTATGCATTCAATTGTATTAGGAAGATCGATAGAGATGGGTTTTTCGTCCATAAAAGTAATAGTTACCTCTAAATTTTCTTTTAATAATTTATATTTTTCTTCAGTTAAAGATTTTGGAATTGAAATTTGTTCAAAAGTTTCATTATCCATAAAATGACAGTTAGCGTCATCTAAGTATAAGAAATTAAATTTCTTATCATCCAATTCAGCCTTCTCAACATTTTCACTTGATCTAAATCTTTCATTAAGCTTTGTACCTTTCATAATACTTTTTAATTCTACCTGATTAAAAGCCCCACCTTTTCCAGGTTTCACATGTTGAGTTTTTAAAACTTTCCAGTAATCACTTTTATGTTCTATGATATTTCCTGGTCTTATTTCACTGGCTAATATTTTCATTTAATTTTTTCACTGCTAAATCTGGTTTTAAAAAAGGGTTATCCCAAATAAAACTTGATATTGCAATATAATTGGCGCCTAAAAGAATTAATTTTTTATAATTTTGATTACTAATACCACCTATTGCGACTATCGGCTTTTTTATATTTTTTTTAGCCCATTTTAAAACTTTGAAGTGTCCTTTTTTTGCTTGTGGTTTCAACTTGGAAACAAAAAAAGAACCAAAAGCAATATAATCAGCTTTTTCTTTTATTGCTTTTAAAGCAAGTTTTTTTGAGCTATGACAGGTTACCCCAATAATTTTATTTTTTAAAATTTTTCTAGCTTCAGTTATGGACCCATCACTTTGCCCAAGATGACACCCATCAGCTTTAACTTTTTTCGCTATTTTAATATTATCGTTAATAATCAATTTAACTTTATATTTTGAAGTAATATTTTTTATTTTTTTGGCAATTTGAATAATTTTTTTTTCGGGTGTTTTTTTTAATCTCAATTGAAAATATTTAGTATTTTTCTTGGCTAAAACTTTTTCCAAATCAAGATAAAAGTTTTTGTAGATTTTTTGTGGGGAAATTAAATATATGAACCTTTTCAAATTATTTAAGCAACAGCCTCTTTCTCTAAGTTTTCTGACCATTCTCCTTTTGATGAAAGCCCGTTCATTTTTGCTCTATGAGCAAAGACATTTTGAATCTTCTTAGTATTATCTAAATCTTCTCCAAAAGCCTTTAGAGCACTAGCTTGCAAGCCTCGACCGTAGGAAAAGGTTATAAGAAAGTTGGTATCATTTATTTTATTAATTTCATTCAAATTTTTACTTGCTTCTATCTCGGATTGACCACCAGATAAAAAAGCTATACCAGGCACTTCACTTGGTACATTTTTTTTAAGACAGTCCAATGTTTTTTTTGCAATTTCTTCCGAGCTAACTTTTTTTTTACAATCTGAACCAGGAATGATCATGTTTGGTTTTAAAACTGTACCTTTTAGACTCACTTTGTGGATTTCTAATTCATTGTAGCACTCGTTGAGAACGTTAGTAGTTACTTCATAGCATTTATTTATATCATGGGAACCATCCATTAAAACTTCAGGTTCAACTATTGGAACCATATTACTCTCTTGAACTAAAGCCGCATATCTTGCAAGTGCGTGAGCATTTGACTTGATAGATTGTGACGATGGATATTTATTTCCTATTTTATAAACAGCTCTCCATTTAGTAAACCTTGCTCCAAGTTCATAATATTCTTTTAATCTCTCTCTAAGACCATCCAAACCCTCTGTAATTGTTTCCTCGAATGAACCTGCAAGTTTTTTAGCACCTTTATCAACTTTAATTCCGGGAACCGAGTCATTTTTTAAAATTAAATCAGGTACTGAAATACCATCTGTAGTTTTTTGACGAATTGTTTCATCAAATAATATTACTCCGCCAATATAATTCTTCATCGCGGCTGAACTAAAAAGAGTTTGTCTAAAGGTTAATCTATTTTTTTCAGTACTTTCTACATTTACACTTTTAAGCCTCTTATCCATAGTTCCGGTACTTTCATCGGCTGCCAAAATACCTTTTCCCTTAGCACACATTTTTTTTGCTATATCTTCTAGTTTCATTATTCAGTATTTATTTTAAAACACTAATACCAGGCAAGTCTTTTCCTTCTAAGTACTCTAAAAATGCTCCACCTGCTGTTGATAAGTGTGTAAAAGATAATTCTTTTTTAATTTTATTTATTGCAGAAACAGTATCTCCACCACCGAGAATTGATATAAGAGATTTATTTACAGTATTTTCTGAAATTTTTTCAGCAATAGCATTTGTTCCCTTATTGAAATTTTCATTTTCAAAATAACCAGCAGGGCCATTCCAGAGGACAGTATTAGAATTATCTATTTCTTTTTCAATTTTTTTTATCGTACTATCGCCAATATCAAGAATTAATTCATCGTCGGCTACAGATTTGTTTTCTTTCAATGTAGCTAAACCATCAAAACTTTTTGATACATAAAAGTCTTCAGGGATAACTATTTTACAATTAAACTTTTCTGAATAAGAATATATATCTTTAATTATTTCTCTTGTATTTTTTTCAATTAAAGATTTACCAATTTTGAATCCTTTATAAGCTAAAAAGTTATTAGCCATAGCGCCAACAATTATAATACTATCTACGTTTTTAATGAGATTAGAAATAACATTGATTTTTGTTGAAATTTTGGAACCACCTATAATACAGGTAACAGGTTTTTTTTTGTTTTTAATCACCATATCAATTGCTTCAACTTCTTTTTTTAAAAGAGGTCCTGCGTATGTCTCATTTATAAATTTAGTTATTTTATGTAGTGAAGCCTGTTTTCTGTGGGAGCAAGAAAATGCATCATTTATATATATCTCTCCTAAATTAGCTAATTTTTTTGCAAACAACTCATCATTAGAACTTTCTTCTTGAAAAAATCTTATATTTTCTAATAAAAGAACATCTCCTTTTTTTAAGTAGGTAATTTTTTTTTTAGTTTCTTCATCAACATCTCCTGCATAAAAATAAAGATTAGATTTAATTTCTTTTTTCAAATACTTATAAACGGGCATTAGAGACAGCTCCTTATTTTTCCCATCTTTTGGCCTTCCAAGATGAGTAAGAATTACAATTTTTGATTTTCTGCTTATCAATTCATTAAGAAAAGGTAAAATTAACGATATTCTTGTAAAATCTTGAATTTCATGATTTTTAATAGGAACATTTAAATCTACTCTTAAAATAATCGTTTTATTTTCAATATTTAATTTTGTTGGGAAATATTTAATTCCGGACATTTATTTTCTTAACATTTTTTGAACTAAAGATAATATTTTTTCACTAGTCAAATTAAAATGATTGTAGATTTCTTTATAAGGTGCGCTTTCACCAAATTTATCTATACCTAATGAAACTCCTTTTGATTTAACATATTTTTCCCAGCAGCTTACACTTCCAGCTTCAATTGTTATAATTAGATTTTCAGGTTCTAAGATTTCATTTTTGTAACTATCAGGTTGTTTATCAAAAATTTCTTGGCATGGCATTGAAACTACTTTTGAGTCAAAATTATATTCTTTCAAAAGTTTCTGTGTTTCTAGAGCTAATTCAACTTCAGAACCAGATGCAATTAAGGTAATTTTACTTTCATGTGATGTTATATTTACTTGGTAGGCGCCCAAAGAACATTGGTTTTTTTCTGAAAATTTTTGATTGATATAAGGAAGTTTTTGTCTTGATAAAGCTATAATGCTTGGAGTACTTTTACTTTTTAGGGCTATTTCCCAGCATTCAAGTGTTTCGTTCATATCTGCGGGACGAAAAACATTCAGATTAGGTATTGCTCTTAAACCTGTTAGTTGTTCTATAGGCTGGTGTGTTGGGCCATCTTCTCCTAAACCAATTGAGTCATGTGAAAAGATATATATTACTCTTAAACCCATTAAGGCTGAAAGACGGATTGAAGGCTTGCAATAATCTGAAAAAATTAAAAAAGTTCCTCCGTAAGGCACTAACCCTCCATATAAAGCTAGACCATTCATAGCTGCGGCCATCCCATGCTCTCGAACTCCATAATGAATATAATTTCCACTAAAATTTTTTGAAGTTATTACAACTGAATTGTCAGCTTTTGTATTATTTGACCCACTGAGATCAGCTGATCCACCTATTAACTCTGGAAGAATATTATTAATACCCTCTATAACATTTGATGAAGATTGTCGTGTTGCCATCAATGGCTTTGAAGAAAAATATTTACTTTTTTCCTCTTTTATAAATTTTTCAATATTATTAATATTCGAATTATTAATAATATTTTCAAAATCAAATTTTACCTTTTGACTTTTATTGTTTAAAGTTTCTTCCCATTTTTTTTCCAATAACTCTCCTTTCTTACCAATTTCTCTCCAAGCGTCTAATACTTCTTTTGGAACGTCAAAAGGTTCGCTTGCCCATTTAAGTTTTTTTCTGACTAATTTTACTTCATCAACACCTAAAGGAGATCCATGAGAAGAAGCTTTTCTCGATTTATTAGGAGATCCAAAGCCAATTATAGTTTTACAAGAAATTAGGCTTGGTTTATTAGATTTTGATGCTTTTAAAATAGCTTTTGATATTTGTTTTTCATTGTGACCATTTATTTCTTGAAAATCCCATCCATATGCTTCAAATCTTTTTTTATAATTATCTGAGACACTTAAGGAAGTTGGCCCGTCAATTGAAATTTTGTTATTATCAAAAAAGACAATTAAATTTTTTAATTTTAAATGTCCAGCTAGACTCATAGCCTCATGACTTATTCCCTCCATTAAATCTCCATCACTGGCTATGACAAAAGTCTTATGGTTTATTAAATTAGCTCCAAATCTTTTTTTAAAAATTTCCTCTCCTATTGCCATACCAACAGCATTACTTAAACCTTGTCCTAGCGGTCCTGTTGTTGTCTCTATTCCGGAATTTTTTTTGTATTCCGGATGACCTGCACAAATTGAATTAAGTTGTCTAAAATTTTTTATATCTTCTATACTTACACTTTTATAGCCAGTTAAATATAACAAAGCATATAAAAGCATAGATCCGTGCCCAGCTGATAAAATAAATCTATCTCTGTTAGACCAGCTAGGATTTTTAGGATTAAACCTCAGGTGGTACTTAAAAAGGACGCTCGCAACATCTGCCATACCCATTGGCATTCCAGGATGGCCTGAATTGGCTTTTTGCACAGCGTCGATAGCTAAAAATCTTACTGCGTTAGCTAATTGATTTAAATTTGTTTTCACTATTAAAATACCTATATAGACTTAAACAATCTATATCAATATTATGGGGGAGAAAATGAAAACTTTTGAAAACAAAGAAAAAAATTTAAATAAGCTTATTGATAAATTAAGCTCTCTTTCAGCTAGTTATTCACAGTCAAATTTAAATTCGAATAAAATTTCAGATGAAAGAAATCAATTAGAAAGAGAAAAAAAAGATATAGAAAATAAACACGATAAACTTCTAAGAGAGCATAAGTATCTTAAAGAAAAACTCTTAAAGTTAAAAGAAGAAGTAAGTAACAAATCAGATCTAGAAGAAAAATTCAATCAAGACATCGACGAACTTAGCAAAGAAACAGAAATTTTAGTAAAAGAGATAGACAAATGGCAAATGTAAATATTAAATTTAATAATAAAGACTATCTACTTTCTTGTGATGATGGACAGGAGGAGTCTCTTAAAAAATTAACTATTTTTTTAGATAAAAAATATAGCGAACTCAAAGAAAAACTTGGGAATATTGGTGAAAATAAACTTTTACTAATTACAACAATTCAATTAATCGATGATTATTTTGACTTAAAGGAGAGAGTTAGTAAACAGAAAAATAAACTTGACGAACTATCAAAAAAATTTTTAGAATTAAAATCTCTTGCTATTAAATATAAGGAAAATAAAGATAAAGAAATATCAACTCTTAACGAAGAAATAGATAATTTCAAAAAGATTATTGACGAAAGCAATACGATATATGAATCGATGCTCGACAGAACCACAAAGTCTTTAGAAAAAATTATTGAAAATACTGAATCTAATAATAAAATTCAGTAAATGTTATCTAAAGATAAATTACGGAAAAAATTTTTAAAAATAAGAAAACTCAAGTATTTTGAAGTTACAAAAAATTATTTTAATCCATTAAATAAAGTATTAAATTCTTTTTCTCAAAAAAAAGAAATTTATTTATCAATTTACTACCCGTCAAATTATGAAGTTAACACTTTAAGTTTTTTAGAAATCTTAAGAACCAAAAAAAAAATTATTTCTTTACTTCCATCTCTGACAAACAAAAATAACATGGTTTTTTGTAAATGGAACTATTTAGACGTCTTAAAAGTAAATAAGTATGGCATGCTAGAACCCGCGCCCAATCAAGATCACTTTATACCAGATATAATGTTAGTTCCGTTATTAGTATTTGATAAATATAATCATAGGTTGGGATATGGAAAAGGATATTACGACAATTTTTTAAACAAATATTTAAAAAAGAATAAAACTATATTGACAATTGGAGTTGCTTTTTCTTTTCAAAAATATGATAAACTTCCAACATCAAAACTTGACGTCAAATTAGATTATATTTTGACCGAGAACAAAATGATTAAACAATGAATATATTAATTTTAGGAGATGTTGTAGGAGTGCCTGGGAGAAAAGCCATAGAACTTAATCTAAATCATATAATTAAAAATGAGCAAATTGACTTTACGATTATAAATGGAGAAAATTCAGCTGATGATGGTAAAGGTATTACAGAAGAAATTGCAAATTTTTTTTTTAGTAATAAAGTAGATGTTATTACGTCTGGAAACCATATTTGGGATAAACATGAGACAACAAATTTTATTAATAAAGAAAATAGATTGTTAAGGCCTGCAAATCTTGCGGAAGGATCACCTGGAAATGGGTATGGAATTTATTTGTCAAAAGGAAACAATTTAAGAGTTGCAGTAATAAACTTAATGGGAAATGTTTTTATGAGAAAAACAGAAGATGTTTTTCAAGCTGCCACCAACATTCAAAAAAAGATTAAACTTAAAGATAACGTTGATTTTATAGTAGTTGATTTCCATGGAGAAATTACTAGTGAAAAAATGGCAATGGGACATTTTTTTGATGGAAAAGCTACGAGTGTTGTTGGAACGCATACACATGTTCCTACTGCTGATACCAGGATATTAAATAAGGGAACTGCATACCAAACAGATATTGGAATGTGTGGGGATTATAATTCTGTAATAGGAATGAATAAAGAAAATTCGATAAAGAAATTTTTAAAAGATAAAAAAGCCACAAATCATTTTCCAGCTACAGGTGAAGCTACTATTTCAGGGATAATAGTAAAAGCTGATAACAAAACAGGTTTGGCCACAAATATAAAGAGAGTAATTAATGGAGGAGTTTTAATAAATTAATTTTATGGCAGGACACTCACATTGGGCAGGAATAAAGCATAAAAAAGGAAGACAAGATAAAGAAAGAGCAAAAATTTTTTCTAAATTATCTAGAGAAATTACTGTTGCTGCTAAACTAGGTGCTAAAGATCCAGATTCTAATCCAAGATTAAGAGCTGCTATTCAAGTTGCTAAGCAGTCTAATATGCCAAAAGATAATATTTTAAGAGCTATTAATAAATCTGAGATGAATGTTAATCAAAACTATCAAAACCTTAGATACGAAGGTTTTGGACCATTTAATTCTGCTTTTATAATCGAAACCCTTACAGATAATAAAAACAGATCTGCCTCTAAAATTAGAACTATTTTAGAAAAAAATGATGGAAGACTCGGAGTTACTGGTTCAACTTCCCATCTATTTTTTAGCTGCGGTGTGATACATGTTACTAAAGAAAAATTTTCAGAAGAGGAAATGCTAAATTTAGCAATTAATGCTGGTGCAAAAGATTGTGTTAGTAACCAAAAATACCACGAAATAATATCTAAAAAAGAAGATTTTTATAAAGTAAAAAGTGAAATAGAAAAAAAAATTGATAGCCTTATTTATTCTGGAGTAGAGTGGAGACCGCATGAATATTTAGATATGTCTAAAGAACAAAGTGAAAAAATCATTAAAATTTTAGAAATTTTGGATGAAGATGATGATGTGCAAAATACATTTATTAACTGTAATATTAACATATGATAACTATTGGTATAGATCCTGGACTTTCTGGAGGAATAGCAATTTTGAAAGATGGAAAAATCAAAAAGTTATTCGATATGCCAGTAATGTCTGAAGGTAAAAAGAATAAAAGACAGATAAACAGCGCTCATTTAGTCCAGTTAATAAAAGAAAATATTAATGAGAACGAAGAAACTTCAGTTGTGGTGGAGAGAGTTAATGCCATGCCTGGGCAAGGAGTTACAAGTATGTTTAATTTTGGACAAACTTTTGGAGCGATTAAAGGTATTTGTGCAGCACTTTCATTACCTATATATTTTGTAAGGCCTGCTAAATGGAAAAAACATTTTGAATTGATCAACTCTTCAAAAGATGCAAGTAGAACTAAGGTAATCGAGATGTATCCATCAATTTCTGACCAATTATCTAGGAAAAAAGATGTAAATAAGTCAGATGCAATATTAATAGCAAGATTTTTCAATGAAACCATGACTAAAGATGGGTAAATTGTAATTTAATAAATATTTCAATTTAAAAGCGCCAAATTCATGACACATTCTAAAAGTATTTAATCTTAATGGAACAAGAAATAGCATCTCAAGTAGCGGGATTAGGTGGGAGCACAGATTTTTCACTTTTACAATTATTTTTAAGAGCAGATTTTGTAGTTAAATCGGTAATTATAATTTTATTAGCTAGCTCAGTTTATTCTTGGGCATTAATTTTCGATAAATATAAATTATTTAAAAAAATTAATAGCACTACAGCTGACTTTGAAAATAAATTTTGGAAAGCTAAATCTGCAGAGAGTTTTAATAATAGTCTGCCTGCTAAATCAGAAGATCCCATAACAAATATTTTTAAATCTGCTATGGTAGAACTTGTAAAAACTAAATCAAAATCTTCAGCAGTACAATTAGCTCGTGTGGAAAGAGTTTTAGAAATTTCTACGGATAATCAAATAAAAAATATTGAGAAAAATTTTACATTTTTAGCAACTGTAGGTGCAACAGCACCTTTTATAGGTTTATTTGGAACTGTCTGGGGTATAATGAATTCTTTTCAGTCAATAGCAATTTCCAGAAACACAAGTTTAGCAATAGTTGCTCCTGGAATTGCTGAAGCGCTTTTTGCAACTGCTTTAGGTTTATTAGCGGCAATACCAGCGGTAATAGCTTATAATAAATTTAATAGTGACTCTAAAAGATATGTGGCAAGAATTGATAATTTCTGTAAAAGATTTTTATCTATAATCTAAAATTATGGCATTTAAATTAAATCGCTCAAAGAATGAACCAATGAGTGAAATTAACGTAACACCTTTTGTAGATGTTATGCTGGTGCTTTTAATAATATTTATGGTTACAGCACCATTATTAACAGTTGGTGTCCAAGTAGATTTACCTGAGTCTGCGGCTGACTCTTTACCTGATGATCAAGAACCATTAACTATTACTATTAATTCTAAAGGAGAAATTTATATTCAAGAACATCAAGTAACATACGAAAAAATTGTTCCTAAACTTCTTGCGATAGCAAAAAATAGAACTGATACTAGAATTTACGTTAGAGGAGACAAAACCATTAATTATGGAAGAGTCTTAGAAGTTATGGGAACTTTATCTGGCGCCGGATTTTCAAAAGTAGCTTTAATTTCTGAGCCATATAAAAGTTAAATGAAAAATGACAAAAAGTTTAATTTATTCAGTTTCGTTTCATCTAGTAATTATTTTGCTAACCGTGTTAACACTACCTTTTATGATTAGACAACCAATAGAACTACCACCTATTGTTTCAGTTGAATTAATTCAAATTTCAGACACCACAAATATACCTTATGCTCCAAAAGCCAGGAAAGTAATTGAAAAAGTTAAAAAAGAAGAAAAAAGAGTTGTTTCAGAACAAGCACCGCCTGCTGCAAAAGCAAAAGAAAAACCTGATAGAATTCCAATGCCAGAAGATAATAAAGAAGAGAAAAAAATTGTTAAAAAAAAACAAAATCCAGAAGAAATTAAACCAGAAATCAGACAGTCTTCAGAATTTGAAAAAAAGGAGATTATTGACACTAATCAAATTGCGGCATTAATTGATAAAGCAAAAGAGGAAGCCGCCTTAGTAGAAAAAAATTCTAATAAAATTACACAAAGCAATCAAAAAAATTCATTCGCAACCGGTTTAACTCTTACTCAAGAAGATGCGCTAAGAGCTCAAATATTTGGCTGTTGGAGTGTACCTTTAGGTTTGCCGTATGATGGTGATTTATTAGTAAGGATAAAACTTCAATTAAAACAAGACGGAACAATAACAAAATCAGAAATACTAGATCACGAGAGAATGAATAGACCAGGACAAAAATTCTATAAAATCCTTGCTGAAAGTGCTTTAAGAGCTGTAAGATTGTGTCAACCTTTAAAAGTGCCACCTACGGGATATGAAAAATGGAAAGAATTACAATTAAACTTTGACCCAACAGAAATGTTGAAAGGATAAAACAATGTATAAAAAATTTCTTTTTACTTTTATAATTTTATTTCATTCATCATTAGCTAATGCACTTATAGAAGTAGATATAACAAGAGGAAATTTAGACCCACTTCCTATAGCTGTATCTCCTCTCTACGTAGACCCAAAATCTGAAAATATTAAAGATATAAAAACTAAATCTTTAGGTGAAGAAGTGTCAAAAATAATAGAAAAAAATTTTAAGTCTACTGGATTGTTTAATCCACTTAACAAAGATGCATTTGTTCAAAAACCGGATATTGCACATCTAAAACCAAGGTTTGAAGATTGGAGACTAATTAAGGCTCAGGCTTTAGTAACTGGGAAACTGAATGTCAAAGATGGCAAGTTAAAAGTTGAGTTTAGACTTTGGGATTTGACAGCTTCTAAAGAAATGATAGCTTTAGCTTTTACAACTACTCCAGGGAATTGGAGAAGGGTAGCCCACATTATTTCTGACAAAATTTATGAAAGACTCACTGGTGAAGAAGGATATTTTGATACAAGAATTATTTATGTTGCAGAGAGTGGACCAAAAAATAGAAGAGTAAAAAAACTGGCAATAATGGATCAAGATGGTGCTAATACTAAATATTTAACTTTAGGAAATGAATTAGTTCTTACACCAAGATTTAATCCTGCAAACCAAATGGTAACTTATCTTTCTTATTTTAGAAATCTTCCTCGAGTTTATCTTTTAGATATAGAGACCGGACAACAAGAAGTTGTTGGAAATTTTCCAGGAATGACTTTTGCACCTAGGTTTTCTCCTGATGGAAAAAAAATAATAATGAGTTTTGCTAAAGATGGAAATTCAGATATTTATACTATGGATATAGAAACTAGAGTTGTAGAGAAAATAACCGAACACTCTTCAATTGATACTTCGCCATCTTTTTCTCCAGACGGAAAATATATTTGTTTTAATTCTGATAGAAGTGGTCTTCAACAAATCTATGTTATGAAAAGCGATGGAAGTGATGTTAAAAGAATTACTTTTGGATCTGGTCTTTATGGTACCCCTGTATGGTCTCCCAGAGGTGATTTAATTGCTTTTACAAAAGTTAGAAAAGGAAAATTTTATATAGGAGTGATGAGAACAGATGGAAGTGGTGAGAGGCTTTTAACTGAAAACTTTTATCAAGAAGCTCCATCTTGGTCTCCTAATGGCAGAGTTTTAATATTCTATAGAGAAACAAAATCAGGGCCTAGCGGAGAAGGGTTTTCAGCAAAATTATGGTCAATTGATATTACAGGATATAATGAGAGGAAAATAGATACCGAAACCGATGCATCTGACCCATCTTGGTCCTCTTTATTATCAAAGTGAGGTATAATTAATGTAATTTTGACTTGAAACATCTAAAGAAATTTGAAATATTCCAACTAATTTTAACCCTGGGGAAAAAAATATGAAATTTATAAAAGAAATAAAAAACACGATTTTAATTATCTTTGTGACATTAGCACTAAGTGCCTGTTCTACTGGCAAGAAATCAGGAGTAGCAATAGACGGAGATGTTTACACTGGTAAAGATACTGTAGAATATTTAGCTAAAGGTGTTCCTGACAGAATATTTTTTGCTACTAATAAGTCAGGACTTACTACTGCAGCAAGAGCAACTTTGAGAAAACAGTCTACTTATTTAAGAAAAAATAAAGACCTTAATGTTACAATTGAAGGTCATGCCGATGAAAGAGGAACTAGAGAATATAACTTAGCTCTTGGAGAAAGAAGAGCAAATGCGGCTAAAGATTATTTAATGACATATGGTATTTCAGGCAAAAGGATTTCGGTAATTAGCTATGGTAAAGAGAGACCAGCAAATACCGCTTCAACTCCTTTAGCTTGGTCTCAAAACAGAAGATCAGTTACTGTAAAAGTAAACTAAGATTAGTAACGTATTTATTACAATTAGACCCTTTAATTATTTAAATGATTGAAGGGTCTTTTTTTTGCCATTTTATCAAACTATTAATGAATCAATGAAAAAAATTCGACTAACATTAAATAGGTTAATAATTATTTTAATAATTTCCATCCTAACTTTTAACGTTGTCAAAGCTGAAGAAGAAAAAATTGAAGCAATTATTGATCAAATTCAGATATTAAACCAAGATCTAAAAACTCTAGAAAAAGCAGTTTATAAAAATTCAGATATCACCAGTTCAAGCAGCAGCTCTTCAAACAATTTAAATGAAGATGTTTTAACAAAACATTTACTTAAACTGAATGAAATTGAAGATCAATTTAGACAATTAACTAATAGATTTGAAGAGGTAAGTTTTAAGTTAGATAAATTATCGAATAGAGTAAGCAAGGTTCAATCAGATACTCAATTAAGATTTAGTGATTTAGAGTCTGGAAATAATTCAAATTTGAATTTAGATAATAAAGCAAAAGTACAAGCCCCACTTCCTGGAACCGATAAAGTTCAAGATTTTGGAGCTGCACCTGGCTATCAAACTAAAAATTTACCAACTCAACAAGAAACTCAATCAATAGAAACCGCAGGTACAGTTATACAAGAAGATGCAGAAAATTTAAAAATTCTACCATCAAATAAAAGTCCAGGTGAACAATATGAATTTGCAATAGGTTTCATGAAAATAGGTGATTATGAAACTGCAGAATTTGCATTAAAAGAATTTATTACGAAAAATAAAGAACATGATTTAGCTGGTAACGCACAATACTGGTATGGTGAAACTTTTAGAATCAGACAACTATACTCCGATGCTGCTACTGCTTATTTAGATGGTTATCAAAATTACCCAAAAAGCCAAAAAGCTCCAGACAATCTTTTGAAGTTAGGTATAACAATGGTTCAATTAGGTGAAAAAGATCAAGGATGCTCTATGATTGTAGGTCTAAAAAAACAATATCCAAAAGCAAGTAAGTCTGTGTTACAAAAAGCTCAGTATGAGCAAAAAAGACACAAGTGTGCGAAATCTTAAAAAAGTATTAGATCGAAATATAAAAATTTCTGATGCATATTTAAACTTCAAAATTAAGTTAAATAAGTTTATTAAAAAAAAACCTTTTACTGTTGCAGTTTCAGGTGGAGCCGACAGTTTAGCCCTTACAGCATTTAGTAAATTGTACAGTCACGAGATGAAAACAAAAGTCTATTTTGTTTTAATTAACCATGGAATTAGAAAAGGATCAGACAAAGAGGCTGCAAATGTTAAAAAAATTTTAAATAAGTATAAAGTAAAACTTTTTATTTTAAAAAATAAAACAACTTTTAAAAGCAATATTCAAAAAAAAGCTAGAGATATTAGATATCAATTAATTTCAAAATTTTGTAAAAAATATAACATTAAATTTACTCTTACCGCACATCATGCGGACGATCAGATAGAAACCTTTTTAATAAGACTTTCAAGAGGAAGTGGAATTCAGGGACTTTCTTCTATGCAAAATCTAACAAAAATTAATAGAAGTATTAAACTTTATAGACCCTTTCTAGAATTTAAAAAAAAAGATTTAGTTTTTATTACCAAAAAATTCTTTGGAAGAAGTATCAATGATCCTAGTAATATCGATCAAAAGTATTTAAGAACTAAAATTAGAAAACTAGCAAAAACTTTTGAAAAAAGTGGTATCCATCATAATCAAATTATTAAATCTATAAATAATTTAGCTTCAGCAAGAGACATTCTAAATAATTATATCGAAAAGGTGACTAAATCATGTGTTAAAAAAAATAAAAAAGAAACTTTAATAAATCTAAAAATATTACTTGATGAGGAAAATGAAGTACAACTTAGAGTTCTTGGTGAGATTATAAAAAAACATTCCAAATCATATTATCCTCCAAGGTCTAAAAAAACAATTAGACTCATGGAAAAACTTTCAATGAATAAGAAAGTAAAAACTACTCTTGGAGGGTGTGTTTTGATAAAATCGGGCAAAAATCTATTAATTAAAAAAGAGACTTAAAAAAAATACTATTTTTACCTAAAAAAATTATTTAATTTGCCTTATTTATTCACTATTGTGACCTTAATAGTACTTGTTAAATAAAATAAAATACTTATTTATAATGATATGAATATTAAAAATTTAGCTATGTGGGGCATTATAATTCTGCTTTCATTAGGTCTATTTAACCTATTTCAAAATCCTGATAAAATTAATAGCGCAAACAATAAAGTAGCATTCTCAAAGTTTTTAACAGAAGTTGAAAATGGAAGAGTTATTGAGGTGAGTATTCAAGGTAATAATATTTCAGGCGCTTTGTCTGACGGAACTTCATTTACAACTTATTCTCCAAACTATCCTAATTTAGTAGAGAAATTATCTGAAAAAGGAGTAAGCATCATTGCAAAGCCTATGGAAGATAAAATGCCTTCACTACTAGGAATCTTGCTTTCATGGTTTCCAATGTTACTTCTTATTGGTGTATGGATATTCTTTATGCGTCAGATGCAAGGTGGCAAAGGTGGAGCAATGGGTTTTGGAAGATCAAAAGCTAAACTTTTAACCGAAGCTCAAGGAAAAGTTACGTTTAACGATGTAGCAGGAGTAGAAGAGGCGAAAGAAGAAGTAGAAGAAATTGTAGAATTTTTAAAAGACCCAAAAAAATTTAGTAGATTAGGAGGCAAGATACCTAAAGGAGCTTTGCTTATAGGACCTCCAGGAACTGGTAAAACTTTATTAGCAAAAGCTATTGCTGGTGAAGCTAACGTTCCATTTTTCTCTATTTCTGGTTCTGATTTCGTTGAAATGTTTGTTGGAGTTGGTGCATCAAGAGTAAGAGACATGTTTGAGCAAGGAAAAAAAAATTCACCTTGTATAATTTTTATAGACGAAATTGACGCTGTTGGAAGAAGTAGGGGTGCCGGTTTAGGTGGTGGTAACGACGAAAGGGAACAGACTTTAAACCAACTTTTAGTAGAAATGGATGGTTTTGACACTAATGAAGGTATAATTTTAATTGCAGCTACTAACAGACCTGATGTTTTAGATCCTGCATTATTAAGACCTGGAAGATTTGATAGGCAAGTTGTTGTTGGAAATCCTGATATAATCGGAAGAGAGGCAATCCTTAAAGTACACATTAAGAAAATAAGTACCGGGCCAGATGTTAAACTAAGAACAATAGCTAGAGGAACTCCAGGTTTTTCAGGAGCAGACTTAGCAAATTTAGTAAATGAGTCAGCATTATTAGCAGCAAGAAAAAACAAAAGAGTTGTTACTATGTCGGACGTTGAGGAGGCAAAAGATAAAGTTATGATGGGAGCGGAAAGAAGATCTATGGTTATGACAGAAGATGAAAAAAAACTTACTGCTTACCATGAGGGCGGACATGCCATTGTAGCATTGAACGAAAAAGCTTCTGATCCAATTCATAAGGCAACTATTATTCCAAGAGGAAGAGCATTGGGAATGGTAATGAGATTACCTGAAAGAGACCAACTTTCTATGGCTAGGGAAAAAATGCACTCAGATATAGCTGTGGCGATGGGAGGTAGAATTGCAGAAGAAATCATTTTTGGTCATGATAAAGTTACATCTGGAGCTTCTTCAGATATTGAAATGGTAACTAAAATGGCAAAAAATATGGTTACTAAATGGGGAATGAGTAAAGAACTTGGCCCAATTGCTTTTGGAGAAAATGAGGAAGAAGTTTTTCTTGGTAGATCAGTAACTAGACAACAAAATATGTCAGAAGAAACTGCAAAAAAAGTTGACGCCGAAGTCAAAAAAATTGTTGAAAAAGGTTATGAAAGAGCAAAAACAATTTTAACAGAAAAATTAGACGATCTTCATAAATTAGCAAAAGCTTTATTAGTATATGAAACGTTATCAGGTGATGAAATAAGAGACTTAATATTAAAGGATATTAAGCCGAAAAGATCTTTCAAAGATGACTCAGAAAATAATGGCAAAGAAAGTTCAGCTTTAGATTCGCTAGG
>CACKZT010000001.1 GCA_902604695.1 uncultured Pelagibacteraceae bacterium | reverse complement strand
AAATCTATCATCTTCGATAATTAAAAAAAAACCTTTTATTTACATTTATGGTAACGATTATAAAACAAATGACGGCACTTGTATTCGAGATTTTATTCATATATCGGATATCTCAAATATTCATGTCGAAGTACTGAAAAAAATTAATTATACCAAAAAATCACTTATTCTCAATTGCGGGTATGGTATTGGCAGAACTGTCCTTGAAGTAGCAAAAACATTTGCTAAAGTTTCTAAAAAAAACTTATCTATAATTTATAAACCTAGGAGAAGAGCAGATTTAGAGCAAATTACTGCAGACGTTTCAAAACTAAAAAAAAATTTAAAGTGGAAACCTAAATTTAATAGTTTGCCCTTAATGGTAAAAAGCTGTATAAAATGGGAAAAATTAATCAAAAATACATATGTCAAAAATTGAGTTAATTTCTAATAAGCTTGTAAACGCTTTCATTAAAAATAAATTAATAAATCCTGTTCCGTTAAAATATTCAAAAGATATTAAAGAAGCTCAAAAATTAAGAATTTTGTGTGAGAGCAAGATTAATTGGCCTATAATTGGTTTTAAAGCTGGGGGAACAGCAATACCTGTTTTAAAAAAATTAAAAGAAAAAGAACCATTTTACGCAGCTATTTTTAAACCAAATCTTCTAAAAAATAATAAGAGTATTAAAATAAATAAATTTACTTTGGGTATTGAACTTGAGGTTTGTTATTTAATTAAAAAAAGATTTTTTCATTCAAAAAAACAAATTACTATGACAAATATATCTAACTATATTTCACATATGGCGCCATGTATTGAAGTTGTTGGTTATAGGCAACGAAAAAAAGGGCTAAAGTATCTTGGTGATATCTGTGGAGATTTTGGTGCGAATATTAAGTTTATTATAGGCCAAAAGAAAAGGTTTAAAAAAATTAAAATTAACAATTTAAAGACAAATATTTCTAACAAAATCTCCAAGCAATCAGTTTCAGGAAATACAAATACTGTATATAAAAACCCACTTAACTCTTGCAGATTTGTTCTTAATAAATTGAGAAAAGATAAAATTTATTTGAATAAAGATTTTTTTGTTTTTACTGGATCGACAGTTGGTGTTGTTCCAATTATCAAAAAAGGTATTTTTAAGGGAAAAATAGAAAAATTGGGCACTGTATCAGCTAAAATTTTATAAAATTGCGACACTATTGCTATTGATAATCATTATCAAATAACTTGACATTGATAATCATTATCAATAAATCTATCGCACTTATAATAATTAAAAAAAAGGAAACAATGATAAAAAAAACAATTCAAATTGCAGCTATATTTATCTTTATTTTTTCAAACAGTTTGTTTGCTAACGAAGTAAATATTTTTAGTGCAAGACACTATGACTCAGATGTTCAACTTTACGAAAAATTCACTGCTAAAACTGGAATTAAAGTAAATGTTATATCTGGAAAAACCGGTGCTTTAGAAAAAAGAATTATTGAGGAAGGCTCTGACAGTCAAGCTGACTTATATATAACAGCCGATGCCGGAAGATTAGGAGCATTTGCTTCTAATTTACAAGGGGGCCTTACAAGTGACTATATAAAATCTGTAGTTCCAAGTAACTTTAGAACATCTAAATGGGTTGGAATAGCGAAACGAGCACGAATAGTTTATTTTGCCCCTGAAAGAGTTAGCGGTGCAGAGTTAGCGGGATTAACTTATGAAAGTTTAGCTGATTCAAAATGGAAAGGTAGATTAGTAATAAGAGCTTCAAATAATATTTATAATCAATCACTTGTAGCTTCGTTAATTAAGAATAATGGAAAAGGTAAAGTTGCAGAGTGGTCAAAAGGAATGGTTTCTAATATGGCTAGAGCTCCAAAGGGAAATGATAGAGCTCAAATACTAGCGGTAGCAGCTGGAGAAGCTGATATTGCTGTAGCAAATACATATTATTTAGCATTAATGTTATCTGGATCAAAAGGACCAGAACAACAAGCTGCTGCTAAAAAAGTAAAACCATTTTTTCCTAATCAAGATGGAAGAGGAACGCACATGAATATTAGTGGAGCTGGTTTAGTTAAAGGGGCTCCTAATAAAGCAAATGCAATTAAATTGGTAGAATTCTTACTAAGTGGTGAAGCTCAAAATCATATAGTAAATAATACTTTCGAATATCCAATGATTGCAGGAATTTCTCCACATCCATTAGTAGTAAATATGGGATTAGATTTTAAACAAGATCTAAAAACTAAAGTTGTTAATTACGGAAAAAGACAAGCTGATGCTTTAGAAGTAATGACTGCTGCAGGTTGGAAATAGTTACAGGTTTGTTAATCATATGAGGCAAACAAAAAAAAAAGTAATTAATTTAAATAAATTAAGTACTGGTTGTTTGCCTTGCATGAATCAAGCAAAGATAATGAAAAAAAAAATTTCAAATAGAAATATTTCAGAGATGAACAATAAAGAATTTAAAATAATTGTATCTTCCTTATTTAAAAAAGATTAAATTTGACGTCAAGATCTCTGACTTAAATGCAAGCTTTATAAAGCCGCTTTAGTCAGAGATAAAAAATGATAATAACTTATGACAAAATATAATATTTGGTTTTTCAGCTCTCTTATAATCGCCTTAATAGTAGCATTGCCAATCATTACTATCTTTTTTAGTTTTTTTTCAGAAACAAGTAATTATTTTACAGTACTTAAAAATACTTTTCTTTACGACTATATAAATAATTCTTTGGCTATTCTCATATCAGTTTTAGTTATAACTTTTTTATTAGGAGTTATTTCAGCATACTTTATTTCTTTTTATGAATTTCCATTATGTAAATTCTTTAGTTGGGCTTTAATTTTGGCGTTTGCAATACCAGGATATATTTTTGCATTCTCAATAATCGCTTTTTTTGAAAATTATGGAACTGCATACTCAATACTTACAAGTTTATTTGGCGAATATAATTATAATCCTCATATACCTAAATTAGATGGAGTGTTAGGATCTATTACAGCTATCAGTTTTTCGCTATTCCCATATGTATATGTTTTAACCAGATCATCATTTTTCTTTCAATCGAATAACTATATTGAGGTAGGCCAAAATTTAGGTCTTTCAGAAAAAGAAACTCTATTTAGAATTATTCTTCCTTCTGCAAGACCTGCTATAATTGCAGGTTTAGCTTTAGTAGCAATGGAATGTTTATCTGACTTTGGAACTGTATCAATTTTTAGCGTCTCAACGTTAACTACTGGTATTTATAATTCTTGGCTTTCTTTTGATGATCTCAACTCGGCAAACCAAATTTCGTTTATATTGTTAATATTTATTTTAGCTCTACTATCTATTGAAATTTATTCAAGAAAAGAGGCTAAATATCAT
Organism: uncultured Pelagibacteraceae bacterium; assembly: GCA_902604695.1. Lineage (GTDB taxonomy): Bacteria > Pseudomonadota > Alphaproteobacteria > Pelagibacterales > Pelagibacteraceae > Pelagilacustribacter. Next base: position 211,979 of record CACKZT010000001.1, on the reverse strand, counting down.
CAGCCAGGTAGAGGATTTAAACCTATAAATAAAATTCAACTAAGTGGCAAAAAATCATTATTAGCTTTTTCTTTTTGCGCGGTAGTTTTTTTTATCAGTTTTGTATTTCCTGTTTCTCAAATGTTATATTGGACATTTAAATTTCCCAAATATATTCAAGATATCGATATATTAAAAATTAATTTAAACACTATTTACTTAGTTGGTTTATCAAGTTTAGTTCTTGTTCTTATTTCATTGTTTATTAACTATGGAAGCAGAATATCAAAAAGTAAAATTTTAAATTACCTAACTAATTTTTCAATTTCAGGATACGCTATACCAGGAGTAATTTTGGCAGTTGCATTTATCACATTATTTTCAAATTTTAGTGATTTAATTAATGAAAATACTAATCTTGGAAGCACCAAAAAGTTATTTATTGGTTCAATATTTGGTTTAATTTTGGCTTACTTTATTAGATTTTTTTCTCTTTCTTTTAACGGAATTAAATCTAGTTATGAAAAAATTAATAATTCAATTGATGAGAGTGCTTATTTACTTGGTTATTCAAAAATTAAAACATTTTCCAGAATTCATGTTCCTTATCTCAAAAATAACATCATTTTAATAATAGTTCTTATCTCCTTAGAAATTATAAAAGAGTTACCTATAACGATGATATTAAGACCTTTTAATTTTGAGACGTTTGCTACACAAGCTTATGTATATGCATCTCAAGATTTACTAGAAGCAGCAGCTTTACCCTCATTATTCTTAATTAGTTGGGCCTCAATTCTCATATTATTTTCTTCAAAATATATACTTTCACAAAAAAACTAATATAATATATTTATGTCCAAGCATTTTCTTGAAATCCAAAAAGGTAACTTTATTGCTAGTGAAAAAAATAAAGTAAATGATGTAAATCTAATAATTGAAGAACAAGGTCAGATCATCTCTTTATTGGGTCCTTCTGGAATTGGAAAAACTACAATATTAAGAACATTAGCTGGATTGCAAAAACTCAATTCAGGTAAAATATTTCTTAAAGGTAAATTAATTGCTTCTAGTGAAGTTCATATAGAACCTGAAAAAAGAAATATAGCATTATCCTTTCAAGACAATTCTCTATTCCCTAATTATAAAGTTATTGATAATATTAATTTTGGAAAAAAAAGATCTAATGGTAATGGATTTGACTTAGATGCAAAAGAAATTATTGAATTATTACACATAGATCCTATTTTAGATAAGTTTCCTCATCAAATAAGTGCAGGAGAGGCACAACGAGTATCTATTGCAAGATCTTTAATTTCGAAGCCTGATTTACTTTTATTAGATGAACCTTTTTCAAATATCGACCAAAGCTTAAAGGAAGAAATACAAGTTTCTGTAAAAAAACTTTTAAAAAGAATTAATCTTACAACTATTATAGTAACTCATGATTCATATGAGGCTTTTTCTATGGCAGACAAATGTGGAATCATCTTAAATCAAGAATTAAAACAATATGATCTTCCATATAATGTTCATCATGAACCAAACTCTGTTGAAGTAGCTAACTTTTTAAATAAAGGAATATTTATTGATGTAAAAGTCGTTGATAGCGAATGTGCAGTTCATAGACTTGAACATGATGAATTAGGTGAAATAAGGGGTAAGTTATCAAATAATTTTCCTTCCGGTTCAAAAGTTAAGTTACTTTTGCAACCAGAGGATCTCATTCATGATGACCAAAGTAAATTAAAGCTAGAAGTTGTTGATAGAAAATTTAGAGGAACTAACTTTGTATACACATTAAAAACGATTAAAGGTGAACATTTACCTGTATTTGTTCACTCACACCATATTCATCAACACGAAAAGTCTGAAAAATTTGGTATTAAAACCCCGATTTATATTGACCATTTGGTGTGTTTTTAAGTAAATATAGCTACTAATTTAATTGCGCCCTTAGCTCAGTTGGATAGAGCATCGGTTTTCTAAACCGAGGGTCGTAGGTTCGAATCCTTCAGGGCGCGCCAAAATGTTAATGAAGCTAAATAATCTTAAACAATCGTTTGTCAATTACTGCAAAAAAAATAATTTTGAAGAGAATAAAAATCAAATTAGAATTATTGAAAAATTAATTAAATTTTTTAATCCAAAAAAATCAATAATAGACTATATAATTAACTCTGATCAAAAATCAGGATTTTACTTATACGGAGATGTTGGTGTTGGCAAAACAATGATTTTAGATTTTTACTATAATAATTTAACTACCTTAAAGCAGAGGTTTCATTTTAATGAGTTCATGATAAAATTTCATGATTTTAAATTTAAGAATAAAAACCAAAAAAAAATAATTGAAAAATTTGTAAAAAATTTAAAAAAAAAGTGTAATTTGTTATACCTAGATGAATTTCAAGTTACTAACATCGTTGATGCAATGATTCTTGGAAAACTATTCGATATAATCTTTAAAGAAAAAATTAAAGTTATTGTTACTTCAAATATAAAAATCGAAGATTTATATAAAGATGGACTTCAAAGAGATCAATTTAAACCTTTTATAAAGATTATAAAAAAAAATAGTTACGAGGAAACTCTAAATATAGAGGAAGATTACCGAAAACAAGATTTCAATAAGTTAGAGAGATTTTTTTCTTTGAAAAAGAAAGATAATATTTTCAAAGCAAATAGAATATTTCATGATTTAACAAAAGGAATTAAAAAACAAATAAAAAAAATTAAGGTAAAGAGTAGAATTTTTATGATAAGAGAATATTACAAAGGAATTGCAAAATTTGATTTTGAGGATTTATGTGGAAAAAATGTTGGTGCCGAAGATTATATTAAGATTTCTGAATGCTGTACGTTTGTATTAATTGAAAATATGCCAATTTTTCGTAATGAACATTTAAACAAAAAACAAAGATTTATAACTCTAATAGATATTTTTTACGAAAAAAAAATTCCATTAATGATTACTGCATTTGAAAATCTACAAAATATAAATACTTCATCTAAATTAAATGACACTTTTAAAAGAACTATAAGCAGAATTCACGAGCTAACCTCCCCAAACTTAAAAATTAATTAATACATCTAAAAGTTTATAAATTAATACATTTAGATAATTTATATAAAAGAAACAATATGTAGTACCTTTCACTAGTTATAGTGTTTCTTTTATTCATATTGATTAATTATCTTAATTCATCCATAATTTTTTTTTTGAACATTTGTGTTCAAAAATATTGTTAACAATAAATAAATAGGAAATCATAATTATGATGAAATCAATTAAAACTTGGATTTTAGTAGGATTTGCATCTTTGCTTTTAGTGGCTTGTGGCCAAGGCGGAGGCGGAGCTGGTTCAAAAAAATCTAAGACTTTAGAAAATACTAAGAAAGCTGGTTTTGTGAAATGTGGTGTTTCACAAGGACTACCTGGTTTTTCAAATGCTGATGCATCTGGAAACTGGACTGGTATTGACGTTGACGTATGTAGAGCTGTTGCTGCTGCTGTTTTAGGTGATGCAGACAAAGTTAAATATACTCCGTTAAGTGCCAAAGAAAGATTTACGGCTTTAACATCAGGTGAAATTGATGTGCTTGCACGTAACACTACTTGGACGTTATCAAGAGATGCTGACATAGGTTTAACTTTTGTCGGAGTAAACTTTTATGATGGTCAAGGTTTCATGGTTAGAAAAAATTCTGGAATCAATTCTGTAAATGATTTCAAAAATGGTATTTCTGCTTGTACAAACACTGGTACAACTACCGAGCTAAACATGAGAGACTTCTTTAATTCTAAGAATATTAGCTACGAACCAATTGCTTTTGAAAAAGCGGATGAAGTAGTTCAAGCTTATGATGCAGGAAGATGTGATACTTACACAACTGATAAATCTGGTTTAGCAGCGCAAAGAACAAAATTAAGCGCACCAGATGATCATATAGTATTACCTGAAACAATATCAAAAGAACCATTAGGACCTGTTGTAAGACAAGGTGACTCAGTGTGGGAAGATATTGTTAGATGGTCACTCAATACTATGATCGAAGCTGAAGAATATGGTGTTGACTCATCAAATGCTTCAAGCCTTAAAGACTCTGACAATCCAGCTATTAAGAGATTAGTTGGTTCTGAAGGAGAATTAGGTGCTGCTTTTGGTCTTGATAATGAGTGGAGTTTAAGAATTATCGAGCAAGTAGGTAACTACGGCGAAAGCTATGAAAAACACATAGCTAGTACTGGAATTTTACCAGATAGAGGTCCGAACGAATTATGGACTAAAGGTGGAATTCTTTACGTACCACCAGCAAGATAATTGCTAATTAAAATCAAAAAGGGCCAGATTTATATCTGGCCCTTTTTTTTATTCTCATCTATATTTAATATAAATGAACTTAAAAAATTTCAAAATTAATTTAAGTAATAAAAATAAGGGTTTAATTCCTCAAGTTCTTACAGTTTTATTCATAATTCTAGCAGTAGTGTATTTTACTATCAATGCTCAGAATAATATGGGCAATAGGGGTATCTCGTTTGGTTTTGGATTCTTATCTCAAGAGTCTTCTTTTGATATTGCTTTTTCATTGATTGATTATGATGGTTCTTATTCATACGCTAGAGCCTTTTTAGTAGGTCTTTTAAATACAATTTTAGTTTCAGCTATAGGAATTTTTTTTGCAACTATTTTAGGAGTGACTGTGGGTATTTCAAGGTTATCTCAGAATTATTTGATCTCAAAAACTGCAGAATGGTATGTAGAAATTTTTCGAAACATACCATTAATACTGCAAATATTTTTCTGGTATTTTGCAGCGTTAAGAGCACTTCCTTTGACGGTAGACTCAATTAATTTTTATGATATTAGTTTTTTAAATGTGAAAGGTTGGTATGTTCCTAGATTTATTTGGACTAATTTTTCACTTTTTTTCTACTCAATTATTGCAGCAATTATTTCAATATTTTTTGTCTCTAAATACGCAAAAAAACAAAGAGATGAGTTCGGAAAACAAATTCCAACTTTATACATTTCTCTAGGAATTTTGATTGGTTTACCTTTTTTAACTTTTTTATTAGGTGGAGTAACACTATCTTTTAAAATTCCAGAATTAACTCAATTATCAAAAACTATTTATGTATACCAAGGTGGAGTGACTATTATTCCTGAATTAATTTCATTAGCCCTTGCATTATCAATGTATACGGCCACATTCATAGCCGAAAATGTTAGAGCTGGAATATTAGGTGTTAACAAAGGGCAAAAAGAAGCTGCAGCTTCTATCGGATTAACTAAAAGCCAAATTTTAAAACTTGTTGTCATGCCTCAAGCGTTAAGAATAATAATTCCACCAACTACAAATCAATATTTAAACTTGACTAAAAATTCTTCTTTAGCAGCAGCTATAGCATATCCAGATATTGTTTTAGTTTTTGCTGGTACTGCACTAATGCAAACAGGCAGAGCAATTGAAATTATTTCGATTACCATGCTTACATATTTGTCTCTAAGTTTATCAATTTCAATATTTATGAATTGGTATAATAAGAAAATGGCAATTAAGGAAAAATAATGAATATTAATTTAATAAAACCTAATAAAGAAAATTTGACTAACTATGTAAGCATTGGTGGTTTCCTTGTTTTATTGGGCTTTATTGACTTTTTAGCTAACACTTTTTTTAATTTAAACGTTACTGGATTTTTACCAGAGAGGTTGAGTTATTTTATGCCTATTATATTTGGAACGATTGGACTTTACTTAATTAGAATTGAATTTAGTGGAAACAGACTACTTGATAAAATAAATACTAATTTTAATTCTAGTAATTTTAATGCAATTTTAAGTTTATTGGTAATTTTTGTACTTATTAAGTTTGTTCCTCCTTTGTTAAATTGGTTTATTTTTGATGCTGATTTTATAGGGACAAAAAAAGAAGATTGTACAAGCGGGGGAGCGTGTTGGGTTTTTGTTAAAGTTTGGTTAAATAGATTTGTTTACGGCATGTACCCGGACGCCGAACAATGGAGAATAAACGCAGCATTTTTAATACTTTTTTTCCTTGTAGGAGCATCTTTCTTTGTACCAGTTAAATTTAAGAAATACTTTCTTGGTTTTTTACTTTTTATTTACCCAATTATAGGTCTTAAACTCATAGGCGGCGGTGATTTTGGACTTAAATATGTAGAGACAGGAGCTTGGGGAGGTTTATCACTAACATTCATAGTTTCAGCATTTGCATTAATATTGTGTTTTCCTATAGGAATGTTTTTAGCTTTAGGAAGAAGATCAAATTTACCTGCTATAAAATATTCTTCTATTGGATTTATAGAACTGTGGAGAGGTGTACCTTTAATAACTGTATTATTCATGTCAGCTGTAATGTTTCCAATGTTTTTACCTGACGGCACCTATGTAGATAAATTAATAAGAGTTTTAATTGCTATTACTCTTTTCGAAGCTGCATATATGGCTGAGGTTATCAGAGGAGGATTGCAAGCTCTACCTAAAGGACAATATGATGCCGCTAAATCACTCGGAATGGGATATTGGAGAATGCATTTTTTAATTATATTACCTCAAGCGCTAAAACTAGTAATCCCAGGAATTGCCAATACATTTTTAGCATTAGTTAAAGATACTCCATTAATATTTGTAGTAGGGTTGCTAGAACTTGCTGGTATGGTAAATTTAGCAAAAACAAATCCAAAATGGCTTGGAATGGCCATGGAAGGCTATGTATTTGCAGGTTTAGTATTCTGGGTAATATGTTATGCTATGAGTAGATACAGCCAAAATTTAGAAACAAAATTAAGTACTGAAAGATAATATGAGTAAAATTATTGAATTAAAAAAAGTTAATAAATGGTTTGATAAATTTCAAGCCTTAAAAGATATAGATCTTGAAGTTAATCAACAAGAGAAAATTGTTATTTGCGGACCCTCAGGCTCAGGTAAGTCTACACTTATTAGATGTATAAATAGACTTGAAGAACATCAAGATGGTCAAATAATAGTTGACGGAAATGAAATTTCAGAGAACACAAAAGATATAGAAAAAATACGAGCTGAAGTTGGGATGGTATTTCAACAATTCAATCTTTTTCCTCATTTATCAATTTTAGATAATTGTACATTAGCTCCAATTTGGGTAAAGAAAATGCCAAAAAAACAAGCTGAAGAAATTGCTATGAAAAATTTAGAAAGAGTTCAAATCGCTGATCAAGCTAAAAAGTTTCCTGGTCAATTATCAGGAGGGCAACAACAAAGATCAGCTCTTGCTAGAGCTTTGTGTATGGAACCAAAAATAATGTTATTTGACGAACCTACTTCAGCACTTGATCCTGAAATGATCAAAGAAGTTTTGGACTCAATGGTAGATTTGGCTAAAGCAGGAATGACTATGATTGTTGTTACTCATGAAATGGGCTTTGCAAAAGAAGTTGCAGATAATATGATTTTTATGGATGAAGGTCGTATTGTGGAAAAAGCAAAAACTAAAGATTTTTTTGACAATCCTAAATCAGATAGAACTAAGCTCTTTTTAAGTCAAATATTATAACCAACTTGGAATTGGTAGATTCTTAGACTTTAAAAAATCTTTATTAAAAATTTTGCTAGCATACCGCTTTCCGTGGTCACACAATATTGTTACAATAGTCTTACCTGGCCCCATTTCTTTGCCTAGTTTTATGGCTCCTGCTATATTGATCCCGGAGGATCCACCTAAAATAATTTTTTGAGTTTTTATTAAATCATAAACTATATTTAAAGCTTCGGTATCATTTGTTTGAAAAGCAGTATCTACAAGTGCCTTTTCAAAATTTTTTGTTATTCTTCCAGTTCCAATTCCTTCAGTTATAGAATTTCCTGTATTTTCTAATTTTTTGTATTTTATATAAGAATATAAAGAAGATCCCATAGGATCAGATAAAGCTATCTTGATATTCTTATTTTTTTCTTTAAGACCTAAAGAGACTCCTGAAAGAGTACCACCAGTTCCCACAGCGCAAGTAAACGCATCAATTTTTCCAGCTGTTTGTATCCATATTTCTCTAGCTGTAGTTTTAATATGTGCATCGGTATTAATAGTATTATCAAATTGGTTGGCCCAATACGCCCCATTTTTATTATTTTTATTTAAATCTTCTGCTATTTTTTTTGATTGTTTTATATAATTGTTTGGATCGGAATAAGGAACTGCTTCAACTTCTATTAATTCTGCACCTAATTCTTTGAGCTTTTCTTTCTTTTCTTTAGATTGAGTTTTAGGAATAACGATTTTTAATTTTAAATCATATTCTTTACAAACCAAAGCCAATCCTATGCCTGTATTTCCTGCGGTTCCCTCAACAATTGTTCCACCTTTAGAAATCAATTTTCGATTAATCGCATCCTGAACTATAAAAAGCGCAGCCCTATCTTTGACAGATTCTCCAGGATTTGTATATTCAGCTTTCCCGTAAATATTACAACCAGTCAAATCAGAGGCTTGTTTTAATTTAACCAATGGTGTATTTCCTATTTGACTTATAATACTATGATTTTTCATTTAACTAAATTTTTAAAAAAAATATTTCTACCAATTATATTTATTTTTTCAATCTATTCCAATACATTTAGTCATGTAGAACATTACTCAAATTATAATAAAATCGAATATGATCTTTACAGAAACAATAACCTTATAGGCTTTCATAATTTTGATTTTTTAAGGTCAGAGGGTAATTTGACAGTCAAAAGCCATGTTGAGTTTAAAATAACAAAACTAGGTATAGACTTATATCGTTATAAAGCTGTTAGTGAGGAAAATTACCAAAATATGAAGTTTTTAAGCTTTGAATCAAAAACAAATCAAAATAAAAAAGAGAAGTACGTAAATATCGCTTTCGATAAAGACAAAAATGAACTTTTAATTGACGGCTCATCTTATAAAGGACCTGCATCAAAAGATTTTATTGTTGGAACATGGTGGAATCATGAAATTGTGAAAGCTAAAGCTCAAATAAGCGCTATTTCAGGTAGAATTATCAAGCAAAAGGTAACTTTTATCGGCAAGGAAAAAATAAATATAAATGGAAAAGAATACCAAACGTTACATTTTAATTTTGCATCCTCTGATAAAGATTTACCAAAAGAAAAAAAACTTAATACTGACATATGGTATGATGAAAAATCTTTAATCTGGGTTAAAGCAGCTTTTGATAAAACAGGATATTGGGAATATAGAATTAAAAATGTTCAATAGAGAGCAAATTACTTCTTTTTTTTTTCCAGTTGTCAAACATTTTTTTAGATAAAATAAGGTCTTTTGGCCCAAAAAAAAAATACTCAAAACGGACATTAGATGTTGCCAAAATATTAAAAATGATGTTGAATTCATTTTAATAGGGAGATCATAATGGAAGAAAATTTTAACATACACTTGGGAAAAAAATTACGGATGAGAAGACTTTCTTTAGGTCTAACTCAAACAAAAGTCGCACAATCAATTAATGTTACATTTCAACAAATTCAAAAATACGAAAAAGGCACAAACGGAGTAAGTTCAAGCAGGTTAATGCAATTAAGCAAGTTTTTAAAAGTTCCAATAACATATTTCTATGAAGATTTCAGAGATTATAAAGATATTAATAATGAAACTTTTGAAGGAGACGATCTAAATTACTCTTTTTTAAATAAAACTTTTTCTTCACTATCTAAAATACAAAAAGAAAAAATTTTACAAGTATTAAGAAATACAAATAATATAGAAAAAAGTGCTTAGGCTTATTTGGCTCCTCGGGCAGGACTCGAACCTGCGACCAATTGATTAACAGTCAACTGCTCTACCAACTGAGCTACCGAGGAATAATTTGGAACATACTTTTTTTAAAAATATAAAACAACTAATTTCTCTGTTAAATTTAAAATTACCTAGTGACAGCTAATATTGTATCTTTTCAACTTGTAATAATTATAGGGTAATGGAGTGATAAATCCCACCAAAAGCATAATCGGTATTACATTTATATTTAATACTGCTCCTCCAGTTAATAGATAATCAGTTAAATTCATTGCAACCTCCATACTTATCATAGATATAAAGCTCATTCCAAAAGCTGTTTTGACTGCATTTATAAACTTAAATTTCTGGTTTAATAAAATAATAGTTTCTAAAATTATACTGGTAATCAAGCCGTTAATAATAGCTAGGATCATTATACTTAAAGTTGGAAAATTTATATTAGATATTTGAAAAAAGAAAATAGTCCCAAAATCGCCGATCGAACAACCTAATAAGCACCATGCAGTATTTTTTGAACTTCTAATCCAAGTATTGCTACAATACCAATCAATTTTTTTAATTTTTAAATTCATCTTCTTTGATGGGGGCTTTTTAGCCCCACATCATTATTATTTAATTAACTTTTAAAAAGATCAAGAGCTTTATTAAGCAATTCCTCTGATTTAGCATGATTGCCTTCTGAATGTGCTTTTACACCAGCGTCATGCAGTTTTTTTGCTTGTTCTATTTTCTTTTCCACTTTTCCTGCCATCATTGGGCACGAACCTGCAAAAGATGAACTGGCAGCAAATAAAGTAATTACAAGTATTATGATAATATTCTTCATATTTTTCCTTTCTATTAAAAGCCCATATTTGACCAATTATCATTGTTTTTAAATTTTTTTAATTCTTTTACAGATGTTGGTCTAAAAAGAATGCAAACAATTGTAATTGCAAGAAATATGAGAATTATTGTTTTCATTAAATTACTTTAATATTATCTACATTGTTTTAGACTGCGACTCATATGTCACTACCTGCGGTTTGTTGACAAATTTTTCTAGTAAAAAGATGAAATAAATCACTTATGGAGGCCACGCCCAGAATCGAACTGGGATAAAAGGATTTGCAATCCTCTGCGTAACCATTCCGCCACGTGGCCAAAGTATTGCAATAAGAACTATTTAAATCATTTAAGTCCACCAATAAAGCAAAATCTATCTCTTTAAGGTTTTAATACGTTTGATATAAACTGTATTAGAGGCAACTATCAAAAATGGAATTTAAGAAATACAACCATAATACTGAAGAGAAAAAAATCTCAAAATTTTGGGAAAAAAAAGGATGCTTTAAACCAAAAAAATCAAAATCAAAAAGAACATTTTCGATGGTAATACCACCACCAAATATAACTGGTAGGCTACACATGGGACATGCACTTAACAACTCACTTCAAGATGTTCTAGCAAGATTTTATCGAATGAGAGGATTTGAAACATTGTGGCAACCCGGGACAGATCATGCAGGTATAGCCACCCAAGCAGTTGTAGAAAAAAATTTGAAGCTTGAAGGATTAAAAAAAGATGACCTAGGAAGAGAAAAATTTATTGAAAAAGTTTGGGAATGGAAAAAAGAATCTGGAAGCATTATTGTTGAACAATTAAAAAAATTAGGTTGTTCTTGTGATTGGTCAAGGTCAAGATTTACAATGGATGAAAAATTATCTAAAGCTGTTATTAAAGTTTTTGTAGAATTGTATAATAAAAAATTAATTTATAAAGATGTTAAATTAATTAATTGGGATACAGGTTTAAAAACTGCTATATCAGATTTAGAGGTTATACAAAAAGAAGTTCAATCTAAACTTTATTACATTGATTATTATTTAGAAAATTCATCAGAAAAAATTTCAATTGCTACTACTCGTCCAGAAACAATGATGGGTGATACAGCAATTGCAGTAAACCCAAAAGATGAAAGATACAAACATCTTATAGGAAAAAAAGTTAGAATTCCTTTAGTTGAAAGAATTATAACAATTATCGCAGACAGTTATGCTGATCCCGAGCAAGGTTCAGGAGCTGTAAAAATTACTCCAGCACATGACTTCAATGACTATGAAGTGGGTAAAAGAAATAAGTTAAACGTAATAAATATTTTTGAAAAAGATGGAAAAATAAATAAAAACGGAATTAAAGATTGTATAGGCCTTGATAGATTTGAAGCAAGAAAATTTGTTGTTGATCAACTTAAATTAAAAAATTATTTAATAAAAATAGAAACTATTAAAAATAAAGTTCCTTATGGAGACAGATCTAACACAATCATTGAACCTTTATTAACTGAACAATGGTTTGTTAATGCAAAATCACTCGCAAAAAAACCAATTAAGATTGTTAAAGAAAATAAAACTTCATTTTTTCCAAAAAATTGGACAAAAACTTTTTATCAATGGATGAATGATATCGAACCATGGTGTATTTCTCGTCAAATTTGGTGGGGTCATAGAATTCCAGCTTGGTATGATGAAAATAATAATATTTTTGTTGCCGAGAATGAAAAAAAAGCTTTTGTGCTGGCAAAAAAAAAACATAAAGATAAAACTTTTAATTTAAAGCAAGAAACAGACGTTCTAGACACGTGGTTTTCTTCTGCTTTATGGCCATTTGCAACATTAGGTTGGCCTGAAAAAACAAAAGAAATAAAAAAATTTTATCCTACATCTGTACTGGTAACAGGTTTTGATATTATTTTTTTCTGGGTCGCAAGAATGTTAATGATGGGAAATTTCTTTCAAAAAAAAACACCTTTTAAAAAAGTTTATGTTCACGCATTAGTAAGGGATGAAAAAGGTCAAAAAATGTCAAAATCAAAAGGCAATGTCATTGATCCTTTGGAATTAATTAATACTTATGGAGCTGATAGTTTAAGGTTTACTCTTATATCTATGGCTTCGCCAGGTAGAGATGTTAAATTATCTAAAGATAGAGTTATTGGAAATAGAAATTTTATTACTAAAATCTGGAGCGCAAATAATTTTCTTAATTTAAACAGTTGCAAACTAAACAAAAAAATAAATCTTAAAAAAATAAAACTTCCAATAAACAAATGGATTTTTAGTGAATTCATCGAAGTACAAGAAAAATCAACAGAACATATAGAAAATTTTAGATTTGATGAAGCTTCTCGTGTTGTTTATAAATTCGTGTGGCAATACTATTGTGACTGGTACCTAGAGTTTTTAAAACCAATTTTTAACTCAAAAAATAAAGTATCGATTGCAGAAGCAAGACAATTTGCAGCTTTCATGATGTCAAATATATTAAGATTGTTGCATCCCTTCATTCCTTTTTTTTCAGAAACAGTTTGGATTAAAAATAAATTAGATATTTTTTACAAAACATCTCTAATTGAAAGTGAATGGCCTAGATATAAAAAAATTGGTAAATTTAAAAAAAATCAAGTTGATATATCTAAAGTAATAGAATTAATTTCTAACATAAGATCAACAAAAGCAGAATTAAATATTCCTCCAAAACTATATTGTGATATCATTACATCCAATAAATCTGAAACTGTAATTTCAATAATTAAGAATAATTTAGAAGTTATTAAACAAGTTGGTAGGATAGGTCGTTTATCTAATAATTCAGGAGATAAAAAAAATATTATAGAAATCTTAGTTTTAAAGCAAAAATTGTCTCTTAAATTTGATGCTGATGTGGATTTAATATCGCAAAAAAATAAATTATTAGATAAAATTAAAGTCATCGGGATAAAAATTAACAACCTCAACAAAAAATTACAAAATAAAGCATATTTGAAGAATGCTCCAAGAGAAATTGTTCAAAATGATAAAGTCTTATTGAGAGATTTAAGCATTGAAGAAAATAAATTAAGAAGTATTGTATCAAGCATTAATAATGTCAAAATTTAATAAAAAGAAATTACCTAGTAGACATACATCGCTAGGGTCAGATAGAGCTCCACATCGATCTTTTTACTATGCCATGGGTGAAACAGAAGAAGATGTTGCTAAACCATTTGTTGGTGTCGTATCAACTTGGAATGAAGCAGCTCCCTGTAACACAGCTTTAATGAGACAAGCTCAATCAGTTAAAAAAGGTGTTAAAGAATTTGGGGGAACACCTCGAGAATTTTGTACAATCACTGTTACCGATGGAATAGCTATGGGACATGAAGGAATGAAATCTTCATTAATCTCCAGAGAAATTATAGCTGACTCAGCTGAGTTAACAGTTAGAGGACATTGCTATGATGCATTAGTTGGTATAGCAGGATGCGACAAATCCTTGCCAGGTTTAATGATGTCTATGTTAAGATTGAATGTTCCTAGTGTATTTATTTACGGAGGTTCAATTTTGCCAGGAAGATATAAAGGAAAAGATGTAACGGTTGTAGATGTTTTTGAAGCCGTAGGAAAACATTCTTCAGGATCAATGTCATCACAAGAATTAAAAGAATTAGAACTTGTTGCCTGTCCTAGCGCAGGAGCCTGTGGTGGACAGTTTACAGCAAATACTATGGCCTGTGTGTCTGAAGCAATTGGATTAGCCTTACCGTATTCTGCTGGAACGCCAGCTCCTTATGAAGAGAGAGACAGATATGCCTTTGAAAGTGGAAAGACAGTAATGAATTTATTAGAAAAAAATATTAAACCTCGTGACATTGTTACTAAAAAATCTTTAGAAAACGCTGCAACAATAGTTGCTGCTACAGGAGGCTCTACCAATGCAGCTTTACATTTGCCTGCACTTGCTAATGAAATAGGAATAAAATTTGATTTAATGGATGTTGCTAAAATATTTAAAAGAACTCCATATCTAGCAGATTTAAAACCTGGCGGAAAATATGTTGCAAAAGACATGTGGGAAGCAGGAGGAGTTCCCATGTTACTAAAAACTCTCTTTGACGGGGGATTCATCCACGGTAATTGTTTGACAGTAACTGGCAAATCTATGAAAGAAAATTTAAAAAATGTAGAATTTAATACTAACCAAAAAGTTTTGAGAAAATATAACAACCCTTTATCTGCAGATGGAGGAGTTGTAGGACTAAAAGGAAATTTAGCACCAGATGGAGCTATTGTAAAAATCGCTGGATTAAAAAAGTTACAATTTAGTGGAAAGGCAAGATGTTTTGATACAGAAGAAGAGGCCATGTCAGCTGTACAAAATAAAAAATATAAAGATGGAGACGTAATAGTAATTAGATATGAAGGGCCTAGAGGAGGCCCTGGCATGAGAGAAATGCTTTCTACTACAGGAGCAATTTATGGACAGGGAAAAGGTGAAAAAGTCGCTTTGATTACTGATGGAAGATTTTCTGGAGCAACAAGAGGTTTTTGTGTTGGTCATGTCGGTCCAGAAGCAGCAATAGGAGGTCCAATAGCGCTTTTGAAGAATGGAGATTTGATAGACATAGATGCAAAAAAGGGAACAATAAATGTTAGATTGTCAAAAAAAGAATTTTCTCTGAGAAAAAAAAAGTGGAAACCTAAAAAATCTGAATTTGGATCAGGCACGTTGTGGAAATACGCTCAAACAGTCGGACCTGCATATCTAGGTGCACCTACACATCCAGGAAAGAAAAAAGAAGTAAAAACCTACGCTGATATCTAATGAAAATCAGACCAGTAATTTTATGTGGAGGGGCTGGAACAAGACTTTGGCCTGAGTCTAAAAAAAACACTGTAAAACAATTTATTGATTTTGGTGGTTGGACATTATTTGAAAAAACCTTAGAGAGAATAAAAGATCCAATTTTTGATAACCCAATAATCAGCGCTAATTCAAACTACTTAAAACAGCTTAAATATTATTTAAAAAAAACAAAAATCAAAAAATATAGTATTATCTTAGAACCTAAAAAAAGAAATACAGCACCTGCAATATTGTCGTCTGCGTTACTAAAGGAAATACCAATAGATCAACCTTTAATGTATTTTACCTCTGACCATTTAATTGAAAAATTTCATATTTTAAAAAAATCTCTAATAAAGAATAAAAATAATCTATCATATGAAAATGTATTTATATTTGGAATCAAACCCACAAAACCCTCAAATCAATTTGGATATTTTTTGACAAAAAGCAAAAAAAAACTTAACAAAGTAATAAAATTTATTGAAAAACCTTCCGAAATAAAAGCAAAAAAAATCATATCAAAAAACGGATACTGGAATTCTGGAATGTTCTTTATAAGAAAAGATTCTATAATTAATAATTATAAATTACACCAACCAGAAATTTTCAAAAACTGTGTATTGTCAGTCTATAATTCACAATATAAAAATAATGTTTATTATCTAAATAAAAAATTTTTCAATAATACTAAAAAAATTTCTTTTGATAACGCAATATTAGAAAAAGCAAATAATATTAATGCGATTAAATTAAATATTCCTTGGTCAGATCTTGGGAGTTGGTATGAAATATCAAAAATGTATAACAAAAATATTAACAAATACATCAAAAAGAAAAATATTTTTCATAGGCCTTGGGGAAAATATGTAAATTTGTTCAAAGGAAAAGGTTTTCTCGTAAAAGAATTATACGTTAAATTTAAAGGATGCTTAAGTCTTCAAAAACATTTTTATAGATCTGAACATTGGATGATAACACAAGGTAAACCAAAAATTACTATAAACAAAAAAATATTTATCAAAAATAAAAATGACTCTGTTTTTATTCCTAAAGGAGCAATTCATAGAATTGAGAATAAATTTAAAACCCCAGTAAAAATTATTGAGGTACAACTTGGTTCTATACTTAAAGAAAGTGATATTGTAAGATATCAAGACATATATGGCAGAATTAAATAATTTCCAACTCGATAGGTGTATGATCAGATGGTTTTAATTCACCTCTTGGTTTTTTATTAATATTAATATTTTTAACAATTGGCAAAATGTTATTTGAAACTAAAAAATGGTCTATTCGCATTCCATGATTTTTAGGCCACGAACCTGCAAAGTAATCCCAAAAAGTGTATTCTTCCTTTTTTTTGTTAATATATCTATATACATCTGTAAAACCTTTGTTGATTAATTCTCTAAACTTTTTTCTGATTTCTAATTTAAAAAGAGCATCATTTTCGTATCTTTTTGAGTCATAAACATCGATTTCTTCAGGAATAATATTAAAGTCGCCAGAAATAATAATATTTGAATTTTTTTTTAAAATCTCATCTATTTTTTTATTAAATAAATCTAACCATCTTTTTTTATATTGAAATTTCTCAGTATCTATTGGGTTGCCGTTAGGCACATAAATATTTATTAGTTTTACCAAATTTTTTTTTATTTTAATATCACCAGAAATTATTCTTGCTTGATTTAATTTATCCTTAATAAAATCATAATTAATATTTAAAATTTCTATTTTAGATAAAAATGCAACACCATTGTAGCTTTTCTGTCCAAAAACATAGGAGGTATATCCAGCTTCTTTAAAAACTTCTTCGGGAAAATCTTGATTTTGAGCTTTAATTTCCTGTAAAAATAAAATATCTGGTTTTCTACTCTTTATATAATTTAAAATATTATCCAATCGCGCTCTAACTGAATTGACATTCCAAGAAATAATTCTCATTAAACAGAAAAAGATAAACCACAACCACATGAAGAAGAAGCTTTAGGATTATTTATAACAAATGTATCTCCTATCATTTCTTTTTTATAATCTATAGTTGATCCTTCAATTATAGTTAGTGAAGTTTTATCAATTATAGTTGACTCAAAAATAACATCATCCTTGTTAACTTGATCATCAAAAGTAAAGTTGTATTTAAAACCAGAACACCCTCCACCTTTAACTGAAATTCGGAAGTACTTTTTTGGCCCGTTTTCTAAAATAACTTTTTTTATTTGTTTTAAAGCATCTTCTGTAAAACTGATTTTTTTAGTCATATTCATATTAAAATGTAGTATACATTTTATGTTGATTTTATGCAAAAAAATTCAAAAAGTGAATATTCAAAATTATCCATACCAATTAAATCTAAAGGTAGGATGTTTTCTGAAAAAAAGAGTTTATTAAGAAGTCCATATCAAAGAGACAGAGATCGAATAATACACTCTACTGCCTTTAGAAGGTTAAAACACAAAACTCAAGTTTTTATAAATACAAGTGGGGATCATTATAGAACAAGGATTACACATTCTTTAGAAGTGTCTCAAATTGCTAGAACACTCTGTAAATATTTTACATTAAATGAGGACTTAACAGAAACACTTAGTCTGGCTCATGATCTTGGCCACACTCCCTTTGGTCACGCGGGTGAAGAGGCTCTTAACGAATGTATGGAGAATTTTGGAGGATTTGATCACAATATTCAAACTATAAGAATAGTTACTTTATTAGAAAATAAGTATTATAATTTTAAAGGATTAAACCTATCTTTAGAAACTTTAGACGGTTTGATAAAACACAATGGTCCAGTTTACAATCTTGCTTCAATGAATAGCATCTTAGGAAAAAATTTTTTTAAAAAAAAAATTAATTTTATTAAAAATCCAAGCTTAGAGGCTCAGATTGCTTCTATATCAGACGATATAGCTTATAACAGTCACGATTTAGAAGATGGTTTACGAGCTAATTTGTTTAAGATTGAAGAATTAGACAATATTCCAATTATTTCAGATATAATTGTTAAAAATCTTAAAAAAACTAGAACCAGTAATAGAGAGTTAGTATTAAGACAAATTATAAGAGAAATAATTAATGAAATGGTCAAAGATATAATATCTAATACAAAAAAAAATTTAAAAAAAAATCAAATTAAGACAATTAAAGATGTATACAATACCAATATACCCATTGTTTGTTTTTCAGAGGAGATGAATTCATTTGATATTTCAATTAAAAATTTTCTAAGAGAAAAAATGTATTTTAGTCCAAAAGTTTTATCTAAAACAAAAAAAGGAAAAAAAATCATAAGATCTTTATTTCATCTAATGAAAAGAAAGCCTAAAAGATTTATAAAATTAAATAATTTAACCAAAAAAGAAATTGAAAGAAATATATGTGATTTTATAGCAGGTATGACAGATAGATTTGCAATTAACCTTTATAACAAAATAAAATGAATATATTTAATAAAATAGAAAAGGAATTAATAGATATAGTTTCAGAAAAAAAAAAGGAATTAAAGTTAATTCAATTAAATAATTTTAAAGGAATAACTGTTGAGAGTCCTCCGCAAGAGTTTGATTTTGATTTATCTTCAAATATTGCTTTAATATTAGGCAAAACAAATGGAATTAAACCTTTTGAATTAGCTAGTAATATAAAAAAATTAGTAATTTTAAAAAGCAAAAATATTGAGACTATAGAGGTAGCGGGACCTGGCTTTTTAAACATAAAATTAACTTCTCAGTTTATCTATCAATATATTTTAGACATAATTAAATTTGATAAAAATTATGGATCTTCTATAAATGATAAATCATTCAATATTGAGTTTGTTTCTGCTAATCCTACTGGTCCAATGCATGTAGGTCATTGCAGAGGAGCTATTTATGGTGACGTTTTATCTAACTTACTTAAATTTAACGGCAATAAAGTTACAAAAGAATATTACATAAATGATTACGGGAACCAAATAATTAACTTTGCAAAGTCAGTTTTTTTAAGAATTCGAGAAATAAAATATCAAGAAAAATTTCCTGCTGATAGTGATCTTTATCCAGGTCAATATATATTAGACATTGCTGAGGAAATAATTAATTCTCACCCAAAACTATCTTTTAGTGACTTTAAAAAAGATTATGAATTGTTAGCAGAAGAGTCTCTTAAATATTCTATGAAATTAATTAAATCAGATTTAAAGAAACTTGGCATCCAACATGATTATTTCTTTTCAGAAAAAGAAATAGTTAAAAAAGATTTAGTAAATAAAGCAATTAAAATTCTTGAAAAAAATGACTATATTAAAGAAGGCTATTTAGATCCCCCTAAAGGTGATGACACAAAGAACTGGATTAAAAAAAAGAGACTGTTATTTAAGTCCAAATTATTCGGTGATGATACTGACCGAGCGCTTCAAAAAAATGACGGGACATGGACTTATTTCGCCAATGATGTTGCTTATCACTTAGATAAAGTTTCTAGAGGATATGATTTTTTAATAAATATATTGGGTGCTGATCATACTGGTTATATTAAACGTATTAGCGGTGCTGTTTCAGCTTTATCACAAAATAAAATAAAATTAGAGTGTAGAGTCTGTCAACTCGTCAAATTATATAAAAAGGGAAAACCTTTTAAAATGTCAAAAAGAGCTGGCGATTTTATTTCTGCACAAGATCTACTCAAGGAAGTAGATAAAGACTCAATTAGATTTATGATGTTAAATAGGAGCAATGATATGGAATTAGATTTTGATTTTGATAAAGTCTTAGAGAAAAATAAAGAAAATCCAGTTTTTTATGTTCAATATTGCTATGCAAGAATTAATTCTTTGTTTAATACTCTAAAAATTAATTTAAAAGATCCGTTAATATATAATGGAAAAGATTTTAATTTAAATTCATATGAAATTCGAATTATTAGGAAAATTTTTAATTGGCCAAAGGTTATTGAGACTGCATCCAAAAAATTTGAGCCACATAGAATACCATTTTATTTATATGATTTAGCAACTTTATTCCATTCTTATTGGAGTAAGGGAAATGAAGATGAAAATTATAGGTTTATTAATAATGGAGTAATAAGAAATACTAAAACTCTTTTTATAATAAAATCTCTATCAATTGTTATAGAAAATGGAATGAATATATTAGGAGTATCTCTTCCAAAAAAAATGTGATGATCAAAAAAATTGTTTACCCTTCCATTTTTATTTCAATTGGTATTTTTTTTTATTTTATTTTAAATCATTATTTCTCAGAAAATTACATTAAAGAAATTAAAAAAAATCGTCTTAATTATAACTTTGAAATTAATAAAAAAATAAGTGATCTTGAATATTTAGAAAACGATACTGATGACGTTATAGAATTTAATTTCGGATATAATATTGAAAATGAAAAAAAAATTAAAAGAAACTTTTGGGAATTGTTTAATAAAAAATGAGAAGAAAAGCAATAATAATTAGTCTTTCAGGATATTATCTTTCTCAAAAGGAAAAAAATTTGATGAAAGAGGAAAAACCTTGGGGAATTATTTTGTTTAAAAGAAATATCAAGTCTTTTAAACAAACAAAAAAATTAATAAATTCTGTCAGAAACATCATGAAAGACAATAAATATCCTATCTTAATTGATGAAGAAGGTGGCCAAGTATGTAGAATGTCGAAATTCTTTGATAATTCAGCTTATAGTCAAAAATTATTTGGAGATATTTTTATTAAGAACCAAAAATTAAGTCTTAATCTATATTCAAATTACATAAATACTATTTGCAGTATTTTTAAACTTTTAGGCATCAATATTAATACAGTTCCTGTTCTTGATATGCTAAAAGAGGAAACACATAAAGTAATTGGAAATAGAAGTTTTTCCAACAATAAAAAGATTATAAAAAAGTTAGGTTCTCTCTGTATAGATATTTACAAGAAAAATCGTATATCAACTGTAATTAAACATATACCTGGACATGGAAGTGCTACTGTTGATAGTCATAAAAAATTACCTAAAGTAAATATAAATTTTAAATATTTAAGTAAATTTGATTTTGATTGTTTTAGAGGAATGAATTCCCAATTCGCTATGACGGCTCATATTTTATATTCTAAAATTGATAAAAATAATGTCAGCACTCACTCTGAGACCATCATCTCTAAGATTATTAGAAAAAAAATTGGTTTTAGAGGAATTCTCATATCCGATGATATATCTATGAAAGCTTTAAAATATGATTTAATAACTAATGCTCTTAAATCATTAAAAGCAGGTTGTAATCTAGTTTTATATTGTTCGGGAAAATATAATGAGTCAAAAAAATTGCTAAAACACATCCCATTAATTGATAGTTTTACTAAGAAAAAAACTTCAGAATTTTATAAGTTTTTAAGTTAAAATAAGCTATGGAATCAAATTTAAATAACTCAATATCAATAGAAATTCCCAATTATTCAGGTCCTTTAAATGTTTTGTTGGATCTAGCGAAATCTCAAAAAGTTGATTTGGCAAATATATCTATAACGAAATTAGCTGATCAATTTTTAGTTTATATAAAAGAAACTAAAAATCTTAATTTAGAAACAGCATCAGAATTTTTAGTAATGGCAACTTGGTTAGCTTATTTGAAATCTAAATTATTACTTCCAGAAGATGAAGAAGATGATTTTAAAGCTTTGGAAGTAGCTGAAAAACTCAAACTTCAGCTTAAAAAGCTTGAGCTAATTAGATTGTTATCAGATCAAATTCTTCAAAAGAAAAGAGTAGGAATAAATATTTTTTATAGGGGTATGAAAGGTGGAATTAGATCTATTAATACACCTATTTATGATGTGAGTCTTTATGATTTATTAAAATCATATTCTGTATTAAAAATGCAAAGAGCATTTAAAACAATCAACATACCAAAACTTCCAGTTTTTACAGCTGAAGAAGGAGTTAAACAAATAAAAGAAAACTTGAGTCAATTAGAAAATTGGAAAGAAATTGAAAAACTTGTGCCACAATATTATCAAAAAAATAAAAATCTTAGAAAGACAGGTTTTGTCGGTGTTTTTGCAGCAAGTTTAGAGCTTACAAAAGAAGGTTTAATCAACATAATGCAAAAAAAAATATTTGAAAAAATTTTAATAAAAAAAAATAATTAAATGAAAAAAAAGATTAAAAATAAAAAAGATAATATTTTAAAATTTCCAAGAAATATCTCTAAACTTGAAAAACAAGTTGAAGCAATTCTTTTTGCTGCATCAGAACCTCTTGATATTGAAACTATTGAAAAAAGAATTCAAACATCATCAGACGTAAAGAAAATTCTATTAAATCTCCAATCTGATTATGAAAACAGAGGTATTAATCTAATTTGTCTACGAAATAAATGGTCTTTTAGAACCTCTGAGAGTATGTCCAAACTAATGGCATTACAAAAATCTACACAAAAAAAACTTTCTAAAGCAACTATCGAAACACTTTCTATTATCGTTTATCATCAACCTGTTACTAGATCGGAGATAGAGGAAATTCGAGGAGTAGCTTTTGGAACCAACACACTTGAAATTTTATTACAATTAGATTGGGTGCGTCCTGCTGGAAGAAAGGATGTTCCAGGTAAACCAATTCAATACATAACAACAGAGAATTTTTTGCATCATTTTAATATACAAAAATTATCAGAT
This sequence comes from uncultured Pelagibacteraceae bacterium, assembly GCA_902604695.1. Lineage (GTDB taxonomy): Bacteria > Pseudomonadota > Alphaproteobacteria > Pelagibacterales > Pelagibacteraceae > Pelagilacustribacter. The sequence goes on along the minus strand of CACKZT010000001.1, from coordinate 188,913 downwards.
CTTCCGACCGTAGAAGAACTCAGTTCTGCTGGATTAATTGATAGTTCATCAATAGACTCAACAATTTTTGGGACTGGTAAATTTTACAAAGACCAATCTGAAACCAAAAATGAGGACATTTATGGTGATATTGAAGATGCAATTAATAAGGCACCTAAATCGGACGAATAAAGATATTTATTTAGTCTAATTTATTGTATATAAAGTTAACTATGAGTATTGGATTTTGGCAAATAGCTATCGTCGTTGTGTTGGTAGTCCTTTTATTTGGAAGAGGTAAAATTTCTGATTTAATGGGAGATGTAGCTAAAGGAATTAAAAGTTTTAAAAAAGGAATGTCTGATAATCCAGATTCCTCAAACAAAGACAACGACTCCCAAGACAATAACAATCAAAATAATAATTAACATCAATGCCGCAAATCGGTTGGTTTGAATTACTTATAATAATAGTAATTTCAATTTTAGTGATTGGACCTAAAGATTTTCCAATTGTACTTAGAAAAGTTGGAAATTGGATAGGTTCAGTTAAAAGATATTTTTCTGAAGTTCAACGTAATGTAAATGAAATAACTGATAATGAGTCTATGCTTTACGAGGATAAAGAAAATGAAAAAAAACATGTAAAAAAAAACGAAGATAAAGAAAGATAATGAATAGTAAAAATACAGAAAATTCGGGAAGTTTTGTTGGCCATTTAACTGAATTAAGGACTAGATTAATAAGATCATTTGTATTTTTACTATTGGCATTTATATTTTGTTATATTTTTTCTGAAGAAATTTATAAGTTTTTAGTAAAACCTTACTCTGATGCTGTAATAGAAAATAAATTAGACAGAAGATTAATTTTTACTGCTTTACACGAAGCTTTTTTAACATACTTAAAAGTAGCTTTTTTTGCTTCATTTTTTATAACTAGTCCAATAATTCTTTCTCAAATATGGAAGTTTGTAGCTCCAGGTCTCTATAGAGATGAAAAAAAAGCTCTATTACCATATTTGATCGCTACACCATTACTTTTTTTACTAGGCGGACTATTAGTTTACTATTTAATAATGCCCTTAGCTATTAAATTTTTTTTAAGTTTTGAAAGTCAGGGTGAAGTTGGTTCTATTGCGATACAACTTGAGGCAAAAGTAAATGAGTACTTATCATTGATAATGAGATTGATTTTTGCTTTTGGAATAAGCTTTCAGTTACCAGTCATTCTAAGTTTACTTGCAAGAATAGGAGTCATTGATTCTTTATATTTAAAAAAAAGAAGAAAATATGTAGTGGTAATTATATTTACTATTGCTGCAATCTTGACTCCACCAGATCCAATAACACAAATAGGGTTAGCCTTACCTCTACTTATTTTGTATGAATTATCAATTCTTACGGTTAAAATGATTGAGAATAAAAAAAATGCATAATATTAAAGATATTAGAAAAAATTTAGATTCCTTTAAAAAAAAAATTGAAGATAGAAACGTCAAAATTAATTTTGATGAATTAATTAAATTAGATAAAACAAATAGAGATTTAATCAAAGAAAAGGAATTATTAGAACAAAAAAAAAAATCTCTTTCCAAATCAAAGAATCAATCTAATTTTAAAATATCAAAGGAATTGTCTCTAAATATAGATAAATTATCTGAACAACAAAAACCTATTCAAACTAAATTAACTGAAATTATTTCTAATTTACCAAACCAAGCACTTGATATAGTTCCTGTAGGCAAAGATGAATCTTCAAATAAAATAATAAGACTAGAAGGAAAGCCAAGGGATTTTAAATTTAAAATAAAATCACATTCTGAATTAGGTGAATTAAAAGATCAAATTGATTTTAAAACTTCATCAAAATTATCTGGATCGAGATTTGTGGTTCTAAAAAACCAATTTGCATATCTTGAAAGAGCTTTAATAAATTTTATGTTGGATATCCATATTAAAAAATTTGACTATAAAGAGATCTCTCCTCCATTAATTGTAAATGAGGATGTGATGTTTGGCACCGGTCAATTACCTAAATTTGAAGAGGATCAATTTGAATTAAAAAATAATGCGGATGAAAATAGAAAGTTTTTAATACCTACAGCCGAGGTAGTTTTAACTAATTTAGTTAGAGAAAGTCTTTTAAATGAAAAAGATTTACCATTACGTTTTGTATCGTCAACCCCTTGCTTTAGAAAAGAAGCTGGAAGTTATGGAAAAGACACTAAAGGCATGATGCGACAACATCAATTTTACAAAGTAGAATTAGTAAGTATCGTAAACCCTGTTCTATGTGAAAAAGAACTTGATAGAATGTTAGGATGTGCTGAAGAAATTTTAAAACAACTTAAAATTCCTTATAGAGTTTTACTTTTATGCTCTGGAGATATGGGATTTAGTGCAGAAAAAACTTTTGATATTGAGGCCTGGATACCTTATGAAAAAAAATATCGTGAAATTTCAAGTTGCTCTTCTTGCGGAACTTTTCAAGCCAGAAGAATGAATGCAAAGTTTAAATCTTCTAATGAAATTAATTTTGTTGGAACATTAAATGGATCTGGTCTTGCTGTTGGTCGATTACTTATTTCTTTGATCGAAAACTATCAGAATGAGGATGGTTCAATTTCAGTGCCAGATGCACTTAAAAAATACATGAATAACTTAGATAAAATTAATTAATTTAATTAAGTATTTTCTTGTTTAAATAACACTTTTATTATATTTATTCATTTATTATGAATAGCCAAGGAATAGCACAGTTTATACCTCTAATACTTATATTTGTTATTTTCTACTTTTTCCTAATACGTCCGCAACAAAAAAGAGTTAAAGATCACAAATTAATGGTTGAGTCTCTAAAACGTGGTGATGAAATTATTACATCTGGTGGAATAATAGGTGTAGTAGACAGAATAATGGAAGATGATAGAATTGAAGTTATATTAACAGATAACGTAAAAGTTCAAATAATTAAATCAACCGTCACAAGTCTTCTTACAAAAGAAATTAAAAAATAATTTTTTCCAAGTGTTAAACTTCTCAAAAACAAAAATAATATTTATATATTTTTTGTTAATAGTTCTAGTTTTTTTCGCTTCATTAAATTTTGTTAGCAGGGATAGTAAATTAATAGATAAGAATATTAATTTGGGTTTAGATCTTCAGGGAGGATCATATTTATTACTTGAAATTGATACAGATCCATTAATTGAAGAAAAAATTCAAAATAAAGTACTTCCAATTAAAAAACTTCTTAAGAGTAATGGAATTAATTATCAAAATTTTAGTGTAACAAATAAAGAAATAACATTTAAAATTTCAGATAATAATTTTAAGAAGTTTGAAAATCTATTTTTATCTAAAAATGACAACATTTTAAATCCATATATATCTAAATATAATTCTTATGAACTTAAATTAATTGAGTCTAACAATAATATAAAGATTACTTTTTCAAAATATGGAATATTAACAATAAACAATTCCGCTTTAAATCAATCTATTGAAATTGTGAGAAGAAGGATAGACGATGTCGGAACTAAAGAACCAACAATTCTACAGAGAGGTGATAAACGTATATTAGTGGAGTTACCTGGAGTTAAAGATCCAGAAAGGATAAAAGAATTAATAGGTAAAACAGCACAGTTACATTTTAGATTAGTAGCCAATGAGTCAAATGAATTTGGGTATGATGAAATTAAGTCGGAGACAGGTGAAAGTCTAACTATAAGTAAAAAAATAATTGTTAGCGGAGACAATCTTGTTGATGCCCAACCAAGGGTTGATAATCAGTCCAATGAACCTTCTGTATCATTTACTTTGGATAGGTTGGGTGCACAAAAATTTGGAAAAGCAACAACTGATTATGTTGGTAAAAGAATTGCAATAGTTTTGGACAATAAAATAATAAGTTCTCCTTCTGTAAGAGAACCAATACCCGGAGGAAAGGGTAGTATATCAGGTAATTTTACTTTTCAAGAAGCTACTGATTTAGCATTGCTACTAAGGTCAGGGGCACTGCCTACGCCTTTAAACATTGTTGAAGAACGGACTGTAGGTCCAGACCTGGGGGAAGATTCTATAAGATCAGGATCTATTTCTTTAATAGTTGGTTTTTTGTTAGTTATAATATTTATGATTTTTAAATATAGATTTTTTGGTCTTGTAGCCAATATTTCTCTTATAACTAATCTCTTGATGTTAATGGGTGTACTTACATTATTAGAGGCCACATTAACACTCCCTGGAATAGCTGGTATTATTCTAACAGTTGGTATGGCAGTAGATGCAAATGTTTTAATTTTTGAACGTATTAAAGAAGAGTTAAAAACAGAAAAAAGTATTATCCATGCATTTGATATTGGTTACAATAAAGCAAAAATAACCGTCCTAGACGCAAATATTACTACGTTAATTGCTACAGCAATTCTTTTTATTTTTGGTTCTGGGCCAATTAAAGGCTTTGCTGTGACACTAGGAATTGGAATTTTAACTACATTATTTTCTGCTTATTTTATTGCGAGGCACATTACATCGATAATAGTATTAAGAAATAAAGAGGTAAAAATATAATGGATAAGAGTATAAATTTTTCATCTTTATTTAAAAAAGCTAACATATTTTCATTAGTTATTTTTTCTATAAGTGTTTTTTTTATTATATTTAAAGGGCTTAATTATGGAATAGACTTTAAAGGTGGAACATTAATAGAATTAAGAGCTGAAAATAATATCAACATTTCAGATATACGATCTTCATTAATGAAAATGAATCTTGGTGATGTAAATGTAAAAGAATTTGGTAAAAGAGGTGATTATTTAATTAAAATAGAAAAATCGAATGAAAATAATCAAAATTTTATTAGTGATTTAAAGTCAAATATAAAAAAAGGTATTGGTGAAGAAGTGAGTTTTAGGAGAGTTGAGAAAGTTGGTCCTAAAGTAAGTGGGGAACTTTTACAATCTGGATTAATAGCTATTATGTTATCTTTAGCAGCTATGCTTTTTTATATTTGGATAAGATTTGAATGGCAATTTAGTGTCGGTTCTATTATTGCTTTATTTCATGATGTAATAATCACAGTTGGTATTTTTTCAATTCTATCTTTTGAAATCAATCTTTCGATAATAGCTGCAGTTTTAACTATTGTTGGTTATTCAATGAACGATACGGTAGTGATTTATGATCGTATTAGAGAAAATCTCTCTAAATTTAGTAAACTAAATATTAATGAAATAGCAGATTTGTCTATTAATGAGACCTTATCAAGAACAATTATTACTTCTGTTACAACTCTTCTAGCACTTTTTTCAATTTTTATATTGGGTGGTGAAATACTTAAAGGATTTTCATTTGCGATGATTTTAGGAGTAATTATTGGAACATATTCTTCTATTTTTGTTGCTTCACCTATATTAAAATATTTTAAGGTGAGCTATAAAACAATGCAAAAAGAAGAAGAAAAAATAGTACCTTAAATTAATACAAATTTTGAGCAGCTACCATCGATAATAACATCGGCATTGACAGCAAAGTATTTGCTCTTGAAAAAAGCATAGCTGTCTTTGCAGACTTAGCTTTTTCCTCAGGGTCACATTCAACCATACCTAAGGCTTTTTTCTGATTTGGCCAAATAACAAACCAAACATTGTAAGCCATTATAACTCCAAGCCACATTCCAATACCTATAGCAGTACTTTTACCATAGCCGCTTCCTATGCCAAGAGTCATTGCTTGATGTAAATAACCATTAAGATAAGAAACTATAAACCCTGTTATGATTGTAAAAAGTGCTGCCCATCTAAAATAAAATAAAGCTTTAGGAGCAATAACTTTTCCAATAGCTGGTTTTTGTTCATCTGGAATATTTGGCATTGACGGTATTTGAACAAAATTAAAATACCAAAGTAAACCAATCCACATAATTCCTGCTAAAACATGTAAGTATCTAAATAACCAACTAAAAAAATATCTATCAAAAGCGAATCCATCGCCACCAAAGTGTAAGCCAAGGAATAATGCTATAGCTAAAAGAAGTGAAATGTGAATTGTTTTTGATAGAGATTGTAGCAGATTTGTCATGTTATTATTCTATCATAATCTAAAATTAATTGAACGAAAAATTACGCTATTTTTTTAATACTTGAGCTTCCTAGCAGTTCCTTTATAAATTTTCCAGTATAACTTTCTTTGATTTCAGCGACTTTTTCAGGCGATCCTTCCGCTATAATTTTTCCACCATTAACACCGCCTTCAGGCCCCATATCAATTATATGATCGGCAGTCTTAATCACATCTAAATTATGCTCAATAACAACAACGGTATTACCGGTATTAGCAAAGGCTTGAAGAATTTCTAATAATTTCTTGATATCATGTGAATGAAGTCCAGTAGTTGGTTCGTCCAATATATACAAAGTTCTTCCTGTTGGCCTTTTAGACAACTCTTTTGCAAGTTTTATTCTTTGAGCTTCCCCACCTGAAAGTGTGGTAGCCTGCTGTCCAATTTTCATATATCCTAATCCAACATGTTTTAATGTAATTAATTTTGACCTAATTGTTTGAATATTTTCAAAAAAATCGCAACCTTCATCAACAGTCATATCTAGTACATCAGCGATATTTTTATCTTTAAATCGTATCTCTAGTGTTTCTCTATTGTACCTTGCTCCTTTACACGTATCACATGGTATAAAAACATCTGGTAAAAAATGCATTTCGTAAGTTATTACACCATCACCTTCACAAGTTTCACATCTCCCACCTTTTACGTTAAAAGAATATCTCCCTACCTTATAGCCTCTCGCTTTTGATTCAGGTAAAGCTGCAAACCATTCTCTTATCGGACCAAACGCTCCTGTATAAGTAGCTGGATTTGATCTTGGTGTTCTACCTATCGGGGATTGATCTATATTTATAATCTTATCAATTTGCTCATTACCTTTAAATCCTTTAAATGATTTTGGAATTTTTCTAGATTTATTTTTATTTAACATTAAATTAAAAGCATTGTAGAGAGTATGTAATATAAGAGTAGATTTACCACTACCAGAAACACCCGTTACACACGTAAATGTTCCTACAGGAATTTTTAAATTTACATTTTTTAGATTGTTACCTGTAGCACCACTAATTTCTATAAATCTTCCATTCTTAGCCGTTCTTCTTTTTCTGGGAATAGGTATAAATTTTTTTCCAGACAAATAATTTCCAGTAATACTATTGTCATTTTTAATAATTTCTTTTACATCACCTTCAGCTACTATCTTTCCACCATACAATCCAGCATCAGGACCAATATCAATTATATGATCAGCATTTTCCATAGTTTCAATATCGTGCTCTACTACAATTACAGTATTTCCTAAGTCTCTTAATTTTTTCAAAGCAGCAATAAGTTTTTTATTATCTCTTTGATGTAAGCCAATAGAAGGTTCGTCTAATACATATAATACTCCAGTCAAACCAGAACCTATTTGAGACGCTAGTCGTATTCTTTGAGCCTCTCCTCCAGAAAGAGTTCCTGACTCTCTTGATAATGTTAAATAGTTTAATCCAACATTTAATAAAAAATTTAACCTTTCATTAATTTCTTTTAAAATATGTTGAGCGATCTTATTTTCTCTCTCAGTAAAAATATTTCTCAAATCATTAAACCATGTTCTTGCTTCATCTATAGAAAGTGCAGTTATCTCACTAATGTTTAGAGAGTTTATTTTAACACATAGAGCTTCCTCTTTAAGTCTTAAGCCCTTACATTTTTCACAATTAGATTCACTTTGGTATTGGGCAATTTCTTCTCTTTTCCATTCGCTATCTGTTTCTAAAAACCTTCTTTCTAAATTATTTACAACACCTTCAAATGTTTTTTTTGTTGAATACTTCTCATACCCATCGTCATAAAAAAACTTTATTTCATCTAGATCGGAACCAAATAAAATTATATCCTGAATTTTTTTTGATAATTTTTTCCAAGGATCAGTCAAAGAAAACTTATAATGCTTTGCTAATGAAGATAAGGTTTGGGCATAATATAATGATGAAGATTTAGCCCAAGGAGTAATCGCACCATCTTGTAAACTTTTTTTTGGATCAGGGACTACTAAATCAGGACTAACGTTTAGATTGTGACCAATCCCTTCACATTCTTCACATGCTCCATAAGGTGAGTTAAAAGAAAAAAGTCTAGGTTCAATTTCTTCAATAGTAAATCCACTTTCAGGACAAGAGAACTTTGAAGAAAAAGTGATACTTTCAAGTTTTCTAAATTTTTTAGGAACTGTTTCATTTTCATATTCAACAATTAAAAGTCCTCCAGATAAATTTAATCCTGTCTCGACACTATCAGCCAATCTATTACCAATTTTAGAATTCAAAACAATTCTATCAACTATTATTGAGATATCGTGCTTAACTTTTTTGTTTAAATTTGGAAAATCTTCTATATTTATATACTTGCCATCAACTTTTACTTTGGAAAATCCTCTTTTTTTAAAGTTTAATATTTCTTTTTTATATTCACCTTTTCTACCCCTAACTATCGGTGATAATAAATAAATGGTACTACTCATTGGCAATTTTTTAATTTTGTCGACTATTTCACTGACAGATTGAGAAACTATTGGTTTACCTGTAAAAGGAGAATAAGGAATTCCTACTCTTGCAAAAAGAACTCTCATATAATCATAGATTTCAGTCACTGTGGCAACTGTGGATCTCGGATTTTTAGACGTATTTTTTTGTTCAATTGAAATCGCAGGACTTAAACCCTCAATTAAATCAACTTTCGGTTTTTTCATCTTATCTAGAAATTGACGTGCGTACGCTGATAAGCTTTCAACGTATCTTCTCTGACCTTCAGCATATATAGTGTCGAAGGCTAAAGACGATTTTCCAGAACCAGATAGGCCTGTTATTACGACTAATTTCTCTTTAGGTATTTCGAGAGAAATATTTTTTAAGTTGTGTTCTTTAGCGCCTTTTATAACGATTTTTTTCAACATATTTTTTATACTCAAACAATAATGAGCTTATAATTATTATCCAATTATGATACAATTAATTAAACAATAAAACTATAAATCACATTTTAACTCTTAAATATTATGGCAGGAAGTTTAAATAAAGTACTTTTAATAGGGAGATTGGGAGCAGATCCAGAAATCAAGCAAATGGTTAACGGAAAAAACGTCGCAAGGTTAAGCATAGCTACCAGCCAGTCGTGGAAAGATAAAACAAGCGGGGAAAGAAAAGAAAAAACTGAATGGCATAGAGTTGTGATTTTTAATGAGGGCCTTGTTAATGTTGTTCAACAATATTTAAAAAAAGGTGCCAATGTTTATGTTGAGGGACAGTTGTCAACAAGAAAATGGAAAGATGAATCATCCGGTCAAGATAAATATTCTACAGAAATAGTTCTCCAAGGTTATAATTCAAGTTTAACAATGCTTGACGGTAGAAGCAAAAATGAAAATTCTAATTTAGTTAAAGAAAATAAAAGTTCTTTACCAAATGAAAATGTTGATAATGCAAGTTCTGATCTTGATGATGAAATTCCATTTTAAAATTTATGGAAAAAACAGCCATTAAAAACAACAATTCTTTTAAACCTATTTATGTTCAAGATGAAATGAGCTCATCTTACTTATCTTATGCCATGAGCGTAATAGTAAGTAGAGCTCTTCCAGATGTAAGAGATGGACTTAAACCAGTTCATAGGAGAATTATTTATGCAATGTATAAAGGTGGATATGACTGGTCTAAACCTTTTCGTAAATCTGCAAGAATAGTCGGAGATGTAATTGGTAAATACCATCCTCATGGAGATCAATCTGTATACGATGCATTGGTAAGATTAGTTCAGGATTTTTCAATGAGCTTACCACTTATCACTGGTCAAGGAAACTTTGGGTCGATTGATGGAGATCCACCTGCCGCTATGCGTTACACAGAAACTAAGTTAGGTAAAATTGCTCAGCACTTAACAGAAGATTTAGAAAAAAATACTGTAAGTTATAGAAATAATTATGATGAAACTGAAAAAGAACCAACTGTATTACCCTCTCAATATCCAAATTTATTAGTTAACGGGGCTGGCGGTATTGCAGTAGGAATGGCTACTAGCATTCCCCCTCATAACCTAGGTGAAATAATTGATGCAACATCTGCTCTAATTGAAAATAAAGATGCAACTATAAGTCAATTAATGAAACATGTTCCAGGACCAGATTTTCCAACTGGGGGAATAATAATTGGAAAATCAATAATTAAACAAGGCTACAATAAAGGTCGTGGTTCTTTCAAAATTAGAGGAGAAATTGATGTTGAACAAAAAAAAAATGGTAGAGATTTACTTGTTATCAAATCAATTCCCTACCAAGTAAATAAATCAATTCTAAATGAAAGGATTGCTCAGCTTGCTAGAGACAAGAAAATAGAAGGCATAAGAGATATTAGAGATGAGTCAAATAGAGAGGGTATAAGAGTTGTTATTGAACTAAGAAGGGGAGTGGAACCAGAAACAGTCAAAAGACAATTATATAAATTAACAAATATTGAAAGTTCTTTTGGATTTAATACTTTAGCAATAGTAGAAAACAAACCAAGAATATTAAATTTAAAAGAATTTCTATCAGAGTTTATTAAATTTAGAGAAATTACTTTAACAAAAAGAATTAAATTTGATTTAAAAAAAGCAGAAGATAGAGCGCATGTTTTGATAGGTATTGCCACTGCAGTTGAAAACATTGATGAAGTAATAAAAATAATTAAAAATTCTAAAAATACTGATGTTGCTAAAAAAAATTTATTATCAAAAAAATGGAAAGTTAAAAAAAGTATTAAACTTATTTCTCTTATTGAAAAAAAGAAATCAAACACAAATTACCAACTTACTGATACACAAGTAAATTCTATTTTAGATTTAAAGCTTCAAAAATTAACTGCATTTGGAATAGGTGAAATTGAAAGTGAGATTAATAAATTATCTGAACAAATAATTATATATAACAAAATTTTAAATTCAAAAAAGGAACTTTATAAGCTTATTAAATCTGAATTAGAAAACATTAAGTCAAAATATGCAGTGCCAAGAAGAACAAAAATTATTGATGCAGTTCTTAATTATAACATTGAAGAAACAATTCAAAAAGAATCGGTAGTTATAAATATAACAAAACAAGGCTATATTAAAAGGAGTCCACTTATTTCTCTAAAAACTCAAAAGCGAGGAGGTAAAGGCAAATCTGGTATTGTTACTCGTGATGAGGACTTTGTTGTTCAAATATTTACAGCCAACACACATACTCCTGTTCTCTTTTTTTCAACACAAGGATTGGTATATAAAATTAAAGCTTATAAAATTCCAGAGGGCACATCTTCTTCAAAAGGCAAATCTATATTCAACCTCTTACCTTTAAAAAGCCATCATTCAATTAGTTCTATAATGCCATTACCTGAAGATGAAAACGAATGGAAAAATTTGTTAGTTGTTTTCGTAACATCGAATGGAAACATTAGAAAAAACACTCTTGAAGATTTTATAAATATTAATGCAAGCGGAAAAATTGCAATGAAACTTGAAGAAAATGATAAGATAGTTGGAGTAAAAATTTGCAGAGATGATCAAGATATTATGCTTAGTACAAAAGAAGGTAAATGTATTAGGTTTATGTCAAAAAAACTTAGACTTTTTAAAGGAAGATCTTCCAAAGGTATTAGAGGCATACTTTTGAGAGATAATGATAAAGTCATTTCTATTTCAATTTTAGATGCGTTAAAAAGTGATTCCAAATCCAATAAAAAAAATATTGATAAATATATTTTATCAGTTACTGAAAATGGTTATGGCAAGAGAACATCTTTTTTAGATTATAGAGTGACAAATAGAGGTGGAAAAGGGATTATTGGAATTATAAATTCTCCAAGAAATGGTAGTGTTGCTGCAACATTAATGGTTCAAGATGAAGATGAGATTATTTTATCCACTGATAAAGGAAGTGTAATGAGATGCGCGGTAAAAGAAATAAGAGTTGCTGGCAGAAATACTCAAGGTGTAAGAATAAAAAAACTAACTGGAGATGAAAAAGTTGTATCAGTTATAAAAATAGAGGATAATATCGAATAGTATGAGAACTGCAATTTATCCAGGAACTTTTGATCCAATAACTTACGGCCACATTGATGTTATAAGAAAATCACTCAAAATTGCGGATAGAGTGATAGTCGCAACTACAGATAATATTAATAAAGACTATTTTTTTTCTATTGAAGAGAGAATCTCTATAATAAATAAATCCTTATTTAAAGATCTAAAATTGAATAAAAAAAAAATTATAGTTATCTCCTTCGATACTTTAACTATTAATTTATGTAAAAAATATAAAGCTTCTTTAATAATCAGAGGTTTACGTGCTGTTTCCGATTTTGAGTATGAATTTCAATTAGCAGGAATGAATAAGAAACTTAATAAGGAAATTGAAACAATTTTTTTAATGTCTGATGTTGAAAATCAAATTATTTCTTCTAAATTTGTTAAAGAAATAGCAAAACTTAAGGGAAATATAAATAAATTTTTAACTTCCTCGGCAATTAAAGCTTTAAAAGAAAAATTAAAATGAAAAAAATTTGTTTAATTCTAATTATATTATTACTACAAACTAACAATATAAATGCAAAGGAGAAAAATATGATATTAAAACTTAAGTATGGAGAAGTCGAAATTGAATTATATAAAGATGTTGCGCCTAAACATGTTGAAAGATTTTTAACTTTATCAAAAGAGGGTAAATACGATAATGTTATTTTTCATAGAGTTATAGATGGATTTATGGCCCAAACAGGAGATGTTAAACATGGGAAATTAGACTCCCCAAGTTTTGACCAAAGGTTGGCGGGAACTGGCGGATCTGAACTGCCAAATCTTAAAGCTGAATTTTCTGATGTAGCGCATACTAGGGGTATAATCTCAGCAGCTAGATCAGCAGATCCTAATAGTGCAAATAGTCAATTTTTTATATGTTTTGACTCAGCTCCACATCTTGATAGGCAATACACCGCTTTTGGCAAGGTTATCAAAGGAATGGAATTTGTTGATATGATAAAAAAAGGAGATCCACAATCTGGATCTGTCGATGAACCTGACAAAATTATCAGCATCAAACAAAAATAATTAATAAATGGTAATCAAAGAATTTTCATTTGAGTTATTAGCTCAAAATGAAAATGCAAGATTAGGAAAAATTTATACACCTAGAGGCATAATTGAGACTCCAGCTTTTATGCCAGTTGGTACTTTAGGTACGGTTAAAGGAGTTTATGTTGAGGATCTTATTAAAACAAATTCTCAAATTATATTAGGAAACACTTATCATTTAATGTTGAGACCAGGCGTAGAGGTTTTAAAAAAATTTAAAGGTCTACATAATTTCATGAATTGGAAAAAACCAATTTTAACTGACTCAGGAGGTTTTCAAATAATGTCTTTATCAAAATTCAATAAAATTGATAGAAACATTGGCGCAATCTTTAAATCTCATTTGGATGGTACTAAGATAATACTTAGTCCAGAATTAAGTATTCAAATTCAAAAAAACATAAACTCCGATATAATGATGGTTTTAGATGAATGTCCAAAATATACAAATGATAAAAAAGTTATTTCAAATGCTATTGAGACTTCAACTCAATGGGCTAAAAGATGCAAAATTGAATTTGGCATAAACAAAAAAAAAGCATTATTTGGAATTGTTCAAGGCGGATTATTTGAAGATCTTAGATTAGAAAGCTTAGCAAATTTAAAAGATTTAAATTTTGATGGATATGCAATGGGAGGTTTAGCTGTTGGAGAAACACAATTTGAAATGCAGGAAATTTTAAAAAAAACTGTCAGCTATATGCCAATTAAAAAACCAAGATATCTGATGGGTGTTGGAACCCCTTCAGATATTCTTGTTGCTGTAAAAGAAGGAATAGATATGTTCGACTGTGTAATGCCGACAAGGTCTGGTAGAACTGGCTTGGCATTTACTTGGCAAGGGAAAATTAATCTAAAGAATTCAAAATATAAGCTAGATAAGACCCCACTTGATAAAACAACAAATCTGAGAAATATCAATATGTATTCTAAAAGTTATTTAAATCATTTAATAAAAACAAACGAGTTGCTAGCTTCTATGATTATTTCACTTCATAACATTAACTTTTATCAGGAATTTATGAAAAAAATGAGAACATCAATTAAGGAAAAAAAATTTAATAAATTTTACAATAAATATTATAAATTATTTAATTAAATTTTTTATATTTTTTTTCATACCAAGCTGCAAAACTAACTAATTTCCATAATGTATTATCAAAATAACAATCTTTATAGCTTTTTTGTTTATTTATTAATTCTCTAAGAAAATTATCTTTAAAGAAATTAAGTTTTGTATGGCTACCATAAAATAACAATTTCTTAATATAACTTAAATTTTTATTAAAAATTGATTTAAATGCAGGTCTATCGAAATTTGTTTTTGAATTAGAAAAATATTTATTTAAAACTCCAGGTACACCGAAGGGAAGTTTCTCAAAAAATAAATTTTTTGGCACTATTTTTGATGCGGCTTGACGAAGAAGCATTTTTTGAACAAGAGATTTATCTATTTTAAAATTTAAAGGAGTTAAATATAACAAATCTTTAATATTCTTATTTAGGAATGGAAATCTCATTTCCACACCAGCATTCATTGCTGGATAATCAGCCCTTCTTAAAAATAATTCTGGTACTTTTATTTCATAGTCTAACATAACAATTATTTTATCTACGTCTTTAGGATTATTTAATTTATACTTATTAATAGTTTGTGTAATAGTTTTTTTTATAGATTTTTCTTTCAATAATTTTTTGTTAAAAATTTTCTTTCTATTAAAATCTAAATCAATATTTGCTCCCCCAAATAAAAATAGATCTTCAATTTTAATTTTCTTATTACTTATAAGTCGATTTATTCTTTTATTTCTAAATCTGAATTTTTTTTGTAAAAAATTAAAATTTTTTTTAAAAAAAGAAATTACTGATAAATTATGGTCATAACCAAAAAACATTTCATCAGAACCTTCACCCGACAAAATAACTTCAATTTTGTTTTTTCTAGCTGCTTCAGCTAAAGCCTTGTTAGTAAACTCAAGTATACCAGAAGAAGGTTGCGAAAAAGTGCCTAAAGATTTTATTAAGTCTCTAGATTTAATTCTTACTACTTTATTTTCTACATTAAAATATTTACATATTTTTTTAACATTTTTTAATTCTCCAACTAAAGTATTATCTTTAATATCTTCAAATGCAGCTGTAAAAGTTTGAATTTTTAGATTTGGACACAAACATCTATACAAAGCTAAAATAAAAACTGAGTCTAAGCCACTAGATAAAAAAACTCCAACCTTCTTATCCCCAGAAATTGCATTTTTTACATTTTCTTTTAAAACTTTAAAAATTTGATTTATGTAATATTTCTTTTTTTTATTTTTAATTTTTTTTTTTTCTTTTAAAAACGAAGTTTTATTTGCAAATTCTTTTTTGACAATATTTTTTGATGTTTTAAATTCAAAAAAACTACCGGGTTCAAGATATTTGATATCTTCAAAAAGAGTATTTCCTTCTGTCATACAACCAGATACTACATAATCACTTAAGGCCTTTTTATTTATAAGTATTTTTTTTTTAAGTTGATTAAAAATTGATTCAGGAGTTGATGAAAAAATTACTTTTTTTTTATTTTTTAGGTAATAAAGTGGACAAATACCGTGCTCATCTCTTGCAATAATTCCTACTTTATTTTTGATGTTATAAACTACTATAGAAAATTGACCTTCAATTTTATTTAAAAATCTTTTACCCCAATGATGATAAGCGTTAGCAACAACTTCTGTGTCATTTAATGATTTAAATTTATAACCTTTAAGTTTTAAGTATGTTCTGAGATATTTTTGATTATATATTTCACCATTCATTATTGCTATAATTTTTTTATCAGAACTAAAACAAGGTTGGTTTGCTAAAGCTCTTCCATCCTGAGTTGCCAATCTTTGAATAGTTAAAACTAAGTCTTTATCTTTAGATAGCCAGTTCCCGTCATGATCAGGTCCTCTTGCAGCTATCATTTTTCTAATTGTTGATATACTTCTTAATTCCAATTTGGATGTATCTTTTGATAAATTTATGACTCCGCCAATACCACACATGAAATAAATAGAACTTTAATTATAATTTAAAAAACAAAAAATTATACAACTAATATTACCCATTGCAATTTAACTTTTATGCTGTTAATCAGACTATTCCTATTGAGGGCCCTTAGCTCAGTTGGTAGAGCACCTCCCTTTTAAGGAGGGTGTCGATGGTTCGAGTCCATCAGGGCTCACCAAAATTAAGCTTTAATTGGTGGATACTTTATGATCACTTCGTCCATCCAGCCTTGCAAATTTTTAATTCTATTTTTACTTGAAGGATGAGTGCTTAAAAATTGTGGAGGTTCCTTACCTTTGTTTTTTTCGGCCATTCTTTCCCAAAGCTTAACTGATTCTCGAATATCATATCCAGATAAAGATGAAAAAATTAGACCCATATAATCTGCTTCAGTTTCTTGCTTTCGGCCAAAAGGATTCATTATACCTAATTTAAAAATATCAAAACCGGTATTACTACCAATTGTTTGTCTTGTTCTATTGATAGCACCTCCAAGAAAAACATCAGCGATCTGAGTTCCAACATTTAAAGTAATAGCGTGACTCATTCTCTCTACAGAATGCTTGGCAACTGCATGTGCTATTTCATGTCCCATAACTACAGATAAGGCATTTGTGTTTTTTGTAATTTTAAGCAATCCTGTATATACCGCAATTTTTCCTCCTGGCATACACCAAGCGTTAGCCATTTTATCGTTGTCTACTAAAACATAATCCCAAGAAAAATTTTTAGTAGGATCTTCATTATTTTCATTTAAAAAAAAGCACTCACAGCAAACTCCATTTTTTTTCCAATTTTTTTTATCTCTTCTAGCTGTTTTCCTTTGGTAATTAATTTAGCTTTACTTTTAAAATTTTCATATGCAGCAGCTGCTTGGGCATTTATTTTACTTTCAGGGTAAATTGTGAATTGTTTTCTGTCTGTAATAGGCACCGTTGAGCAGGATGGGAGAATTAACCCGCAACAACTGCATCCAAATAATTCAAGAAATTTTCTTCTATTTATGTTATATTTCATAAAATTATAGACTCATGATATTAAATAATAAATTACTAATTGCAATTTTTATATTAATTTTAGTGTTTATATTGTATTCAAGCTATAACTAATGAAAAAAAAAATTAAAAAATCCTTAATAGTAAGAATAAGAAACTATTTTTTTGCTGGAGCAGTAGTATTAATCCCACTTGCATTTACGCTTTATCTTACTTTATTTATAGTTAATATTTCATCTAAAATACTACCAGAAGAAATTAATCCTAATAGTTATTTACCAATAGATATTCCAGGTATTGAAATACTTATATCATTTATTATTATTACTTTAATAGGATGGTTATCTCTCTCTTTTCTAGGTAAAAAATTTATAGAATTAATTAATAGTATTCTAAAAAGTATTCCAATATTAAGGACAATATATACAGCGATAGGACAAATGACTGAAAGCTTTGCTAAAACTGATAAACAAAGCAAAAGTGTTGTTTTAGTTGAATATCCTAGAAAAGAAATGTGGGCTGTAGGTTTTGCAACAAAGGAGAATAAAGGAGTAATAAAAGATAAATTAAATCAAGAATTAATAAACGTTTTTGTTCCAACAACTCCTAATCCAACTAGTGGTTTTTTATTAATGGTTCCTAAGAAAGATTTAATATATTTAGATATTTCTTTTGAACAAGCTTCTAAATTTATTGTTTCAGCTGGAACCTCAGATCCAATAAATTGATCTAAACTTCAGATATTAGTTCTACTCTATCAAAAAGTTTCATTAAATAATCAAACTTGTTCGATTCAAAGGCATTTTTTTCAATCTGAGAAATTTCTTTCTCAGCTAATTTGAATAAATCTTGATGATGAACGGGATCTGCAATTCTAAAGTATTTAATGCCGCTTTGTTGAAAACCAATTATATCACCATATCCTCTTAATCTCATGTCTTCTTCAGCAATTAAAAATCCATCATTATTTTTTTTTAATATATTTATTCTTCGTATAGCATTCTTACTAAGATTGCCTTTAAAAACAAGTATGCATGTACCTTGTTTTTTTCCTCTACCAACTCTTCCTCTAAGTTGATGTAGCTGCGCTAGGCCAAATTTATTGGCGTTTTCTATAACTATCAAAGTTGCATTAGGAAAGTCTATTCCAACCTCTATTACAGTAGTTGATAACAAAATATCTATTCTTTTATTTAAAAATTCTTTTAAAACATCTTCTTTATCTTTTTTATCCATTGAACCGTGAATTAACCCAACTCTATTTGGAAAAAATTTTTCTACTAGCTTAAATCTTTTTATTACTGAAGAATAATTTAAAATTTTTGACTCATCAATCAAAGGACACACCCAAAAAATTTGATCTTTTTGTTTAATTAATTTTTTAATAAAAAGAATAATTTGATCTAATTTTTCTTCGGGTTTGCTTAAAGTAATTATATCTTTTCTATTAAGTGGTTTTTCTACTATCTTAGAAACGTCCATATCCCCATAAATTGTAAGCATCATTGTTCTAGGTATAGGAGTTGCGGACATTAATAACACATCACAATTATCACCACCTTTTTTTGCAAGATCCATTCTTTGTTTTACACCAAATTTATGTTGTTCATCAATAATGATTAATCCTAATTTTTTAAAAAATATCTTTTTTTGAAATAGGGAATGTGTACCTATAATAAATTGAATATCACCATTTAATAATTCCTTTAAAATTATTTTCTTTTTTAAATAATTAGTCTTTCCAGTTATCATGGCAATTTTAATTTTTGTTTTACCAAATATTTTTTTGGCTAATTCATAATGTTGTTTTGCAAGAATTTCTGTTGGAGCCATAAAAGCACATTGAAAATTTGAGATTATAACATTGTACGCAGAAATTAATGCAACAATTGTTTTACCTGATCCTACATCACCTTGAATGATTCTAAACATTCTTTTATTATCTTTTAAATCATAATTAATATCTTTAATAGCTTTGTCTTGACATCTGGTTAGTTTAAAATCTAAATTGTCTATAATTTCTCTCGAAATATTTTCATCGAAATCTTTTCTTTTTTTTTTATTTTTACGAATTCTATTTCTATTTTTTGATAAAATTAACAAATGCGCAAAAATTTCGTCATAAGCCAACCTTCTAAAAGAAGTAGAATTAATATTTTTATCCTTATTTTTGTGAATATCTAAAAGAGATTCTTTCCAATTTTTGAATTTTAACTTTTGAACTATCTTTGGATCATGCCACTCACTGATATTAGGTAACTTATTTAAAACTTGATCAATTATTTTTCTATAAGACTTTTCATTTAAACCTTCAGTTAAATGGTATTTTGGTATTAATTTCTGAACAAAATCTGATTTTTCAGAATTAGAAACATACTCTGGATTTGATATTTGATATTTACCTTTATAATAATTTATCTTTCCACTTATAATAACCATTTCATTTAAAGGTAAAATTTTTTTTATATATCCCTCTCTGCTGTTAAAAAAGACAATATCTATTTTACCACAATTATCTTCACAAATAATTCTATTAGGTAGATTTCTTATTCTTGGAAAGTTGTATTTTAATACTTTAACTTTAATTGTTTGAATTTTTCCTACCTCTAATTCATTTGTTTTTGCAATTGATCTTCTATCCGTAAAAGAATACGGAAAATCCCATAACAAATCATTTATTTTTTCAATTTTTTTATTTTTAAGATATTTTGATAATTTTGTTCCTACACCTTTTAAATTAGTTACTTTTGAAAAAAGGTAATTATTTTTTTTATTTATAATCATTTATTATGTATATAATATATTTTTTACATGAAAAAATTAGAAAAACTTAAAAAAAGAATAATTTATAGATCTTCATATAGAGGCACTAAAGAAATGGATATTTTATTATCTTCATTTGTAGAAAAATATGTGAATATATTAAACGAAAAAGACCTTAATGAATTGGAAGAGTTATTAAATTTAGAAGATGAAGTAATTTACAATTTTTTTTATAAAGGAATTACTCACAGTTTTTTTGATAAAAGAAAAATCGGAAAATTATTAAAGGATTTTAAACTATAGTTTATGGCGGAGAGGGTGGGATTCGAACCCACGAACGAGTTGCCCCGTTGCTGGTTTTCAAGACCAGTGCTTTCAACCGCTCAGCCACCTCTCCTTAATCTAATAAGAGAAAACTAATACTATCAAAAAGGATAAATAACAATAATGATTAAATTGCATCGAATACTGGTTAAAATAATTGATTTATGATACTTACAAAAATGAGTAAAATTTATAAAATCATTCTTTTATTAATAATATCATGCTCACTAGTTAATACATTAAATGCCTCTGATCGTGATTTTACTACTTGGCTAGATGATTTTAAAATTTCAGCCGCAAAAGAGGGAATCTCTAAGAAAACAATTGATGAAACTTTAATTAATGCAAGGTTTTTACCTAAAGTAATTGAATACGATAGGTATCAGCCTGAATTTTACGAAGATACCTCAACTTATATTGGTAAAAGATCAAACAAACTAAAAATTAAGCAAGGCAAAATCTTATACAAGAATCAAAAAAAAATTATAAATCAAATTGAAGAAAATTTTTTAGTAGAAAAGGAATTGCTACTAGCATTAATGGGTGTAGAAACTAATTTTGGAAAATATTTAGGTAAGATGGACATAATATCTTCTTTAGCAACTTTAAGTTTTGATGAAAGGAGAAGTGAATTTTTTACAAAAGAATTAATAGTTTTATTAAAATTAATTGACAAAAATGTAATTAATAAAGATATTTTATTTGGTTCATGGGCAGGTGCTTTTGGAAACTTCCAATTTATGCCCTCTACAATTAAAAATTATGCTATCGATTATAATAAAAATTCATCAATTGAATTAAAAAAAATAGAAGATTCCTTTGCCTCAGCTGCTAATTATATTAATAAAATTGGTTGGAAAAAAAATGAGCCGTGTTTTTATAAAGTTGAATTAAAAAAAAATATTCCAAGTAAATATTTGAATACATCTGCTAGAAAAATAAAAAATAAGAAAAAATTAACTTTTTTTAAAAAGTATATTAAAGACCCGGAAAAATTTGACTTAAATAAAGATCTGGTATCAGCGATAATAACACCTGATAAAGATATAATACCAAATTCTAAGAATTTATCGCCTGCTTATATTGTTTTTGAAAATTATGAACTGATTTTAAAATGGAATAGATCTTTAAGATTTGCTTTAGCTGTCTGCACGCTTAAAGAAAAATTTAAAAATGAAATATAGAATATTATTAATTTTTTTTTTATTTGGTTGTGCGGATATAAGCTCAAATAAAAATAAAAGTTCTTATTTTTCAAAGGGCTTTGCATATATCTACAATGTAGATGATTTTGATAAAAAAATTACACAAAAGAAATTTAAGAACGAAGAGCTATTAATTGGGCACAATAAAATTAAACCTGGTACACTTTTAAAAATTATTAATCCTGATAATAAAAAAGAAATTACCTTAAAGGTTAAAAAAAAAACAAAATATCCTGAATTTTATAACGTACTAATAACAAAGTCCGTTTCACTTTATTTGGAACTTGATGAAAAAATACCTTTTGTAGAAGTTCAGGAAATAAAGAAAAATAAATCTTTTATTGCTGATAGAGCTAAAACTTTTAAAGAAGAAAAAAAAGTTTTAGTTAAAGCTCCAATTGACAATGTCAAAATTCTCGATATTTCTAACAATGAGTCGATTCCTAATCCTAAAATTAAAAAATTTTTAATAATTGTTGGAGAGTTTTATTCAAAAGAATCAGCTATAATGCTTAAAGAAAGACTTTTCACAGAAATGACAAATTTTAATCAAAAAGACGTTTCAATTAAAAAGAAAAATACTCATAGTTATCAACTTTTATTAGGGCCATATAGCACTATCAATTCCTTAAAAAATAGTTACATTGTGCTAAAAAATTTTGGATTTGAAGATTTAAATATTAAAATTTATGAATAAAATAATCTTTTTAACTCTTATACTTTCATTAACAATCAAGAGTGCTTTTTCAGCTGATCCTTTAATTAAAGCTAAAACAGCAATACTCATGGACCATGACTCAGAAAAAATTCTATTTGAACATGAGCCAGATATGCAAATTTATCCTGCATCAATGACTAAAATCATGACTGCAATTGTTGTTTTTGATTTATTAAAAAAAGAAAAATTGTCAATGAATGACAAATTTATAGTTTCCGAGAATGCCTGGAGATTTTCTCAAAGCGGATACTCTTCGATGTTCATAATGGTTAATGATGAAGTATCAGTTGAAGATTTATTAAGAGGAATTATAGTTGCCTCTGGGAATGATGCATGCATTGCTATTGCAGAAGGTATAGCTGGTTCCGAAGAAAATTTTGCTGAAATGATGAATGAGAAAGCTGAAGAAATTGGTATGACCAACTCTAATTTCGACAATTCTTCTGGGATTAACAGTCCAGACAATTATTCTACAGTAAGGGATATTGCTCTGATGTCTAAACACTTAATTAAAAATTATCCAAACTATTATAAAATGTTTGCTGAGAAAGAATTTACCTGGGATAGAACAGGGGGTGATCCAATAACTCAAGGAAATAGAAACGGATTACTATATAAAAATTTAGGAGCAGATGGAATTAAGACAGGCTATTTAGCAGTAGAAAAATATTCTTTGGCTAGTACCATTAAGAGAGAAACAAGAAGACTGATTTCTGTGGGAAGCGGATTTGAAAGTAAACAATCAAGAACAGCTCAGTCAATAAAATTACTTGGTTGGGGATTTAGAAATACTGATACTTATGAGGTTTCTAAATTAGGAAAGACTTATTTTGAACTAGAGACTTGGTTGGGCAAAAATAAAACAGTTAAAGCGGAAACAAAAGAAGATATTTATATAACGCTATCAAAAAAAGACTCAAGAAACTTTAAAGTAATTTTGGATTATAGTGGACCTATCAAAGCACCTATTAAAAAAAACCAAGAGATAGGAAAACTCAAAGTGTTTAATAAAGATGAATTAATAAGGGATGTACCGTTGTACGCCTCAGAGGATTTAAAAAAAATAAATTTTTTTAAAAGTTTTTTTACATCGCTTAATTATATGATTTGGGGAGATGTCTAAAAAAAAGTTCTTTTTTATTGTGTTTGAAGGCGCTGAAGGTACGGGAAAAAGTTTTCAGATTAATAAACTTTATAACAATCTTAAAAAAAAAAAATTTAAAGTTTTTAAAACAAGAGAACCCGGTGGATCGAAGTCTGCTGAACAAATCAGAAAGATAATATTTGATAAAAGAGGTGAAAAATTTCATAAGCTTACTGACTTTTACCTTATGTTGGCTGCCAGAAATGAACATTTTATAAATACAATCTTACCAGCAAAAAAGAAAAAAATTATTTTAATATCTGATAGATATGTCGACTCAACTTATGCTTATCAAGTTAAAGGAAATAAAATAGATAATAAAATAAATTTAATTAATAATAGATACATAACCTCAAATTTAAAGCCAGACTTAACTATTGTTTTAAAATCAAATTATAATTCTGCATCATCCCGATTAAAAAAAAGAAAAAATAAAAATAAATTTGATAGATTAAGCAAAGGTTTATATTTAAAAATTCAAAATTCTTTCATAAAATTATATAAATCTAACCAAAGTAGATATTCTTTATTTGACTCTTCAAAAAATAATGCCAATTTAGAAAAAAAAATCTACAATTTAGTCTACAAAAAAATTACTAAGTAAATATGACAGACAAAGATTATTTAGATCCGATTAATACTAATAAATTATTCGAACTTAAAGATACTTTTTTGGAATTAGTTAGCATTTATGAAAATAATAAATTACCAAAAGTTTTACTTTTCTCAGGGATTAAAGGTATTGGTAAATATACACTTGTTATGCATTTTATTAATTACATATTTGATAAAAAAAACTATGACTTACAAAATAATATTATCTTAAAAGATTCGTTGTTTAATCAAAATTTAAGAAAAAACTTATTAAGCAGCGTCATTAATTTACAAAATGTTGATTATAATCAAATTAAAATTGACTCTATCAGAGGTCTTAAAAATCAGATTCAAAAAACTAATTTAAATGATGGTAATAGATTTATAATATTAGATGAAATAGAGCTGTTAAATCAAAATGCTGCAAATGCATTACTGAAAATAATCGAAGAACCTGGAGAAAAAAATTTTTTCTTTTTAATAGATAACCAGCAAAATAAATTAATTGATACTATTTCTTCAAGATGTCTATTAAAAAAAATTTTTTTAAATAAAATAAAAAAATTGAATGTTATAAATTCTCTTATTAAAAAACATAATATTGAACAAAAACTTGCTTACAATAAATTAGATATTTCACCAGGTTTATATTTAAAATATAATAATATATTTTTGGAGGAGTCTATCGATGAAAATTTAAATTATTATTCAAAAATTGAAAAAATGTTAAGCCTATATAAAAAAACAAAAAATAAAATATATATAAAAATAACAATTTTTTTAACTGAACAGTATTTCTATGATTTATGTTTGGAAAAAGATAACGAAGTTTACAACTTAAATATTATAAAAATAAAAATTTTAAAGCATATTAATGATTTTTTAACTTTAAACTTAAGTACTTCTTCTGTAATAAATATTATTAAATCCCAGTTTAATTATGAATAATAAAAATTTTTACATTTCTACACCTATATATTATCCATCTGGAAATCCTCATATGGGACATGCCTACTCAAGCATTATAGCTGATATTTTTGCTAGGTTTAAAAGATTAGAGGGTTATGAAGTTTTGTTTTTGACTGGAACTGACGAGCACGGATTAAAAATTCAAAGGGAAGCAGAAAAAAACAATAAAGATCCAAAAAAATTTTGTGATGAGTTGTCTGAAAAATTTAAAGACTTAACAAAAATTTTAAACTTATCTAATGACGATTTTATCAGAACAACAGAGAAAAGACATTATAAATCTGTAGAAAAAATTTGGAATAGATTAGTTAAGTCTGGCGATATTTATTTAGATAAATATAGTGGATGGTATTCAATTTCTGATGAAGCCTATTATGACGAAGATGAAATAGAAGAAATTAATGGTAAAAAAATTTCAAAATCTTCAGGTTCAATAGTTGACTGGGTAGAAGAAGAGTCTTATTTTTTTAAACTTTCAGCTTGGTCAAATAAATTATTGGACTTATACAATAAAAATAAAGATTTTATTTTACCTGTGTCTAGAAGAAATGAAGTTATTAAGTTTGTAGAAAAAGGTTTAAAAGATTTATCCGTAAGCAGAACATCTTTTACTTGGGGTATACCAGTGCCAAATAATAATAAGCATATAATTTATGTATGGTTAGATGCTTTAACAAACTATTTAAGCGCCTTAAATTTTTCTGACGATGAAAAAAAGTATAATAAATTCTGGCCAGCTGATGTACACATTATTGGCAAAGACATATTGAGATTTCATGCTATTTATTGGCCAGCTTTCTTATTAGCTGCCAATCTTCCACTTCCTAAAAAAGTATTTGGACATGGCTGGATACTTTCAGATGATAAAAAAATGTCAAAATCGATTGGTAATATTTTAGATCCAATTGAAATTGTAAATATTTATGGGGTTGATCAATTAAGATATTATTTAGTAAAAGAAGTTTCTTTGGGAAATGATGGAAGTATTTCAATGCAAAATTTAAAAAATTGTATTAATAACGATTTAGCTAATAACTATGGAAATTTATGTCAAAGAGTTTTTTCATTTATTAAAAAAAATTGTTCTAATAAAATTCCTAAAGATTATAAACTAGAAAATATTGATACAAAATTACTTGATAAATTAAAAAAAAACCTACCAAATCTTATTAAATTAATTAATAATCAGAATTTAAACGAATTTATAAAAAGTGTTGTACAGTATTCATTTGAGGCAAACAAATATTTTAATGATTCAGAACCATGGAAAGAAAAAAAAGAAAATCCACAAAGAATGAGAACTATATTATTTGTTGCATGTGAACAAATTAAAAATATTAGTATCCTGCTAAATCCAATAATTCCGATATCGACCAATAAAGTACTCGACACTCTTAATGTTAATCCAAAAAAAAGGTTAATAAAGGAAATTAATAACCTTAAGTGTTTTGAGCACGATAAAGAGTTGAAAGACTCAGATATTTTATTTAATAAGATTGAAAATGATAATTGATTCACATTGCCATTTAACTTATGAGCCTATGTCTTCATCTTTAGATGAAACTATAAAAAGAGCAAATATGGAGGGGGTAGAATATCTTTTGACAATTTCTACAGAAGATAAAAGTTATCATAAAATTTTAGATATTCTAAAAAAATATGACTGTGTTTTCGGCACTTATGGTATTCATCCTCATGAAGCAAAAAATCATCTTAAAATAAAGTCAAAAAATATAATCGAAAAAGTTAAACAAAGTAAAAAAATTATTGGAATAGGTGAGACTGGCCTAGATTTTCACTATAATCATTCGAATAAAACTGATCAAATTACTTCGTTCTTAGAACATATTGAAGCTTCTAAAGATACAAATTTACCCTTAATTATTCATACGCGAAATGCAGAGGAGGATACATTAAAAA
Organism: uncultured Pelagibacteraceae bacterium; assembly: GCA_902604695.1. Taxonomy (GTDB): domain Bacteria; phylum Pseudomonadota; class Alphaproteobacteria; order Pelagibacterales; family Pelagibacteraceae; genus Pelagilacustribacter. Next base: position 162,073 of record CACKZT010000001.1, on the reverse strand, counting down.
TTTTACGAGAATCTAATAAAAAAAAAGATTTAAAAATTCTCATTCATTGTTTTACTGGATCAAAAGATTTTGCATTTAAATTAATAGATTTGGGGGCCTATATATCAGCAAGCGGTGTTATTACTTTCAAAAAGTCTATAGAATTAGCTGAAACTTTCAAAGAGTTGCCAAATAATAGAATTTTAGTTGAAACTGATGCTCCATATTTAGCACCAGTTCCTTTACGCGGGAAGCCAAACGAACCTAGTTACATAATAAATACAGTAAAATTTTTATCTAATTTAAAAAAGATATCATTTAATGATTTTTCAGAAATTACCTCAAAAAACTTTTTTAATTTATTTGGAAAATTAAGTTGAAAAATAAATTTACAATTTTAGGATGTGGCAGTTCATTAGGTTCACCCTGGATTACTAATTATACTGGAAGTTTAAAGAAAGATTCTAAAAATATTAGATCACGATGTTGCGCCCATATACAATATAAAAACTTGTCAATTCTAATAGACACATCTCCAGATATAAAAAGTCAATTTTTAAAGAATAAAATTAAAAATTTAGATGCAATTATCTATACACATGAACACGCTGATCAAACGTCTGGAATTTTTGAAATGAGACCTTTTTATTGGAAAAATAAAAAAAAAATCCCAGTATATGGTAGCAAAAGAACTATTAAAGCTTTGTTAAGTAAATATACTTTTTGTTTTTTACCAAGGCATGGTTACACTCCGATTATGAAGCCCTATATTGTAAAAAAAAATTTTAGAATTAAAAAAAAAAATAAGCATATTTCTATTAAAGCATTTAATGTCGTTCATGGTTTGATAAACGCTACTGGATATTTATTTGAAAAAGTAGCATACTTAAGTGACTGTAATAGAATTCCAAAAACTTCTCTAAAATTACTTCATGGTCTTGAATTTTTGATAATTGATTGTTTAAGAAAAAATAAGCATCCATCTCATTTTAATTATGACGATGCTTTAGAAATGATTAAAATATTAAAACCAAAGAGGGCAATATTAACAAATCTACATACTGATTTAGATTATAATTATCTTAAAAAAAAACTCCCATCAAATATTATCCCTGCTTACGATGGGTTAAAATTTAATTTTTAATTTCTCTTTCAATAATTTTTATAAACTTTTTTGAAGTAGGTTTTGTAAAAGACGCAAAAGTATCAGCAACTTTTCCATTCTTGCTTATAATTATTTTATGAAAATTCCATTTAGGAATAGCAGCTATACCATGATTTTCTTTAGCCCATTTGTAAAATGGATGAGCTTTATTGCCAATTACGTCAATTTTTTGAGTCATAGGAAAATCTATTCCAAAATTAGTTTCACAAAAATCTTTAATTTCTTTATTGCTTCCAGGTTCTTGTTTAAAATTATTCGTTGGCACTCCTATAATAACTACACCTTTACTTCTATAATCGCTCCAAAGAGTCTGAAGATTTTCATATTGGGGTGTATAACCACATCTGCTTGCCACATTGACTATTACTATTACTTTATCTTTATAATCACTTAATTTAATTATATCTCCTTGTATACTATTGAATTCAAACTCATGAGCAAGTTTCAAATAGTTTGCTTTCGCGATGTTAAATAATCCAAACATAAAAACTAATATTACAATAATTTTTTTCATTATTTTATTTTAAATGCTTTTAATAAAGCATCTAGAGGCAATATGACACAATTAATTCGACTAATATTTTTTTTATTTAACAGAACTTTGAATTCTTTAAATTTATCGGGTAAATCTAACGTTTTAGTTTTAATCTTTTTTTTTAAATCTTTTATTTCATTCAAACAAAATTTGTTTATTTTTCTTGATAATAAGTTGGCAGAAGCTTCACATAATATACAGGACTCAGTTTCGTATCTCATTGATTTAATTTTATTATTTTTTGCTACTACTTCAATCTTAATTAGATCTCCACACAAGGAATTTTTTGCAGAAGACCTGTGTGTAAAAACATTTCTTAAACCAAAATTTTTAGTATTAGAGGCAATCTTTATAATTTTTGTATCAATCATTTTTTTGAAAAAAGTAATAATAGAACATAACCGAATACAGTCGATAATAATGATCCAGCCAAAACACCAATCTTAACACCATCCATATACTGCATATCATTTGCAAAAGCTAAATTTCCAACAAATAAACTCATCGTAAAACCTATTCCAGTAAGAATAGATACAGCGTAAAAAGTTGGCCATGTTGAATTATTCGGTTTATCTGCAATTTTTAATTTTACAGATAGATAAGATAATACAAATACTCCAATTTGTTTACCAAAGAAAAGTCCTAATACAATACCTAGGGGTACAGGATTTAATAATGAAGAAAAAGTTAAACCTTCAAGTGATACCCCGGCATTAGCAAAAGCAAAAATTGGCATAATTCCGAATGCTACATATGGTGATAGACCATGTTCTAATTTTAAAAGTAAAGAGTTTTTGTTAACTTTAGTGTTATGTGGAATAGTTAAAGCTAAGAGAACGCCTGCTATAGTAGCATGAATACCTGATTGATGTGTAAAGTCCCATAAAAATATCCCAACTATTAAATATGGTAAAAAACTATTTATTTTAAATTTATTGAGTCCAATTAAAACTATTAATGAAATTAACATTAAGATTAAATAAGTAACTTGAATATTTCCAGAATAAAAGAAAGCTATAATTACAATTGCTCCTAAATCATCTATAATTGCTAGTGCAGTAAGAAACACTTTTAAAGAAACAGGAACTCTTTTTCCTAACAAAGATAATACACCTAAAGAAAAAGCAATATCAGTTGCAGAGGGAATAGCCCATCCATTTAATGTTGTGCTATCAGAATAATTAATAAATATATAAAATAGAGCTGGAACAACCATTCCACCTACTGCACCAATAATGGGTAATAAGGCTTGTTTTGGATTTGATAACTCACCCTGTATAAACTCTCTTTTAATTTCAAGAGATACAAAAAAGAAAAAAATTGCCATTAGCACATCGTTAATCCAGTGAAGAACACTAAGCTTTAGACCAAAACTTTCTGTACCAAGAGTGATATATTTTTTTAAGATAGAAAAATATTCCTCGCTGTAAGAACCATTACTTATTACTAATGCTAGAATCGCTGCGAATAAAAGCATAATCCCGGATGAGGCTTCTAACTTAAAAAAATCTTTAAAAGGTTTAGTAATAAGTTGGATCATAGTTACTATTTACTTCTATAATGCTTATCTTTCAATTGCCAAAAAGGTATAATTATCCTATAAAACAGACGATCGGGGCGTAGCGCAGCCTGGTAGCGCATCTGGTTTGGGACCAGAGGGTCGCAGGTTCAAATCCTGCCGCCCCGACCATTATGAAAAAAGCTAAAATTTACATTCCTGCTAAAAGTGCAATGCAATCTGGCAGGGGAAAAAATAATAAATGGGTCATAGAATTTTTTACAAAAGATTCTAAAACCAATCCTTTTATGGGGTGGGAGACAACTGATGATACCTTAGGAGAAGTTAAGCTTGAATTTTCTTCTAAAGAAAAAGCTATTGAATTTGTAAAAAAAAATAATATAGAATACAAATTATTTGAACCAAAAAAAAAGGAATTTGTAATTAAGTCTTATTCAGACAATTTTACAAAAGAATAAAAATGTGGCGTAGTTTCTTTACAGAAAAAAAATGGTTACTTTGGTCATGGGGAGGTTTTGCTTTTATTATTCTTTCTTTATTAGCTCAAACTTATATAGATGTAAAGATTAACGAATGGTACAAGGGTTTCTACGACTTACTTCAAAAAGCAACTGAAAGAGAACTTTCAGAATTTTACGACGGTATATTTTTGTTTATGAAACTAGCAATACCATATGTAATTATTTATACAGTAACTAATTATTTTACAAGATTATGGGCCTTTAGATGGAGAGAAGCCATGACATTTTCTTATATGCCATATTGGAGAGCCGTAGATGCAAAAGTTGAAGGTGCTTCTCAAAGAATTCAAGAAGATGCAATGAATTTTGCAAAAATTGTGGAAAGTTTAGGATTGCAGGTAGTTAGAGCAATAATGTTATTGATAGCATTTATTCCAATTCTTTGGGGTTTATCATCTAATGTAGTAATACCTTTTTTTAAAGATATTTCGGGATCATTAGTATGGGTTTCATTAACGGCTAGTTTAGGAGGTCTAGCAGTAAGTTGGCTTGTTGGTATAAAACTTCCAGGTTTAGAATATAACAACCAAAAAGTTGAAGCTGCATTTAGAAAAGAACTTGTTTATGGCGAAGATGATAGAATGAATTATGTTCAAGCTCCTACAATTCTTCAATTATTTACAGGTATTAAATTTAATTATCATAAACTTTTTTTGCATTACGGATACTTTGATCTTTGGTTAATTATGTATAACCAGTCAATGATTATAGTTCCATATTTATTAATGGGACCGGGATTATTTACTGGAGCAATGACTCTAGGAGTACTTATTCAAACCTCTTCAGCCTTTAGAGAGGTTCAAGGTAGTTTTTCATTATTTTTACAAAATTGGACAAGAATTACAGAACTTAGATCTATTTATAAAAGACTTATGGAATTTGAGACATCTATAAATTTTAACCAAAAAAATATTCCTAGAAGAGTCAAAGTTTAATGGAGTTATATTTTAAACTTTTTGAAGTTTTATTCCCTGTCTTTCTTATCATAGGAATTGGATACTATTTAGGAAAAAAAGATCCAAAATTAAATACAAAATTTATAACAGATTTTGCTGGTAATATAGGCACACCTGCAATGATTTTTTACACAATTACAACTACAGGAGTCACTTTAGAGATATTCCTAGAATATTTTATTTACGCCTTAATTATTATAGCTGGTTTCTCTATTATTGGTTTAGTTGTTTTAATATTATTGAAAAATGACCCTATAAGTGAATTGCCTCCACTAATTTTACCTAACACCGGCAATATGGGTATTCCAATATGTTTATTTGCTTATGGGACTTCAGGCCTAGGTGTAGCTTCGGCAATTGCTTCGGTTATTATTTTATTTCACTTTACTTTAGGTGTTTTTTTGGCAAAAAAACAATTTTCGTTTGATATTGTTATAAAAAATGCTCCAACATATGGAATTTTGATTTCTGTTTTATTTTTATATTTTGAGTGGGATGTTCCAAAATTTTTAGAAAATTCTACCTTTCTATTAACATATTCAACTATATTTTTAGTTTTGATGTCATTAGGAGTTGCTCTAACCAGGTTAAAAGTTAAATCTTGGAATAAATCTATAGTTTTAGCTACAACGAGAGTTTTAGGAGGTCCCATAATTGCATTTTCTCTAATCAAGATACTTAATTTATCTGGATTTGCGGCTGGAGTTTTACTAATTCAATCAGCCATGCCTAGTGCAGTGCTTACATATTTAGTTGGCTCCATGTACTCAGAAAAAAAAGTTGTTGACAGTATTGTTGGCGTAATTGTTGTATCAACAATAATGTCTTTTATAACAATTCCTGTTATTGTATTTTTCGCTTTAAAATATTTTATTTAAATGACAAAAAAAACTTCATTAATTTTATGCACATTTAATGAAAAAAATTATATAGAAAATTCCATAAGATTAATAAATGAAAATATTGATAATTGTGAAATAATAATTGTTGATGATAATTCTAATGATGGAACTCTTGAAATCCTTGATAAAATCAAAAGTATATATAATTTTAAACTTTTTGTACGAAAAAATGAAAGAGGCCTAGCTTCAGCTCAACTAAAAGGCTTTATGGAAGCTTCTGGCGATTATTTGGGAACAGTTGATGTAAATAGTAAAGATCAAATTTTATATTTTAAAAAACTTATTTTAAAATTAAACGAGGGTTATGATATTGCATCGCTTTCGAGATATCTGAAAAATGGTGGCGACCAACGAATCATGATTAGATCTCTCTCAAGCAGGTTAATAAATTTGGTTTGTAAAATTCTTTTAAGAATTCCATTTACTGATTTTACAAGTGGAATTTTTTTAATGAGAAAAAATGTTTTAAATGAAACTAAACATTTAATTACTGGTTATGCGGAGTGGTATATTGAGTTTATATATATATTATATAAGAAGAAATTTAAGATAAAGGAAATACCTTATGTGCAAACAATTGATGATACCGATATTCAAAGTAAATCATTTCCAAATCTTTTTACTTTTTTGTATCTGGGGTCTAAATATTTTTTAAGAGCAATAATTACTATTTTTAGAAATTAATGTATAATTATAAATATCAATATTATGAAAAAAATAAAAATACCTGTTAATGAACCTCTTTTAAAAGGTAATGAAAAAAAATATGTTTTGAGTTGTTTAAGAGATGGCTACATCTCTTCTTCTGGAAGTTTAGTAAAAAAATTTGAAGATAAATTTTCGCAAAGATTAAAACGCAAATATGGCATTTCAGTTTCAAACGGCACTGCAGCGCTACAAATAGCTTTTGAGGCATTAAAAATAAAAAAAGGTGACGAAGTTATATTACCTTCTTTTACAATTATTTCCTGCATATTGCCTGTTATAAGGGCTAAAGCTAAACCAGTTCTCATTGATAGTGATCCTGTTACTTGGAATATGAATGTAGATCAAATTGAAAAAAAGATTAGTAAAAAGACAAAATTAATCATAGTCCCACATATTTATGGTCTTCCTGTAAATATGGAACCTTTAATGAAAATTGCAAAAAAATTTAAGATTAAAGTTATTGAAGATACTGCAGAAGTATTGGGTTTAAAATATAAAAAAAAAGAATGTGGTACATTTGGAGATATTTCTACATTCAGTTTTTATGCCAATAAACATATCACAACAGGTGAAGGAGGAATGATAGTAACAAATGATAAAAATATTTCTGAGAGATGTAAAAGTTTAAGAAATATATGTTTTAATAACGAAAGGAGATTTATGCATCATGAACTTGGCTGGAATTATAGGTTTACCAATATTCAGTCTGCTATAGGTTTAGCACAATTAGAAAAATTAAATAATTTTATTATTAAAAAGAGAAAAATAGGTAAAATTTACACTAATGCTTTTAAAAAAATAGAATCTTTTAATTTACCTTTTGATAAATCTAAATATGCAAAAAATATTTTTTGGATATATGGAATAGTATTAAATAAAAAGTCTAAATTAAATGTGAGTCAATTTATGAAAAGATTAAGAAACAAAGGTATTGAAACAAGAAACTTTTTTTGGCCACTTCATAAACAACCTGTACTAAAAAAAATGGGATATTTTAAAAATCTTAAATTGCCTGTTTCAGAAAATCTTGCCAAAAATGGATTTTATATACCTTCTGGTTTAGCATTAAGTAATAAGCAACAACAGTATGTTATCAAAATAATTAAAGAAATTGCATCCTAATAAGAAATATTTTACTTATGAAGCAAGTAACGTTTAAATTAACAAAATGATAAAAAAAAATTGTAGATTATGTAATAGTAAGAAACTTTATGAATTTCTTGATTTAGGATTACAACCTCCTTCGGATCAATTTAAATTTATTCAAAATCTTAATAAACCTACAGAATATTACCCCTTAAAAGTTAATCACTGTTTAAAATGCGGATTTAAACAATTAAATTATGTTGTTGATCCAAAAATTTTATATCAAGAAAATTATCCTTACGAGTCATCTTTAACTAATGAAGGAAAAAAACATTATAAGGAATTTGCTGACTCATCTGTAAAAAAATATGATTTAGTAAAAGGTGACTTATCCATCGATATAGGAAGTAACACAGGCACCTTAGTTAAAGCCTTTAAAGATAATAGTTTGAATGCCATTGGAATAGATCCAGCCTCAAATATATGTAAAATTGCTAATAAACGTAATTTAAAAACATTTAATAGTTTTTTTGACAACAAAATAACAACTAAAATTTTAGGTAAATACGGTAAAGCAATGGTTATAACTGGCACTAATGTATTTGCACACGTTGATAATTTAGACTCATTCACTAAGAATATAGTTAGATTATTAGAACCTAAAAAAGGTATTTTTGTTATTGAAGTTCCTCACTTTTTGCATCTCATTAAAAAACTCGAATATGACACTATTTATCACGAACATTTATCATATATAACGGTTGAGCCCTTAATTAAATTTTTTAAGAAATATAATTTGGAAATTATTGATGTACAACAAAGAGATATTCATGGAGGATCTATTCGTATTTTTATCTCCAAGAAAAACAATTTTTCAATCAATCGAAGTGTAAAAAAGATTTGTAAACTTGAAAAAAATATAAGAATTAATTCGAAAAAAACTTTAAATGATTTTGCCATTAAAGTTAAACAAAATAGATATCAAATAATGTCAACAATAACTAAACTTAAAAAGCAAAAAAAGAAAATAGTTGTTCTAAGTGCACCAGCAAAGGGTATGACTTTATTGAATTATTGTAAAATCGACAAAGATTATATAGATTATGCGACAGAAAAATCTTCTATCAAACAAGGATTGTTAACTCCAGGAACTAATATACGTGTTTTTTCTGATAAAAAACTTCTTCAAACAAAGCCTGATTATGCATTATTATTAGCTTGGAATTTCTCTAAAGAAATTATAAGAAACAACCATAAATTTATGAAACGTGGTGGAAAATTTATTATACCTATACCTAAAGTTAAAATAGTTGGTTCTAAGAATGCAAAAAATTAAATTAAAATATAATCACAAAGATAATAGGGGATATATAAAAGATCTTTTAGAAAACAAAAAAATAAATTCTATAACTTTAATAAGTCAAAAAAGAGGAAAAATAAGAGGAAATCATTTTCATAAAAAAACTATACAATGGAATTATTTATTATCTGGAAAAATAATTATTTATGCTAAAAAAAAAGGGCAGGGGGTTAAAAAAAAGATTCTCAATAAAGGTGATTTAGTCGTTACTTTAAAAAATGAGTCACATGCTATCAAAGCTCTTAAAAATTCGGAATTTCTCGTTTTTACCCAAGGTCCAAGAGGTGGTAAAGAATACGAAACTGACACTTTTCGTTTAAAAAAACCTCTAGTTTGAATGCTTTTTAAAAATTTTTTAAGAATTATTAAGGACTATAGGTTTTCAATATTTCAAATAATTTTTTATGAACTCCTTTATATTTTAAGGGGATACAAGGGTAATAATTTTAATCTGTCTAAAAATAAAGTAATGTCAGATGATATACCAACTCCTTTTTATTTTTTGGAAAATATTAGGAAACATCTGGCAACTTTAAATTTTAATAACTTCATTGATTTAGGCTGTGGATCCGGAAGAGTTATTTACTTTATTTCTAGATCTCTTAAGACAATAAATTTTTTTGGTATAGAATATTTTGATGACCAATACAATTCTGCTAAAAAACTTTTTAAAAACCATAAAAATATTAAGATTATTAAAAAAGATTTTACTAAAATTAATTTTTTAAAACTTAAAATTGATTGTTTTTTCTTTAACAACCCTTTTAGAAGTGAAAAAATCTTTATAAATTTTGTTAATAATTTAATAAAAAAAATTAAGGTTAAGAGGCGAATAATATTTATTTTTGTTAACTTCAAACCTGCTTCACTCTTAAAAATTCGTAAAATCAAACAAATTTCTCGTTTTTATGTGAGTAGTAATAAAGGATTTTCTATTTTCTATTTAAATTAGTTTTTTATTTAATAAGTCAATACTATTTACTTATATATTAATGTATTAGTTTAATTATGTAGTTTAAATCATTGTATTTATTACTTTATTTAATAATCATTTATAGTATAATTAATTGAGGATAAAAGGGGCTTATTTAGTCAATTAATCAAAATTCTTAATAAAATTGCTATTTTTAGTAAGATGTATGACTTTTATCACCAAAATTAGGTTAAAATATAAGTTTCCTATTAATAGATTTTATATATTTATAATGAGCTTTGCGCTATGGGAATATAGCGTTTAAACGGACATAGAAGGCCTTTTTTTTTGAATTCTCTGTTTAACGGTACAACTTAGGGATGAAATATTAAAAAATAGCCCTTGATCAAATTAATTAACCAGAGTTGTTGATAGACAACAATTCTAGAGCTTTATACCTTCTTTTTTAAGCAACAACTTTTTCTTTTTAAAGCCGCCAGGACCTGAATAGCCTCCCAATTTGCCGTTTGATCGAATTACTCTATGACAAGGTATTTTAATTGGAAATGGGTTTTTACCTATTGCATTTGCTACAGCTCGGACTGCAAGAGGTCTACCCACTGCTTTTGCCACTTGTTTGTAGGTTCTAACTTCTCCTAAAGGTATTTTTTTAAGATAATTCCATACTTTTAACTGTAGTTTAGTATGTCTAAAAGCTATATTTGACAGGCTATCTGGCTTCATGGAGTATATTTTGCGAACCTCTTAGAACCCTTATTAGGACCAACTAATATCAATGTCCAAGCTGTTTTACCTTCTGGTATTTTTAAACTGTGTCTATTTTGGCTTTTTTTAAACCCTATATAACCTGGGGCTCTCCAATATTTACCTTTTTCTGTAGTTTCCCAATATCCACCTTTAAGCATTATCGTAACATAGGACCAGTAATGGTCATGCAAATCTCCTAAATCACTCTTAATGATTTTGTGAATGAATATATTAAAAGGAAACCATTTGGGTCTTTTCCGAAATAATACATAATACCTGATCATAAATGGTTCGGCTTGATCGTAGTCAGGCCAACTTGGCCCGCGATCTAAGAATATTTTCTTTCTATTTCTAAACACGCTTTATTTTAATCTCTTGACATTGAAAATCCTATATTATAATATTTCCGATAATTAATGGTTATCGGAAATTATTATGAATAAAATTTTAACTGATATAAAAAGCTTAGAATTAGATACATTAAAGAATCTTAAAAATTCCAAGTCTTCAAATACTCTCAAAGCATATCAATCAGATTTTAAGGATTTCTCAAGGTTTTGTATCAAAAATAATTTTAGTTATCTTCCGACTGATCCAAAAATTATAGCTTTATACTTAACTCACTTATCAAAATTTTCAAAATTCAGCACATTAAAAAGAAGATTAGCATCAATCAACGTAGTACATAAGCTGAAAGGTCATTATGTAGACGTTAAACATCCATTAATTATTGAAAATTTATTAGGGATTAAGAGAGTTATAGGAAGCAATCAAAAAGCTAAAAAACCATTATTAATCAGTGATTTAAAAGCAATAATTAAAGCAGTAAATGACTCTAATGATAAGTTTTTAAAAAAAATGAGAGATAAATCATTAATCTTAGTGGGTTTTTCAGGCGGTTTTAGAAGATCGGAGCTAGTATCAATAGAATATGACGATATCGATTTTGTAAGTGAAGGAGTTAAAATTTTCGTTAAAAGATCTAAGACTGATCAATCAGGTGAGGGAATGATTAAAGCTATACCCTACTTTTATAATGAGGAATTTTGCCCAGTTATTAATCTAAAAAAATGGATAAACATATCAAATATTACTTCAGGAAGAATTTTTCCAATATCAGATAAAAGTGTTGTGTTATTAATTAAAAAATATGCATCATCAGCAGGATTAAACCCAAAAAAATATGCTGGTCATAGTTTGAGATCAGGTTTTGCAACATCAACAGCCGAGTCAGGAGCTGAAGAAAGAAATATAATGGCTATGACAGGTCATAAATCAACTCAAATGGTAAGAAGATATATACATGAGGCAAATTTATTTAAAAATAATGCTCTCAATAAGATTAAAATTTAATTGGTGAAATTTTTATTTACAAACACAAGGTCACCATTAACCCAGTTGACTAAATTATAGTTTTTACTTGTTAAAAAGTTATATATTTCAGACTCTAAAACATTATCAATTCTATTATATGGAATTTCCCATTTTGGGGCTTTTAGATCTAAGTATTCTACAACTATTACGCTAGGAGTGTATTTATTAAAATCTAAACCTTTAAGCACTTTGAGTTCAAAACCCTCTACGTCAATAGAAAGAATATCGACTTTATCGATAGCAAATTTATTTAAAACATTGGATAAAGTGTTAGTTTTAATTTTAAATTTCTCTTCAATTTTAGAGCTTTGTTTTGCACTAATCTTTTCATCCAAAGTGTTAATTGGTGATTTTTGATGATAAAAAAAAAGGTATAGTTCTTCAATTTTATCAGAAATAGCCTCGTTAACATTATTATCTTTGGGTCGAAAAAAATTAAATAAATCAATATTTACTCTATCAAGATCAATGTTTACACCATTCCATCCTTTCTTAAATAATAGGTATGTATTATTATTTTTAATTGGATGCTGACAACCTACATCAACATAATAACCATAATTTTTATTTTTAAAAATCTGAGTAAGTATGAGATCCATAGATCCTTGCGAAAAAGATTTTCTATAAAAGTATTGAGAAAAAAATTTATTAAAAAAGAAATATAAAAAGGTCAAAGGATTATTTTTTTTATATAAAAAATATTCTTTTAATAATTTATCTATTTTCATATTTGAAGGATATCATTAAATATAACTTATATAATTTACATAAGAACAAATCAAAAAAAAAATTATAATTTTTAATCGGTTCCTTTAGAGGACCACAGTATGGAATATCTGATTTTAGAAAATGTTTTCTAAAAAATTTAATTGATATGCCCCATTTAATTAGAAAGATTTTAGAACCTCTACTCCCACTTTCCGTTTGTGTATTAAATTTTTTTTCTTTTTGACGAGTAACTATAGAGCCAAAGTGATAAACCTTACAATGTTGTAGACCTTTAAAAATTCGTACACCAGCATCCCATAATTTTTTATTAAGATCAGGGTCGGAACCTGTCCCAGGAAAGAATTCTTCACTAAAACCGCCTACTTTTCTCCAAATTTCCTTATGGATTATGTGTGGCGCCCAAGTGGAACCTTGAAAGTCAAAAAATTTAATTTTCTTGTAGTTTTCTAAGAATTTATCTTCATCAAAATTATGTATATTATTTCCACAATTTAAGCTGACCTGACCATTTTGCACCATAGTTCCGGAAAAATAGAAAAAATTATGTGTTAATTTATTAATTTCATCGAGCATTATTTTATCCCATTCTGGAGCAAAATAAAAATCATCATGAGCATATAAAATATATTCAGTAGTTGCTTTAGAAGAAGCTTTATTAACTCCTTCACAAATACCGGCATTATAACTTGTAAAAGTAAACTTTAAATTTTCTTTTTTTAGAAACTCTAAAGTTCCGTCTTCACCTTTATTTACATGTACAATTATTTCATTATCAAAAGTTGAATTTTTTTTAATACTTTTAATACAAAACTGAAGATATTTTAGATTATTTAATGTTGGTATAATTATTGAAATCATTAACCTTCCCAATAAAATTTTTTCTTTTCATTTATTTGGAGTGTTTTATTAATAATGAATTGAGAAACTAATGTAGAATTAAAATATTTCATATACTTCTTTTTACCATTATATCCAATTTTACGTCTAGTTTTATCATCTCTTGAAAGTTTAATAATCTTTTCAGAGAGATCATGGATATCTTTATAAAAAACCATTTCTTTATTTGTAAAAAAATTATTATATTCAGTTTTTTCATCAATTAAGGTTACCAATCCGTTTCCTATTATTTGCGTTAATCTATCACTGCTGTAATATTTTATTGGTTTGCCCCTGCTCAAATTTAATCCCATTTTAGAATTTGAAATACTTTTGAAATAATGATCAGCCCAAATAGGTTGAATTTTATTTAAGCCATATATATCAAATTTAACATTATTTGTTATGTCGTATAATTTTTTTATAAAAAAAGATCTATCATCATACTTTCCTGATTTTAAAACACCACGATGCACTCCATGACTTAATGCGAAAAAAACATCCATGTTACAATTTTTATTAAAATTATTTAATGTTTCAAATGATTTATCTGATGGATTTGGCATATAATTATTAGAAACATTATTCGGTAAAAAATTTAAAACTTCAGGAGAAGTAGTTAAAAAGTTAGCTTCAATGAAATCATTTTTATCTAAAATTCTTGATTTGTTTCTTTCATAATCTGGACCATGCTTATTTAGTGGATCTAAAAACCACTGAGAGATTTTTAAATTAGGATAGTCATCTTTCAATTCACCAAGTGTTTGAGGAGATATGAGGTCTGCATGCCCCAATACAATCAAATCAGGCTTATAATTGTAACAAGTTTTTTTAAGTTTCTCATTTAGCATTTTAGACCCAGATAAATCTTTATAATTTTTGTAATATTTTTGTATATCTCGATCGCTAAATTCTAAAATACTATGACCCAATCTTACAAATCCATTATTTAACCTTCTACCGGTATTGAAAAATAACCTCCCGTCATGCCTCTCATTAAAATTTGTTACATGTAAAATTCTTAAACTTTTATTTTTTTTAGTATTAAATAAATTAATTTTCTTAAGTTTTAAGTCTCTATAATTGTCGATTTTAGCTGATATATATTTATGAGTTAGGTAAAAATTCTTATAGGAAAGTTTTTGTAATGATTTCCTTAATTTTACATCCTTAATTAATTTTACAAGTTTTCTATATAATTCGTCTGCATCTATATCTTCTAATATAATACCATTTGTAATTGTCTCGGGTAGTCCACCCCTATTGCTAATTATCACTGCACAGCCATTAGAGGCTGCTTCTAAACTTGTACGACCAAATGGTTCATCCCATCTAGAACATACTGCGGCAATACTTGTTTTTTTATAAATTTCCAAGACCTTTTGATGTTCAATAAAACCATATTTAATTATATTTTTATGATTTACATTAATTTTGTCTCTCTGTTCATCTCCAACAATTAAGGCTTTCCAGTCAGGAAATCTGTCTAAAACTCTAACAATTGTTTTCGCAAAAATATCATAGCCTTTTGATCTATTTAATTTACCAACGAATGTAATCCATTTTTTCTTACTAGTGATGTTTATTTTATTTCGTTTGGCTGATTGATGAATAACTATTAATTTTTCACTATTAACAAACTTATTGTGCATTCCTTCTAAAAATCGTTTCTTAGACCAATTGCTATTAAAAATAATTTTATAGCAATTCTTTAATAAAAATTTTCTATCATCAATTGAACGTGAACCAGTCATTGTTAACGGATCATTATGAAAATATAATGAATAAACTCTTTTATTTAATGAATTAGTTAAAAATCTTAAGTAGTAAGGTCTATTATGTATTTCAATTAAATCAGATTTATTCTTTTTTTCAATTTTAATAAATTCATCAACATATTTTTTACTTTGGCTTTGTAATAATTTCTTCTGGAGATTTATATTAACATAATTTAGTTTAAATCTTTTTTTATAATTAGTGTTTCCATATATTATAATATTTGATTTATACCTGCTTATTTTCGTGGTCTCATTTATAAATAAAGATACCGCACCAGGATAAATTGGTGAAAAATTTTCTTTATAGGGCAGAAGAATTGATATTTTCATTATTTATTTTTAATTTTATTTCTTAATGTTCTATTGTTCTTTATATAATATTCTCTAGAAATTGCCTTATTTTTTGATTGATAAACTTCTTTATAAATAAGCTTCCATTTTCTTCCTCTCGTAAATTTAGCACCTTTTCCTGAATTATGAAGTTTGATTCTATTTTGAAGATTTTTAGTATATCCTACATAAGTAATAGATTTTTTCTTATTATTAGATCTGAGCATATAAACATAGTAGCTCATTAAATGATTTTAGTAATTCACACCTAAGTGAATATATTTAATATTAAGATAATCTTTAATAGCCATAGATCCACCTTCTCTACCATAGCCTGTCTGTTTAATTCCACCAAACGGAACTTCAGCAAATGCTACAGCAGGTGTATTTACTGCACATGTGCCTGTTTGCATTTGATCGGATACTTTATGAGCGTTTTCCATAGAATTAGTATATATGTAACTGGCTAAACCTAATTCATTGTCATTAGCTCTCTTAATTACCTCATCTCTATTTTTGAATGAAAGTATTGGTACTAATGGTCCAAATGCTTCTTCTTTCATAATAGTAAAATTGTCTTTAACATTATCAAAAACTGTTGGCTCATAGTAATATCCTTTATTAAAACCTGAGGGTCTTCTACCACCACAAATAACTTTGGCACCTTCTTTTTTAGTTTTTTCAACTAAATTTTCAAGCTCTTTCAATCTCTTTGCTGTAGTTAAAGGACCGAGAACAGTATCTTTATCAATTCCATTGCCAATTTTAAGTTTTGAGACTTTTTTTACAAAAGTTTTTGTAAATTCATCTTTTTTATTTTCATGAATATAAAATCTATTTGGCGAAATACAAACCTGACCATTATTTCTAAATTTTGCAGATATTGCCATATCTGTTACTTTATCAATGTCTACATCATCAAATACTATGAGAGGTGAATGTCCACTTAATTCCATTGTAACTCTTTGAACCTTATCTGCCGCTTGTTTCAATATCAATTTTCCTACTCTTGTAGATCCTGTGATTGAAACTTTTTTAATAATATCAGAAGCAATCAATTGTTGAGAAATTTTTTCTGGATCACCTGATAGCAAATTAACAACACCTCGTGGCACTCCTGCTTCATGTATAATATCAACTAATTCCATTACGGATCCAGGTGTTATAACATCTGGTTTGCAAATAACTGAGCAACCAGCAGCTAAAGCAGTTGAGATTTTTCTTGAGGCAAGTATAATTGGAAAGTTCCATGGAACTAGAGCTGCCACAACACCAACTGGCTCGTATTTTACATACATTCTAGTATTTTCAAATCTACTTTCAACTATTTGACCATAAATTCTTTTAGTTTCTTCCGCATTCCACTCAAAAATATCAGCAGCTCCATTTACCTCCCCCAAACCTTCACTCAAAGGCTTGCCCACTTCAAGACATAGCCATTTAGATAAGATTTCACTCCTATCTCTAATTAAATCTGCAATTTTTCTTATAATTTTTGCGCGTTCCCATGGAGGAGTAGAACTCCATATCTTTAATCCTTCTTGAGCTGATTTTAACGATTTTTCAACATCATTAGATGTAGCTTTAGATGCATTTCCTAATACTTCTTCCGTAGCGGGATTAATAACTTCATAAGAACCTCCGTCGGAAGAGTCTTGCCACTTACCATCTATATATTGTCCAAATTTTTTATACATTAATTATAATTTTACAATTTTAGATTTATCAATTTTTTTTTCAAAAAAATCAATAAGATTTGTTACTGTTTCAATACTCATATTCTCTAGACATTCTTTAGTAAAAGTAGCTGCGTGTGGACTTAACAGAACTCTTTTATTAGCTAAAAGAGGATTATTTTCATTCGGCGGCTCATGTTCGAAGACATCTATTCCTGCAAAAAAAATTGTTTTATCGTTTAAAGCATTATTTAAATCCTCTTCATTTATAATACCTCCTCTAGACGCATTTATTATAATAGAATTTTTTTTCATTAATTTCATTTCAGTTTTAGTAATAAGATTATATGTTTCATCATTTTTTGGAACACTTAGTGACAAGATATCTGTTTTTTTTATTGCATCGTTAAAATTAGATACCTTTATTCCTCCAAAAGATCTAATAGTTTTATCATCAACATAAGGATCAAATACACTTACTTTTAAATCAAAGCCTAAACATTTTTTAATGAGTTTTCTGCCGATTCTACCAAATCCAACTATTAAAATATCTTTTTTATATAATTCAAAATTCTCATTAATATCTAGATGAATAGCTTTTGCAAACTCACCTTTTCTAACAATATCATCAAACATATTAATACCTTTATAAATTGACAATATCATAAACATAATATGTTCCGCTGGAGATGTTGAAGTAGACGCATCAGTTACCAATAATTTAATATCATTTTTTTTTAAAAAATTTATATCAACATTGTCATATCCCACTCCATGTCTTGAAATGACTTTCAATTTTTTACAATTTTTTAAGACCTCGGAATCTACCTTACCTCTTCTTAAGGTAATGCCATCAAATTCAGGAAGTTTTTTTAACAAATTTTTTTTAGATAAATCTGTAATTAATTCATATGTAAATTTGTTATTTTTTTTTAAAATTTCAAGACCTTTTAGATTTATTTTATCTATTATACCAATATTATACATAAATTATATTTTGGCGGTCCCAAGGGGAATCGAACCCCTCTTTGTTGGATGAAAACCAACTGTCCTAACCGATAGACGATGGGACCGTATTTTCGTGAGTCTTATTAACAGAAATATCGTCGATAATAAACTCCACATTTTTTTTTCCTTTCCATTCATTCAAACTCAATTTACCTGCAATGTTAAAGGTTTTATTCCCTTTTTTTAGTAAATAGGCTGAAATGTTACTGTCCACAGAATTAAATGAAATGGATTTAATACAAGAACCGTCACTTCCAATTAAATTTGACTTTATGTGTTTTTCTCCAACAATCTTAGAGTTTAATAATTTTAAATTTTCTATAGTAAACTTTGGCTCACTATTACCAGATCCAAAAGGTGATAAACTATTAATTTTATTGTAAAACTCTAAATTCACCGCAGATGGAGATATTACACTATCTATAAGAACTTTTTTTTCAGTAGAAATCTTATAATTTTGTTTATTAAATTTCTTAAATATAAATTCCTTTATCTTTTGAATATTATTTTCATGAACTGAGAAACCACCTGCCATTTTATGACCCCCACCCTTTATTAATAAACCATTTTGAACTGCAGATACGATTAAAGCACCGATATCAAAACCAACTACCGATCTAGCAGAAGCTTTACCAATACCATCTTTTAGAGAAATTATTATTGTTGGTTTGTTGTATCTCTCTTTAATTTTAGAAGCAATAATTCCAATTACACCTTCATGCCATTCTTTACCGTATAAAATAATTACTGGATCATTTAAATCTTTTATTTCTTTCAAGATTTTAATTAGTAATTCACTTTCTATAAGTTGTCTCTCTTTATTATACCTATTTAGTTCTGTAGCGATTTTAAATGCATTCTTTGGATTTATATTTAATAATAAATTAGCTGCATAGTCGCATTTACCCACTCGACCACCAGCGTTAATTCTTGGACCTAATATATATCCTACGTGATAAGTTGTAGGGTCTCCTGAAATATTACAAATATCAATTAAAGTTTTAAGCCCTAAATTTTTCTTTTGTCTAATTATTTTTAAACCTTGTTTTACTATAGCTCTATTTAAACCAACCAAGGGGACTACATCACAAATAGTGCCAAGTGATACTAAATCAAGGAAATCTATTAAATTAGGTTCTTTAAAATTATTATTTTTAAACCAATTTTCTTTTCTTAATAGGCTGCATACTTTTATTAAAAACATGAAACAAACTCCGGATGCACATAAGTGTTTTAAATTTGATTTATCATCATATCTATTCGGATTAACTATGGAATGCGCTTCAGGTAATTTTACTTCAGATTGGTGATGATCTATGATTATTACATCTTTATTTTTATTATTTGCAAATTCGATTGGTTTAAAGGATAACGTTCCACAATCTACAGTTATAATTAAATCAACTTTTCTATCAATCAATTTTTTAAAACCAGATTCGCTAGGCCCATATCCTTCTTTTTGTCTATCAGGTATATGAATTTCATATTCTATATTTATTAAGGAAAAAAAATTTGCTAATAAAGCTGTAGAACAAGCACCATCAACATCATAATCGCCAAATATTCCTATTTTTTGTTTATTTTTAATTGCATAAATTAATCTTTTTGAAGCTTTTTCTAAATCTTCAATTGTATTTGGATTTGGCAAAATATTTTTTATTGTTGGATCTAAATAATTTTTAATTTCTTCTCTTTTAATTTTTCTAATTGCTAATAATTTTGCAACTATTTCGTCTAAATAAAAATTATCTTTAATAAAATTTAATTCCTCTATATTAAAATCTTTTAGTACCCATTTTTTTCCAGTTACAGATTGAGAACTCATTTTTTATGAATATTTGTGACTTTTTTTTGTATATTTGAGCTTTTATGAAGAGCTAATGTAGATGCCTTAAAATTATGTTTTTCTATGGATATACCTGATAACAAATCACCTTCTGTTATTCCAGTAGCCACAAACATTACATCACCTTTTATAATTTCATCAATATTGTATTTTTTAGTAAAATCTTTTATACCTAATTTTGATGCCCTTTTTCTTTCCTCTGCGTTTAAAACTAACCTAGTTTGAATTTGACCTCCATAACATGCTAAAGCAGCGGCAGCTAAAACCCCCTCTGGTCCACCACCAATTCCTAAATAAATATCGACGGGTGAATTTTCATCTATAACATTCATAGCCCCAGACACATCTCCATCTGTAATAAAATTAATATTTACTTTCAATTTATTAAGTTCATCGATTATTTTTTTATGACGTGGTCTATTTAACAAACAAGCAGTTAATTTTTCAGGAATAGTGTTCTTTGCTTCAGCTAATAATTTTATATTTTTTTCAATCGTATTATCTAAATCTAGTAAATTTTTTGGTAAATTAGATCCAATTGAAATTTTTTCCATATAAGTATCCGGAGCTGATAAAAGATTACCTTTCTCTGCTATAGCCATTACCGACAAAGCATTAGGTAGATTCTTTGCAACAAAATTTGTTCCCTCAAGAGGGTCAAGAGCAATATCTAATTCTGGACCGTTGTTCGTACCAACTTTTTCACCAATATAAAGCATTGGCGCCTCGTCCATTTCACCTTCGCCGATAACAATAGTTCCTTTTATATCAATTTTATTAAGTTCTTTCCTCATGGGATCTACAGCACCTTTATCTGCAGCAATTTTATCACCTTTGCCAACATGCAAGAATGCGCCATAAGCAGCTTTTTCAGTAACATTAATAAATTTATTAAGTAGATCTTTATCTAAGCTCATTATTTATTTTCGATTCTTATAAGCTTTGGTTTGGTTATAATAAACTTTTTATTTTTTAATTGTTTTAATGTTTTCATTAAATTTATATCTTTAGCTAAATGAGTTATTATTGTTATTGATGAGAATTTTTTTGATTTGTAAGGATTTTGTATCAATCTTTTAATTGAAACTTTATTATTAGCGAATATTTTAGTTATGTTTGATAGGACACCATGTTTATCTGTTACGTCTAATCTTATATAAGCGGAAAAATTTTGATTAATAATAGAGTCAAATTTAATTCTCTTTCTTTCTTTATCTGAAATAGAAAATGGATATTTAATATTTCCTCTTAAAATAGATGAAATATCGGATATTAATGCAGATGTTGTTGGTTCTGGGCCAGCTCCTTCACCTTGAATAATACTTTGTCCTACAGGCGAACCATTTATTATAACAGCATTTAAAACACCATCAATACTTCCAATATAAGAAGATTTATTAACTAAACATGGATGAACTCTTTGAATAATTTTATTATTTTTAATTTCCGATAAACCAAGTAATTTAATTTTATATCCAAGCTTATTCGCGTTAGCTATATCAATATGATCTACTTCATTAATACCTTCAACATAAATATTGTGATTTATATAAGAATTGAAACATAAAGAAGATAATATCTTAAGTTTGGAAGAAACATCTGAGCCATTTAAGTCCGATTTTGGATTGCTTTCTGAATATCCTAACTCCTTCGCCTTATTTAATGCTTCTTTAAAGGAAAAATTATATTTATCCATAGACGATAATATGTAGTTTGAAGTTCCGTTAAAAATTCCATAAACACTTTTTATATTATTAGCAATCAAACTTTCTTTAATCGATCTAATAATAGGAACACCACCACAGACAGCTGCTTCAAACTCTAAATTAACCTTATTTTTTTCAGCAATTTTAGATAATTTGTCTCCATATTTTGATATTAATGCTTTGTTAGCGGTTACAACATGTTTTTTATTTTTTAAAGCAGAAAAAACTAATTTTTTTGCCGCTCCCTCAGATCCGCCTATTAATTCAATAATTAAATCAATCTTTTTATTTTTAGTAGCGTCCATATAATTATTTAACCACATTGATTTTTTAATTTTCACTGACCTTTTTTTAGATTTGTTTTTTGCACTTACATATATGACATGAGGTACAATATTATTTTTTTTAAATAATTGTTTTTTATTAGTTCTTAAATACTGGTATAAATAAGAACCTATATTTCCTAATCCAATTATAGCAATATTTAATCTTTTTTTATTTTTCATTTATCTAACTGTAATATTAGGAAAATCTTTTTCCCTACTTGTTTTTAAGATTTCATCCGATACTTGATCAATATCACAATCTTCTATAATCGGACACCTAGAGATAGTATTTTTTTTAATTATATTTTTTTTCTTAATTGAATTTAATTTTTTCTCATTTTTATTTTGTTTTTTGATAACTTTTACCTGTTTTATTTTATTTTTCTTTATTTTTTTTATTTTTTCTTTTTCAAGATTTCTTCTTTTTATGGCAGCTTTTTTAATTTTTCTTTCTTCTTTTTTAGCAGTAATTATATCAAATATTTTACCTTTTTTACTTTGAGGAGATTTTTTATTATTTAAATTTTCACTAACAAGGTCAATTTCATTTTTCTGTTTAGTTTTAGGATTAAATACTTCAACAGATATATTTTGCTTAAAAAACTCATTAAATTCTTTTTTATTTTTACATATATACTTACCGCACATATATACTTCATTACTTGATGCGCAATTTAGTAAAAGAAATAAAAAAAGAAATAATATTATTTTCATTTAAGACCAGTACTTTCTTTAAACCCATACATTATATTCATATTTTGTATAGCTTGTCCGGATGCGCCTTTAACTAAATTATCAATAGCTGAAAAAATTACAATTTTGCCAGGTATCCTTGTTTTGCAAACTGATATTTCACAATTGTTGGTAAGAAGAACATTTCCTGTACCTATTGATTTATTCAGATTATGAATTTTGATAAATATATTATTTTTATAGAAAATTCTTAATTCATTAATTATCTTTTTTATAGAGATACCTTTTTTTGTATCTAAATAAATTGAAGATAATATACCTCTAAAAGTTGGTATTATGTGGGGATTAAAAATATATTTTATCTTTTTATTCTTAACCTTAAATAACTGTTCATCTAATTCAGACATATGTCTATGTTTATAGATTCCATAAGCGTGAGTAGAATTAAATAAATTTTTGTGTGTAAATTTTTTCTTAAAATTTTTACCTGCTCCCGAATATCCCGATTTTGCATCTATATATATATTTTTTGTATTAATTAAATTTTTCTTCAATAAAGGGATCAAAGGTAATTGTATAGATGTTGGATAACAACCAGGGTTTGCTATAATTCTATATTTTTTAATCACATCTTTTACAAGCTCTGTTATTGCATAAATTGAATTTTTAATTAATTTTTTTGACTTATGTTTCTTAAGATACCATTGCTTATATGAGGATGAATTTGAAAGTCTAAAATCTGCTGAAAGATCAATAAATTTGATATTCTTAAATTTATAAACTTTATTTATTAATTTTTGGGCCTCTCCGTTAGGTAAAGATAAAAATACTAAATCTACTTTTCTCCAATTTACATTATTCAAGTTGCTTATTTTTGGAAGTTTTTTTTTAATTCTTTGATCGAAGAAATTTATACTTTTACCTAAGTTTTTTTGAGCACATAAATATGCAATATTTACTTTGTTATGTTTAGATAATAAAAAAATTAAGTCTAAACCAACATAGCCAGTCGCTCCAGCAACTAAAATATTTATTTTTTTTTGTGACATATCATTATATATCACTGAAAATATAAATAATAAAATAAATGATTTACCTTTTAGAAAATTGGAAGCTTCTTCTTGCTTTTCGATGTCCGTATTTTTTTCTCTCAACTACTCTTGAATCTCTAGTTGTTAACTTCTCTTTTTTTAGACCTTTTTTTAAAGATTCGTCATGTACAATTAAAGCCCTTGAGATCCCATGAATTATGGCCCCAGCTTGTCCTGACAAACCTCCACCTTTCACAGAGCACTTAACGTCGTATGAATTAAGAACATTAGATATTTCTAAAGGACGAGTTACTATAATTTGATGAACAGGTCTTTTAAAATACTCGTTCATTTTTTTTCCATTAACATGAATAACACCCGATCCTTTTTTAATCCAGACTTTAGCAATAGATCTCTTTCTTCTTCCAGTAGCGTATTTGCTATCTTTGAAGTTAAGTTTAATTTTTTCAGATGTATTTGTTGATGTCGCTTCCATTAGTTTCTAATAATATTTTTTTTGCTTAACTCATTAAAATTAATCACTTTAGGATTTTGAATTTTATGCGGATGTTCCTCTCCGCTGTATATTTTAAGTTTAGTTAATTGCTTTTTTGCCAAAGGTCCTCCTGGTAACATTCTCTTAACAGCAAGTTTTAAAATATCATGCGTTTTATTTTTTTCTTTTAATCTTAAAGGACTAAATTCTTTAATACCACCTGGGTGCCCAGTATGCTTATAGTATTTTTTATCTTGAAGTTTTTTTCCTGTGAACTTTATTTTTTCAATATTAGTTACAACTACAAAATCTCCATTATCCATATGAGGATTGAAGGTTGGCTTATTTTTGCCCCTAAGAACTTTTGATATATATGCTGCAAGTCTTCCTACAACCGCATTCTCAGCGTTTATTAAATACCAGTCGTTTTTAATTTCTTTTTTTTTTATAAAAGGTGTCATTTAAAATATGGCGATAATTACTAATTATCTTTAATAATGTCAATTACTTAATACATTGATGATAGAGCTTTATAGAAATAATTATTAAAAAAATACTTGATATTTGATGCATAGAAGCTACCGAGGTACTTAAATTTGAAAATAAGGCACTAATTCCTAAAAAGATTTGCAAAAAAATAAAAATCATTAAAATGAAATATGATTTATATAAATGTATCAATTTTTTTGAAAAAATTGAATAACCTACATAAAGAGAAATTATTAAAATTATATAAGCCACATTCCTATGAAAAAATTGTACAAGACTGTGATTATTAAAATTAAATAAATCTCTAGTATTGTCAATAATCACATCGTCAGGAAAAAAATGTCCATTCATAAGAGGCCATGTTTGGTAAATTCTTCCTGCATCTAATCCAGAAACAAAGGCACCGAGAATGATTTGACAAAAAAGCAAAAATAAAAGAATTTTTATAGATATAAAAGAAGTATTAAAATTAAAAAATTTTTTGTTAATATTTGTTCTAAGATTATAATATATCCAAAGTAGTGATGAAAAAATAATAAATGCAATAAAAAGATGAAGGGATAAACGATAATGACTAACTGTAACATTATTTACTAATCCGCTCATAACCATATACCAACCGATTATTCCTTGTAATAAAATTAATAAAAAAATAAATAATAGTCTTATGGTGTATTCTTTAGAAATTACTTTTTTATAAATAAAATAGACCAAAGGTAATAGGAAAACTAAACCAATCAATCTTCCCAAAAGTCTATGAAAATATTCCCACAAAAAAATAACTTTAAAATCTTCTAATTTCATATCAATGTTAATTAATTTGTATTGTGGTATTTGTTTATATAGCTCAAAATATTGAAGCCATACTTCATTAGATAAAGGAGGGAGTATTCCTCTAAATAGCTCCCACTGAGTAATAGACAGACCAGAACCAGTAAGTCTCGTCAAACCTCCTACTATTATCATAGAAAATATTAGAAAAATTAACGAGATTATCCAATATAAAAAACTCTTCTTATAAATTTTCTCTATAATCATAAACTTACTATATATTCTTTATGCAAAATAAATATAATATTTATGTCGCTATGAAAAACAAAAATATTAATTTTATTAGAAAAAAACTTGATTCTTTAGATGACAAATTCTTACAGTTAATTAAAAAAAGATCTGTTCTAGTTTCTAAAATACTAAAAGAAAAAAAATTTAAAAATCAAATAATTGATAGAAAAAGAATAAAAGTTATTCTTAGCAAAATTAAAAAAAAATCTTTAAAAAAGAATATCGATCCCAAAATTACAAGAAAAATATGGTCTTCAATGATTAAAGCTTATATTGATTACGAATTTAGAAATTTTAACAAAAAATAATTTACTTACTATGTGGAGGTAATTTTTTTTCTACAAATATTTCATGTTTTCTTGTAGATGGATTATATTTCTTAATTTTTAATTTTACTTTAGCCTTTTCACCTTTTGTGGGTTTTTTAACATAATAAAAAAAGGGACTATCAGGTTTTGATTCTGGAACGAGTCTTACTTTTAAATGAGTTTTTTTAGCCATTTTATTTTTTTAATTTATTAATTTTTTCTAAAATTTTTTTACTTTTAAGCCTAATATTATTTTTTAAATAAGTATCTTTTATACTTGAAGATCGAACTCCGTCAAGAGTATTTATTTTTTTTTTCATTAACTTTTTTGCGCCTGCTATAGTTAATTTGTTATCTTTTAATAGAAACTTAATTAGTTTAAGAATTTCTACATCTTTGGAAGAGTATAGTCTTCTTTTACCATCTAAGTAAATTGGTTTAATTTGAGAGAATTTAGTTTCCCAAAATCGCAAAATATAATTTAATGGTTTTTTTGTTTTTTTATCAATAAACCCTAGTTTCGTTGAAACTTCCGAAATAGTATAAAGCTCTTTTTCCATTAATTTATTTATTTAATTTATTATTTAATTTTTTTGAAGTTTTAAAATTTAAAATATTTCTTGATTTTATTTCAAAATATTCACTTGTTTTTGGGTTTCTCCCTTCCCTGCTATTCTTCTTCGAAAGTTTAAAAACACCAAAATCTTTAACCTTTACTTTTCTGAATTTGATCGCCTCATCAGTAATTAAATTAAATATATCATTAATAAGTCTTTCAGAATATTTTATAGAAAGACTAAATTTCTTATTAATAAGTTTAGCTATGTCTAGTCTACTTAAATTGTGTCTAGTTTTTATTGGCATTAACAGGTTTTATATTTTTCTTAATTTTGTTCATTAAGTCACCTTTAATAATTCTATAGCATAAATCAATTGAGTAATAAAATCCAGTTGAGTCAGTAGCTCCATGACTTTTAACTACTGGACCTTTAAGTCCTAAAAAAATTGCACCATTATATTTTCTTGGGTCTAATTTATTTTTAAATTTTTTTAATGAGATGTATGAAAACAAAATAGAAAATTTAGATAAAAAACTTTCATTTAAACTTTCTTTAAGGCTATCTGTAATAAATTTAGCTGTACCTTCCGCAGTTTTCAAAGCTATATTTCCAGTGAAACCGTCTGCTACAATAACATTCGAGTCTCCGTCCATAATTTTATTAGGTTCTATATATCCGTTAAAATCAAAATCTTTATATTTTTCATCATCTTTTAATTTTGCATGAGCCTTTTTTATTATTTCGGTTCCTTTAATTTCCTCTTTCCCTATATTTAGCAAACCTACTTTTGCTGTTTCCTCTGGATGAAGTGCTTTATATAATGCAGATCCCATTTCTGAAAAATCTATTAAATTATTCTCATCACATTCTATATTCGCACCTAAATCGAGAACAACATTTACTCCACGTTTACTTGGCCACAAACCTGCAAGTGCTGGTTTTCTTACTTCTTCGATGGTTTTTAAAATCATTCTTGAGATAACAAGTAAAACACCGGTATTACCAGCTGACAAAGATATGTGTGAATTATCAACAACTTGTGAATTTATTGAATTCCACATACTTGAATTTTTAGAATTTTTAATCGCTGAGAGAGGAGTTTCTTCATCTGATACTGTGTTTAATGTATTAAAGATTTTATAAAACTCTTTAGGAACACCATGTTTAATTAATAATTTAGAAATTATTTCTTCCTTTCCAAAAATATTAAAAAAAAAATCCTTAAGGTTAATATTTTTTTTAACAAATAAGGAAATACCTTCAATATTCTTTTCTGGAGAGTTTTCTCCACCCATAGCGTCTATTGCGATAACAATTTTATCACTCATGGATTAAAAAAATTAGATATCTAAAATCTTTTTGCCGTTATAAAATCCAGATTTAAGATCAACATGGTGCGATAATTTATATTCACCAGTTTTTTTATCTTCAACGATGTTTACATCAGAAACTTTATGATGAGAACGTCTCTGATTTCTTTTTGATTTTGAAGTTTTTCTTTTTGGTACAGCCATAAAAATTAATATTTATAATTTATTTTACCTTCTATCATACTATCCTTATCTAATTCAAAACAATAATTATAAAAAGATAACAAATATTCTTTGATTTTGCTCATTATTTGGTCTGATTCTTTTATCTCGGTAAACAAGTGTTCTTTGATGACTGAATCATTAATAGAAAAGAAATCTGAGTTTTTGAGATCTATCTTTAAGAGAATATTGTAAAAAATTCTATTTAAAATTTTCATCTTTTTGTTAACTGAAACGTCCCCATGACCTAGCTCTCTCATATTGTACTCCACATTTAAAAAAATGTTGTCAAATATTTCTTGAGGAAAATTTATTTTCTTCTCTTTTTTGAATATTAGTAAAATTATTGATAAATGAAGAAAAATTAGAATTATTCTTGTTTCAAAGTTGTCTTTTAATTTTAATTCTCTATAAAAAAAAATATTTCGTGATAATTCCACTAATTTGTTATAAAGATGGTTATTATGTTTATTGTAAAAAGCAAA
Organism: uncultured Pelagibacteraceae bacterium; assembly: GCA_902604695.1. GTDB lineage: Bacteria > Pseudomonadota > Alphaproteobacteria > Pelagibacterales > Pelagibacteraceae > Pelagilacustribacter. The sequence goes on along the minus strand of CACKZT010000001.1, from coordinate 133,356 downwards.
CATTATTCTCTAATTAATATCATATTTTTTTCAATTTTTTTATATAATTGTTCATTAAAATCTCCAGATAAAGTACATGGAATAAATTTTTTAGAAAATAGATCAAGTGTTTTAAAAGTGAATAAATCAAATAAAAACGACGTAGTTAAAAATATCGGTAAACCCCATTCAATATCTATTAGTAATGAAAATACTTGGATTTATTTTGAGCGAATGATTACAAGAACAAATAATATAAAAACAATAGGGAAAAATGTACTAGTTAAAAACAATATTTTGGAACTAACTTTTGATAAATATGGAATTTTAGTAGAGAAAAATTTTTACGATAAAGAAGATATTAAAAAAGTCAAATTTTCGAAGGATATTACTGAAAATACAGTTACACAGCCAAGTTTCGTTGAGAGATTCCTAGGTAGTATTAGACAAAAAATGTATAGAAAAAAATAATATTTAGTGAGCAATAACAGCTAATAATAATAAAGCGACGATATTTGTGATTTTAATCATCGGATTGACCGCAGGTCCAGCTGTATCTTTGTACGGATCGCCTACTGTATCACCAGTGACAGCTGCTTTGTGAGCTTCCGAACCTTTACCTCCAAAATTACCATCCTCAATATATTTTTTTGCATTATCCCAAGCTCCACCGCCAGCAGTCATTGATACTGCTACGAATAATCCAGTTACTATTACACCTAATAACATTGCACCTAAGCAGGCTAAAGCTGCTTCAATTCCTCCAATTGGAAGTATAATGAAATAAACAAATATAGGGGAAAGCACAGGTAAAAGTGATGGGATTACCATTTCTTTTATGGCTGATTTAGTTAAAAGATCTACGAGTCTTCCATAATCAGGTTTTCTTTTACCTTTCATTATCCCTGGTATTTTCTTAAACTGTCTTCTGACTTCAATTACGACTGCTCCCCCAGCTCGGCCTACAGCTTGCATTCCCATTGATCCAAATAAATACGGTAGCATTCCTCCAATTAATAGACCAACTACAACAAATGGATTTGATAAATCAAAAGTAACTACTATTCCTTCTAAAGATGACCCCTTAACTGTAGAAAAAAATTTGATATCTTCAGTATATGCAGCAAATAACACTAAAGCACCTAAACCTGCTGAGCCTATTGCATAACCTTTTGTTACAGCTTTAGTAGTGTTTCCGACAGCGTCTAAAGCATCAGTTGTTTTTCTAACACTTTTTGGAAGTTTAGACATTTCAGCTATACCACCAGCATTATCTGTTACGGGACCATAAGCATCTAAAGCAACCACCATACCAGTTAATGCCAACATAGAAGTTACTGCTATAGCTATACCATATAGTCCAGCCAAATTATTTGTAAAAAGAATTCCTATAACAATTATTATTGCTGGTATTGCAGTAGCTTCCATAGAAATAGCAAGCCCCTGAATCACATTAGTTCCATGTCCTGTGGTAGATGATTTTGCTACACTCTTTACAGGTCTGTAATTAGTTCCAGTATAGTATTCAGTTATCCATATAAGCAAACCTGTAATTATTAGTCCTGCTACACCGCAAATATAAAGACTAAATCCAGTGAAAAATTTTCCAGAATTTTGGTACGATTTATCAAGACCTATAATGGAGTCAGTTACTGGGTATAAAATTAGAAGAGATAAAACTGCTGTTACAACAAAACCTTTATACAGAGCTCCCATTATATTTTTACTTTTACCAAGTTTAACAAACCATGTGCCAATTATAGAGGTTATAATACAAGATCCGCCTATAGCTAATGGATAAATCATCATGTTAGGATCATTATTAAAAAAAATTGAGGCTAAAACCATTGTAGCTACGATTGTGACAGCGTATGTTTCAAAAAGATCTGCAGCCATTCCTGCGCAATCTCCAACATTATCTCCAACATTATCAGCAATTACCGCTGGGTTTCTAGGATCATCTTCTGGTATTCCAGCTTCGACTTTACCAACTAGGTCAGCACCAACATCAGCTCCTTTAGTAAAAATTCCACCTCCTAATCGCGCAAAAATTGATATTAAAGAGGCACCAAATCCCAAAGCCACCAAAGCATTAATTATTTCTCTCGGATCAATACTAAGATTAACTAAAATAATATAATATATTGTGATAGAAAGTAACGCCAAACCAGCAACTAATAATCCTGTTATTGCCCCAGATTTAAATGCGATTGTTAAACCAGCTTGCAAACTATTTCTAGAAGCTTCAGCAGTTCTTACATTGGCTTTAACAGAAATTAACATGCCTACGTAACCGGCTATTCCCGACAAAGAAGCTCCTATAAAATAACCAAAGCCAACAAGTAAATTAAAAAAGTAACTAACTATTATTAAAACAATTACTCCAACTACGGCAATAGTTTTATATTGACGGTTTAAATAAGCTTTTGCTCCAATTTGAATTGCTTCGGCAATTTCCTGCATTTTTTGATTTCCAGGACTTGAAGATAAAATTTGACCTGAAAGTAAATAACTATATGCAACAGCTAACAAACCTGTAAAGACAATTAAATACAAAATTTCTAAAGACTCATTCATAATTATAATTTTAAAGTTCGATAAATGCCAAAATAACTCATTAAACGCAAGCTATTCTTTTAAAAATTATGAATATATCCGGATTTATTCAAGGGTAAATTGATAACCCTCCCTTTATGCGTTAATTTTAACAACTTTTTAGATGTAATTTTGCCAATTCTTGTAACTTTTGTAGAAGTCAGTTTTGATAGTTTTTTTATCATTTTTCTACTTTTTTTATTTGCTGTAAATAATATTTGATAATCATCACCCCTTGAAAAAATATTTAATTTACTTATCTTTCTTTTTTTAAGATTTATAATCGTATTTTTAGAAAAAGGGATAGCATCCAAAGATATTAATCCACCGCATTTACTCGCATCACAAATATTTTTTAAATCGTTAATAATTCCATCAGATATATCTGTTGATGAAGTAGCAAATTTTTTTAAATGTTTCGAAAATTTTATTGGCAAATCAGGTTTAATATATAATTTTTTATAATAAGCGTTAAATTTACCTAGATTAATCCTCTTTTTATAAATTTGTAAACCGAGAAATGAGTTACCAAGATTGCCTGTCGTATATATATCATCATCTATATTTGCAGTTGATCTTAATATCGGTTTATTTAAAACGTCACCTATTACAGAAATTGTAATGCCCAAATATCTTGATTTTACTATATCTCCTCCACCTAAAAATAAATTATATTTGTTAGACTCTTTTAATAAACTTAATTTAAAATTTTTAATCCATTTCGAGTTAATATTTGTTAAAAATAAAGATAAAAAATAAACTTTAGGTGTTGCGCCTTTACATATAATATCTGAAATTGTCGCTCGGAATATTTTGCTCATAAATTCCTTAGGTTTCATTTTTTTTAAAAAATGAATATTTTCTTGGTATGAATCTGTTGATAAAATTATTTTTTTCTTTGAGTCAAAAAAAACATCGTCCTCTAAATTTAAAGAATCTTTGTTTTTAAATGTTAATGGTTTTAAATACTTTTTGATAATTAACTTCTCAGATATTTTCATTTCTTATATTTTTTGAAATTTTATCTAAAATTGCATTTAAAAACTTTATTTGAGCTTTTTCTAAAAAAAATTCAGAAGTTTTTAAATATTCACTTATTATTACTTTAGTGGGATTATTATGTTTGAACATTAATTCAAATATTGCAGCATATAATATAATCTTTAAAAGTTTATCAGTTCTCGGTAAATTTATGTCTTTGTTCAAATATTTATCGATAATTTTTTTTATTAAATCTTTTCTTTCAATTGTTCCCTGCACAATATCTTTAATAAATTTTTTATATTGTCCATTAGAATATTTAATTTCATCCGCTGGGTTCATTTCCGAACTATAAATTTTTTGTATTGCTCTTATTCTAGGTGTAATAGCTATTTTATTTTGATTGTTCATTAGATTAATTTAGTTAATATATGATCAATAGCTTTAGCTGCTTCCTTCCCTTTTTTCATTCTATGAATTGCTTGCTTCTTATTTAAACATGTAAGTATTCCGTTTCCTATAGGTTTTTTTGAAACAATAGATAAATTCATAATTCCTTGAGTAACTGCATTTGATATAAATTCAAAGTGAGGTGTTTGACCTTTAATAACGCAACCTAAAGCTACAAAACCATCAAATTTTTTTATATTTTTTGATATAACAAATGGTATTTCGAAAACACCTGGAACTACTAAAAATTTTAATTTATATTTTTTTTTTAATATGTTCGATGCGGAATAAAGTAATCCACTTTCTACATCTTTATAATAATTTGCAGACACTATAAGAACTTTTTTCATTTTATTATTTCTTGTTTCTTAATTTTAATTCCATAACCATCCAGGCCTATAATTTTCTTTCTAGATCTTGATACTAATATCATATTTTTAATTTTTAATTCTTTAATAATTTGAGCTCCAATACCATAATATCGAAGTATATTCGTACTAGTTGTGTTGGAAGATTTTGCAAATGACCTATTTAATTGACTCTTTATTATAATTAAAGAAAAATTATTAAATTTAGATAGATATTTTAAAGACTTTTTAATATTATTTTTTTTTAAATTAATCTTATTTTTAATATTTGTTGCAATAACTCTTACTCTAATAGATTTTTTTGATTTAATCTTACCTTTGGTTATTGAAAAGTGTTCAAATCCATCTAGTAAATTTTTAAAAGCATTAATTTCAAGTTTACCATAATCTTTATTGTATATTGCACTATTTTGAGTATTTACAATAAGCTTTTCATTTTTTAATCTATAAGAAATTAAATCCTCTATACTTGCTATTTTTAATTTATGTTTTTTAGAAAACTTGAATAAGTCATTAAGTCTTGCCATTCTACCATCTTCATTCATTACTTCGCAAATTACAGCACTAGGATTTATATTCGCTAGCCTAGATATATCTACAGACGCTTCAGTGTGACCAGCTCTTTCTAAGACACCACCATTTCGTGAAACAAGCGGAAATACATGTCCCGGTGATACAATATTTTTTTTTGTAGATTTCGGATTTATTGCGACTCTAATAGTTTTTGCCCTATCAAACGCAGAGATGCCAGTAGTAATGCCTTTTTTGGACTCAATTGATACAGTAAATGCAGTTTGCATTCTTGCTTTATTGACAGAAGACATTAATGGTAATGATAATTTATCTACCTTTTTTTTAGTTAATGCTAAACAAATTAATCCTCTACCATGTTTTGCCATGAAATTAATATTTTTAGAATTACACTTTGAAGCTGCTATTACAAGATCTCCTTCATTTTCTCTGTTTTTATCATCTACCAATATGAACATTTTTCCCTTTTTTGCATCTTTTAAAATGTCTTTAATTGGTGAAAATAATTTTTTATTCATTTTAGTTTGATAAATTTAAGATATATTTTCCAAATATATCAAGCTCTACATTGACCACGCTATTTTTTTTTAAATTCTTTAAATTTGTAAGTTTAAGAGTATGAGGAATAACTGTTATTTCAAAGAAGTCTTTTAAAACTTTAGAAATTGTTAAAGAAACACCATTTATAGAAATTGAACCTTTTTCAATGAGCAAATTATTTAAATCTTTATTTTTCAATTTTAATTTAACAACCCAAGATTTTTCAATTATATCAATTTTTTGAACGACTGCTGTTGTATCTACGTGTCCTTGAACATAATGACCTGAAATTTTTTGACCATTATATAGTGATTTTTCAAGGTTAATAATATCATTTGGTTTAGCAAATTTAAAATTCGACCTTTTAAGAGTCTCTTTAGATAAATAAAATAGAAAAGATTTTGGCATAATTTTTATTAAAGTTAAGCAAACACCATCACAACATACTGACTCGCCTACATCATTTTTTTTAAACTTAATATTAGAACTTACTTCTAATACTGCACTTCCTGTAACATATTTTTTACTTCTTCTTATACTTTTAATAATTCCAAGACTGTATATAATTCCATTAAACATTACTTAAATTTAATCTTATAAAGATTATCTCCTTTTAAATTTACTTTGATTGATCTTTTTAATTTAATATTTCTTATTAGTCTAGAGCTGCTATTATTGAATCCAGAACTTAATAATTTTTTATTAGACTTAAATATATATAGATTGTTCAAAAACCTTTTATAAAGTAAAAAATTTAGTAACGTTATGCCGCATTCAAAAAATATGCGAGAATATTTTAATTTTTTTAAGTAACGAAAAAAAAATTCAAAATCGCTTCTAGAAGTTAAAGACTTTAAAATCACTACTTTAATAGACTTTCTTTTAAAAAAATTAATTTTTTTCGTATTTTTAGAAGCTGTAAATATTATAATTTTTCTTTTTTTTTGACTAAAAATATGTAATTTTTTTTTTAATTTAAGATTTCTATCTATAATAATTAGATCAGGACTTTTATTTTCTAGGCCTTCTATCCTACAATTTAACTTTGAGTTATCTTCATTTATAGATTTACTAGTTGATATTATACAATCATAGCGTGACCTTAAAAATTGAGCTAATTTTCTAGAATTTACTGAAGTAATCAATTTACCTTTTTTTCTACTACTTTTATAATCCTTTGATAGAGCTATTTTTGCATCAATGTAAGGAAAATTATTTGTATGATAAAATAAGTAACTCTTATAAAATTCTTTACTAAATTTATTCATAAGAGAACTATTTGATTTTATTCGTAATTTTTTAAGTATTTTTTTGGCTTTACCTTTGGATCTCAAATCAAAGTCAATTGAAGAAAAATAAACTTTTTTAATTCCTTTTTTTTTAATAATATTTATACATGGTGGAGTTTGCCCGTAATGAGAGCAGGGTTCTAAAGTTACATATAAATTTGCACCTTTAAAATTTATATTTTTATTTAGTGCATTAAATTCAGCATGTGGTCTGCCATTAATAGATGTACACCCGGACGAAACAATTGAATTATCTTTTACTACTATGCATCCAACAGATGGATTTTGACCTGTAGATCCTAAATTAATTTTTGCTTTTTCGTAAGCTAATTTTAAAAAATGGCTATGGATATTATCTTTGCTACTTCTTTTTAGATTTTCCATCTAATTCTCCAATATATTCCTCAAATTCCTGCACCTCTTTAAAATTTGTATATACTGAAGCAAATCTAATATAGGCAATTTTATCTAGTTCTTTTAAAGCATCCATGACTTTTTTACCTATATTGCTAGATTGAATTTCTGATTGCCCCATCTCTTCAAGTTCTCTAGAAATTCTTGAAACTACTTTTTCTATAGTATCGTTATCAATAGGTCTTTTTTTAAGCGCGGTAAAAAAAGATTTAGCTAGCTTTTCCCTATCAAAAGGCGATCTACGACCATTTTTTTTTATCACAGTTAGTTCTCTAAATTGAACTCTTTCAAATGTTGTAAATCTTTGACCGCCTCCACATGTACAAACTCTTCTTCTTCGAATAGCAGTACCATCTTCTGTTGGTCTTGAATCAACTACAGAAGTATCTTTTTCTCTACAAAAAGGGCAAATCATGATATTTATAATTTATTTACTACTATATATAGGAAAAGATGCACAAAGATCAATTACCTCTTTTTTAACCTCATCTTCAACTTTGCTGTTTTTTTCAGGATTTGAAGACAAACCTTTTATAACTTTAGATATTAAGTCTCCTATTAACCTAAATTCTTTAGCTTCAAAACCCCTAGTGGTACATGCAGGTGTGCCAAGTCTAATCCCAGAGGTAATCATAGGGCTCTCAGTATCGAAAGGTATTCCATTTTTATTGCAAGTAATGTTTGCTCTCCCTAAAGATTTTTCAGCATCTCGACCGGTAACTTTGAAAGATCTTAGATCCACTAGCATCAAATGTGTGTCAGTTCCTCCAGAAAAAATCTTAAGATTATTTTTAATTAGAGAGTCAGACAGAACTTTTGCATTTTCTATAACTTTTTTTGTGTAAATTTTAAAATCTTGGTTTAAAGCTTCTTTAAAACATACAGCTTTAGCTGCAACTACATGCATTAATGGTCCACCTTGTAATCCTGGAAAAACCGCACTATTAAATTTTTTAATTAATTCTTCATTATTTGTTAAAATAATTCCACCTCTTGGTCCCCTTAAAACTTTATGTGTTGTCGATGTAACTACATCAGCATATTTAGTTGGATTAGGATAAGCGCCGCCGGCGACTAAACCAGAAAAATGTGCCATATCTACTAACAAATAAGCATTGACTTCATCACATATTTCTCTGAATTTTTTAAAATCAATAATTCTAGAATATGCACTCCCCCCAGCAATTATAAGTTTAGGTTTGTTTTCTAAAGCAAGTTTACGAATATTTTCATAGTCAATTAAACCAGTATTTTTATCTACATCGTAATGAATTGCATTAAACCATTTACCAGATTGAGCTGGTTTTGCTCCATGAGTTAGATGACCACCTGAATTTAAACTCATTCCTAAAATTGTATCACCAGGTTTAATTAAAGCTAAATAAACAGCTCCATTAGCTTGAGCGCCTGAGTGCGGCTGAACATTAGCAAAATTACAATCAAAAAGCTTTTTGGCACGTTCAATTGCTAAATCTTCAGCGACGTCAACATGTTCACATCCTCCATAATATCTTTTTCCAGAGTATCCTTCAGCGTATTTATTTGTAAGAACAGAACCTTGTGCTTCTAAAACAGCTTTAGAGACAATATTTTCTGAAGCAATCAATTCTAAATGATTCTGCTGTCTCGAAAACTCATCAGTAATTGACTTAAAAAGTTCTTTGTCACTTTCTTTCAAGCCTAAATCAAAAAAGTTACTTAATAATTTATTTATTTTAATTATGCTAGACATATTATATTTTTTTAACTCGCCTTAAGTGTCTTCCTCCTTCAAATTTTGTGTTTAAAAAAATTGATATAATTTTTAACACGATTTTTTTTTTAGTTAATCTTGATCCTAATGCTAATATATTAGCATTATTGTGTTGTCGGGACAATCTTGTTGAAGTGGCATTATAACCTACTACCGCCCTAACCCCTTTAAATTTATTAGCTGAAATTGCCATTCCTGTACCAGAGCCACAGACTAAAATACCAATATCACTTTTTTTAAACTTTACTCTTTTAGAAACTTTTTTAGCAAAATCAGGATAATCAACAGAAGTATTAGTATTGGGGCCTAAATCTATAATTGATATTCCTTTTTTAATTAAATTTTCTTTAATAAATTCTTTTAGATCATAACCAGCGTGGTCAGATGCAATACAAAGTTTTTTAAAAATTGATTTCAAATTACTTAAACGGATTATCTAATATACACGCAACCAAATGGATCCGAGCTTGTTCCCCTCCATTAAAAAAATTATGGTATTTTGTATTATTTGTAATTGTTACTGTTCCATCGGCAGGCAAATGCTTTGCAACATTTTCAATAACCATTGAACAACCAAGGTTAGTTATAATTGGAATATGCAGTCTTGGTTCTGGATCTCTATGCCATGATAAAGTAGATCTCGGCTCTTTTAATAAAATTCTAACTCTACCAAGTTTAAATTTTTTTTTCAGAACATTATAAACTTCATTAAAATATGTATCTCTAAATTCAGGAACTACTTCAGTATATTTAGACTCATCAATTTTAACATCTCGTAATACTTCTTTTCCACTTTCATCTGGTTTAGTCCAGTAAACACCTCTTATATTGTTACCTTGTATTGAACTTTCATCATTTGGAATTTGATTCAATGAAATTGCACCAAAATGTGAGATGCCAAGAGTCTTGAACTTTTTATTTTTCATTACTTTATCAAGATCACGTCTCAATTTTGCAATATCAAACTTCAAATTAGGAACTTGATAAAAATCTTGGAAACTTAAGTGTGTCATATAATCTATTTAAGTTACTTTATTAATTTTTTATAATATTATATTTGTCGCATAATATAAACTTTTATAAGTTATACAAATGAAATTATTAGGAAAATACCCATCAACAAGAATGAGAAGGATTCGCAATTCAGATTGGATAAGGAGATTAGTGGCTGAAAACAATCTTTCAGTAAATGATTTAATTTTGCCTATTTTTTTGACCGAAGGTAGCAATAAAAAGGAATCAATAAAGACAATGCCTGGATTTTATAGATACAGCATAGATAGAATTGAGGGAATAATTAATCAAGCTCAAAAACTTAAAATTCCTATGGTTGCACTATTTCCAAAAGTTTTAAAAAATAAAAAGGATAATATGGGTAATGAAGCACTTAATGAAAAAAATTTAATTTGTCGTGCTTTAAAAAGAATAAAAAAAAATTCTAAAAATATTGGTATCATGTGTGATGTGGCTTTAGATCCATATACAAGCCATGGTCATGATGGTGTTTTAATAAATGGAGAAATACACAATGACAAAACAATAGAAATTTTAGTTCAACAAGCTTTATTACAAGCTGAAATGGGAGCAGATATTATTGCACCTTCTGATATGATGGACGGAAGAATTGGAAAAATACGGAAAGCTTTAGATACAAATCAATACACGAATACAAAAATAATTTCTTATGCCGTTAAATATGCTTCTAACTTTTATGGGCCTTTTAGAGATGCAATAGGCTCTAAGTCTAATTTAAAGGGAGATAAAAAGACTTATCAAATGGATTATAAAAATGCCAATGAATCTTTAAGAGAAGTTGCTTTAGATATTAAGGAGGGAGCCGACATGGTAATGATAAAACCAGGTTTACCTTATTTAGATATAATTAGAATGGTTAAAGATACTTTTAGAATTCCTATATTGTCTTATCAAGTTTCAGGGGAGTATGCTTTAATCCAAAATGGAATTAAAAATAAGATAATAGATAAAAAAGCAATTATTGAAAGTTTAATATCCTTAAAAAGAGCGGGATCTGCTGGTATAGTTACTTATTTTGCCATTGAAGTCGCTAAAAATCTGAGAAAATTTAACTAAAATAACTCTCTAATATAATTCTAGCCTTTGGAAAAATCATATTATTAGGAATAAAAAACTTGTTAAGCATAAGGTTTCTATTAAAAATAAGTGCATTTTTAATTAAATTTCTATTTAAATCTGGAATTTCATTTTTAATAATAAAATTCGGAACGTTATATTTAACTCCATCGATCTCCAAATTACTTATTTTTTTATCTTTGGATAAATCATACAAATTTTCCTTAAAATTTGGGTCATAACCAAGTTCTTTAATTAATTTTAACTCCCAGTATACATACAAAATTGGCCAGTTATCGGTATTCAAATTTTTTGTAAGATCTTTTAAAGAACTATAAATAGATTTATAAGGTTGCGACTCAGGAAGTAGATTATTTAATAATGCTGATAATGAAAGAAGGGCAGAAGTTCTTTTTTTATCGTTGAAAAAACGAGGTGATATAGGTTCAATCAATTCTGTTTTAAAATAACCAATTCTATTTTCATTTTTAGCAGTATATATTACAAAAATATTGTTAGAAATTTGTAATAAATTTCTTATTTTTCTTGAGTTCCCTCCATAAACAATGCCACTTACTTTGCCATATAGATTGCTAAAAATATCAATTATATTTGCATTCTCTCTAAATTTTCGTTTACCAAGTAAAAAAGCTTCATCTTGCCAGTTCATTTAATTAAATATTCAAACTTTTTAATAATATTTTTGCTGCATTTTGCTGTGCATCCTTTTTAGATTTTCCTTTTGCAACAAATTTTTCAGATCCTGTTATCTGAACTTCTACTTTAAAAACAGGGCTGTGATGAGGACCTGTTTGTTTAAACATTTTGTATAATGGCAATTTCTTAAAATTTTTTAAACTATATTCCTGCAGTTGCGTTTTAGAATCTATTAAAGTGAAATCTGATTTTTTGAGATATTTATCCCAATATCTTAATATAAATTTCTCAGAGGTATCCAGACCTTTATCTAAATAAATAGCACCAATTAATGCCTCTAAACAATCGCTAGTAATTTTTACGTTTGATCTATTAGTTTTTTTTGATGATCCACCTAAGAACATGTAATCTTTTAAATTTAATTCTTCTGCTATTTTTGCACAAATTTTTTTATTGACTAAATTAGCAAATTTTTTATCAATAATCCCCTCTTTTTCATTTGGATAAACATTTATTAATTTTTTAGATAAAACTAAACCAAGGACTCTATCGCCTAAAAATTCTAATTTTTCATTATTATTGGTATTGCTATAACTTTTATGAATGAGAGACTTTTTCAATAAATTTAAGTCATTAAATTTTACTTTAATAATATTTTGTATATCTAAATATTTTTTTATTCTCATAATATTTTAAAAAAACGATCTAACCTCATTGAATTTCCTAAATTCCAAATTTTAAAAATACTTCCTTTTACAGTATCATTTGAAAAAAATATGACTTTTGCTTTTCCTACTAGATTAAGTTTATTTACATAACCAACACTGCTTAAATATCTACTGTCTTTAGAACAGTCTCTGTTATCTCCTAAAAAAAAATAGTGATCTTTAGGAACAATATAAAGATCAGTATTTTGTAATGTTCCTGAGCTGTTATAAACTGCTATGTAACTTATTCCGTTTGGTAGTGTTTCTTTAAAAGAATTTACTTCAAAATTACCACTCCCGCATCTAACTTTTTTCTTAATATTAATTTTCTTTCTTGAAATTTTTTTTTTATTTAAAAATATATCTCCATCTATGAATTGGATTGTATCCCCGGGTAAAGCTATTAGTCTCTTAATATAGTCCGTCCTGTTATCAGCAGGTGTTTTAAAGACAACTAAATCGCCATATTTTGGATCTTTGCTAAAAATTCTTTTATCGTAAATATTTGGGCTAAATGGGAACGAATGCTTACTATATCCATACGCATACTTAGATACAAAAATCCTATCCCCTATCAACAATGTATTTTCCATTGACGAAGAAGGAATATAAAAAGGTTGGAAAAAGAGCGATCTAATAAAAATTGCAATTAAAAGTGCATAGATTAACGTTTTAAGATTATCTATAATTATTTCTAAGTAATTTTTTTTCATCATGCCATCAATATTACATTGGCTAAAGCATATGATTTTACATCTGTTAATGACAAATAGATCTTAAATTTTTTTCTTTTAAGGATTTTATTTACAATTTTAAGACTATTATTTTTAATTTTAAAGTATGGTTTGCCTCTAAGATCATTATTAATTTCAATATCTTTAAAATTAAGTCCACCAGAAATACCCGTTCCTAAAGCTTTTGAAAAAGCTTCTTTAGCCGCAAATCTTTTTGCAAAACAAGAATATTTATTCTTTTTTTTCTGACAAAAATTTATTTCATAATTAGAGAAAATTCGTTTTTTAAAAGAGTCTTTTTTTAAAAGTAAAACTTTTATTCTGTTAATATTTACCATATCTAACCCTATTCCATGAATATTCATCTTTTTATAATTTTTCTAAAATTTCTTATTACGTTTTTTAAACCAAAAAAAATAGATTCTCCTATTAAAAAATGTCCTATATTTAATTCACTGATAGACTTTATTTTAGACAATATTTTTGCAGATTTATAGGTCAGGCCATGCCCGGCATGAACATATAAGCCTAGTTTTTCTGCATATTCGGAATTTTTCTTAATCTTTTTTAGCTCGACTTTATAGCTCTTACCTTTGTTTATTAAATTACAAATTTTTCCAGTGTGTATTTCAATACAATTTGCTCCAAGGTTACTAGCTTTTAGTATAGCTAATTTACTTGGTTCGACAAAAAGACTGACTCTAGATCCATTTTTTTTAAGAGAAGTTACTACTTTTTTTAAGTATGATTTATTAATATCTAAGTTCAAGCCACCTTCAGTTGTCACTTCTTTTCTTTTTTCGGGGACGATACACACAAAATCAGGTTTAGTTTTTTTTGCTATTTTAAACATCTCAAGCGTACATGCCATTTCTAAATTTAAGGGAATTTTTAAAATTTTTTTAATTCTTTTAAGATCTAAATCGTTAATATGTCTTCTATCTTCTCTTAAATGAATTGTAATAGAGTCCGCGCCAGATTTTTGAGCTAATAATGCAGCTCTTTCAGGACTAGGATAGATTTCTCCCCTTGCGTTTCTTACGGTAGCAACATGATCTATATTAACACCAAGTCTTATTTTTGACATTAAAGACCTCTGCTGCCAGGTTTTATAGCTTTTACTTTTTCTAGTTCTTTTGGAATATTATTTGCTTCGAATGTAGAAATATTCAATTCTATTTGGGAAATAATTTTCTCTTTAATAAAGGACTTTCCATTAGATCTGTCAATTATACAGGCATAGCCTAGAACATTTGCTTGAGCTTTTTTGACAAGTTCAGAGCATTCGAGGCTTGATTTACCTGTTGTAATAACATCTTCGACAATTAATACATTTATATTTTTTGGAATAATAAAATCTCTTCTTAAGGTAAAAGCACCATTAACTCGCTCTGAAAATATTGTATTTATATTAAGCAACTTCCCGATTTCATATCCAATAATGATGCCGCCCATAGCTGGAGATAAAATTAAATTAATATCTCTGAATTCATTTTTAATTTTATCAGCCAACGACTCACATATTTTTTTTGAATATTGTGGTTTACTTAATAATTGAGCACATTGAACATATTTTGTGCTATGCAATCCTGAGGAAAGGATAAAATGTCCCTCCATCAAAGCATTAGTTTCTTTTAAAATTTTTAAAGATTCTTTGTATGAAAGCATTTTTTTTCTCTTTGTGTCTTATTATAGTAAAATTAAAGTTTTTTTGTTTAATTTCACTTATCAAGTTAGTAAAATTTTTTAGATCACTTATTTGTATATCAAATGAAAATTTTAAATATTTATCTTTTCTCTCTAATAATTCAACGTTTAAAATATTGCTCCTATTCATACCTATTAAAGTACTAATTTCACCTAGAACACCTGGTTGATGAGGAAGGTCTATTTCCAATGTGCTCGTATACTTTTTATTTAAATTTAAATTTTTCTCGGGGTCAGAAAACTTACCTTGCCAATATTTTCTTATAGAAGATCTTGCTTTACCTGTTTTTGAAGAAGAAAGCCAATGTAGTGATGGAGAAACTTTTTTAGAATTTATAATCCTTATAATATCTCCATTATTCAATTGACTTTGAAGTGGAGATTCCGTTCCATTAATATAACACCCTATAGCAGTATCTCCAATCTTAGTATGAACAGCATAAGCGAAATCTATTGGTGTCGCATTTCTTGGTAGTTTAATTACCGCGCCTTTTGGAGTAAAACAGAAAACATTATCTTGAAACATTTGTAATTTAGTAAATTCGTAATAATGTTCTGGGCTATTACCTGTTTCAATAATTTCAACTAAATCTCTTAACCAATCATATTCTTTCCAAGATATATCAGAATATTTTTCTGAGGATTTATATTTCCAATGCGATGCAATACCTCTTTCAGCAAATTCATGCATTTCATGAGTTCGAATTTGAATTTCAATTCTTTGTTTCATTGGACCTATTAATGATGTGTGAATAGATTTATATTTATTAATTTTTGGTGTTGAAATGTAATCTTTAAATTTACCAGGAACGGCTGAATATTTATTATGGAAAATTCCTAAAGTTTTATAGCAATCATCAACATTATCCAATAAAATTCTAAAACCAATAATATCAGTGAGTTGTTCAAGTGAAATTTTTTTATTTTGCATTTTACGCCAAATCGAGAAAGCAGTTTTTTCTCTCCCTGTTATCTTAGCGTTAACACCTTTTGATTTTAATAAGTCAATAAGTTCACCTGAAATTAAATTAAAATTATCATCTCTATTATTTTTTAAAAAGTTTAATCTTTCAATAATTAATTTTCTAGCTTTGCTATTTAATACTGAAAATGATAAATCTTCTAATTCATCTCTTATTCTATTCATTCCCATTCTATCTGCTAATGGTGCATAAATTTCCATTGTTTCTTTTGCTATCTGTTTCTTTTTTGAGTCTGAGTCAAAAGCATCAATTGTTCTCATATTATGAAGTCTATCTGCAATTTTAACAAGTAGAACTCTTATATCTTTTGATGTGGCTAAAATTAGTTTTCTAAAATTTTCTGCCTTTGAGTTTTTTACAGCTTTATTTTCTAAAGCAGAAATTTTAGTCACTCCATCAACTAAATCGGCTACTTCTTTTCCAAATTCTTTAAGAACTATTTCGTAAGTTGCTTTAGTATCTTCTATTGTGTCATGTAACAATCCCGTTGCAATGGTTGCGCTATCGAGCTTAAGATCTGTTAAAATATCTGCTACTGCTACAGGATGTATAACATATGGATCACCTGACTTACGCATTTGATTTTTATGCGCACTTACTGCAAAATTATACGCTTTAGTTAAAGTGGTGTGATTTAAAAATTTATTATATGATTTGACTTTATTTATGAGTTGGTCATTATTGATCATAGATTGTTTATATCACTTTGATTTATTCTTGTAATCTCATTCCTTGATGAACTTTCCAGTTTTTCTATTAAAATATCAATCTTTTCGTTAGAAATAGGGTGAGACCAATCGGGGCATATCTCCTTCAAGGGTATCAGTACGAAATTTCTATCTTTTAAAGATCTATGTGGCAATGTCAGATTGTCATGATTAATTATCTCTTTATTAAAATCAATTATATCAATATCAATAATCCGGGGATCATTTCTTTTTATTTTTTTTCTTCCCATTTGTTTCTCAATTAAAGAAATATTGTATAAAAGTTCTTTTGCTGTTTTTTGGTATAAGACACATAATGATATATTTAAAAATTTAGGATAAGACTTATCTGGATACGATGGAGTTTCATAAAAACCTGATTTCTTAATTATCTTAATTTCTTTCGATACTAAAAGTTCAATAGATCTTAAAATATTATCTGATCTGTTTCCATACTTGGAGTTTAAATTTGAGCCAATATTTAAAAATATCATTTGTTAATTTTTCTAAAAATTCTTCTTTTTTCTCTATCCCAATCTCTTCTTTTTTTGGTTTCTCTTTTGTCATATAATTTTTTTCCTTTAGCAACTGCAACTTCAACTTTTACTTTTCCTTTAGAGAAATACATTCTTGTAGGAATTATAGTTAAACCTTCTTGGTTTATTTTACCAATTAATTTGTTTATTTCTTTTTTTTTAAATAAAAGTTTTCGTTCACTTTTAGGATCGTGATTGTTATAACTTGATTGCCTATATAATGGAATATGTGAATTAATTAGAAAGATTTCACCATTAATTTCAACACCATAAGAATCAGTTATATTAACTTTTCCGTCTCGTATTGACTTAACTTCAGAACCTTTAAGAACTATACCCGCTTCTAATTTGTCATAAAAAAAATAATTGAATGATGCTTTTCTATTAAAACAAATTACCTTTTGACCAGTTAATGACTTCTTTTTCATCAAAGTAATTTTGCATATTTAAGGGCATTTGTAACTTCTAACTGGGTCTCAGTCGTTATTTTTACTAAAGGTAATCTTACAGTGTCTGAAGACAGATTTAAAAGAGATGCAGCATATTTAACAGGTGAAGGATTACTTTCAATAAATAAAGCTTTATGAAGTGGTGTAAGAAGTTTGTTTATTTCTATTGCTCTTTTTTGCATGATTGGTTCATCTACTTTCATTGTTGCGTTTTGAAATTCAGAACAAAGTTTGGCTGCAATATTAGCAGTAACACTTATACATCCTTTTCCACCTCTTTTATTAAATTCTAAAGCATTATTATCTTCCCCTGTAAGTTGGATAAATTCTTTTCCAATAATTTTTAAAACCTTATCAACTCTTGATAGATCACCTGTCGCATCTTTAACTCCAATAATATTTTTTAACTCGGATAATCTTGCCATAGTTTCTATGCTCATGTCTATTACAGATCTGGAAGGTATATTGTAAATGATTATTGGTATTCCAACATTATCGTTAATCTTTTTATAATGTTGATATAGCCCCTCCTGAGTGGGTTTGTTATAATAAGGTGTAACAATTAACAATCCATTTGCCCCTATATTTTCAGCATGTTTGGATAACTCAATTGCTTCAGCTGTTGAATTTGAGCCAGTTCCAGCAATGACAGGAATTTTGTTTTTACAAGCATTCACAGAGATTTCTATTACTTTCTTATGCTCATCGTGAGATAAAGTTGGTGACTCACCAGTGGTTCCCGCAGGTACTATGCCACTTGTGCCATTTTCCAGATGATAATTAATGAGTTTTAAGTAATTTTCCTCATCTAATCTATCATTTTTAAATGGTGTTATTAATGCAACGATTGATCCTTTAAACATAAAACAATATAAGGTAATTAAATCTATCTTAAACTTATGCTTATTCGTTTGATTAGTCTAGTTATTTTATTAATTTTTAACAGTTCGTTAATTGTTTGGGCTGATAATAAACAATTTATTTACCCTAAAAATAAACCTTCAGTCTTTAAAAATACAATAGTAAAAAAAGACATTAAAAAAAAGATTGCTATACCTCAAAAAAAACCCACTAAAAATAATGCAATTAAAGAAAACCAAAAAGTAATTAAATCAAATATTAAAAAACCTCTTAAAGAACCAATAAAAAAAATAGCTGAAGTCACTTTTACAATTCCTAAAAAAAAACCTGCAAGTTATAAATCTGTATCTAAACCTTTAAAAACATCACAAATATTAAATAAAAAAGATTTTTTAAATGCAAAAGAAGTAATTAAATTTGTAAAAGCTAGAAAATGGAATAGTGCTTTAAAAGCAACAAAAAAAGTTAAAAATCCTGAGTTTAGAAATTTAATAAATTGGATGTATTTGAAAACCACTGGTAATTCAGCATCTTTTAATGACTACAGAACATTTATAAGTAATAATTCTGATTATCCTAGAATAAGTCGCCTACAGTATTTAGCTGAACATAAAATATATCTAAAAAATAATTCTCCCACTTCTATAATAAACTGGTTTCAAAAATATCCTCCTGTTAGTGGTATGGGTAAAATAAAACTAGCCGAAGCATATCTTGAACAGAAAAAATTTGATAAGGTTTCAATTTTAATTAAAGAAGGCTGGACTGACGCAAAAATTAGAAAAAATGATCTAGGATACTATAGGGCAAAATTTAAAAAATTTTTAACAACTGACGATCATATTAAAAGAGCTGATTACCTAGCATGGAATTCAAAATATTGGGATTTGAAAAGAATGCTAAGATATTTACCCAAGGATGAAAAAGCACTTTATAATGCAAGACAAATATTAATGAGTAATTCTTATGGGGTAGATAGCTCCATTTCAAATGTACCTGCTCATCTAAAAAATAATGTTGGATTAGAATACGATAGATTGAAATGGCGTAATAGACGTGGAAGATTAGAATCTTCTTTAGAAATTCTTTATACAAATGGAAATAAATCTGAAGATGATTTAGTCAGAGCTGATTTGTGGTGGGTTCAAAGAGAAAGTGTTGTAAGAGCCCTATTGTATAAAAAAAGATACAAAACAGCATACAAAGTAGCAAGTGAACACTCTTTATCATCTGGAGCAGAATTTGCTGATGCAGAATGGCTTTCAGGTTGGATAGCTCTAACTTTTTTAAAATCTGGTGAATATGCAATAAATCATTTTGATAATTTTTATAACAACGTAAGTTATCCAATTAGTCGTGCTAGAGGTGCTTATTGGTTAGGTAAAGCCTATCAAAGTTTAAACGAAAATGAAATTGCCAATAAATATTTTGATGAAGGATCTGTTTTTTTAACAACATATTATGGACAGTTGTGTTTTAATGAAATTAATAAGGAAGAAAAATTTACATTAAAAGATGATTCTTATTTTGATAAAGACTTTGAAAAAGAATTTAACAATAATCGTCTAGTTAAGCATGTGATATTATTAAAAGAATTGGATCAAACTCAATTATCAAAAGATATTATTGTTCATCTTTCAAATTTAAATATTGAAAAAGGAAGTGAAGTTTTAGCAGCAAGATTGGCTACAAGTGTTGAAAGATATGACTTTGCTATTCAGATTTCTAAAAGAGCTTCTTATCAAAAGAGATTTTTAAATGAATATAATTATCCAATAATAACTGTGCCTCGTGAAATTAATAATAAATTAATGCCAAAACCTGAATTAATTCATTCTATAATAAGACAGGAAAGTGAATTTGATAAAAGAGCTCAAAGCTACGTAGGTGCAAGAGGAATGATGCAATTAATGAAATACACCGCAAAATTAGTTGCTAAGCAAGCTAAACTCCCATACAGCATAAGCGGTTTAACTAAAGATCCCGAATATAATATTAAATTAGGGTCATACTATTTTCGAACTCTATTGGATCAGTATAACGAAGTTTATCCGTTTGCTATTGCAGCTTATAACGCAGGACCTAATAGGGTCAAAACATGGAGACGAGTTAACGGTGATCCTACTAAGGGTGAATTAAGTTATATTGATTGGATTGAACTCATTAGATTTAAAGAAACAAGAAACTATGTTCAAAGAGTTTTAGAAAATATCAATGTATATAAGTATATGATAAAAAAAGCGCCAACTGATTTTGAGATATTGTTTTAATAATTTATGGCGGAGGCTATTGGATTCGAACCAATGGTACGGAATTAACCGTACGGCAATTTAGCAAACTGCTGGATTAAACCAACTCTCCCAAGCCTCCACAGGTTTACAATTAAGTATCTTTATAATTAATTTTTGCCTATATTTCATTAAAAATTTACCCGATATTTATCCTTTTATGAAAAAAAATTACATTGTCGGAGCTTCTTATACTATTTTAGCCTCTCTATGGTGGGGGATTATTGGTGTATTATATTTTAAGTTTGTTTCTTTCGCGTCCGCTTTAGAATTAACTATACATAGAACGATCTGGACTGCCTTATTATTAATAATTACTACATCTTATTCATCTAATTGGGGCGAATTTAATAAAATTATAAGTAAAAGAATTAATATTCTTATTTTGTTTATTACAGGTCTTTTAATTTCAATTAATTGGTTTACTTGGCTATACGCAGTAAAAACCAACAATCTATTAGATGGCGCTTTAGGATATTATATTTTTCCAATTCTAAGCGTATTTTTGGGCTTTGTTTTTTTAAAAGAAAAATTTAATAGAAATCAAATTATATCAGTTATTTTAGTAATTGTATCATTAATTTATCTACTAATAAAATTAGGTGAAGTTCCCTGGATTGGTCTTATTGTTGCAGTTACATTTAGTTTGTACGGTCTTATTAGAAAAAAAGTAAAAGTTTCATCAGATATAGGCCTACTTATTGAAACTCTTTTGATATCTCCTATTGCAATTGGATTTTTTGTTTTTTTAGTTAATAATAATTTAAATATTTTTTCTTTTAATGAACCTGTATTATCTTTTTACTTATTTTGGGCTGGTCTTATGACCTTAATACCACTTTTCTGGTATACGAAAGGATTTGGACTTATTGGAATTGGGCCAGCTAGTATGATTTTTTTCTTGACTCCTACAGCGCAGTTTTTTTTAGGATTTTATTTTTTTAACGAACCTTTAAATTTAGATAAATTAATTTCTTTTATATTTATTTGGATAGCTGTTATTGTTTACTTAAATGAATTACGTAAAGAATAAATCCATATCATTAACAAGGGCATTATTATTGAAATGATAAAGGAAATAAATAAAAGATTGTTAGTAATTAAAGAATTAAAAAATTTAATAGATATTAAATTTCCTACTAAAATACTACTTTGAAAATCCATACTTGGAAAAAAAAGTAAGCCACTTATTAAACCGACAATTATTGAACAGTGCGCTAATTTAGAATTTATTTTTTTATTAAAAAAACCATAAAATATTGTGACTACGGCTGCACAACAAAGTAAATCAGCTAATAAAAATAAATATAATATACTATAACCTTTTGAAGCTAAGGTGAAAACTATTATGCTTAATATCAAAATTATTAAATTTGCTTTATCTTTAACATTTTTTCCCGATATTGATTTATTGATTTGATTTCCATTAACAATTAATAAGCTAGAAATTGCATTAATTAGTGTGTCTATAGTGCTCAATGTTAATGACAATGCTAGTATAAGTATTCCTATAACTATTAGTGGACTATTATTTTTAAAAATTAAACTAAAAAAAGCCAAATCAGGTATTACTTTAGAATTTAATGAGTATGATATAAGGCCTGAATATCCCATCCAAAAAACAGTAAAGAAAATAATTATAGATGAATAAATTAAACTTCTTTTTAAAATAGAATTGTCTTTTGCAGAAAAAACTCTTTGCCAATTTCCTTGGTGAAATAAATTAGTTGCTGCTACTGCTATAAAAAAAGTTAATCCAGCTGTATAATTTGGTAAATATTTTTTATCAATTAAATTTGGCGATTCTTTTTTTATAATCTCATAGCTTGAGAATTCTAAATTTCCTAAAATTATTAATATAGATGCTAAAATAATCAACATTATAAAACTAAATTGAAATTTATCGGTAATAATAGAAAGTTTAAATCCTCCTCTTAATATATATAGGAGGCAAATAACTAGAGTTATTCCAGAAGTTATCCAAAGTGGAACTTTTGATATAAACTTTAGCAGAGAAGCTATTGCTGTAACCTCAGCAATTAAAAATATTGTTAAATAGAACAGTGTTAAAAACAAACTTACTTTAAGTATGCTAATACCAAATCTTTTTTTAATAAATTCTGTTAATGTTAAACCTTTTTTAAACTCTTTTCTTATTTTTGGACCAAAATTATATAAAAATAACATTGGAGCAGCTGTGCCTAAAGCATAACCTATAACTGCTCCTATTCCACCCCATGTTGCTGCAGAAGCTGGTCCAAATAAAATCCAGGCTCCGAGTGCTGAAGCCGTTAAGCTTGCAGTCAGTGAAAATATATTTTCATTTCTGTCTCCGACTATATAATTTTTGTTATCAGAAATTTTTTTAGAATTTAAATACCCCAATCCTATGAAAAATAGGCCAATTATTACTGTGACTGTTAATGATGTTTGTATTGATGTATATGTTTTTTCCATATTTCCCTTACTGAATTACCGGTCAGGTTCTTCGGGTATATTCTCAGTCTTTTAGACACCCCGTTTAACTTTTTTATACACTAATCTTTGGTAAGGAGTCAAATGATGCAGTGTCAATTTTTGAAGAATGTTCTCTTCTCATTTTCCAGCTATTATTAACCCCTGCTTGTGCGATACTAATTGCATTTCTTCCGTATTTGGCATTTGTAAAATCCATTGCTTTCATAAGTATTTGAGATTTATTTTCCATAATTGGTGCTAATAGATTTAGGTCATTATCACTTGAATCTTTTAATCTAGACAAAATAATTCCAGCTTTTTGATAAAAAAAACCATATCTATATATTTTTTTTAATCCATCAATTGCTGTTTTGACTAACTCTATGCTGTTACTTGTGGCAACCGGTAGATCAATAGTTATGGAGTTTGAATAATACTTTCTATATTTGTCAAAAGGGCTTGTTCTAATAAATACTGTTACAGATTTTGTTATTTGATTATCATTCCTAACTTTTTCTGCAGCATTCAAGCAATGTGTTGTAATAGACTCTTGTAACTTTTCTAAACTTTCAATTTTTTTACCAAATGATCTAGAAACACAGCAACTCTTTCTTTTTGTTTCTTGTGTTTCTAAATTAATACAAGAAATTCCTC
This sequence comes from uncultured Pelagibacteraceae bacterium, assembly GCA_902604695.1. Taxonomy (GTDB): domain Bacteria; phylum Pseudomonadota; class Alphaproteobacteria; order Pelagibacterales; family Pelagibacteraceae; genus Pelagilacustribacter. Next base: position 109,625 of record CACKZT010000001.1, on the reverse strand, counting down.
TAAGTTCCATTACTGTCTTTGCGCCTAAGACGTTTGTACTTTTTTTAACCCAAGTATTAGAAATATTTTTAAGTTTATACGCTGTATCGATTCCATTCTTTATATATAGTTTTGACAATTGTTTTCCAACACCCCAAATATCTGAAACATGAAAATTTTTTAAATATTCATCAATATTATCTTTTATATATATAACCCCAGCTCTTTTTTTCTTAGCTATATTATTAGCAACCTTACTTAAAGTTTTTGTATTTGAAATGCCAACACTTGTTGGTATTCCTGTCCATTTTAAAACTCTTTCCCTTATTTCTTTTCCGTAACTCTCTACTTCTTTTTCCTCTATATGTGACAAATCAATAAACGCTTCATCTATTGAATAAATTTCTATTTTATCTGAAAAAGATCTTAATGTTTTCATAACTCTTCTAGAAATATCTCCATATAAAGCATAATTTGAAGAAAAAATTTTAACATTATTTTTTTTTACAAGTTCTTTAACCTTAAAATATGGCTCTCCCATTTTAATTCCTATTATTTTTGCTTCTGTAGACCTTGAAATTACACATCCATCATTATTAGAAAGTACAACAACAGGCTTGTTATTTATTTTAGGTTTAAACAATCTTTCGCAAGAAACATAAAATGAATTACAGTCAATCAACGCAATTTTATTTTTTTTATTGTTGTTTGTGTATGACATAGGTTACCACTCCCCAGATTACTATTTCTGGATTTTCTATAAGATTAATTTTATCTGTTATATTCTTTGAGCCTGATGTGAGGTAGCTAACTCCCTTGTCTTTAATCAAAGTTTTTACTACAAGTTCATCATTTACATTTGCTATTACCGTTGAAACTTTTTTTGGATTAATACTCTTATCTACTATTAATAAATCACCATCATGAATTCCTACATTAACCATAGATTTTCCCTGTACCCTTATTATAAAAGTGGCTGGTGGATTGCTTATAAGATGGCTATTTAAATCAACGTCGTCTTCTATATAATCTGTGGCTGGCGATGGAAACCCCGCTCCTACTTTGTGTAAATAAAATGGAATTGTTAACTTCATAATGTTCTTGTTTTGTTCTTTATACGATAATTTTTATGTATAAGTCAACCTTATTAATTGGGTCAATATGCGTTTGGAAAAAAGTAAAAATTCATAATAAAAATAATATATGAAAAAAATACTATCTATAATTAGCTTTATTCTTCTGACCACAAATCTTCAAGCAGAGTCTCGGCTTCAAACGATACAAAAAAATGGAGAATTAAGAGTTGGTACTACAGGGGATTGGGATCCAATGTCTATGAAAGATCCGGCTACAAATAAATACAAAGGATTTGATATAGATGTAATGAATGAACTGGCAAAAGATATGGGTGTTAAAGTGAAATTCGTTCCGACCGACTGGAAAACAATTGTATCAGGAATTACAGCTAATAGATATGATATTTCTACAAGTGTAACTAAAACTCCTAAAAGAGCAGAAGTAGCCGGCTTTACAACTACTTACTACAAATACGGAACAGTACCATTGGTGTTAAAAAAAAATTTGAAAAAATTTTCAACATGGAATTCTTTAAATAATAAAAATGTAACAATTGCCACTACTTTGGGCACTTCTCAGGAAGAAAAGGCTAAAGAATTTTTTCCAAAATCAAAATTAAAATCAATCGAAGCTCCAGCAAGAGATTTTCAAGAAGTACTAGCGGGAAGAGCTGATGGAAATATAACAAGTTCAACAGAAGCAAATAAATTAGTTGTCAAATATCCTCAATTAGCAATAGTTCCGGATGGAGAAAAAAATCCAGCTTTTTTAGCCATGATGGTTCCTAAAAAAGACAAAGTTTGGAACGATTATGTTAGTAATTGGATTAAAAATAAAAAAGCGTCGGGGTTTTTTAAGACTTTGCTAGCTAAATATAATCTCAAAAGCTTATAATTTAAGTTTAAAAAACTTACAATAACAAATATAGTTATCTTGTGAAGTTTATTAAATACATTATTTTCTTTTTATTTTTACAGGGATGTTCATCAAATTATGAGTGGGGATGGTACATCTTAAATCCTGATAACGTTGAAGGATTAACTAATATTAAATTTTTAATAAGTGGAATAACTACTACAATTTATATTTCTGTTGTATCAATAATTCTTGCAATGATTATAGGTTTAATTGTGGCCTTACCGTCACTTTCAAATAATAAGTTCTTAAGTTATTTTAATATTGCATATGTCGAAATCGTAAGAGCTATTCCATTATTAGTTTTAATACTTTGGATTTATTATGGACTACCTATAATGCTAGGAGTCAGCTTCTCTCCTTTTGTATCTGGAATTATAGCTTTAACAATTAGTGAGAGTGCATTTCAAGCTGAGATTTTTAGAGCAGGAATTAACTCAATTAACAAAGGTCAACATGAGGTGTCCATGTCGCTTGGAATGGATTTCTGGAAAAAAATGAGATTTGTGATTTTGCCACAAGCGATAAAAGTAGTTCTACCTGCTTTGGGTAATCAATTTGTTTATGTTTTAAAAATGTCGTCTCTAGTATCGATAATTGGTATAGCTGACTTAACAAGAAAAGCTAATGAACTTGTTACAACCACTTACAGACCACTAGAAATTTACACCTTTTTAATTTTAGAGTACTTAATTCTAATTTTATTTGTTTCTTACTTTGTAAGAAAACTAGAGAATAAACTAAAATACAAATAATTGTTTAAAGCTCATTTTTAATTTTTTTCTTAAAAAAAATGGGATGAAAGATAATACAGCTATACCCATAAGCCAGTTAGTTGCCATTATAGTGTAAAAAATATCTTGATATTCACCTTCTTTAATATTGATTACATACCAAAGAGATAAAAATGGTATTAAAGTTAATCGTATAATAGTCATATAAAGACTTAAGATGGGTAATTTTACAGCTTGGAACAATGCTGATGTAATAAAAAAGACAGGATAGATCGGACCTATTAAGGCTGCTACTTGTAAATAAAGAGCTCCACTTTTAATTACTTCCAAGTCATTGGTGAATAACGATATTACAAAACTTGAGGAAAAATAAATAATTATTCCCGCAATCACCATAAATCCTGATCCGAATGTTAAAGCTTTACCATAAACTTCTTTAATTCTATTAAAATGTTTAGCACCATAATTTTGCCCTGCTATTGATAAAACCGCTGTATTTAAACCTATTACAGGTAATAACAAAACTTGCTCTATACGCACAGCAGTACCATATCCAGCTGTAGCAAGTTCACCAAATTGACCTACGAAATAGAAAATATTAAAAATACCAAACATTATCATGAGCATTGTAAACATTATAGGGACTGACTGTTTAAGAATATTAAATAGAAAATTAATTTTAGGAACGAAGCATTCAAAATATAGAAATTTTTTTAATTTACAACAATAGACTTTATATATTAAATAAAAGACTCCTACTGCTTGAGCAATTAAAGTTGATATAGCTAAACCTGCTATGCCAAAACCAGGGATAACTCCATAACCAAATATAAAAAGTGGATTTAAGATTATATTTAAAAAAAATGAAATAATTAAAATATTTCTATAACTTTTAGTATCACCTTGAGCGGCTAAAGTTCCGTTTAAAGAGAGTTGCACTAAAATAATTATTGAGCCAAAAAAAATGATATCTAGATATTCTCTGGTTAAAATTACACTTTCATTAGTTGAACCCATAATTTTGAGTAAAAATTCCGAAAAGTTAAGACCAAATAGAGTTACAAAAATTGAAGTAATAATTGCAAAGGTTATAGATTGTGCAACATATAAAGATGCTTCTTTATTTTCTTTAGCCCCTATTGAGTTACTGATAAGTGCTTGAGTTCCTGCTTGAATACCAATTGATATGGCCAATGCAATAAATGTTATCGGCCAAGATTTAGCAACGGCTGCAAGAGCTTCGGGTGATATTTTTCCAGCAAAATATGTATCGACTAGGTTATAAAAAGTCATAAATAAAGATCCAGTGCTAGCTGGTATCGTGACTTTTCTTAATAATATCCAAATTGAGTCTTTTGTAAGATTCATTATTTTTAAAATTCCTTTTTGAATATATGCTTTTTTCCAACTTTTTTAGCAAGGGTAATCTGCTTTTGTCTAGTTCTAAATCTTGATTTCTGTGTAATAGTGAGTGTGTCATAACATCTATGACATGAAACACCCTCTTCATATTTTTTAGATTTTTTATCTTTTGAAGAAATTGGAGTTCTACATCCACTGCAAATAAAATATGATCCTAGTGTTAGTCCATGTTTAACCGAAACTCTATTATCAAAAACAAAGCATTCACCCTTCCACATACTATTTTTTTTCTTGATTTGTTTTAAATAATTTAAAATTCCACCTTTTAATTGAAAAATATTCTTAAACCCTTTTTTATTTAAATAAACAGAGACTTTTTCACATCGAATTCCTCCAGTACAAAACATGGCCACTGTTTTGTTCTTATTTAATTTATTTAAATATTTAGGAAAATTTCTAAAATGATTAATTTTAGGATTAACAGCTTTTTTAAAAGTGCCAACATCATATTCAAATGGTTTTCTTGCGTCTAAGACAAACGTATCTTTATTTTTGATAATATTGTTCCATTTAGTTGGTTCTATATAGTTGCCTTTTATTTTTTTAGAGGAAATATTTAGACCCATTGGAACAACTTCTTTTTTAATTTTAATTTTATACCTGTGAAATGGTTGAAATTTACTTTTTGAAAGATTGACGCTATCGAAATTTGTAAAATTAAATAAACTTTTAATCTTTTCATTGATAAAAGAAATATCTTTAGATTTGCCTGAAATTGTTCCGTTAAGTCCTTCTCTAGAAATAATCAAAGTACCTCTAATATTTTTTTCAAAAAATAATTTGTGAAGTACATGTTTAACTTTATTCAATGATTTTAAATTTTTAAATTTATAAAAACCTAAAATAGTAAACATTATAACTTTCTACAGATCATTAAGCCATCTCCAAGCGGGATTATTATTTGTTCTGTTCTATTATCATTTTTAACATAATTATTAAATTCTCTAATAATTTTTGTAAATTTTTTGTTATTATTACTATCTGCAACCTCACCGTGCCACAAAACATTATCTACTATAATTAAACCACCAACCCTAACCATCGATACAATATTTTCATAATAATTTTTATAGTTATCTTTATCCGCGTCTATAAAAGCAATATCAAATATTGAATTTTTACTTTTTAGTTCTTCTAAAGTTTCTAAGGCAGGTTTTACAATTGTTTGTATTTTCTTGTTCTGTTTAGCTTTTTTAAAAAAATTTTTTGCTTTTATATTTGTTTCTTTATTTTTATCTACTGTAATTATTAATCCTTCTTCGGACATACCCAAAGACATTGACAAAGTGCTTAGTCCTGTAAAAGTTCCTATTTCTAAAATTTTTTTTGCCTTAGAAACTTTAGTAATAAATTCTAATAAAACACATTGGGAAACGGATATTTGCATTCTCATAATATCTCCTAAAGTTTTATTATAAGAAATTATCTCAGATTGGACAGGATGAAGAGTTTTGCTCAATTCTTGAATATATTTTTCTATTTCCTCATTTATTTCAAGATCTTTGCCCATTCTTATTTTATTTCAATTTTTTCTTGAGTATTTCATTAACCAATTGTGGGTTAGCTTTACCGCTCGAAAGCTTCATAACCTGACCAACAAAAAAACCGAATAGCTTGTTTTTGCCAGATTTGTATTGCTCTACTTTATCTTTATTATCTTCAAGAATTTTATCTATAATTTTTTCTAATTCTTTAGGATCGCTTTTTTGTTGCAAGCCTTGAGTCTCTATAATTTTTTTTGGTTCTTCACCTGTTTCTTTTACTATTTCGAATACCTCTTTAGCAGTTCTTCCAGAAATCACTCCTGAAGCTATTGAGTCAATTAGTTGAGCCATTTTTTTTGCTGTTACTTTTGATTGAGTAATAGAAATATTTTTGTCATTTAATGAAGCAAAAAGATCTCCCATAATCCAATTTTTTGCTAATTTTACGTCTGATGTTTTGACTACTTCCTCAAAGTAATCAGATATTTCTTTCTCTGAAACTATAATATTTGCTTCATAGTTACTTAATAAATAGTCTTTTATAAAACGTTCTTTTTTCTGATCTGGTAATTCCGGTAAATTACTTTTAATTTTTTCTATTAAGTTTTTATCAATGTTCAATGGTAGTAAATCTGGATCAGGAAAATATCTATAATCGTGTGCATCTTCTTTTGATCTCATTGATCTAGTCTCATTTTTTTTTGTATCAAATAATCTAGTTTCTTGATCGATTTTTTTTCCTGATTCTAATAATTTAACTTGTCTTTGCGCTTCATAAACTATTGCCATTTGCATAAATTTAATAGAATTTACATTTTTAATTTCACACCTGGTGCCTAATTTTTTTTCTCCTTCTTTTCTAACAGATATATTTACATCGGCACGTAAAGAACCTTCTTGCATATTACCATCACAAGTGCCTAAATATCTCATAATAGACCTAAGTTTTTTTATATAAACATTTACTTCTTCTGGAGATCTTAAATCAGGTTTACTTACTATTTCCATTAGTGCTACGCCTGACCTATTTAAATCTACATAAGTATTACTTGGATTTAAATCGTGAATACTTTTGCCTGCATCTTGCTCTAAATGAAGTCTTTCAATTCCAATTGTCTTAGTTCCTTCTTGTAAATCTAATGTAATTTTTCCTTCACCGACTATAGGATTTTTATATTGAGAAATTTGATATCCTTGAGGTAAATCAGCATAAAAATAATTTTTTCTATCGAAAACTGAGTAGGAATTGATTTTAGCGTTTAAACCCAAGCCGGTTTTAATTGCCTGTTGAACGCAATATTCATTAATAACAGGCAACATACCTGGAAAAGCAGAGTCTACTAGACTTACTTGGGTATTGGGATCTGCTCCAAATTTAGTTGCAGAACCTGAAAAAAGTTTAGAATTGGATGTTACTTGAGCATGAACCTCTAGTCCTATAACTACTTCCCATTTTCCTTTTTCACCATTAATTATATATTTTCCCTCAGCTTTATTCATTACCTTTCCCACCATTTATTTAAATTTTGTTTAAAGTTTATTTTATTTTCAACAGCATAAGCAATGTTTAAAAGTTTTTGTTCATCTAAAGCTTTACCTATAAATTGAAGACCCAAAGGATAATTATTGTTATCTTTTCCAGCTGGAATAGAGATTGCAGGTAAACCAGCTAGATTTACTGGTACTGTAAATATATCATTTAGGTACATTGATATAGGATCATTTTTTTTTTCACCTATTTTAAAAGCAGAACTTGGAGTAGATGGTGTAAGTATCGCATCTACGTTTTTAAAAGATTTATCAAAATCATTTTTAATTAATTGCCTAACTTTTTGTGCCTTAATATAGTAAGCATCATAATAACCAGAAGATAAAACATATGTTCCAATTAAAATTCTTCGCTTAACTTCATCACCAAAACCTTCAGATCTAGTATTTTCATACATTTCAATTAAATTATTTCCATTAGAAGATCTAAAACCATATTTTACTCCGTCATATCTGGCTAAATTTGATGAGGCTTCTGCTGGTGCAACTATATAGTAAGCTGGTAATGCATATTTAGTGTTAGGAAGTGAAATATCTACAATCTCAGCGCCAGATTCCTTTAATATTTTTTTTCCATTCTCCCAAAGTTGATCTATTTCTCTAGGCATACCCTCTACTCTATATTCTTTTGGAATTCCAATTTTTAAACCTTTTATATTATCAGTTAATTTTTTTGAGTAGTTCTCCTTTTTTTTATTTATAGATGTAGAATCTTTTACGTCAAAGCTAGCCATTGCCTCTAACATTAATGCACTATCCTGTACTGTCTTAGTCATAGGTCCTGCTTGATCTAAAGATGAGGCAAAAGCAACTATACCCCATCTAGAACATAATCCATAAGTTGGTTTTAATCCTACAGTTCCAGTAAAAGATGCAGGTTGTCTAATAGATCCACCTGTATCTGTCCCTATAGTTGTTGGAGTTAAATCTGCAGCCAAAGCACTTGCTGATCCTCCTGAAGATCCTCCGGGAACAGTATTTTCCGCAACAGGATTTATTACATTTCCATAATAACTTGTTTCGTTTGATGATCCCATTGCGTATTCATCGCAATTTAATTTTCCTAGAAGAAATGCTCCTTCATTCCATAAATTTTCTGTGATTGTTGACTCGTAATTTGGAGTAAAGTTTTCAAGCATTTTACTCCCAGCAGTTGTTTTGACACCTTGAGTACAAAATAGATCTTTCACCGCTATAGGAATACCTGGAATTAGTTTTTCTAAATTTGGTTTTTTATCGAAGGTTTTAGCTCTAATCAAAGCTTGATCTGAACACTTTGTAATAAATGAATTTAATTTTTTATCTTTATCAATATTTTTAATAAATGATAAAGTGACTTCTTCAGATTTTACTTCTTTTTTTTTAATTAAATTAACAATCTCGGTTAAACTTTTTTTTGTAATATCTGACATTATTCTATAACCTTCGGTACAATAAAAAATTCTTCATTTTTTTGAGGAGAGTTCTCTAAAATTTTTTCTCTCATTTTTCCATCTGTAATTTTGTCTTCTCTGGTTCTTAATGGCTCATTTAAAATTGATGATAAAGGTTCAACTTTATCGGTGTTTAGTTCGTTAAGCTGTTCTATAAATTTGAATATTGAAGTAAGGTCTTTCGTTAAACCGTCAATTTTCTTATCATTGACTGAGATTCTAGCTAATTTGCTAACATGTTTAATTTTATCTTTATCTATAGACATTTGTGAATTATGTTAATTTTACAGGAAATTAATATCATAAAATATAACATAAACATGCTGGATATTGAAGATTTTAAGAAAAAACTAGATAAAAAATCAAGATTAATGGGAATCGACCCCGGAAAAAAACGGATTGGAATAGCTATATCAGATGAAAATAAAATTATAGCAACTCCCTATTCTACCATTATAAAAAACGAATATTCAATTTTTTTAAAAGAGCTTAAACAAATAATGGAAGAAAATGATATCAAGGGAATAATAGTAGGAAATCCAATTAACTTAGATGGATCAAAAAGTAAATCATCTCAATCAGCGAAAGATTTAGCAATAAATTTATCAAAAGATATTACAGAAAATGTCACTATGTGGGATGAGAGATATTCAAGCCAGGGTGCCTTCAATTTATCGAGAAATTTGGACATTAATTCAAGTAAAAAAGTTAGTAAATTAGATGAAAACTCAGCTCAATTTATACTACAAGGAGCACTTGATTACTTAACTAAAGAAAATACTTGATATAAAGCAGCAAAAGGCCTATAGAGTTGATTTTAATGGCAGTAATAAAAAATACTTCAGCTGTTAAAAATTCTCAAAAACACCTTTTAGGTATTCAAAATCTATCAATTTTAGATGCTAAAAAAATTCTAAACGAAGCTAAAGCATTTATAAAGTTAAATAGAAGCAAATCAAAAAAATTAGATGTTCTTAGAGGAAAAACACAAATAAATTTATTTTTTGAACCTTCAACTAGAACTCAAAGCTCTTTTGATTTAGCTGGAAAAAGATTAGGTGCAGATGTTATGTCAATGAATATGTCAAACTCCGCTCTTAAAAAAGGAGAAACTTTAATTGACACAGCTATGACATTAAATGCTATGCACCCAGATCTAATAGTAATAAGGCACCAAGACTCTGGTGCTCCAAATCTTTTATCTCAAAAAGTAAATTGTGCAGTTATAAATGCTGGAGATGGTAGAAGAGAACATCCTACTCAGGCATTATTAGACGCTTTAACTATAATAAATAGAAAAGGAAAGATTGAAGGTTTGAAAATTGCAATATGTGGAGACATTCTTCATTCAAGGGTTGCTAGATCTAATATTTACTTAATGAATATGCTAGGTGCAGAAGTAAATGTTATCGCACCAAAAACTTTAATGCCAAAATCTATAGATAGACTTGGTGTAAAATCTTTTACTAATATGAGAAAAGGTTTAGAATCATGTGACATCGTTATGATGTTAAGACTTCAAAACGAAAGAATGCAGGGATCTTTTCTTCCTTCCAAAAGAGAATATTATGAATATTTCGGTTTAACACCTGAAAAATTAAAATATGCTAGTAAGGATGCTTTGATTATGCATCCTGGACCTATGAATAGAGGAGTAGAAATAGATACAAAACTAGCTGATGATATTAATGTAAGCTTAATTAAAGAACAAGTTGAATTAGGGGTAGCGATAAGAATGGCATGTTTAAAAATATATTGTAAATAAATGAAAGAAAAAATTTTAATAAACGCTAGAATAATAGATCCATCTCAAAATATAGATGAAAAAGGTTCCCTAATAATTGATGAAAACGGAAAAGTTAAAAAAATAGGTAAAAATATTAAAAAAAATGATGCCTCCTCTTCAGCAGAAATTATAGATATCAATAATAAAATTCTAATACCAGGAATAGTTGACATGAAAGCTTTTGTTGGTGAACCAGGCTTTGAATATAAAGAAAATTTCAGAACATTAAGTCAAGCTGCATTATCTGGAGGTGTGACTTCTATAGTAACAATGCCAGATACAAACCCAATAATTGACAATGTATCAATGGTAGACTTTATAATAAGAAGAGGCAGAGATAAAGCTTCGGTGAATTTATTTCCTTGTGCATCCCTTACAAAACAAATGCAAGGAAAGCTAATGACTGAATTTGGTCTTTTATCTGCTAGAGGTATTATCGGTTTTACCGATGTTAAAAAAACTGTTCAAAACACAGAAACTATGGCTAGAATTATGAATTATGCTTCTGATCTAGGAGTTTTAATCATGCAACACGCTGAAGATTATGAACTATCGAAAAATGGTTGTATAAATGAAGGGGAAATTTCAAACAGATTAGGATTAGAAGGAATATCCTCTGTGGCTGAAAAAATAATTATAGAAAGAGATCTTACTCTGCTAAGTGAATATCCATGTAGATATCATATAAATCAAATATCATCTAGACATTCTCTTGAGGTAATTAAAAAAAATAAAGATAATAAGAAAGCTTTTTCAGTTGGAGTTTCTATTAATAATCTATCTTTAAATGAAAATGATATCGGAGATTTTAAAACTTTTTTAAAAATTTCACCCCCTTTAAGACTTGAAGATGATAGAAAAGCACTGGTTGAAGGTGTTAAGAGCGGATTAATTGATGTGATAGTTTCTGATCATAGGCCTGAAGATGAAGAAAGTAAAAGATTGCCTTTCGCCCAAGCCGCGGTTGGTGCTATAGGCATTGAAACACTTCTTCCATTAGCTCTTGAAATGTATCATAACGAATCCTTAAGTTTGAATAAAATAATTGAAACATTAACTATTAATCCTTCAAAAATTTTGAACATTAACAAAGGAACATTAGTTCAAGGATCTGATGCTGATATATGCATTTTTGATTTAAATGAACCATGGGTGGTTAAAGCAGATCCATTAATGTCAAAATCTAAGAATACGGCAATTGAAGGAAGAAAATTACAAGGAAGAATTTTGATGACTTTCTTAAATGGTGAGTTAGTATTTAGTCAAAAGTGAATCTAGATCTAATAATTGTTGTTTTATATTCCTACATACTTGGTTCAATACCATTTGGATTGATTCTTACTAAATTTTTTTTAAAGGAAGATGTAAGAAATATAGGTTCAGGAAATATTGGTGCAACAAATGTTCTTAGGACAGGTGAAAAGAAATTAGCTGCCTTAACTTTGTTTTTTGATATTTCTAAAGGTTATATATCTGTATATCTAACAATAATTTATTTTAATGATTTAATTTACCTTTCTGCTCTTTCAAGCTTTATTGGACATATTTTTCCAATATGGTTAAGATTTAAAGGTGGAAAAGGTGTTGCGACTTATTTAGGGATTATCACTGCTTTATCTTTCAATTTTGGAATAATTTTTTCAGTCTCCTGGTTAATTGTTTTAATTTTTTTTAAATATTCTTCATTATCTTCCATCTTATCAACGCTTATAGTTTTTATATATTCTTTAATTATTTTTGATATTAATATTAGTCTTTTGTTATTTATATTTTTTGTAATAATTTTATATACACATAAAGAAAATGTGATCAGGCTAAAGAATAGAACGGAAAACAAAATAAAGTTCTAATATATATGTTTTTATACAATTTTGTATCAATAATTTGACAAACACTCTTATATTTGAAAATAACATATAATGAATTTAGTAATTGTTGAAAGTCCTGCAAAAGCAAAGACCATAAATAAATATCTTGGAAAAGATTATCTAGTTTTAGCTAGCTATGGACATATCAGAGATCTGCCCTCTAAAAACGGATCTGTAAATCCAGAAAAAAGTTTTGAAATGCAGTGGGAAATAGACTCTTTTTCGAAAAAATATCTTAAAGAAATAACTGACGCAGCTAAAGACTCGAAAAAAATTATATTAGCTACCGACCCTGATAGAGAAGGCGAAGCAATAGCCTGGCATGTTAAAGAAGTGCTGGAGTCAAAAAAATTATTGAAAGATAAATCTTTAGAAAGAGTTGTTTTCAATGAAATAACAAAAAAAACTATTTTAAAAGCAATTGAAAATCCAAGGAAAATTGAAATTTCTTTGGTTGAGGCATATCTTGCAAGAAGAGCCCTTGACTATCTTGTTGGTTTTAATATATCTCCGATTTTATGGACTAAATTACCTGGATCTAAATCAGCAGGTCGAGTTCAATCTGTAGCCCTTAAATTAATAACTGAAAGAGAGAAAGAAATTGAATTATTTAAGCCAGAAGAATATTGGACTCTAACTTCCAATTTTACAAACAAAGATAATAAAAATATTTTCTCAAAATTAAGTTTGTATAATTCCAATAAGATTGAGAGATTCTCTTTTAAGAATAAAAGTGAAATTGATAGCGCTATAAAGATAATAAATAATTCAAATTTTAAAGTATCTGATGTGAACACGAAAACATTCAGAAGAAATCCTTTGGCCCCCTTCACTACTTCTACATTGCAACAAACTGCTTCAAGTAAATTTGGCTTTGGTGCATCTAGAACAATGCAGATTGCACAAAGATTGTATCAAGGTGTTGATATAGACGGTGAAACAACCGGCTTAATAACTTATATGAGAACCGATGGCACAAATATTTCTAAAGAAGCAGTTAATGATATTAGAAAATTTATTGAGGATGATTTTGGAGAGAAATATTTACCTGAGTTTTCTAATAATTATAGTGGAAAAAAAGCAAAAAATGCACAAGAGGCTCATGAGGCTATAAGACCAACAAATATTTTAAAAAAACCCTCTGATTTAAAAAAATATGTCAACTCAGATCAACTGAAGCTTTATGAGCTAATTTGGTCAAGAGCTCTCTCTTCTCAAATGACACCTGCAGAATTTGATCGAAGTACAATAATTATCTCATCTGATGATAAAAAAATAAATTTTCGAGCGAGTGGCTCTATTATTAAATTTGATGGTTTTTTAAAAGTATATCAAGTTCAAGAAACAGATGAAGATGCTAAAAATATATTACCTGAAATTAAGATTAATGAAGATGTAAATATTTTAAAACTTATTGATGAACAACATTTCACAGACCCACCACCAAGATACTCTGAGGCCAGTTTGGTTAAAAAGATGGAAGAACTAGGTATTGGCAGGCCTTCTACATACGCCAGTATTATTTCAGTTTTATCTACGAGAAATTACGTAGAACTAATAAATAAAAGATTCCACCCTACGGATAGAGGTAAATTAATTTCTGCGTTTTTAGAAAAGTTATTTTCCAAATATGTAGACTATAATTTTACTGCTGATCTAGAAAACCAGCTAGATGAAATAACTAGTGGTAAAATTGAATGGGTTAAAGTTTTAGAAAACTTTTGGAAAGATTTCTATAAAAATATAGGCGAAGTTAAAGAAAAGAGAACTAGGGAAGTTTTAGATCTTTTAAATGAAAGTTTAGGTACGCTTATTTTTGACAGAGATTCTAATAACACCATAGATAGAAAATGCAAATTATGTTCAAATGGCCAACTTAGTCTAAAGAATAGCTTCCGAGGTGGTGCTTTTATTGGTTGTTCAAATTACCCAGATTGTAAATTTACTAGACCTTTGTCTAAAAGCAAAGCGGCAGCTCAATATAATTTAGCAGAACCAAAATTAATTGGTCAAAACGATAATGGAAAAGATATATATCTTAAAAATGGAAGATTTGGTCCATACTTGCAGTATGAAAAAGAAAACGTTGATCAAGAAATCAAAAAGAAGAAGAAGAAAAAGAAAAAGAAAGAAAATGAAAACTTTCAGAATGTTTCAATTCCAAAAGGCATAGATGTTGAAAGTGTAGATTTGAATAAAGCAAAGTTTTTATGTTCATTGCCAAAAGTATTAGGACAACATCCCGAAAATGGTGAAGATATAACTTTAAACTCGGGTAGATTTGGCCCATATCTAAAATGTGAAAAAAAATCTGCTAGGCTTGAAAATGTAGAGGATATTTTTTCAATTGGTTTAAATCGGGCAATCACTATGATTGCTGAAGCTAAACCTGGTAGAATTTCATCTTCTATAATTAAGGATCTAGGAGAACACCCTGAGGATAAAAAACCTGTTAGAATAATGAAAGGCCAATATGGTCCTTATATAAAATATAAATCTTTAAATGCAACAATACCAGAAGAAAAAGATCCAAATGAGTTGACAATGGATGAAGCATTAATACTAATAGAAAAAAGAAAAGAATATGACAAAACCAAAAAAAAAAGAAAATAGAATAATTTTTTTATTTTTTACTTTTATATTTCTGTCTCTATCAATAGCATCTGTAAATGCTGATATTTCTAAATGTAAAAAATTTGACATAAAATGTAAAACAAAAAAATTTATAGATGACACTAAAAGTTTTCAGAAAATAAAACTTCAGGAAGGAAAAAACCAATTAAAAGATAGTAAAGAAAAAATTTTGAAAGGTTTACCAAAAAGTAATTAATGAGCTCAAGTGATAAATTAAAGAAGTTGGGAATAGTTTTACCAGAGCCTAAATCACCTGTAGGAGCCTATGTTGCTACTAAAATTGTTGGTAAACTTCTATTTATATCAGGACAAGTATCTATAGATAATCATGCAAAACTTATCAAGGGTAAGGTAGGAAGAGAGTTAAATTTAGATCAAGGTTACAAAGCTGCGGAAAATTGTGGTTTAAGTATAATTGCCCATGCTAGAAAAGCTTGTGAAGGTGACTTAGATAGAATTAAAACATGTGTAAAGATAACTGGTTATGTAAATTCAACAGATGATTTTATCGATCAGCCTAAAGTTATTAATGGTGCTTCAGACATAATAGTAAAAATATTGGATCAAAGAGGAGAACATACTCGTGCTGCTGTAAGCACAAATAGTTTGCCTCTGGGAGTAGCAGTTGAAGTTGATGCTATATTTGAAATTATTTAAAATTTGGCCTACCAACTGAATAATATTTAATTTTCTTTTTCTTCATGTCTTTTGCACTATAAAGATTTCTTAGATCATAAACTTTAAATTTATTGTTTCTTACAATCTTTTTAAAATCTATAGTTTTAAACTCATCCCACTCAGTTAATAAAATAACTAAATCTACATTGAAGCAATTTTTTTTAATATTAGGTTTAAAAAAACAATTTTTAACATTTTTAAATTCTTCTTTTTTACCTGATGGATCATAATAATTAATTTTTACACCTTTTTTTGATAGATAAGGAATCATTCTTAAGCTAGTTGAGTCTCTCATGTCATCTGTATTAGGCTTAAACGTCACCCCTAAAAATGAAATTTTTTTATTTTTTAAATTAGTTCCTAAAATTTTATGTATTCTTTGAGTTAACAAATTAACTCTTTCATTATTGGATTTAATTACAGATTTAACAACTGATAAATTTACTTTATATTTGTCTGCAGCTGATACTAATCCTTTTGTATCTTTTGGAAAACAGGACCCTCCATAGGCTGGTCCAGCTCGTAAAAATCTACTACCTATTCTATTATCAGATCCAATTCCCAAAGAAATATCTTCTACCTCTATTCCTGATTTCTCACATAAATTAGCTAATTCATTTATAAAAGTAATTTTTGTTGCAAGAAACGCATTTGAAGCATACTTTATTAATTCTGCACTTTTTCTCGATGTTGTAAAAAATTTTGCGCCTTTGTTTATTAAAGGAGAATAAAGTTTTTTCATTACATTAAATACTTTTTTTTCATTAGAGCCAATTACAATTCTGTCAGGATACCTGAAGTCACGTATAGCCTCTCCTTCTCTAAGAAACTCTGGATTTGATATAACGGTAAATAGTTTTCTCTTTTTTTTAACTAACTTATCAATCTGATCTCCAGTTCCAATTGGTACGGTAGATTTTGTAACGATAATTTTCTTATTTCTTGTATATTTTAAAATTTCTTTTGTACACTTGTATACAAATGAAAGATCTACATTAAGAGATCCTTTCTGAGTTGGCGTGCCCACACAAATAAAAATTATATTAGAAAGTTCAATAGCTTTTTTGATATCTGTTGTAAAAGATAATCGTTTTGCTAAAAAATTTTTTTTTATTAATTCATTTAAACCAGGCTCATAAATCGGAGAAATACCCATGTTTAATTTTTTAATTTTATTTAAATCTTTATCTACACAAATTACTTGATTACCTATATCAGCAAAGCAAGTACCACTAACTAAACCAACATAGCCGGTACCTATCATACATAATTTCATTTTATTCCTTTGGTAATTTCTGCTCCAGAGTTTATATATCCATCTAAAGTTCCACAATCTAAATATTTTCCTTTAAAGATATTTCCATAAAACTTATAATTTTTATGAATAAGATTTTTAATCGCATCAGTAATATGTATTTCCCCACCTTGACCAGGTTTTAATTTTTTTATTTCACTAAATATATCGCTTGGAAGGATGTACCTGCCAATAATTGCATAATTTGAAGGTGCATTTTTAATCTTCGGTTTTTCCACTACATCTTTAATCTGAAAATAATTTTTTTTTTTATTTTTAATAGATAAAATTCCCCACCTTGAAATATTTTTTTTTTCAACTTTTTTAGTAGCAATAACTGAACCCTTAATTTTTTTGTGCAATTTGATCATTTCACTTGAACAATTTTTTTTTATAATTAAATCATCTGGCAGCAATAAAAGAAAATATTTATTTTTAATAAGTTTTTTACATTTTAAAATAGCATCACCGGTGCCTTTGGGTTTATTTTGATAAACAAATCTAATTTTTTTTTGGTATTTTTTAATCTTGTTATATTCATCAATTATTCTTTGGTCTTTATTTTTTTTTATAACTTTTTTATAAAATTTATCATTAAAAAAATATTTCTTAATACCCATTTTTTTTTTAGAAATAATAAATATGAATTCTTTAACACCGGCACTTAAACATTCTTCTAATATATATTCTAAATTAGGTTTGCCATTTATCGGCATAAGTTCTTTGGGAATAACGCTAGTTAATGGAAGCATTCTTGTACCTAAACCAGCGAGTGGAATAATTGCTTGTTTTATCATATGATTCTTATATTTTATTAATATCACTACATCATAAAAATGAAAATATTTAAAAATAGATATTCACTTTATAAAGAAATTTCAAAGATTAATAATTTGTCTTTTGTGCCAACTATGGGTGGTTTTCATAAAGGTCACAAATATTTGATTAAAACCGCTTTAAAAAAAACCGGTAAATGTATTGTCTCTATCTATGTTAATCCAAAACAATTTAACTCTAATCAGGATTTTAAAACATATCCACGAAATTTAAAAAAAGATTTAAAAGTTCTCAAAGGATTAAAAGTTGATTATGTTTATCTACCAAATAATAGAGATATATTCGGCTTCAAAACAAGTAAAAAGATTTTTCTTCATGCTTTTAATAAAAAATTATGTGGTCATTACAGAAAAAAACATTTTCCAGGCGTTATAAATGTAGTTAATAGATTTTTAGATATTATTAAACCTAAGTTTATTTTTTTAGGAAAAAAAGATTTTCAACAACTTTTCCTTATATCTAAACATATTAATAAACGCAAAATAAATACTAAGGTTATTGCTTGTAAATCTATAAGAGAGAAAAATGGAGTAACTTGTTCATCTAGAAATGAAAATTTGTCAACTAATGAGTTAAAAATAGCATCTTCTGTTTATCATTATATTAAGAAGTTAAAAATAAAGACTAAAAAAAATCGTTCCTTTAAAGTGAATAATAAAAAGATAATAAATGATTTTATAGATTTGGGTGTTAAAAAAATTGATTATATAGAAATATTAAATACAAATAATCTATCTTCACCTAAATTTTATAAAGATAAGTATAATATTTTTATAGCATATTATGTTGGAAAAACACGACTAATAGATAATATTTAATTAAATAAAAAATATGATCCAATTCCTAAAAAAGATAAAAAACCTATAACATCAGTGATTGTTGTTACAAAAACACTAGAAGCTAAAGCCGGATCTATATTTAATTTTTTTAAAGATACTGGCACTAAAATTCCAAATAATCCTGCTACTATCATATTTAATATCATTGAAACACCAATCAATATTGATAAGTTAAATTCCTTAAACCATAGTTGAACTATTATTGCTGTAATAACTGCAAAGATAATCCCATTTAATATCCCTATTAAAAATTCTTTTCCAACAATCTTACTAAAATTACTTTCTGAAATTTCTTTTGTAGCTATTGCTCTTATAGTGACCGCAAGAGTTTGCATTCCAGCATTTCCTCCCATTGAAGCGACTATTGGCATTAAAAAGGCTAAGGCAACCATTTGTTCAATCGTTGCTCCAAATTTACTAATAACCCATGTTGCTAATAATGCTGTAAATAGATTTAATAGCAACCAATTAAATCTTCTTTTAGTTTTGACAAAAACACTGTCGGTAATTTCCTCATCTCCAACCCCTGCTAATCTTAAAACATCTTCTTCTGCCTCTTCCTGAACTACAGTAACTACATCGTCAGCTGTTATCATACCTACAAGCTTGTTATCTTTATTAACTACTCCCGCAGAAATTAAGTTATAATTTTCAAAAGTATGACCCACTTCTTCTTTATCCATATTAACTGAAATCAAAACTGGCATTTCTCTCATTATGTTGTTCATCTTTGACTCTCTTGGTGTTCTTAAGACTCTTGAAGACGGAACTATTCCAACAGGCTTGAATTCATTATCAACTACAAAAATTTCTAAAAATTCCTCAGGTAACTCTTTACTTTCTCTCAAATAATCTATTGTTTGGCCAACAGACCAATTGCTTGGAACTGCAGTAAATTCTCTTTGCATAATTCGAGCAGCTGAATCTTCAGGATAGCTCAATCCTTCTTCTATTAAAAATCGGTCTTTTGGTGGAAGTTTATCTAATACTGAACTTTTTTTTTTAGAGTCTAGATTTTCTAAAATAGCTATAGAATTGTCAGATTCAGTTCTTTTTAGAATTTTAACAATAGAATCTGTTGATAAAAGTTGAAGTACTTCACTTTGGACTGACTCGTTTATCTCTATAAATATTTCAGGATCAATATTAAATTCCTCAATTTCAATTAGTTTAGATCTTATATCAGGAGAAATATTTTCAATAAGATTAGCTACATCTGAAGGATGTAGATCTTTTAACGTTTGATTAATAAACTTTAAGTCTCCAGATTTTATTTTATCACTGAAAATACTTATAAAATCTTTATTAAAATCAAAATTTACTTTCTTGCCGCCTATAGATTTTACTAAACTCATAAAAACCTCTGAATACTTTTTGTGAGACTAATAGTGTATAAAATGGTAAAATTCAATTTAAATGAGCATAGAAATAAAAATTAGTAAAAGACCAGTTTCCTACAAATACGCAATGAAATTTCTTGAAAAAAGGGTTGATCTAATTAAAAAAAATGAAAAAAACGACTTATTCTGGCTGTTAGAACATCCAACAACTTATACAGCAGGGATAAGGTATAACAAAAAAGACATTTTAGATAAAAAAATCAAATTAATAAAAACAAACAGAGGTGGAAAAATTACCTTGCATAACCCTGGACAAAAGATAATTTATTTTGCAATAAATCTTAATAATAAGAAGAGAGATGTTAGAAATTTTTTAAATATAATTGAGAAAAGTATTATCAATTTTTTAAATCTATATAATATTAAAGGTAAGCCAGATAAACGAAACATAGGAATATGGATTGGTGATAAGAAAATATCTGCAATAGGGCTTAGAATAAGTAAATGGATTGTATATCATGGGTGTTCCATAAATATTAATAATAATTTAAAAAACTATGAAAAAATTCTTCCTTGTGGGCTCAATAATAAAAAATTAACGTCAATTTACAATGAAATTAAAAAAGTACCAAAAAATATCAATGATGATTTAATAAAAATATTTATGAAAAATATAAATAAGATTTAAAAATTCTTTTTCAAAAAATCTTCAAATTTTTCATTATATTTGGCCTTAAAGTTATACTTAATATTATTAATCATAAATTTAATTTTGATTGCATGTAACATTAATAAATTATTTTTATAATTAATTTTATTATATTTCCTAATGTAATATTTATCATCTCCAACAATTGGATTTCCTATATTGTACAGTTGTTTTCTTAATTGATGTTTTCTACCAGTGATAGGATTTAATTCTACTAACGAATAATCTGAATTTTTTTTTAAAACTTTGATATTAGAAATGGCCTTTTGAATTGTTTTTTTATTCTTATCGTACGTAATTAAATCGTCTTCTAATTTATTTATTTTATTGGAAATTGAACCTTGAGTTACTGCAATGTATGTTTTATGAATTTTTCTTATTCTAAAAAGAGAAGTAAAAAGTTGCGCATACTCCCTATTCTTAGCAATAATTAATATCCCTGAGGTTTCTTTATCTAATCTATGAACTATAAAAGGTTTAGTATCGATAAAATATTTTGTATCTTTAAGTATATCAATTATATTCTTAAATGATTTTGTTCCAGATTGAACTGGCATACCCTGAGGTTTATTAATAACTAAAAAATTATCATTGTCCTCAATTATAAAATCTTCATATAAACTTTTTTCTTTTTTAGATGGCTTGTACTTTATTTTATTTGATCTGATAGCTTCTTTTAGATTCTTTAGGTCAAATAATTCAACATTATCATCAGTTTTAACTCTATATGAAGTTTTAATTTTCTTTTTATTTATTTTAATTTTGCTTTTTCTTGTTAATTTTTCTAGAAGAGATTGTGGTATATTTAATACTTTTTGTTTAAACCATCTATCAAAACGCGCATTATTATATTCTTTTTCAACTTTGTACGTTTCTGACATGTAAAATCTAATTTATTTACTTGCAGTTTTTACTGAAGTTTCTTTTGGAGTTAGGTCTTTATTGCTTTTTTCTTTATCTTTGGTTTCTACTTTTTTAGGTTTATCAATTTTTTTTGCCTCTTTGTCTCTATCAACTAATTCAATTATTGCCATTGGAGCATCATCACCGGTCCTAAAACCAGCCTTTAATACTCTTGAGTAACCTCCGCTTCTTTTATTATATCTAGATGACAGAATTTCAAACACTTTTGTAACTGATTTTTTGTCTTGTAACTTTGAAAATAACCTTTTTTTATTACTTAAAATCTTTTTTTTTCCAATTGTTATTACCTTATCTATTTGTGGTTTTAGCTCTTTTGCCTTGGGCAAAGTGGTAATTATTTGCTCATACTTAATTAAAGAATTTAGCATATTCTTAAATAGGGCTTTTCTATGCTCTCCAGTTTTATTTAATTTTCTATAACCTATTTTGTGTCTCATTTAATAATTATTTTCTTCAAGTTTTTTTGACAATTCAGCTATATTATCAGGGGGCCAATTAGGTATCTCCATTCCCAAATATAAAGACATTGTATTAAGAACTTCTTTAATTTCATTTAAAGATTTTCTGCCAAAATTCGGCGTACGAAGCATCTCAGGTTCAGTTTTTTGAACCAAATCACCTATGTAAATTATATTGTCATTTTTTAAACAATTCATTGATCTCACTGAAAGTTCAAGTTCTTCAACTCTTTTTAAAAGATTTCTATTAAATTCTGGTTCGGTTGATTTTGGTTCCTGTACAATTTCTTTTGGATCATCAAAATTTACAAACATTGAAAGTTGATCCTGGAATATTCTTGCTGAATAAGCGATTGCATCTTCGGCATTAACTGTTCCATTTGTTTCTACAGTCATTAAAAGTTTATCATAATCTAGAGCGCTACCTTCTCTGGTATTTTCAATTGTAAATGAAACTTTTTTTACAGGACTAAATAAAGAGTCTATCGCTATTAAACCCAAAGGATTATCTTCAGATTTATTTTTAATTGCTGAAACATAGCCTTTTCCATTATTAACAATTAACTCCATATGAAAATGGGTTTTTTCATCTAAATTACATATAACTAAGTTTGGATTTAATATCTCAATTTCAGGTACCAATGTAATATCTTCCGCTTTAACTTCTTTAGGTCCTTTAACATCTAAAATAATTTTTTTTGGTCCATTGGCAGTAGATTTGATAGCTAAATTTTTTACGTTTAAAACTATATCCGTTACATCTTCTCTGACACCTTTGATTGAGGAAAATTCATGAAGAACGCCATCAATTTGAATTGCTGTTACTGCAGCACCTTGTATCGAAGATAAAAGAATTCTTCTTAGTGAGTTGCCTATTGTTTGTCCGAATCCTTTTTCCAAAGGTTCAGCAACAACTTTAGCAATACTTTTATCATCGTTGCTTGTTATCTCTAATTTATTAGGCTTTATTAAAGCTTTCCAATTCTTATCAATTATATTGTTTGATGTTTGCATTCTTTATACTCTCCTTTTTTTTGGTGGTCTTGCACCATTATGTGGCATTGGTGTTGTGTCTTTAATTGAAGTTATTTTAAATCCTTTAGCTTGAAAAGCTCTTAGTGCAGTTTCTCTTCCAGAGCCCGGGCCTTTCACCTGAACTGTTAAAGTTCTCAAACCCTGCTCATAAGCCTTAGAGCCAGCGTCATCTGCAGCTACTTGAGCTGCATAAGGAGTTGATTTTCTTGAACCCTTAAATCCTTTAGATCCAGCAGAAGACCATGAAACTACATTCCCACTTTCATCTGAAATTGAAATTATTGTGTTATTAAATGTTGAATAAACGAAGGCAATTCCAGACGTAATATTTTTTTTTACCTTCTTTTTTTTTTTAAAACTTGAATCTTTTAATTTAACAACTTCTTTCTTATCTTCTACTTTTTTATTTTTATCTTCATTTTTTTTATTCATAAATTAATCTTATTTTTTTAGTGGTGTTAATTTTTTTCCTGCAATTGCAATAGCCTTTCCTTTTCTTGTTCTAGCATTACAATGCGTTCTTTGACCTCTAACAGGTAATTTTTTTTTATGTCTACTACCTCTATATGTTGCTAAATCTACTAATCGTTTTATATTTACAGAAATTTCTCTACGAAGATCACCTTCAACTTTATGTTTGCCGTCGATATATTCTCTAATTTTTAAAACCTGTTCCTCAGATAATTGATTAACTCTTGTTTTTGTAGAAATATTTAGATGTTCGCAAATTTTTTTTGAGGAATGCAACCCTATACCATGTATATAAGTCAAAGCTACACTTACAATTTTATTCTGTGGAATATTTATTCCGGCAATTCGAGCCATAATTAAGTTAATTAAGTTTTAAAAAATGTATTTATATGGCGTTGTAGTCTAAAGTCAACCCTCTATTAGGCTTATAATATCTGATATTTCTTTATTTATTTGATCAATAGACCTTTCTCCATCTATCACCTTTAGTAAATTCAATTTTTTATAATAATCGATCACTGGTTCTGTAGATTTCTCATAAGTTTTATACCTTTTAATTGCTATGACCTCACTATCATCAGTTCTTTTTTCAAGAGTAAGTCTTTCGGAAATCCTTTTTTTTATTGTTTCTAATGAAACTGATAACTTAAAAACTAAGTCAATTTTCTGTCCATATTTCTTAAGTAGTTCATTAAGAGTTTTAGCTTGAACTATATTCCTTGGATATCCATCAAAGATTAATCTATTTTTATATTTATTTTCAGAAATAAAATTTTCAACTAGTTTTTTTACAATATCATCTGAAACTAAAGTGCCTGAACTTATAATTGATGAAATTTCAATTCCTAATTTAGTTTTATTTTTAATTTCATTTCTAAGAATTTCACCAGTAGAAAGTTGATATAAGTCGTATTTTTTTACAATATAATCAGCTTGCGTACCTTTGCCAGCACCGGGAGGTCCAAATATAATTAAATTCATAAAATTAATTATTTTCCGAACTTAGTCTTTCTAATTAATGACTCATATTGAGAGCTCATTAATCTTGTTTGTACTTGTGTTACGGTATCCATTGCAACTACTACAACAATTAAAATTGAAGTTCCTCCTAAATAAAAAGGAATAGGATATTTAGATATTAAAAATTCAGGCATTAAACATACAAAAGTTAAATATAAAGCACCTACTGTTGTCAACCTAGTTAAAATTTTATCTATATATTCAGCAGTTCTATCTCCAGGTCTAATTCCTGGAATATATCCACCATGTTTTCTTAAATTTTCAGACGTTTCTTTTGGATTAAAAACTATTGAGGTATAGAAAAATGAAAAGAATATAATTCCCGAAGCATATAAAAGCATATAGAGTGGTTGTCCTTGAGTAAACATCGAAGATATATTTAGAAATAATTCTGAGTCAGACATTCCAAAGTTTGATAAGGTAACAGGTAACAATAGAAGCGCCGAAGCAAAAATTGCTGGAATTACACCAGCTGTATTAATCTTTAACGGAAGGTGAGATGAATCTCCTCCGTAAATTTTATTTCCTACTTGTCTTTTAGGATAATTTATTAATATTTTTCTCATTGCTCTTTCAAAAAAAACTATAAATAAAACTGTAAAAATTACTAAGACAAAAATTAAAACAATCATCAATGCTGATAAAGCACCGGTTCTTCCTAGCTCAAAAGTAGATGCTAAAGCTCTTGGTATTTCAGCTACTATTCCTGAAAAAATAATCAATGAAATTCCGTTTCCAACACCTCTTAAAGTAATTTGTTCTCCTAACCACATTAAAAAAGTTGTCCCTGCTACTAAAGAAATTGTTGTTGTAATCCTAAAATTCATCCCTGGTTCAGTTACAATAGATCCAGCATTTTCTATACCAACGGCGACACCATAACCTTGTAAACAAGCAATTAGTACCGTTCCATATCTCGTAATTTGAGTTATTTTTTTTCTCCCTAATTCCCCTTGTTCTTTTAAATTTTTAAAATAGTCTGATACACCAGTTAAAAGTTGAACAATAATAGAAGCGGAAATATAAGGCATAATTCCTAAAGCAAATATAGCCATTCGATTAACTGCTCCTCCAGAGAACATGTTAAACATTCCTAATAAACCTTTTTGACTATTGGCCATTATTTCCTTTAAAGCGATTGGATCAATTCCTGCTAAAGGAACATAAGTACCCAGCCTATATACAGAGAGAATTAATATCGTAAAGATAATTCTGTTTTTAAGGTCGTTAGCTTGACTAAAAACACCAGCTCTACCTATGTTTTCATTAGACATAAAATTTAATTTTTGAGTATGTTAAGTTTTCCGCCAATTTTTTCAATTTTTTCTTTTGCTTGTTTAGAAAAAAAATTAGCTGATATATCAATTTTATTCTTTATTTCACCAGACCCAAGAATTTTTAATTTAATGAACTTTTTTTTAATAATATTTTTTTCTTTTAGCATTTTAAGATTTATTGGAGAATTTAAGTCAATTTTTTTAAGCTCATGATATTTTTGTAAATTTGAAAGATTAATTATCGCAATATTATTGGCAAATAAAGATTTAAAACCTCTTTTGGGTAATCTTCTATATAATGGCATTTGACCACCCTCAAAACTTTTAATAGCAACGCCTGATCTAGACTTTTGACCTTTGTGTCCTCTGCCAGAAGTTTTACCTTTTCCCGATCCTATTCCTCTTCCAGGTCTTATTTTTTTCTTATTTATTTTTTTTAAACTATCTAATTTCATTATCTTGTCTCTCTTTTTAATACAACTTCAGAGATTTTTTTTCCTCTTATTGCTGATAAGATTTTTGGGGAACTTTGTGATGTAAGACCTTTAATACAAGCTTTTAAAACATTATGTGGATTTGAGGACCCTAAAGATTTTGCTACAACATCTTGAATACCTAGAACTTCACATACTGCCCTAACTGCACCTCCGGCAATTATTCCTGTACCAGCTGGCGCTGAACGCATAAAAATCTTACCTGATCCATTTTTTCCTCTTATATCATGATGTAAAGTCCTTCCTTCTTTAAGAGGAATTTGTATTTGATTTTTTTTTGCAACATCAGTAGCTTTTTTAATAGCATCTGGTACTTGTTTTGATTTTCCTTGCCCAATACCTATAGATCCTTTTTGATTACCAACAACTACTAAAGCAGCAAAACCAAATCTTCTTCCGCCCTTAACAACTTTAGTTATTCTATTAATAGCAACCAATTTTTCTTTAAATTCGCTCTCAATTTTATTTTTTTCTGCCATTAAAACTCCAATCCATTTTTCCTTAACGAGTCTGCAAAAGCTTTGATTCTACCGTGATATTTATTGCCTCCCCTATCGAAATATACTTTGTTAATTTTTTTCTCTAACGCCCTTTTTGCTAAAATTTCACCTAATAAAGTTGAGGTTGCATTTTTATTTTTTTTATCTTTTTTAACGTCTTTTTCTATAGAAGAAGCAGAGACAAGAGTTTTATTAACTTTGTCATCGATAATTTGTGCCGATATATTTTTAAGAGATTTATAAACTGAAATTCTGTATCTACCTACATTTACAGATTTAAGTTTTTTTCTAGTTCTTAATTGTCTCTTAGTATTTTTGCTTAATTTTTTCATAGTTTATTTCTTTTTACCTTCTTTTCTAAGAACAAATTGTCCTTTTTCCTTAATACCTTTAGCTTTATAAGGTTCTACGGGCTTTAAAGATTTAATATCTGAAGCTACTTTTGAGACTAATTCTTTATCAACACCGTTGATCTTTATAATAGTTTGCTTTTCAACGCTAAGTTTAATTTCTTTTGGAATTTTAAAGTTTATATCGTGACTAAAACCTAACTGTAAATTTAGCATCTCACCTTTTAAATTTGCTCTAAAACCCACACCGGTAATTTCAAGAATTTTTTCATGTCCTGTTGTAACACCAGTTACTGCATTACTTACCAAACTTCTAAAGGTTCCCCACATAATTGATGTTTTCTTGTCAATCTTTTTGTTCAAGGGAAGGATTTGAAATTCATTTTTTTCATTTAATGAAGAAGAGAAAATCTTATCATTTATGCTCATTGATTTTGAACCTTTTGGGCCTGTAACAGTAATAATATTTTTATCAACTTTTATAGTCGAATCTTTAGGAATTAATATGTTTTTTTTACCAATTTTTGACATTAAAACACTCTACAAATAATTTCCCCGCCGATATTATTTTTTCTTGCGTCTGTATCGGTCATAACACCTTTGGGGGTTGATAAAATTGCAAGACCTAGACCATTCATAACTTTGGGTATGCTCGTAGCTCTTGAATAAATTCTTCTACCTGGTTTTGAAATTCTTCTAATTTCTTTAATAACAGGAGTACCTTCGTAATATTTGAGATCTACTTTCAAATTTTTTTTATTATTATCTAATTTTTCTACATAATAATTTTTTATGTAACCTTCAGCTTTTAAAATATCTAAAATATTTTGCCTAAAGTTAGATGCAGGAACATCTATACTGATCAAAGACCTCATTTGACCGTTTCTTATTCTTGTAAACATATCACCTATTGGATCCATTAAAGCCATATTTTCTCCTTACCAACTCGATTTTATCATACCAGGAATTTTGCCAGAAGAAGCCATGTCTCTTAAAGCAATTCTTGATATTTTTAATTTTCTGTATACACCATGTGGTCTACCAGTTATTTCACATCTATTCCTAATTCTTATCTTTGAAGAATTTTTAGGAAGTTTGTTTAGTTTTAATTGTGCGCTAAATCTTTCAGCCAAAGGTAATTTTTTGTTATTAATTATCTTTTTTAGTTCCATACGCTTTTTTGCAAATTTTTTACTTAACTTAATTCGTTTTAAATTTCTTTGAACCGCACTAGTTTTTGCCATATTTATCCTAATTGTTTTTTTTGTTACTTGTTAATGGAAAATTAAATTCTTTTAATAATTCCTTTGTCGCTTCTTTAGAATTGCTATCTAATACTAAAGTTATATCCATGCCACGTATCTTATCCACCTTATCAAAATTTACTTCTGGAAAAATAATATGTTCTTTTATTCCAAAACTAAAGTTTCCAGAATTATCAATACCCTTATCGCTTAGTCCTCTAAAGTCTTTAATTCTAGGTAAAGCAATATTTATTAATCTATCTAAAAACTCATACATTTTATTTGATCTTAGAGTAACTTTAACACCAGCGCTTGAGCCCTTTCTAGTCTTGAAATTAGCAATAGACTTTTTAAACTTAGTGATAACAGCTTTTTGTCCAGTTATTAATCCCATATCTTCAATACATGATTTAATTTTTTTGCTATCATTAGCATCTTCACCCAAGCCCATATTTAAAACAATTTTTGAAATTTTTGGAACTTGATGTCTATTTTTATATGATAGTTTAGACATAAGTTTAGTAATTATTTCTTTATCATATATTTCTTTTAATCTAGCTATCATTTTTTTGCACTCTTTTTATCTTTATTCTTATCTGTTTTTTTTAAATCTATATTTTTAACATTTGACTGATGTATAAAACTTTCTTTAGAGATTATACCGCCTTTATTTTCTTTAGTAGGCTTAGTGTGTCTTTTTATTAAGTTTATAGCTTTAATTTTTACTTGTGAAAATTTTCTCCTTATCTCAATAATTTCACCAGTTTTACCTTTATCTTTTCCAGCTATAACTTTGACTGTAGTCCCTTTTTTTAATAACATTTTCTATATTACCTCCGGTGCAAGTGAAATTATTTTAGTGTGCCCTTTTATTCTAAGTTCTCTGGTTACTGGACCAAAAATTCTTGTGCCAATAGGTTCACCTTTTTCATCTGTAAGGACAACGGCGTTTGTATCAAATTGAACTTTAGATCCATCATCTCTAAATATTTCTTTTTTAGTCCTTACTACTACTGCTTTGTGAACCGCTCCTTTTTTGACTTTACCCTTTGGTATCGCATCTTTAACACTGATCACAATTAAATCTCCTACTCCTGCATATCTTCTCTTTGAGCCACCAAGAACCTTTATGCATTCAACTCTTTTAGCGCCAGTATTATCCGCAACCATTAATTCTGTTTGTATTTGAATCATCTGTCAATTACTTCCCAAGTTTTTTTTTTAGAAATTGGTTTACATTCAATTATTTGAACAAAATCTCCTTCTTTAAATTTATTTTTTTCATCATGAGCATGATATTTTTTTGATCTTGAAATAACTTTTTCATAAAAAGGATGCTTAAATTTTCTAGTAACTTCAACAACTATCGTTTTGTTACTCTTAGCGCTTGTTACTTTTCCTTTTAATATTTTTTTACTCATTTTGAATTCCTTATATTTGAATAAAGTCTTGCTATACTTTTTTTGATAAGATTGTATTGAGCCGGATTTTCAATTTGACCATTAATCTTTTTAAACCGAATATTAAATAAATCTTTTTTAAGAGACTGAATTTTTTTAGTAGCCTGATCTTTGGTCAATTTTTTATCTTCTTTTTTTTTATTCATTTTTATCTTCTTATAAATTTTGTTTTTATTGGTAATTTAGCGGAAGCTTTATATAAAGCCTCCTTTGCAACTTCCTCTGTAACACCGTCAACCTCAAAAATAATTCTTCCAGGTTTAACTCTACAAGCATAATATTCAGGTGAACCTTTGCCTTTTCCCATTCTAACTTCTGTTGGTTTTTTTGAAACAGGTATATTAGGAAAGATTCTAGTCCAAACTTTTCCAGTTCTTTTCATATATCTAGTTAAAGCTACTCTAGCGGCTTCTATTTGTTTACCAATTATTCTTTCTGGTTCCATTGCTTTCAACCCGTACTGACCATAGTTTAAAACTGCAGCTCTGGTCGCTTTGCCGTGAATTCTTCCTTTAAAAGCTTTTCTATATTTAGTTCTTACTGGCTGTAACATTTTTTACTCTTTCTATTTTTTCTTTTTCAATATCTTTTTCAAATAAATCACCTTTATAAATCCAAACTTTAATGCCTATAATTCCATACGTTGTTAGGGCTTCTGCAAAACCATAATCAATATTTGCTCTTAAAGTGTGGGATGGAATACTTCCTTCTCTCAACCACTCTGTTCTAGCAATTTCATTACCTGCTAATCTCCCGCTAACCATAACTTTTATACCTTTTGCATTTAATCTCATGGCAGATTGCATACATCTCTTCATTGCTCTCCTGTAAGCAATTCTCTTTACCAATTGTTGAGCAATATTTTCTGCGGCTAGGCTTGCGTTTAATTCTGGTTTTTTAATCTCTTTAATATTTACCGATACATCACTATCTGTAATTTTCATTATATTTTTTTTAATTTTTTCTATATCCGCTCCTTTTTTTCCTATTACAAAACCAGGCCTTGATGTGTGTATAGAGACAGAACATTTTTTAGAAGATCTCTCAATTATTATTTCAGAGACTCCAGAATTAACAATATTCTTTTTTATATATTTTCTAATATTAAAATCTTCTATTAAATATTTTCCAAATTCTTTTTTCTTAGCGAACCAGGTTGAGTCCCAACCTCTATTAATTCCTAACCTAAGACCTATTGGATTAATTTTTTGGCCCATTTTTCACCTCTTTTTTTTTTTCTGCTAATACAATTGTAATTCTACTAAATGGTTTTTTTATACCGCTTGCTCTTCCTTTGGCTCTAGGTCTAAATCTTTTCATGACAAGTGATTTACCAACATAAGCTTCTTTGACAAATAAATTATCAATATCAAATTGAAAATTGTTTTCTGCGTTTGCTATAGCTGATTTAACGGTTTTACTAACATCTTTAGCTATTCTTTTTCTCGCAAATTCCAAATCTCTTAATGCTACATCAGCCTTTTTCCCTCTAATATAATCAAGAACAAGAGCAATTTTTCTCGCGCTAGATCTTACATTTTTATTCACTGCTTTAATCAAAGTACTATTTTTTTGCATCTGTTCCTCCCACTTCGGCTTTTGGAGCTGCAGCAGCTTTTTTATCAGCAGGAGTATGTCCTCTAAAAGTTCTAGTAGGAGCAAATTCGCCGAGTTTATGACCAACCATTTCTTCAGATATAGTAATTGGTATAAATGATTTTCCATTATGAATTAAAAAACTATGACCAACAAAATCAGGAATTATTGTTGAATTTCTGGACCAAGTCTTAATCGGTTTTTTATTTGAAGAATCTTTAAGTTTATCAACTTTTTTTAATAAACTCGGATGCACGAATGGTCCTTTCCAAATTGATCTAGCCATAATTTACCTTCTTTTTTTCCTTCTAGTTATAATTAACTTATCGCTTCTCTTTGGTCTTCTAGTCTTTAATCCTTTAGCTGATTGTCCCCAAGGTGACACTGGACTTCTTCCGCCGGAAGTTTTACCTTCTCCACCGCCATGAGGATGGTCTACCGGGTTCATCGCTACACCTCTAGTTTGTGGCCTTTTACCTTTCCATCTATTTCTTCCAGCTTTTCCAATCTTAATATTTTTTTGATCAGGATTCGATACAACACCGATAGTAGCAACACAATCACTTCTTACTTTTCTAGTTTCTCCTGATGCAAGTTTAATAATTGCATAGTCGCCATCATAACCAGATAAAGTTACCGATGAGCCTGCTGATCTAGCTAATTTACCACCATTACCGGGTAATAATTCAACATTATGTAAAGATGTGCCTGGAGGAATATCTTTAAGTTCTAGACAGTTTCCAGTTTTAATTTCAACGTTTTTTCCAGACTCAATCTTATCACCCGTATTTAAATTTTGGGGACAAATAATATAGTTTCTTACATTATCTTCATATTTTATCAAAGCTATATAAGCAGTACGATTTGGATCATATTCAACTCTTTCAACAGTTCCAGAAATATTTTTCTTTTTTCTGAAAAAATCTATTATCCTAAATTTATGTTTTTGCCCACCACCTCTATGTCTTGATGTAATTCTTCCGTAGTTATTCCTTCCACCAGTAACTGATTGACCTTTTGTAAGAGGTTTATATGGTGAACCTTTCCATAAAGAACTTTTGTCAACTATGACAGTTCCTCTATTCGATTTTGTATAAGGTTTAAAAGTTTTTAATCCCATAGTTTATATACCACTAGTTAGGTCGATACTTTGACCTTTTTTTAAAGTTATTATAGCTTTCTTATAACCACTTTTTATTGATGGTTTTCCTTGTTTAATTTTCTTTTTAGTTTTCGTATTGATTATATTTATCTTAACGACATTAACTTTGAAAATTTTTTCAATATTTTTTTTAATTATTTTTTTATTAGCTTTTGGGTGAACTTTAAAAACTGTTTTATTAAATTCTGAAAGAATTGTAGCTTTTTCGGTTATTATCGGGTTTCTAATAGAGTCAATAAAATTAATTTTTTTCATTTAACACCTTTGATTCAATATTTTTAATAGAACTAGAAGTTATTATCACATTTTTATATTTAACCATGTCGTATACATTAGCTCCCTCATCGCTTATTATTTTGATATTCTTTATATTTCTTGCTGATTTGTTAATATTTTTATGTGAAATTTTATCAGATATAATTAAGGCGTTTGAAATTTCATTTTTAATCAAAAAAGTATTAAATTCTTTAGTTTTTTTTAATTCTTTTTTAACATCCGCTAAAAAAAATAAATTTTTATCTATATATTTTTTAGACAATGTTTGAGCCAGAGCAAGTTTACGAACTTTTTTATTGATTTTTTTTACTTTATAAGAATCTCCTTTAGGGCCATGCGCAACACCACCTCCAACAAATAATGGAGCCTTTTTACTAGCATGTCTTGCTCCACCTGTTCCTTTTTGAGCTATAATTTTTTTTGTAGATCCTCGAATTTCATTTCTTTGTTTTGTTTTAGCAGTTCTCGGTTTTAAATGATTAAGCTGCCAATCAATTACATATTTTATTAATTTGTGATTAACCTTAAGATTAATCAACTTGTCAGATACTTTGATTGTTTCTGATTTCGATCCATCTATATTTAACAACTTTAAATTCATTTATTTCTTCTTTCCTTTTTCTGAAGCTAATTTTTTTGCTTTGCTTTCAATTTTTTCCATTAGAGTTTTTCTTCTCACATTTTTTACTGACTCTCTCAGGAAAATTGTTGAGTTTTTTGAACCAGGTATCGATCCTTTCAAATAAATTAAATTATTATCTAAATCTGACTTTATAATTTCTAAATTTAACATAGTTCTGTATTTATCTCCCATATGACCAGCCATTTTTTTTCCTTTAAAAACTTTCCCTGGATCTTGTCTTTGTCCTGTAGAACCATGAGACCTGTGAGAAACCGAAACACCATGTGATGCTCTTAATCCTCCAAAATTCCATCTTTTCATAACACCTGCGAAACCTTTACCAATTGTTTTAGATCTTACATCTACAAATTTTTTATCTTTTAATATTTCTAAACCAAATTCGTTTCCCTCTTTATATGTATCAATTTTATCTAATCTAAATTCTTTAATAATTTTTTTAGCTTCTGTGTTTTTTTTTGCGTAAACTCCCTTCATTTGTTTTGTTAGCTTTGAATTTTTAATTTTTCCAAAACCAACCTGCACTGCTGTGTAGCCTCTTTTATCCTTAGATAAAACTTCTAAGACTCTTCCTTTTTCAACTTTGATAACTGTTACAGGAACTGATTGTCCAGTTTTAATGAACTCTCTCGTCATACCTATTTTTGTTCCTACTAATCCAATTGTCATAATTATATCTTAATCTCTATATCTACACCTGAAGCCAAGTCTAACTTCATTAAGGCTTCTACTGTTTGAGGTGTTGGTTCAATTATATCAATAAGTCTCTTGTGAGTTCTCGACTCAAATTGTTCTCTGCTTTTTTTATCAATATGAGGTGATCTTAAAACTGTATATCTTTCAATTCTTGTAGGTAATGGAATAGGGCCTTTTACTTGAGCTCCTGTTCTTTTTGCAGTATTAACAATTTCTTCAGTAGACAAGTCTAAAATTTTATTGTCATAGGCCTTCAAATGTATTCTTATATTTTGTTTATCCATAATTAAGCTAATTTTTTTGTTACCTCGTCTTGAACGTTTTGTGGAACTTTATCGTAATGGCTAAATTGCATTGTATATTGTGCTCTACCTTGTGTTGATGATCTAAGGTTATTTATATAACCAAACATATTAGCCAAAGGCACTACGGCAGCAATTGCTGTAGCATTTCCTCTAGGTTCCGTAGATCCAACTTGACCTCTTCTACTATTTAAATCACCAATAACATCACCCATGAAATCTTCAGGTGTTACCACTTCTACTTTCATCATCGGTTCTAGTAATTTTAACGTTGCTTTAGTACAAGCTTCTCTAAAACACATTCTAGATGCAATTTCAAAAGCTAATACACTTGAGTCAACGTCGTGATGAAGTCCGTCTAAAATTGTTACCTTATAATCTATTAAAGGAAAGCCTGCTAGTATGCCACTCTCTGCTACACTTTCAACTCCTTTTTCAACTCCAGGAATAAATTCTTTTGGAATCGCGCCTCCTTTAATCTTATTTTCAACTTCTCGACCTTTGCCGGGCTCAAGAGGTTCAACATTTAAAGTAACTTTTGCAAATTGACCCGCGCCTCCACTTTGTTTTTTATGAATATAAGTTACTTCTGAAGTGCCTAAAATTGTTTCTCTATAAGCCACTTGGGGTGCTCCAATATTTGCCTCTACTTTGAATTCTCTTTTCATTCTATCCACGATAATATCTAAATGTAATTCTCCCATTCCTTTAATAATTGTTTGACCTGACTCTTCGTCTGAAGTTACTCTAAATGAAGGATCTTCTTTAGCCAATCTACCTAATGCTTCACCCATTTTTTCTTGGTCCGCCTTAGTTTTTGGCTCAACTGCAATTTCGATCACAGGATCTGGGAATTCCATTGGCTCAAGTAGAACAGGCTTTCCTTCGTCACAAAGCGTGTGACCTGTAATAGTGTATTTTAATCCCGCTAAAGCAACAATATCTCCAGCATTAGCCTCTTTAATATCTTCTCTGCTATTAGCGTGCATTAAAAGCATTCTTCCTACTCTTTCATTTTTTTCTTTTGATGAATTGTAAATTGATGTCCCTGCTTTAATTGTGCCAGAATAAATTCTTATAAACGTAAGTGAACCTACAAATGGATCGTTAGCCACTTTAAATGCTAGAGCTGAAAAAGGCTCTGAGTCATTAAACTTCATCTCTACTTTATCCTCAGACCCTAATTTAGTACCTTCAATAGAACCAAGGTCTTTGGGACTTGGTAAAAAATCAATTACCGCGTCAAGCAAGGGTTGAACCCCTTTATTTTTAAATGCTGAGCCTGTTGTTATTGGCACAAAACTAAATCCTAAAGTTCCTTTTCTTATACATTTAATAAGTTCGGACTCAGAAGGCTCTTTGCCCTCTAGATATTGTTCCATCAGTTTCTCATCTTCCTCTACTGCTGCTTCAACTAATTCTTTTCTGTATTGGTCAGCTTTATCTTTTAATTCAGATGGAATATCTACAATATCAAATTTTGCACCTAAATCTTCATTTTGCCAAATTATGGCTTTCATTTTTATGAGATCTACAACTCCTTTTAAATCTGACTCAGCTCCAACAGGCAATTGTAAAACCAAAGGTTTGCAACCAAGTCTATCTTTAATCATATCAACACATCTATAAAAATCAGCTCCAGTTCTATCGAGTTTGTTTACAAAACAAATTCTTGGTACTTTATATTTATCTGCTTGTCTCCATACAGTTTCAGATTGAGGTTCAACTCCTGCGACTCCATCAAATACACAAACAGCTCCATCTAAAACTTTTAAAGACCTTTCTACTTCAATAGTAAAATCAACGTGACCAGGCGTGTCTATAATATTTATTCTGTGATCGTTCCAAAAACAAGTTGTAGCAGCTGATGTAATAGTTATTCCCCGTTCTTGCTCTTGTTCCATCCAATCCATAGTTGCTGCACCATCATGAACTTCACCAATTTTGTGACTTTTTCCGGTATAATATAATATTCTTTCAGTTGTGGTAGTTTTGCCAGCATCTATGTGCGCCATTATTCCAATATTTCTATATTTATCTAATGTATATTTTTTAGACATAAATTTTTACCATCTAAAATGTGCAAAGGCTTTATTGGACTCTGCCATTTTATGTGTATCCTCTCTTTTTTTTATAGCTGCACCTTTATTTTGTGATGCATCTAATAATTCATAGTATAATTTTTCTGCCATAGTTTTATTTTTTCTCTTTCTAGTGGCTTCCATTAACCATCTCAAAGCTAGAGCTTGTGCTCTTTTCGATTTTACCTCAACTGGAACTTGATAGGTTGCTCCACCTACTCTCCTAGATCTACACTCAACATTGGGCTTAACATTTCCGATAGCGTTATTAAAAATTTTTATCGGATCTTCTTTGCTTTTTTCTTTAATTTTATCTAAGGCATCGTAAAGGATTTTTTCTGCAGTCGATCTTTTTCCGTCATACATTATGGAATTAATAAATTTTGATATAATTTCAGATCTAAATTTTGGATCGGGAAATACTTTTCTTACTGGAGCTTTTCTTTTTCGAGACATTTGATTTATTTAGGTTTTTTTGTTCCGTATAAAGATCTTCTTTTTTTCCTGTTGGCTACACCTTGTGTGTCTAGATTTCCTCTTAAAATATGATAACGCACACCTGGTAAGTCTTTAACTCTTCCGCCTCGAATTAAAACAACAGAGTGCTCTTGTAAGTTATGGCCTTCGCCACCGATGTAAGCAGTGACCTCAAAACCATTTGATAATCTTACTCTGGCTACTTTTCTTAATGCAGAATTAGGTTTTTTAGGTGTAGTGGTATAAACTTTTACACAAACTCCACGCTTCAACGGCTGCCTTTCTAAAGCTGGAACTTTATTTCTCATCAAAGGCTTCACACGAGCTTTTTTTATTAGCTGATTTATCGTAGGCATAAATTTTATTTTGAAGCAAAAGTTAAGGAAGGCCTTGATTTCAAGGTTCTTAAGTCAGTGTTTAAGGTTAAATACTACCTTACTTCTAACTATCAAAATTGCGCTAAACTAACATTGAAACGGTAAAAGTCAATGTCTAATAGGGTTATTTATATTGAAAAATATGCTTTTTTTATTCAACAACTGTAGGGTTTTCAAGCTGTTCTTTTTTGATTTTTTCTAGTCTAACTTTATCTTGCTCTCTAGCCTCTTCATCCCAACCCATTTTAGTTAACCCGGTACCAGCTGGTACCAATCTTCCAACTATGACATTTTCTTTAAGACCTTGTAGTGTATCAACTTTACCTTTTATAGAAGCATCTGTTAAAACTCTTGTCGTTTCTTGGAAAGATGCGGCAGAAATAAATGAGTTTGTTTGAAGTGAAGCTTTGGTAATACCTAACAAAACTCTTTCATAAGATACTTGTTTTTTATTTTTTGACTTAAGAGACTCATTTATTACATCAATATCTAAAAGGTCAATCATTTCACCTTGCAGAAGATCAGAGTCACCTGGGTTTTTAACTTCAACTTTTTTTAACATTTGTCTAACAATAGTTTCTATATGTTTATCATTAATTACAACTCCTTGTAATCTATAAACTTCTTGGACTTCACTTACAAAGTACTCAGTTAATTTTTCTACACCTAAAATTCTTAAAATATCATGAGGAGCTGGACTTCCGTCTAATAAATATTCTCCTTTTTTAATTTTTTCACCTTGATTGAAATTGACATGTTTTCCTTTAGGAATTAAATAATTTGAAGTTTCCCCTTTTCCTGAAACAATTGAAATTTTTTGTTTACCTCTCACTTCTTTACCAAATTCTATCACACCATCATTTTCTGCGATTATAGCACTATCTTTTGGGCGCCTAGCTTCAAATAATTCTGCAACTCGAGGTAAGCCTCCGGTTATATCTTTTGTTTTTGAAGTTTCTTTTGGTAATCTGGCTAAAACGTCTCCAGCAGAAATTTTTTGTCCATCTTTAACTGACAAGATTGAGTCTGGAACTAAGTAATATCTAGCTTCATTTCCATCGGCTTTTTTAATAATTTCTCCCTTTTCATTTCTTAAAGTAATTCTTGGTTTAAGTTCAGAATTTTTAGTTAACGATTTCCAGTCAGTAACAGATTTTGATGAAATACCAGTTGCATCATCCAATGTTTCTGTTAAAGAAGTTCCTTCAATTAAGTCCATATAATTTGCAATTCCGCTTGTTTCAGCAATTACAGGAAGTGTATAAGGATCCCATTCGGCAATTTTTTTTCCTTTTTCAATTACTTCACCATCTTTAAAAAATAATTTAGATCCATAATTTACTTTATATATTGCAAGCTGTATTCCATTATCATCTTCTATAGACAGCTGAGTATTTCTGCCCATTACAATAATATTTTTTTTCGAGTCTTCAATTAAATTTTTATTTATAATATTTAATTTACCTTTTGTTTGGCAAACAATTTGGGATTCTTCTTTAATTTGTGCTGTACCTCCAACGTGGAAAGTTCTCATTGTTAATTGAGTCCCAGGTTCTCCTATTGACTGAGCAGCAATCATTCCAATAGCCTCTCCTACACTAACAATTTTACCTCTAGATAGATCTCTACCATAACAAGTTTGACAGACACCTCTTTTTGCATCACAAGTAATAACAGAGTAAACGTTTATAGATTTAACGCCTGCAGCATCTATAATTTCACAATCGCTTTCATCAATTAATTTCTTCTTTTTAAGAATTATTTCTCCCGTAATTGGATGTTTTACGTCTATAGACGGTACTCTTCCTAAAATTCTCTCTGATAAACTAACTAATATATTTCCACCCTCAATTATTTCAGTCAGAGTAATTGAAGATTTAGAGTTACAATCCTTCATAGTAACCTGTAAATCTTGAGCAACATCACATAATCTTCTTGTTAGATAACCTGAGTTAGCTGTTTTTAGCGCAGTATCTGCTAAACCTTTTCTAGCTCCATGAGTTGAGTTGAAATATTCTAGAACTGTTAAACCTTCTTTAAAATTTGCGACAATGGGAGTTTCAATAATTTCTCCTGAAGGTTTGGCTATTAGACCTCTCATTCCTGCTAATTGTTTCATCTGTGCTTGCGAACCTCTAGCACCTGAGTCTGCCATCATATAGACTGAGTTAGTTTCGATTCTATCGTCTTTATAAATTTTTTCGGCTGATGAAATTTCTTTCATCATTTCATTTGCAACTGTGTCTGTACATTTAGACCAAATATCTACAACTTTATTATATTTTTCTCCACGAGTAATTAAACCATCAGAATATTGTTTCTCGTAATCTTCAATTTTCTTTTTAGTTTCGTTAATTAATCCGATCTTAGTTTTTGGTATTATTAAATCATCTTTTCCAAATGAGATTCCTGCTCTAAATGCGTGTTTAAATCCTAAAGATTTTATTCTATCGCAGAAGATAACAGTTTCTTTTTGGCCACAATATCTAAAAATTGTGTCTATAACTTCCGAAACGTCTTTTTTTGTTAATAATCGATCAATAAGAGTAAATTTAATTTTATTATGTCTTGGTAAAATATTAGCTAGTAAAAATCTACCCGCAGTGCTCTTATATTTTTGAACAGTTTCTTTACCTGTCTCATCAATAGTTTTAAACAATGATATTATTTTGGAGTGCAAACTTATAGATTTATTTTCAATAGCTTGTTCAATCTCATCTATGTTTGAAAAAATTCCCTTAACTTTATCATTTTCATCATTAGATTGCGATAAGTAATAGATCCCTAGAACTATATCCTGGCTGGGAACTATTATTGGTTTTCCGTTTGAAGGACTTAGTATATTGTTAGTAGACATCATTAAAACTCTTGCTTCTAATTGCGCTTCTAAACTTAATGGGATATGAACAGCCATTTGATCTCCATCAAAATCTGCATTAAAAGCTGCACACACTAATGGATGAAGTTCGATAGCATTTCCCTCTATCAATTTAGCCTCAAAAGCTTGAACTCCTAATCTGTGCAAGGTTGGTGCTCTATTCAGCATCACAGGGTGCTCTCTAATAATATGCTCTAATGCATCCCATACCTCACTTTTTTCTTTTTCAACTAATCTTTTTGCTTGTTTAATAGTAGTAGCTAAACCTAGTTTATCTAATCTTGCGTATAAGAAAGGTTTAAAGAGTTCTAATGCCATTTTTTTTGGCAAACCACACTGATGTAATTTAAGTTCAGGGCCAACAACAATTACTGATCTACCTGAATAGTCTACACGTTTTCCAAGCAGATTTTGTCTAAATCTACCTTGTTTTCCTTTTAGCATTTCTGCTAAAGATTTAAGAGGACGTTTTCCAGTTCCTGTAATTACTCTACCCCTTCTCCCATTATCGAAGAGAGCATCCACAGACTCTTGTAGCATCCTTTTTTCATTTCTAACTATGATGTCAGGAGCTTTTAAGTCTAGTAACCTTTTAAGTCTATTATTTCTATTTATTACCCTTCTATATAAATCATTTAAGTCAGAAGTGGCAAATCTACCTCCATCGAGAGGCACAAGCGGTCTTAATTCTGGAGGTATTACTGGAACAGTTGTTAAAATCATCCATTCAGGTTTATTTCCTGAAGTTATAAATGACTCAACTAATTTTAGTCTTTTAATTGTTCTTTCTTCAGTAACTTTTGATTTTATTTCCCCAAGAGAGTCCCTTAATCTTTTTTGTTCTTTTAATAAATCCAAATTAATCAGTATATCTCTTACAGCTTCTGCGCCTATACCAGCTGAAAATGCATCTTCACCAAATTCTTCTTGCGCCTTAGTTAGAGCTTCTTCAGTTAATAATTGACCTTTTTTTAAAGTAGTAAGTCCTGGTTCAACGACTATGAAACTTTCAAAGTATAAAACCTTT
This sequence comes from uncultured Pelagibacteraceae bacterium, assembly GCA_902604695.1. Taxonomy (GTDB): domain Bacteria; phylum Pseudomonadota; class Alphaproteobacteria; order Pelagibacterales; family Pelagibacteraceae; genus Pelagilacustribacter. The sequence continues at coordinate 68,303 of CACKZT010000001.1, read as the reverse complement.
TCAACATCTTTTAGTTTCATATCAATGGCTAAAGCTATTCTACTTGGTAAGGATTTTAAAAACCAAATATGAGCAACGGGACAGGCAAGATCTATATGACCCATTCTTTCCCTTCTTACATTTGATTTAGTAATTTCAACTCCACATTTTTCACATATAATTCCTCTAAACTTCATACGTTTATATTTACCACAAAGACACTCATAGTCTTTGACTGGACCAAATATTCTTGCACAGAACAAGCCATCTTTTTCAGGCCTGAAAGTTCTATAATTTATTGTTTCAGGTTTTTTTATTTCGCCAAAGGACCATGATTTAATTTTTTCCGGACTAGCTAGCGTAATTTTAATATTACTGAAATTATTTTCGTTAGAAAGATTTTGATTAGCAAAAGTTTTTGATAAATTTTTTTCCATACTAATTTAATTCTATATTTAATCCTAAAGCCCTAATTTCTTTAATTAAAACATTAAAAGACTCAGGAACTCCTGACTCGAAATTATTATTTCCTTTTACAATAGTTTCATAAACTTTAGTTCTTCCTGCCACATCATCAGATTTTACAGTTAACATTTCTTGAAGAGAGTAAGATGCTCCGTAAGCTTCTAAAGCCCAAACTTCCATTTCACCAAATCTTTGTCCACCTGATTGAGCTTTTCCACCTAAAGGTTGTTGAGTAACTAAGCTATATGGTCCTGTTGATCTCGCATGAATTTTATCTTCTACTAAATGATTTAGTTTAAGCATATAGATAATACCAACAGTAACCGGCCTATCAAATTTTTCTCCTGATATTCCATCCCATAATGTGGTTTGTCCAGAATTAGGTAAAGATGAAAGATCTAACATTTTTGAAATATCTGTTGTAGACGCTCCGTCAAAAACTGGAGTGGCTATTGGCAATCCATTAGAAATATTTTCTACTAGTTCTAAAACTTCTTTTTTCTCCAATTTATTTATAACTTTTTCGTAATATTCTTTTCCGTATACATCTTTTAATTTATTCTTAATTTGTTCATATTTTTTTTCAAAATCTTTAATATAATTTTTAATTTGTTCTCCAAGTTCAGAACAAGCCCATCCTAGATGAGTTTCTAAAATTTGCCCAACATTCATACGACTAGGTACTCCAAGCGGATTTAATACAATATCAACTGGTTTACCATTTTCCATGTATGGCATATCTTCAACAGGAACAATTTTACTTACTACGCCTTTATTACCGTGTCTTCCGGCCATTTTATCTCCGGGCATTAATCTTCTTTTTACTGCAACAAACACTTTTACTACTTTCATTACTGTTGGTAAAAGATCATCACCTTGCTTTATCTTAATTACTTTGTCTTCAAATCTTAATTTGATATCTTCTTGAGCTTCTTCGTATTGTTTATTTAAAGTAGATATATTATTGTTTGTCTGATCCTCTGAAAAATTTAGTTTCCAAATATCTTTTAAAGAAAGCTCATCTAACTGCTCTAAAGTTAAAGGATTGTTCGAGCTTATATTTTTGTAGTCTTTACTAATTTTTTTATCTTTTATAAGGTTTATGGCTCTTGATTTTATATTTCTATTTAGTATTTCTTCTTCAACTTTTTTGTCTTCCTGAACTAACTCAATTTCAGATCTTTCAATGGCTAAAGATCTTTCGTCCTTTTCAATACCGTGCCTATTAAAAACTCTCACATCAATAACAACACCAGAACTTCCAGATTTTAACTTAAGAGATGAGTCTCTAACATCAGTAGCTTTTTCCCCAAATATTGATCTTAAAAGTTTTTCTTCCGGACTTGAAGATGTCTCGCTTTTTGGCGTGACTTTACCAACCAAAATATCTCCTGGCTTTACCTCCGCACCAACATACACAATCCCGGACTCATCTAAATTTCTTAAGCTCTCTTCGCTAACATTCGGTATGTCTCTGGTAATTTCTTCTGCTCCTAATTTTGTGTCTCTAGCCATAGACTCATATTCTTCTATATGAACGGACGTAAAGACATCATCTGTAACACATCTCTCTGAAATAAGAATTGAATCTTCAAAATTATATCCTTGCCAAGGCATAAAAGCTACAGTTACGTTTTTTCCTAATGCCAATTCTCCAAGTTTCGTGGCAGGTCCGTCAGCAATGATATCTCCCTTTTTTATAATATCACCAACTTTAACTAATGGCTTTTGATTAATACATGTATTTTGATTTGATCTTTTAAACTTAGAAAGATTGTAAATATCAACTCCTGACTGAGATAAATCTTTTTCTTCAGTTGCTTTAACAACTATTCTTTTTCCGTCAATTTTATCAACGACACCGTTTCTTTTTGCAACAATAGTTACTCCAGAGTCTAAAGCAACATCAGACTCCATTCCAGTTCCTACTAAAGGAGACTCAGGTTTTAAAAGTGGCACTGCCTGCCTCATCATGTTTGAGCCCATTAAAGCCCTATTAGCATCATCATTCTCAAGAAAAGGTATTAAAGCTGCAGCGACAGAGACTAATTGTTTTGGTGAAACATCGATATAATCGATATTTTCTTTGTTTGAGAGTAAAAAATTCAGATTTTTTCTGCAAGCTACTAATTCTTCTTCAAAAGCTCCGTTTTTATTAATGACTGAGTTGGCTTGTGCTATAGTAAATTTTTCTTCTTCTATAGCTGATAAATACTCTACTTTGTCTGTTACTTTTCCATTCACAACTTTTTTATAAGGACTTTCAATGTAGCCATACTTGTTAACCTTGCAATAAGTTGCCAAACTATTAATTAATCCGATATTTGGACCTTCGGGTGTCTCGATTGGACAAATTCTTCCATAATGAGTTGGGTGAACATCTCGAACTTCAAATCCTGCTCTTTCTCTAGTTAACCCCCCTGGACCTAAAGCTGAAACTCTTCTCTTGTGAGTAATTTCAGACAAAGGATTAGTTTGATCCATAAACTGAGAAAGTTGAGAAGTTGCAAAAAAATCTTTTAGTGAGGTTGTTATTGGCTTAGCGTTAATAAGATCCTGTGGCATTGCTGACTCAATTTCTAGAAAGGTAGACATTTTTTCTTTAACAGTTCTTTCCATTCTGATTAACCCAATTCTAAATTGATTTTCAACCAATTCACCTACAGATCTTACCCTTCTATTTCCTAGATGATCAATATCATCAACTTCACCAACTCCATCCCTTAGATTTAGCATAAATTTAATTATTGCTATAATGTCGTCTTTATTAAGAATTGTATCTTTGATATTTACTTTGAGGTTAAGTTTTGCGTTTAGTTTAACTCTACCAACTTCAGACAAATCATAACGATCTTTGTTAAAATAAAGATTTTTAAAAATTTCCTCTGCTATCTCAATTGTTGGAGCCTCACCTGGTCTTAAAACTTTATATATATCATTTAAAGCTTCTGTTTTATTTAGATTTTTGTCTACTTTAAGTGTCTCAAGTAAATAAGGTCCCTTGTTAATAGGGTCAATATTTACTAGCTCTAAACTAAATTTTTCTTCTTTTATAATATTTTGTAAATTCTCTTCAGTTATGTCAAATCCTGATTTAATTAATACAGAGCCATTTTTGTCTTTAATATCTGAAAGAATATATTTGCCGACTATTTCTTTATTTGAAACATAAATATAATTTAAACCTTTTTCTTTTAGTTTCTGCGCAATAATATAATTTAACTTGTCACCTGTGCTTAAATGTTTTTTATTTGTTTTCGCGTCAACTAAATCGAAAGAAAGTTTAATTGGTCTTTTATAATTTTCGGGAGTGAATTTTACTTTCCATTTGCTATTTTCTTTATCATACTCATATAAATCACAAGAATAAAAAGTATTAATTATTTTTTCTCTTGATAAGCCAAGAGCATAAAGAATAGATGTAATTGGTAGTTTTTTTTTTCTATCTATCCTAAAATATAAAATATCTTTTGGGTCAAATTCAAAATCTAACCAAGATCCTCTTCCGGGAATTATTCTACAGTTAAATAATAATTTACCGCTAGAGTGGGTTTTTCCTTTATCATGATCAAAGAAAACACCAGGGCTTCTGTGCATTTGATTTACAACAACTCTTTCAACTCCATTGACTACAAAAGTACCACTTGATGTCATTAAAGGTAGTTCACCAATAAAAACTTCTTGTTCTTTTGCAGATAAAATTTGCTTAGTGTTATTCTCATCGTCGATATCATAAACAACTAATCTAAGAACTGCCTTAAGTGAAGCAGAGTAAGTAAGACTTCTTTGTTTACACTCAATTACGTCAAATTTTGGTTTTTCTAATCTATAAGAAACGTACTCTAAAGTTGATTTGTCAGATCCATCTTCAATGGGAAAAATGCTTTTAAAAACTTTATTTATACCTTTTGAAAGTTCGCCTAATTGTTCATTGAGGTTTTTTGAGATTAAAAATTCATTGTATGAATTTTTTTGTACTTCTATCAAATTAGGTATAGATAAACTTTCTGTAAGTTTACCAAAACTTTTTCTTATGCTTTTCTTTTGAGTAAAAGATAATTCCATTAATAATAATATTATTTTACCGCAAATTTTAACTTGCAGTAAAATTAACTTAAATTTGTATTTACTTTAATTCTACTTTAGCACCTGCAGCTTCGAGTTTTTTCTTCATCTCTTCTGCATCTTTTTTTGGTACACCTGCTTTAACTTCTTTAGGTGCCGCTTCAACTAAATCTTTTGCTTCTTTAAGTCCCAATCCTGTAATAGATCTTACTTCTTTTATTACATTAATTTTTTTGTCTCCAGAAGCTGCTAAAAAAATTGTAAATTCTGATTTTTCTTCACCCGCTGGTGCTGCACCTGCTGCAGGAGCTGCGGCTGCTGGAGCTGCTGCTGTTACACCCCATTTTTCTTCTAATTGTTTTGAAAGTTCTGCTGCTTCTACAACTGTAAGCGTAGATAAGTCTTCTATAATTTTGTTTAAATCTGCCATTTGAATCCTATAAATTATTTTTTTAAACTCTTCGCGCGCGCTAAATTAGCGATTTTTGAGCCAGGTGCAAGTAAAATACTAACTAATTTTTGAGCAGGTGTAGCTAAAATTCCTACTATTTTAGCCCTTGCTTCCTCTAATGTTGGTAGTGTGGCGATAATAGCCACTTCTTTTTGATCCAAAACCTTTCCATCCATAAAACCTGCTATAATTTTTAGCTTGTTATGTGATTTTGCAAATTTTGTTAAAATTTTAGCTGTGGTAATCGCATCTGAAGATAGCGCTGCAGCTGTTGGTCCAGTAAAGTATTTTTCTAAATCTTTCACTGGGGAATCCTTAATTGCTAATTTAGTGATTCTGTTTTTTGTAACTTTAAATAATATTCCTTTATCTCTTAGTTGTTTTCTTAAATCATCTAATTCATTAACATTTAGTCCTTGGTATTGAGCAATCATAACAGAATCGTTAGATGAAAAATTTTTTTTCATTTCTTCGATGTATTGTTTTTTACTTTCTTTGTTCATCATAATTTATTTTCCCCCAGCTACTCTATAAGAAATACCCATCGATGAAGTAATGTATGTACTTTTAATCAATTCACCTTTCATAGTATCAGGTTTTTCTTTTTTAATAGCATCAATAAAAAAGTTAAAGTTATTTATTAAATCTTCATTATTAAAACTTTTTCTGCCAATTGATGATCCTACATTTCCATCTTTGTCATTCTTAACTTCAACTAAACCATTTTTAATATCTTCAACTGCTTTCTTGATGTTGTTAGAAACTGTTCCCAATTTAGGATTTGGCATTAAACCTTTAGGACCCAAAACTTTTCCATGTTTTCCTAGTTTTGACATCATGGCTGGAGTACAAATAAGTTTGTTGAAATCAAATTTTTTTGACTCAATTTTTTCAATTAAATCATCTGAACCTACAAGGTCAGCACCACTTTTTCTAGCTTCTTCTATTTTATCTTGTTCACATATGACAGCAACTCTAAATTTTTTACCAGTAGCCTTTGGTAATTTAATGATGGATCTTAAATTAAAGTCTCCACCTTTTGATTGTTTAAGATTAATTTTTAACGATATGTCAATTGATTCATCAAATTTAGCTGTACTTGTTTTTTTTACTAAATCGAAAACTTTTTTAATATCAACTTTTTTTTCTTTTTCAGAAAGTTTTAATATCTCATTATATCTTTTAGATCTTTTTTTCATTATTCCTTAACTTCTATTCCCATTGATCTTGCTGATCCACAAATTATTTTCGTAGCTTCTTTAAGATCAAAAGCGTTTAAATCTTTCATTTTTTCTTTAGCTATTGCTTCAGCTTGTTTAATCGTAATAGAACCAGCAACAACTCTGCCTGGTTCCTTAGATCCGCTTTTTAATTTTGCAGCTTCTCTTATAAAATGTGAAGCAGGTGGAGATTTGATTATAAAATCAAATTTTTTATCCTTGTAAACTGTTATGACAACTGGAACTGGTTTACCCATGAAAGCTTTTGTCTTTTCATTAAATGCTTTACAAAATTCCATTATATTAATTCCTCTTTGTCCTAAAGCAGGCCCAACTGGTGGAGCTGGGTTAGCTTGACCGCCTTTAATTTGTAATTTTACATACCCTGTTATTTCTTTTGCCATATTAATTTTTTTCTACTTGGTTAAAATCTAAATCTACTGGAGTAGCTCTTCCAAAAATAGATACTGAAACTTTTAATCTCGATTTTTCTTCATCTATTTCTTCAACAAGACCATTAAAAGAAGCAAAAGGTCCATCGCAAACTTTTACTTTTTCTCCAATCTCGAAACTTATACCACTTTTTTGATTAATTGCACTTTCTGAAACTTGACCTAAAATTTGTTGAATTTCCTTATCAGATATAGGTGTAGGCTTGTCTTCAGATCCTAAAAAACCACTCACTTTTTGTAAATTTTTGATTAAATGATAAATCTGCTTAGTCAATTCTACTTTTACCAATACATATCCTGGAAAATATTTTTTTTCTTTTTTTGATCTTTTGCCCTTTTTTACCTCTGTTACTTGATGAGTTGGAACAAGGATTTCTCCGAGATTTGAGTCCAATTTATTTTTAGAAAGTGTATCTTTAATAGATTCTACAACTTTTTTTTCAAATCCCGAATAAGCCTGAACTATATACCAATTCATTTTAAAAATTAATTGTTAATACTAAGTTTAATAAGAATCTCAATATCTGATCTAACAAAAGAAAAAATATCGCTGCGATAGATGCCAATGCAAAAACCATTACTGCTCCCATCAAAGTATCTTTTTTTGTAGGCCAAGTGATTCTGAACGTTTCTTGTTTTACTTCTTGTATAAATCTTAAAGGATTTCTCATATAGTTTTTGTAAGTCTTTTGGCAGGAGCGGAGGGACTCGAACCCACAACCTCCGGTTTTGGAGACCGGCGCTCTACCAATTGAACTACGCTCCTAAGCGTTTATTTTATTATCTTAGTTACTACTCCAGCTCCAACTGTTTTTCCACCTTCTCTAATTGCAAAATTTAATTTCTCATTCATTGCAATAGGAGTGATAAGTTTCACAGTGAATTTGCCATCGTCACCTGGCATAACCATTTCAGTGCCTGACGGTAAAGTAACTTCACCAGTTACATCGGTAGTTCTAAAATAAAACTGAGGTCTATACTTTGTAAAAAAAGGTGTGTGTCTTCCGCCTTCTTCTTTCTTTAAAATATAAGCCTGACATTCAAATTCTGTATGTGGAGTAATCGACCCAGGTTTACAAAGAACTTGTCCTCTTTCAACATCTTCTCTTTCAACACCTCTTAAAAGAGCTCCAATATTATCTCCAGCTTCACCACTGTCTAAAAGTTTTCTAAACATTTCAACTCCAGTGCAAACAGATTTTTTAGTATCTCTAATTCCAACAATTTCAATTTCCTCTCCTACTTTAATAACGCCTGACTCAACTCTTCCTGTTACTACTGTTCCTCTTCCAGAGATAGAAAAAACATCTTCAACTGGCATCAAGAAAGGTTTATCTTTCGGCCGATTTGGTTGTGGAATAGTTTCATCAACAGCTTTCATCAATTCCATGATTGCATTTTTACCTGTAGTTTCGTCTTTTCCTTCTACAGCAGATAAAGCTGATCCTTTAATAATTGGTATCTTATCTCCTGGAAATTTATATGAAGTTAATAACTCTCTAATTTCCTCTTCCACTAAATCAACTAGTTCTTTATCTTTTACTGTATCGATCTTATTTAAAAAAACTACAATAGCTGGAACTCCAACTTGTCTTGCTAAAAGGATGTGTTCTCTAGTCTGAGGCATTGGACCGTCAGCAGCATTTACAACTAAAATTGCTCCATCCATTTGAGCTGCGCCTGTTATCATATTTTTTACATAGTCAGCATGTCCTGGACAGTCTACGTGAGCATAATGTCTCTTTTCAGTTTCATATTCAACATGCGCTGTTGAAATTGTGATTCCTCTTTCTTTTTCTTCTGGTGCTTTATCTATTTGATCATAAGCAACAAAATTTGCGCTAGATTTTCCACCTGCTTCAGATAATACTTTTGTAATAGCAGCTGTTAAAGTTGTTTTACCGTGGTCTACGTGTCCGATTGTACCAATATTACAATGCGGCTTGTTTCGCTGAAACTTTTCTTTTGACATTTTATTTTATCCTCACTTTTTTTTGTTTACTTTTAAATTCTTGGAGCGGGTAAAGGGAATCGAACCCTTACATCCAGCTTGGAAGGCTAGCGTTCTACCATTGAACTACACCCGCAAAATCCAAACTTATTTCGCTCTTGATTGCAAATATTAATTAAGTTTGGTGGAGGGGGAAAGATTCGAACTTTCGAAGCCCGAAGGCAACGGGTTTACAGCCCGCCCCATTTGACCGCTTTGGTACCCCTCCTTATTTTTTTCTTAGGGATACCCCCTAACTTAAAAAGTATTTAACAACAAGCGTTTTATAAGCATCTTAATCAACAAATGCAATAAATCATTTTGTATTGAAATATGCTATTTATTTGGAAAGAAACAGCAAAATATATGAAAAAAACAACATTTTTAATAGTAGGTAAACATGCGGTCATTGAAGCCCTTAAAAACCCTAATAGAAAAATAGAAAGAGTTTTTGTAACTGAGGATGCTCAAAAAAAATTGAATAGAGAAAATCAATCTCTCAACCTACTTAAAAAGGTTCATGTCTTTTATAAATCAAGGAAAGAATTAGATAATTTATGTGGGAAAGATGAAATATCTCATCAAGGATTAATTGCAGAAGTAGAACATCTAGATGAAATTACTTTAAAGGAATTTGTTTACAATAATAACAAAAAAAGAATAAATTTTATTGCTTTGGAGGATGTAACAGACCCAAGAAATATAGGATCAATAATTAGAAGTGCAGTATCTTTTGGTATAGATGGATTAATTGTAAAAGAAAGATCCTTTCCTTCGAAAAGTAAATTGTTATACAGAAGTGCAAGTGGCGGGATTGAACACATGAAAATATTTAAAGTTTCTAATATTAATACAGCTTTAAAATATTTAAAAACAAAAGACTTCTGGGTAAGTGCTTTTGATGTATCTGCATCAAAAAATTTTGTTGAACATGACTGGAATGGTAGAAATGTTCTTTTATTTGGCTCGGAAGGTGATGGATTAAAAGAAAAAACATTAATGCATTCAGATTTTAGATTTAAGATTAATATAAATAAAAATATTGAAAGTTTAAATATAGCTAATACAGTATCAATCGTGTCACATCATATTACTCAGGTAAAAAAATAGTTATATTATTCTTTCATATGGTTTAAATATTTCTTTCCAGCTGTATTTGTTTTTAATTTTATTAAACCCATTATTAGAAAGATTTGTGGATAATTTTTTATTAATTTTTAAATGTCCAATATATTCAATTAATTTATTATTTTTTTGGTAAACTAAAATATCTTTATCTTTAATAAGATTCGAAGCTCCGCTAAAAGAGTTATAACTTGAAATAACAGGTAATCCATAGCTCATATAAGTTAGTATCTTAAATTGAAAACCTGTTGCTATTTCAAGATTAGCAATCCCACATATTGATTTTTTAACAATCTTATTTAAGTTTTTCAGTGGGCCATGAATTGTAACATTTTTATATTTTGACAAAAGAATTTTATCTTTTCTATTTATTTCCCCTACAATATTAAATTCAATTCTATTATCTATTTTTAAAATTTTAGGCAGAATGTTTTTTATGAAATCATAGCAAGCATATTTGTTAGGTAAATAATTTATATTTCCTATAAATAAAATCTTGTAATTTTGTTCTTTAAAGCCAAAAATTTTTTTATTTATTTCACAACCTAAAGGTATTACTAAAGTTTTCTTTCTAATTAAATCTTTATTAGAAACTAAATCTTTTTTTGAAACTATAATTGTTTTATCGAAAACCTTTGAATAATAATTTTCAAATTTTTTAATTAAAACAAGTTCTAAAAAGTACAAATAGAATAATGGATTGAAAATTGAAAGTTTTTTAATTGTCTGATTATAATTATTTGAGGAAACATCTGTCATTTCCATTATCTTTTTGCCTTTAAAGTCTTTTGGCAAATATTCAGCACATCGTAATAAGTGAAATATTATTGTGTCATATTTAGAATGATTTTCTTCTACAAAATTTTTAATTTCACTAGAAAAAAAAAACCCTGACTGCATAGGTTTAAATTTAATTAAAGCTTTTATTGAATTTATTGCTTGAAAAAATCTATTATATTTAAAAAAAAAAAAATTCCCCTTAAAATTAACTTTTTTCGATTTGAGATTCTGTATGTAATCACTGCAAACTAAATCAACCTTATTTTTTTTAGATAAATGGGTAATAATTGCTTTTGCTCTAATTCTGTCTCCTGAATAAATGTTTGAGAAAGGGTTTCTAGAAGATACAAATAAGATTTTTTTCATAACTATTTAATAATTTATATTGGAATATTTAAAAATTTAAAGTTTATTTATTATTTTATTGAGTTTTATAATATTTTGCCTTAAAGAAACCTCCAAGCCCTCATAGCTCAATTGGTAGAGCAATTGATTTGTAATCAATAGGTTCGCGGTTCGAGTCCGTGTGAGGGCACCAATCTAGTTAAAATCATTCCAGTTTAAAATTAATTTTTTATCCTCTATTATTGAATCGATCATCCCTATCATTAATGGAAGTTGATCTTTTGTAAAATCTTTCTTGACCTTTGAACCAATCTCAAAAGCCAAATCGGCACCCTCTATTGTTATACCTTTCATTTTTGTTTTTTTAGCTTCAGAAAATGTAAGTCCATTTCCTATATGAAATCCCATTTTACTATTCCGCCCTCCAGTTGAACTAACGTACAAATCACCAAACCCTGCAGCACCGTATACAGTTTCTGCTTTTCCTTTAAGATGTTTTACAAAGAATTCCATTTCAAAAATGGATTGAGTAATTAATGATGAGGCAGTATTTAAATAATTCGTTTCTTTTAAATTTTCATTTTTAAGACATAATCCGTATGCTGCACCAACGGACATTGAAAAAATATTTTTAATAGCCGCACATATTTCGACCCCAGATAGATCGTCAGTAAATGAAATATGGTAATAATCATTCTTAAATAATTCTGAAATTTTTTTTGCAATTTTTTTATCTTCGTTTGCTAAAATCACACTTGTATGAGCCTTGTTAGCTAAACCAATAGCCAAACATGGTCCTCCTATAGCTGAAATAGAATTAAATTTTATTTTGTTAATCTCAAATAATTTTTTAAATTTATCTGGAATTATTTCATACTTATTATTAGATATTCCTAGTCCTTTAGTTAAAATCAAAATATGTGGAAGAGTTTTATTTTTATAATGTTTAATTAACTCATTTGCGACCCAATCAATACCTTTAGAACTAACTGCGACTACAATTATGTCAACTTTTGAATCTATTATTGAATTAAAATTTTCAAATTTATATAGATTTATTGTTGAGGGAATATTTATTTTTAATCCAGGATGAAAATTTTTATTTTTTTTAATTTCATCTATGAAGGCGTCTTCCATGTGAGTTCCAATAATAGATACATCATGATTATTGTCTAAACATGGAATAGAGAACGCAGTTCCCATTGATCCTGCGCCTATAATGATAATTTTAGACATTTTAGTTTTTAAAAAGCATTTCTTTTAAGATAATAAAAACTGATATTAACTCAATTTTAGCAATAATCATAAATATAATAATTGAAATTTTTGTGCTTGTTAATAGGTTTTTAAAATCAATTTGCTCTATTCCATAGATTGATGAATTAACAGTATTTGTAAGAGTCAAGATTGAAAATTTAAACGAATCTTCAAAATTAAAATTATCTATTAATAGCATTGCTGTCAGTACAAACAAACTTATAAAAAAAGAAATAAAAATAAAAAAAGCGTTCTTGATATTGTTTGAGGTAATTTTTTTATCTGTATATAGAATTCTTCTATTAATAATATTATTCGGTTTTACAAGGGTATAAATTTCAAAGGCTGAGGCTTTAATTAAAATGTAAATTCTCATAAACTTAAGGCCTGAAGTGCTAGATAATATAGAGCCACCTACTAAAGTCATAAGAACTAATAGAAAAGAGAAATTATGAGGTACATCAACAATTGTCAGACCGGATGATGTAAGACTGCTAACAGTAGCAATGATTATATCTAAAAAATGTAAATCTTTAATAAACAAAATCAAAATTATAGAAAGTAATACACCTAAAATTAAAATTGAATAATCTTCATAGTGGTTTTTTATATTATTTTTAAAAAATAAATTATAAAAAAAATAAATATTTAAACTAGAAAATGTTAGTGAAATTATGAAGACTATCTTTTGGAAGTTAGATTTAATTATTTGTTCGAGCAAAGTTGTTGGAATAAAACCGCCATTAGAAATTAAAGAGAGCGAAAGATTTAATCCGTTAAATAATCTAATACCAGATAGTGAAAGCATTATAAAAATTAAGATTGTTAATATTGAATAAAGAAACAAAATTTTTATTGATGTTTTTCTTAAATTTAGAGAAAGATTTGAACTTTTATCTGGATTAAAAATTAAACTTGTCAGTTTGTAATCTCCCTTTGTATTAGAAAAGAATATTATTAAAAAAATTAAAAAATATAAACCTCCTATCCATTGCGAAGATGATCTCCAAATTATTAAAGTTGGATCCAGATATTTGATATTATCAAATATTGTAAATCCTGTTCCTGTGAAGCCTGAAATAGACTCAAAATAAGAGTTTAAGAATGTTATATTGTAATTACTCAAATAAAATGGGATTGAGATTAATAAAGGAAGAAAAATAAAAATTAATAACATAAGAACAAGTTGCTCTAAAAAGTTTATTTCTTTAATACATTTTCGCCCAATCAAAACCAGTGAAGAACTTAAAAATATAGAAATAAAAAAAATTGCCACATAAGAATCTATATTAAGAAAATAATTATAATATGAAGAAAATAAAATGTTAAAAAACGCTAATATTATTATTGGTGAGAAAAATAAACCTAAATAATATAAAATCGCTCTAATGTTCATTGATTAAATTGAGCTAATTGTAAATATACTTTCTACTTCTTGAAGTTGTTCTCTTTTAGCTAAAAATACTACTAGGTCATTTTTTTCAAAAATAAAATCTGATTTTGGTATAATAACTTTTTCGTTACGAACAATTGCTCCAATTCTAATTTCATCTGGCAAGTTTGAATCTTTAATTTTTTTATGTACCAAATCTGATTTATCCAAAATCTTAGCTTCGATACATTCGTATTTGCCATCTAATAAAGAATAAACGGAACCTATAGTTCCTTTGTGCACATGCTCCATAATTCTAGAAACTGTGGTCATACGTGGATCTACTAAATCGTCTATGTTGAGGGATTTCTGTAAAAGGCTATAATTTGATTTATTAACTATTGCTATTGTTCTTTTTTGTAATCCAATTTTTTCAGCAAGAACACAGGCCATTATATTGTTTTCATCATCATTTGTTAAAGCTAGTACTGTTTCAGCTTCTTCTATATTTGCCTCTTTAAGAATTTCTTCATCTAGAGCGTCACCATTTATAACAATTGATGACGATAATTCTGTTGCTATTTCTTCTGCTCGTTCTTTATTTTTTTCAACAATCTTAATTCTCGCTCCATCGAATTCTGTCTCTAATTGTTTAGCTACATTAAGCCCTATATTACCTCCTCCAATAATTAATATTTTATTTGCAACTTTTTCTTCATGTCCAAAAGCTTTAAGAATTGCATTGAGTTGATCACTACTGACTACTAAATAAACGTTGTCACCTTCCATCATTTTATCGTTTTTTTTCAAAAAAATGAATTTATCTTTTCTAACAGCTCCAAGAATATTTGCTTTAAAATCAGGAAATTTTTTAGTTAAATCTTTCAATGGCGTATTTTTAATAGGACAGTTTTTTTCAATAGATATTTCCAGCATTTTTACTTTATTGTTCGCAAAAGGTACGTTATCTAAAGCTCCTGGTGCTTCTAACCTTCTAAATAAGGATTTAGCGACTTCCATTTCAGGAGAAATGATAACATCTATAGGAATATTTGATTTGTTGTATAACTTACTCCATTTTCCGTCCAAAAATTCTTTTGATCTTATTCTTGCAATTTTCTTTTGAATATTGAAAAGAGAGCTCGCTAATTGACAAATAATCATATTTGTTTCATCATTCCTTGTAACTGCTATAATCATGTCTGTTTTTTCTGCTCCTGCGTTCTCTAATACAGATGGAAATGTTGCTCTTCCTACAATGCCTTTGACATCCTGCGAGTCATTAATTTTTTTAATATCTTCTTTAGACTGATCTATTACAGTGATTGAGTGACCTTGGGCCGACAATTGTTTACTAATAGAAAAGCCTACTTTTCCAGCTCCACATATGATTATATTCATCTAGTTTAAGCCTTTAATACCTAGTGTTTTTAATTTTCGATGTAAAGCAGATCTTTCCATTCCTATTCTATCTGCTGTTTTAGATATGTTGCCGTGGCTTTTTTTCAATTGATTAATTAAATATTTTTTTTCAAAAAGTTCTCTTGCTTCCTTCAATGAATGACTCATAGTCTTTGAAAAATCGCTTTCTGCAATATCTTGATCATATGAATTATTAAGAATATCGCTTAAAAGTTTATTTGTGTCTGCCTGGTTTTCATTTACTGAAAGAATTGTAACTCTCTCGATTAAATTTCTTAATTCTCTAATATTTCCAGGCCAATCATAAGTAAATAATAAGTCATTATTGACATTTATATTGATAACTGGAACTCCATTGATTTCAGCAATTTTTTTCTTAAAATATTCCACTAGTAAAGGGATATCTTGTGTTCTTGATTTAAGCGGAGGTATTTCAATAGGTACCACATTGAGTCTATGATAAAGATCTTCTCTAAATTTTCCGATATCAACTAAATTTTTAAGATTTTTTGAAGTTGATGAGATTATTCTTATATTTACTGATATATCTTTTTTACCATTAATTCTTTTAAATTTCTGATCAATCAAAACTCTAAGTATATTTGCTTGAATATCTAAAGGTATCTCAGACACTTCATCAATTAGCAATGTTCCTTTATTTGCCTTTTCCAAAATTCCATAAGAAATATTTCCATCGGAAAACTCTTCACCAAAAAGTTCTTTTTCATACCTTTTTTCTTGAAGCAAAGCAGCGTTAAGAACTATGAAAGGACTATTTGATCTTGATGAATTTTTATGAATTTTTCTAGCTATTAGTTCTTTTCCTGTTCCTGTTAACCCTGTTATCAATATTCTACTTTCAGCCGTAGCTATTTTAACAATGTTTTTTTTTAAATTTAATATTTGCGGACTGTTACCTATTAAATCAAATGAATAAAATAATTTATTTTCGATATTTTCTTTTTCTCTTTTTAGCTCAGAAGCTTCAAGACCTCTACTAACATAATTAAGTAATTTCTCTGTAGAAAAAGGCTTTTCTACAAATTCATATGCTCCTAGTCTAATAGCTTCGACTGCGAGTTGTACATTTGCATGACCTGAAATCATTATTATTGGAACGGTTTTGTCGATGGACATAATTAACTTCAATAAATCGATTCCGTCTTTATCTCCTTTATCAAGTTTAATATCTATTATAGCTAAGTCAGGTAATTTTTTATTTATCTCAATTTTTGCTTGATCAAAATTTGCGGCTGATCTTACATTGTAAAACTTGTCTTTTAAGATTTTACAAATTAAAAATCGAATATCTGGATTATCGTCTATTACTAATATTTCTTTATTCATTAATTGCAGGAATTGAAATCAATACTTCTACACCGCCTTTTGAAATATTTGATATTGAAAATTCGCCAGAGTGTTCATTAATTATCTTGTTAACAATAGGTAGGCCCAAACCTGTGCCATTTTTTTTGGTTGTAAAATATGGTGTCATAATATTTTTATTATCAATAATACCAACTCCATTATCGGTTAATTTGATAAATATATAGTCATTATTTTTTGTTATTTCTACATCGATTTTCCCTTTAAAATCACCTTTTTTTTCTAGAATTGATTCCTCTGAGTTTTTAATTAGATTAATAAGTACTCTATATAAATGTTCATCATCTCCTATTATATTTAAGGACTTGTTAGATGATGTTAGTGTAAAATTATTTTTACTTGATAGTTTCATAAAGTTTACAGCTCTATTAACTGTTTCAATAATATCAATCTTTTTCATTTGGGGAGAAGGCATTCTAGCAAAATCAGAAAACTCGCTTACGAGTTTTTCAATATCTTTTATTTGTCTATTTATTGTCTCTAAATAATTACTGAAATCATTTTTGTTTTCTTTAATTTGAGAAGAGTATTTTTCTTTAATTCTATCAATAGAAAGTTGAATAGGAGTTAAAGGATTCTTAATTTCATGAGCTAATTTCCTTGCTACACTTTCCCAAGCTGAATATCTTTCTGCTAAAAGTAATTTATCTTGCTGTTTTTTTAGTCGGTCAATCATGTTATTAAAATTTTTATTCAATGAAACAAATTCATCGTGTGTCTCGATAATGGGAACTTTTGTTTCTAATTGGCCTTGACTGATATTTTCTGATGCTCTTATTAAATTTATAATCGGCTTAGTTAATCTTGTTGCATAAAATATTGCAATAACTGTTGATAGAAAAAGTAATAAAGTAACAATTATAATATAAATAATAGCAAAAGTAATTTTGAGACCCAATTGATTACTCTGAACGGAATAATAAAAATTAACTGCCTGTTCAGTTTCATTAAGGTATTTGATAATTTCTGGATCTATATTCCTAGAGATATAAAGATAAGTATCAATTAAACTATTTAATTTCATAAAAAAAGAAGTTTTGCTGTCAATATTGTTAGATATCGAAACTGGAACATTTTCTAAAGCTTTGTCAAAATCTTCCTCGTTAGGAAGAATAAATTTAACATTGTCTTCCCTAGTGTCAGAAAACATAATGTTTCCCAAGCTGTCAATTAAATAAACATCGTCGATATTTCTTAGAATTTTTTCAGATTTAATTATGTCTTCAAATCTTTTTTTATTTGAATAAAAAAAACTAGAACCCCTGTTTACTCCAACACTCATTAAAAAAATATCCGACTCTAAAGTTTTTCTACTCTCAACAAGATATTCATTTGCAACATCATAAGAATTATTTACAGCATTTTTTATTTGATTATTAAAATAATTTTCTAACCCGAAATTAAATAAAATGAGAGAAAATATTGCAATTAACAATGAGGGTAAAAAAGTAAATAAAGAAAATAAGGATATATATTTTAGGTTTGTTGCGTATCCAGTTGACTCCTTTTTTTTTTTTGAAAAAATTTTAATTACATTTTGAAAAATTAAACCAAAAAATATTAACAATAAAAGGATGTCTATAATTAATAAATATTGTAAATTTTTCTCTGTTAATGGAATAAAGCTTGAATTTATGAATGTTAAAAACGTCAAAATACCCAGAAATATCCCAAGAAATGATGTTCCTATAATCCAATTAAAATTTTGTATAATTTTGAGCATTTTAAATAAATTTAATAATTTAAATAAATATTATATATCTTAACATAATGAATTTTTGTCTAATTATACTAGCAGCTGGTAACAGCAATAGATTTAAATCAAATCTTCCTAAACCATATCATAAAATAGGAGGAAAAACTTTACTTGAAATTACCATAAAAAAAGCGACCAATTTTAAGGCTATAAAAAAAATAATAGTGGTCTATGCTAAAAAGGACCAAAAAAAAATTAAGGAATTAAATTTAAAAAACATTTCTTATATTGTAGGAGGTTCATCTAGACAAAAATCTACTTTTAATGCACTTAAATTTTTAATTAATCAAAAAAAAATTTCAAAAGTTTTGATACATGATGCTGCTAGGCCTAATTTTTCTGTTAAACTTTTGGGCTCAATTATTAAAAAGATGAATTTGGCTAAAGCTGTTATACCTAAAATAAATATCAATGATGCAATTAAACAAAGATTTGATTCTGGAAAATACGAATATATAGTTGGAAGAGATAGAAAGGAGTTTTTTTTAACTCAAACTCCTCAAGCTTTCAATCTTAAGGAAATATATAATTTACATAAAACAAATTATAATAAGTATAAAGATGATGATATTTCTTTATACGTGAATCTTGATAATATTAAATTTATAAATGGTGAAATTAATAATTTCAAAGTAACCGATCAATCAGACTTTGAAAATCTTAAAAATATTCTCAAGAATAAAATTAATTTAGGAATGGGTTTTGATGTTCACAGACTAGTTCCTAATAGAAAACTTTATTTAGCTGGCTTAAAAATTAAATCAAAAATAGGCACACTAGGACACTCAGATGGCGATCCTGTTTTACATGCAATTACTGATGCAATTCTTGGAGCCTGTAAAATGGGAGATATAGGCAATATGTTTTCAGATAATAAAAAAAAATATAAAAATATTAGGTCTACAATTCTTTTAAAAGAAGTAGTTAAAAAAATTAAAATGAAAGGTTTTTACATTAATAATCTAGATATAAATATTATTACTCAAACACCAAAAATTAAGAAATATAAAAAAAAAATGATAAATAATATTTCTAAACTTTGCGAAATTTCGGAAGAACAAATCAATATAAAAGGTAAGACAACTGAAAAGTTAGGGGTAATAGGAAGAGAACAGGCAATTGCATGTGAGGTTATAATTTCGGTAATCAAATATGATTAAAAATTTCAATTTTTTATTTGTAACTTGTTTTGGTATTGGAACTTTTAGATATGCTCCTGGAACTATTACATCATTAATAACAACAGTTTTTTTATTTAGCTTGTTTCATATTTTAGATTTATCTAATCAACTAATGATCATAATTATTATTCCAATTTTACTTTATTCATTTTATGCTGTTGATGATTATATAAAATATAATAAAAATAAGGATCCAAAAGAAGTTGTAATAGATGAGTTTATTGGTCAAGCTATTCCAATCTATGCATATGAAATAGCTCATGGAAATGTAAAAAATGATTATGAAACTGCATTATTTTATTTATATATATTTATTTTGTTCAGATTTTTTGACATCAAAAAGCCTTTCCCGGTGAATATTTTCGATAAAAAATTTAAAAATAGTTTTGGAGTAATTTTTGATGATATTCTTGCTGGGTTTTACGTTATTTTAACTTTAATAATTTTTATGTTATTAAAATCAAAATTTTTTTAATGAATATAAATGAAAAAATAGTTTTTTTCTTAAAGAAAAAAAAAATTAAATTATCTTTTGCAGAGTCTTGTACAGGAGGAATGCTGTCTAGCGCCATAACCTCGGTTAGTGGTTCTTCTAAAGTTTTTACAATGGGTTTGGTCACGTATTCAAATACGTCTAAAAATACTATTTTAAACGTTCCTGACAGAATTATTAAAAAATACGGGGCAGTTAGCTATCAATGCTGCTTATCTATGGTAAACAATCTCAGTAAAATAAGTAAAAGTAAAATTTGTATCTCTATAACTGGAATTGCAGGACCAGGTGGAGGAAGTAAAAAAAAACCAGTTGGACTTGTTTTTGTGGGCATCAGAAATGGGAGTAAGGTAAAAATAAATAAGTTTATTTTTAAAAGGAAAGGAAGGCTCAAAGTACAAAAAGCTACTTTAAAAAAAACACTTTCTTTGCTTTTAAATGAAATTAAAAATTAAGCAAAAACTTCGCCCCAAGTTCCTTGCGTAGATGCTTTAGAGTATTCTGTTGCTCTACCTTCAAAGAAATTCATATGTTCAACCCCATTTAACATTGTATCTAACCATACTAAAGGGTTTTTCTTAACATCATATATAGGTTTAAGACCAAGTTGTTCCAATCTTCTATTTCCAATAAATCTTATATATTTTTTAACTTCTTCTGCTGTTAAACCAGGTAATGGACCCATTTGAAAAGCTAAATCAATGAAAGCATCTTCGTGCTCAACAATTGTTTTACACGCGTCTACTATCTCTTTTTTTAATTTATCATTCCAGATTTGAGGCTCTTCCTTGATAAAGTCCTTAAACAATCTAATCATTGAATTACAGTGAAGAGTTTCATCTCTTACTGACCAAGTAACTATTTGTCCCATTCCTTTCATTTTGTTATGCCTTGGAAAGTTTAATAGGATTGCAAAACTTGCAAATAACTGCAGTCCTTCGGTAAAGGCTGAGAAGACAGCCATTGTCATTGCTATATTATGTTTTGACGTAACATCAAACCCTTGCATATAATCATATTTATCTTTCATTTCTTTATACTTCATAAAAGCCGAATACTCAGTTTCTGGCATTCCAATCGTATCTAATAAGTGGGAGTAAGCTGCGATATGAACTGTTTCCATTGCAGCAAAAGCTGTCATCATCATTAAAACTTCAGTTGGTTTGAACACAGTTGTGTAATGTCTCAAATAACAATTATTAACTTCAACATCTGCTTGTGTAAAAAATCTGAATATATGAGTTAAAAGATTTCTTTCTTCTGGTGTAATATTTTTTTGCCAATCTCTAACATCATCTCCCAGTGGAACTTCTTCTGGTAGCCAATGAATTCTTTGTTGCGTTAACCATGCATCATAACACCATGGATATCTAAAAGGCTTATAAACTGGATTTTCAACAAGTAATCCCATTTTTTTTGGCTGAATAATTTCTGACTTATTTTTTTCTGCTACTGACATGATAAACACTCCTCATAATTGTTTTCTTCGTTATTAGATTGATTTTTTTTCTTATAGACGTTTTTAGTTACATCCGTAGATGATCCAGCAGTTACGTCTTCTGCTCTTTGTATTGATTTAGATCTACAATAATAAAGACTTTTTAAACCCTTCTTCCATGCTTGAAAATGTATGGCGTGAAGTTCTTTTTTATGTATATCGGCTGGTACAAATACGTTAATTGATTGAGCTTGGGATATATGAGGTGTCCTATCAGCACCCAAATCTACTATCCACCTTTGATCAATTTCAAAAGCAGTTTTAAATGTATCTTTTTCATCTTGAGTTAAAAAATCTAAATGAGACACGGAACCTTGGTTTGTTGTTATACTTGACCAAATTTCTTCGTTATTTTTTTTATATTTTTCTAATAATTTAGTTAAATATTTATTTCTAACATTAAAAGATCCCGATAAAGTTTTGTGAGTATAACTATTACCAGAAATTGGTTCGACGCCCGCAGAGGTTCCTCCACAAATAATTGAAATTGAAGCCGTAGGTGCTATAGCTGTTTTGTTTGAAAATCTTTCTTTAATTCCATATTCTGCAGCATCCGGACAGGCTCCTCTCTCCTCTGCTAAAGTAACAGAAGCAGCATCAACTTTTTCTTGAATATTTTTAAAAACTTTTTTATTCCAAACTTTGCTCATCACTGATCCGAAAGGAATATTTTTTTGTTGAAAGTAAGAATGTAAGCCCATAACTCCTAAGCCAACACTTCTTTCTCTCATTGCAGAATATTTTGCGTGAGCAAATTCATCCGGAGCTCTATTGATAAAATCTGTCATAACATTATCTAAAAACCTCATTACATCTTCAATAAATTGGCCATTGTCTTTCCACTCTTCGTAGGTGTCTAAATTTAAAGATGATAGGCAGCAGACTGCTGTTCTTTCTTTTCCATCGTTGTCGATGCCTGTAGGTAAAGTAATCTCACTACACAAGTTTGAAGTTTTAACTTTCAAACCTGCAAGTTTGTGATGTTGAGGTATTTGTCTATTAACTGTATCAATAAAAACTATATATGGTTCTCCAGTTTCAATTCTAGCCGTTAGTAATCTTATCCATAAATTTCTTGCTGATAAAGTTGATTGAACTGAGCCATCGTTCGGACTTCTTAGTGCCCACTGCTCATCTGTTTCTACAGCTCTCATAAAATCATCTGTCACAAGAACACCATGATGAAGATTAAGTGATCTTCTATTAACATCTCCGCCAGTTGGTCTTCTCATCTCTATAAATTCTTCAATCTCAGGATGGTCAATTTGTAAATAACAAGCCGCAGAGCCTCTTCTTAGAGATCCTTGACTTATTGCCAAAGTTAAAGAGTCCATTACTTTAATAAAAGGAATAATACCTGAGGTTTTTCCAACTTTACCTATTTTTTCACCTATAGATCTTAAATTACCCCAATAACTTCCAATACCTCCTCCTCTAGCGGCCAGCCAAACATTTTCTTCCCATAGATTAGTAATGCCTTTAAGGCTATCATTAGCTTCATTTAAAAAACATGATATTGGAAGACCTCTTTCAGTTCCACCGTTTGATAAAACTGGTGTTGCTGGCATAAACCAAAGGTTACTTATATAGTTGTAAATTCTTTGGGCATGTAAGTTATCGTCTGCGTAAGTGCTGGCTACCCTTGCAAATAAATCTTGAAAAGACTCGCTCTGACCAAGATACCTGTCTCTTAAGGTTTCTTTTCCAAAATCAGTAAGATTAGAGTCTCTGGATCGGTCAATTTTAATAGTTATTCCTTTCTCATTCTGAAATAATTCAGTTTCACCAGATAGAGAAAACAGGTCAGGTTTCTTTGGACCATTATCCTTTAGTTCATTTTGGTTTTTTTGGCCGATGCTGCCCACAGCTTTTTTTATTGCCAAAGATACGTTTTTATTCATATAATTACTTGTTTTATGATCTATTTATTGTTTAACAACTATATGTTGTGTTAAAGATATATTAATATACCATATGATCTTAAAATCAATAGAACATTATATGAACATTTAAAAAAAAAAGCAAGTGTAAAAGTGTGTTAATAAACGTCATCTATTAAATGGGAAGTGCTATAAAAATTAATCCAAATGGATTTAGAGAATACGATGCAAGATGGGTGTATGAAAAAGATATTGATTTAGGGGGAATCACCAATCTCGGGAAAGGATTAGGCACTCAAGTTGTTAGAAAGACAAATAGATCAAATCCCAGAGTTGTCGTTGGTCATGATTACAGATCGTATAGCGAAGAAATAAAATTAGCTTTAATCAAAGGGCTAGCTTCTACAGGATGTTTTGTTGAAGATATTGGTCTTTGCCTATCTCCCACAGTTTATTTCGCTCAATTTAATTTAAACTCCGATGCGATTGCAATGGTTACGGCTAGTCATAATGAAAATGGATGGACTGGAGTAAAAATGGGAATAGAAAAAGGACTAACACATGCTCCAGAACAAATGCAAGAACTTAAAAAAATTACTTTAAATGAAGATTTTATTGATGGGAACGGATCTAAGAAAGAAATTAAAAATTTTAAAGAAGTGTATATGAAGCATCTTATTAACAATAATAAATTAAATAAGAAAATTAAAGCAGTTGTTGCATGCGGAAATGGAACAGCCGGCATATTTGCTCCTAGAATATTAAATGAAATAGGTTGTGAAGTGATAGAATTAGATTGTAATCTTGATTTTTCATTTCCTAAATACAATCCAAATCCTGAAGATTTAAAAATGCTTAAAGCTATATCAAAATGTGTTAAAGAAAATAATGCTGATATTGGTTTTGGATTTGATGGAGATGGAGATCGAGTTGGTGTTATAGACAATAATGGAAATGAAATTTTTTCTGACAAAATAGGATTACTGATAGCCAGAAACTTATCAAATAAATTCAAAAGCTCAAAATTTATAGTTGACGTAAAATCAACATGCCTTTTTGAGAATGATTTAATACTTTCAAAAAATGATTGTAAGACAACATACTGGAAAACTGGACATTCACATATTAAAAGAAAAGTGAATTCTACTAAAGCTTTAGCAGGATTTGAAAAAAGTGGTCACTTTTTTTTTAATAATCCTCTCGGTTTTGGTTATGATGACGGTATAAATTCAGCAATTCAAGTTTGCCACTTAATTGATGCACAAAATAAAAAAATGAACAAAATCATTGATGAACTGCCTAAAACTTATCAATCACCGACAATGGCTCCATTTTGCAAAGACGAGGAAAAATACGAGGTTATTGATTTAATTGTAAAAAAAATTGAAAAATTAAAAAAAGACAAGTCGTCCATTGATGGCCTAAATATTCAAAAAATTTTAACTGTTAATGGTATTAGATTTACTTTATCTGATGGATCTTGGGGCCTAATAAGAGCGTCTTCAAACAAACCTTCGTTAGTAGTCGTTGTTGAAAGCCCCTCATCAGATAAAAGAAAAAATAAAATTTTTAAATTTATTGATAATTTACTTCAAGAAACTGGAAAAGTTGGTGAATACGATCAAAAAATTTGATTAACAACTTTTAAAAGACTTAGACATATTTCTAATTAAATCAAAATATAAATTTTTCCCTGGAGTTAAAGTGGCTCCCAATGGATCTAAAACACCAGTTTTAATATTCATATCTTTCGCTACTGCATTGATTATGTCAGGATTAAATTGAGGTTCAGAAAACACACAACTTACTTTGTCATGTTCAATTATTTCTCTGATCTCAGATAATTGTTCAGCCCCAGGCAATACATCTGTATTTACAGTAAAAGCTCCCAAAACATTTACATCAA
This sequence comes from uncultured Pelagibacteraceae bacterium, assembly GCA_902604695.1. Taxonomy (GTDB): domain Bacteria; phylum Pseudomonadota; class Alphaproteobacteria; order Pelagibacterales; family Pelagibacteraceae; genus Pelagilacustribacter. The sequence continues at coordinate 43,280 of CACKZT010000001.1, read as the reverse complement.
ATCTTTTTTCAAAATATTGATAAGCGTCATGAAAAACAATCGATTTAAAATCTTTATTTAACTCAGATTTTACTTTTTTTGTAAGTTTGTCTAAATCTTTGAGCGCTTTTTTTAAATTAGCTTTATATGTAGATGCATTTTTTTGATCATTTTCTATTAAATGCTCTGCCATTTCTTTTAAAATCACTTTTGCGTTCATTGGATCTAGCCAAATGTGTGGGTCATATTCACCGTGAGCATGCTCATGGTGATCATCGTGTTTATCTTCTTTATGACCATGTTCTTTATGTTCGTCTTCTTTATGCTCGTCATGACCATGTTCATCGTGTTTATCCTCTTTATGACCATGTTCTTTATGTTCATCTTCTTTATGTTCGTCATGTCCATGATCATCATGTCCTTCAAATATGTTTCTTTCTCTAAATTCTAATTTATTTAATCCTTTAATTTCCATTAACTCTATTTTTTCAGCTTTTTTTGCTATTGAATTTAATGGTTTTTCTAAAAAACTTTCTAAGTCTTCGCCAATCCAAAAGATTAAGTCAGCATTTTGTAACATTTTAGCGTGAGATGGTTTCATTGCAAATCCGTGTGGTGAAGCATATCCATCTACAATTAAATCTGGTTTACCCACCCCATCCATCAAATAACTTGCTAATGAGTGTATAGGTTTTATTGATGCAACTACTTTGATATCAGCTTTTGCTGGCGAGAAAATAATAAATAGAGATAATATTGATAATATAAATGGTAATTTTTTAATGTTTTTCATAATAATAGTATGTTAGGTTGTTATAATATAACAGTATGTAATAATATAACGTTTTAGAGTCAAGAGATAAAATGAACTTAAATCAAAATATTTTAGTAAAATTAAAACAAGCTGGTTTTCGTATAAACGGAAAATGGCTAGTTAAAGGAGTGTCATTACAAATTGAAAAGGGTAAAATAGTTACTCTTATTGGCCCTAATGGTTCTGGAAAAAGCACCACAGCTAAAATTGCTTTAGGAATTTATAAAAAAATTGATGGAGAAGTTGAAAAATATACGAATAAAGTTGGATATGTTCCTCAAAAAATCTCAATTGATTGGACATTGCCACTTAGAGTGAATGATTTCATGGTACTAACTGAAAATCTCAAAGAAGAAGCTATTAACGAAGCTTTATCTTTAACAGGCGTTATTCATCTTAAAGATAAAAATTTGGGCGACTTATCAGGCGGTGAGTTTCAAAGAGTATTGCTTGCAAGAGCTATTTCAAAAAAACCAGATCTATTAGTGCTCGATGAGCCAGTGCAGGGAGTAGATTTTACTGGTGAAATTGCTCTATACGAACTTATAAAGAAAATTTCTGATGAATTGAATTGTGGAATCCTGCTAATTTCTCACGATATACATACAGTAATGAGTGCTACAGACCATGTTGTTTGTTTAAACGGTCATGTTTGTTGCTCAGGATCCCCAATGGATGTTGCAAAAAATACTGAATATAAAGCTTTATTTGGAGAACAAGCATCTCAAATATTATCCAGATACGAACATAGACATGATCATATTCATACAAATGAAGGTGAAATAAAAAAAAATTAAATGTTAGATGATTTTTTTATAAGAGCTTTAGTGGCTGGACTTGGTATAGCAATTGTAACGGGACCTCTTGGATGTTTTGTTATATGGAGAAGATTATCATATTTCGGTGATACTCTCGCACACTCTGCTTTACTTGGAGTTACACTAGCTTATACGATGGAATTTAATATTGCCTTTTCAGTGTTCATAATTTCATCTTTAATTGCATTAATCCTGATACAGCTTCAAGAAAGAACTAATCTACCAGGCGATGCTTTACTTGGTCTCCTAGCTCATTCATCTTTGGCAATAGGACTGGTTGTTATTGGTTTTTTAACATTCATCAGGTTCGATATTATGGGATTACTATTTGGTGATATATTGGCAGTTACAGCTAATGATCTTTTAATTATTTGGATAGGGGGACCATTAATACTTTTAATTCTTAAATTAATTTGGAAGCCTTTATTTGCATCAACGGTTAACTATGAATTAGCAGAAGCTGAAGGTTTAAAACCTGATAGAGCTAAAGCTATATTTACAGTTTTAATGGCTGGGATCATTGCTATTTCAATAAAGATGGTTGGATTATTATTAATTACAGGAATGTTAATCATACCAGCAGCAATGGCTAGAAATATTTCTACAAGCCCTCAAAGGATGGTAATTTATTCAGTGCTTGGAGGTTTGTTATCAGTTATTTTAGGTTTATTTTCTTCTTTAGAGTTTAACACATCCTCAGGTCCATCAATTATAGCGGCTGCCTTATTTTTATTCATACTTTCACTATTAAATATTAAACAATCAATTAAATTGAAAAATTAATTAAGAATCAGTACAATGACTAAAATGCATAAAGAAAATATCCTTTCAAAAAATCAGCAAATTATTTTTAATTTAATTAATAAATCTTCAGAGCCCTTAAAAGCATACACGATACTTTTTAATGTCCAAAAAAAAGGTATTAAAGCTCCACCACAAGTTTATCGTGCATTAGATAAATTAGTTGAGATAGGAAAAATTCACAAAATTGAAAGTAAAAACGCTTTTGTTGCGTGTAAAAATTCCAATTGTGAAATTTCTAAAGCTACTGTTTTTTCAATATGTGAAAATTGTGAAATAATTGATGAAGTAAGCGATGTGAAACTCTCAAAATATTTATCAAAATTTAACGATAAAAATGGCATGAAATTTAAGAGATTTAACTTAGAATTTTTTGGTTTGTGCAAAAAATGTAAGTAAAATAGGCATATTTTCAATTTTCACTTTTTAGTTGAGTAACGGTTACATTATTTTTTTATACATGTTAGCCTTAGATAATTATTAATTAATAATCAAAGGGGGAACTATGAGACTATTTAAATTATTAGTTGCTTTGTTTACCGCAACAGCTATCTACAGTGCTGCTAATGCTGCTGAAATAAAAATGGCAAAAGCAAACTGGGATACTGGTTACTTTCAAGCTGAAGTATATAAACAAGCTTTGGAAAAAATGGGACACACAGTAACTGAGCCTAAAGCAATCAAACCATCAGTATTCTACGTGGCTGCAGCTTCGGGGGATCTTGACCTATGGGTTAACGGTTGGTTTGGTACTCATGACGGATACATAAAAGAGTCTAAAGGTAATGTTGAGGCTGTTGGATACGTTATGAAAAAAGGTGGATTACAAGGTTATCTGATTGACAAAAAATCAGCGGACAGCCTTGGAATTAAAAGCGTAATGGATATAAAGAAACACGCAGCAAAATTCGACTCTAACGGAGATGGAAAAGCAGATATGGTAGCTTGCCCTCCAGGTTGGGGATGTGAAAAACAAATTACGAAACATTTTGCTGAACTTAATTTAGGAGACTTTATTAATCCAGTTAAAGCCGACTACACAGCTTCAATGGCAGATGTAGTTGCAAAATACAAAAATGGTAAACCAGTATTATTTTATACTTGGACACCTAATTGGACAGTTGGCGCTTTAAAACTTGGACAGGACGTTGTTTGGATTGAAGTTCCTTACAGTGAAACTAAAAAAGTTAAAGTTTCTAATGCAACAAAATCAAAAATAAATATGGGTTTTGGTGCAGACGATATTCGTCCAGCTGCAAATAAAGCTTTTCTTAAAGCAAATCCAGATGTGAAAAAAATGCTTAAAAAAGCATCTATTCCATTAGCAGATATTGCTGCCCAAAACATGAAAATGAATGCGGGAGAGAAAAGTGAAAGAGCTATTAAGAAACATGCAGCTGCTTGGATTAAAGCAAACCAAAGTACTTTTGATAGTTGGTTAAAATAAATAATTTAACCAAGTGAAAGACTTAAAATTTGCACCTTCTGATTTCGAAATTTATATTCCGATAGCAGAATGGATTGAAAAGCATATTAAAGAGTGGTTGTTTACACAACGACCACTCTTTAAAAAACTTTCAGCTCCTATAGATGCAGTTTTAAACGGCTTAGACAGTCTTTTTAATTTTATCCCCTTTCCAGTTGTAATTTTAATCTTTGCTATAATAGCTTTTCGAACTAACGGATTGAGATTTGCTATTCTCTCTGCGCTTGCTCTTATTTCAATAGATTTGGTAGATCTTTGGAAAGAAACAATGACTACACTTGCTATGATTTTTACTGCAGTAATTTTTTGTATGATAATTGGTATTCCTTTAGGAATTGCAGCATCACGTAGCAATTTATTCGAAACAATTTTAAGGCCTATTTTAGATACAATGCAAACGATTCCTAGTTTTGTATATTTAATTCCTGTTGTAATTTTATTTGGTGTTGGATTGACGCCAGGAGTAGTGGCAACAATTGTATTTGCTCTACCTCCTATTATTCGGCTTACAAATTTAGGTATTAGACAGGTTGGGAAAGGTTTTAAAGAAGCTGGGGCTAGTTTAGGATTAAATAAATTTCTAGTTCTTAGAAAAATAGAAATTCCTTTGGCGATGAAAACTATAATGGCTGGAGTGAATCAAACTTTAATGTTAGCGTTATCCATGGTTGTAATCGCTGCTTTAATTGGTGCTGGTGGACTTGGTCTTACTGTATACGTTGCGCTTGGAAGACTTGATATTGGAGGAGCCGTAATAGGAGGAACAGGTATAGTTATTTTAGCAATTATATTAGATAGAATTACACAAAAAATTATTCCTCAAGACGATATTAAATCTAGATAATTAAGTTAAAATTTTTCAAGATAAATATAATTATCGCAAAAATAATAAAAGAAATTAAAAATTGCAGAAATATTACTGACGTGGGAGGTTTTTGCATATTTTTCCACGGAGTAAACAAGTAAGTCGTTAAGGTTATTAAAATAAAAAATAATAAAAAGTTAGTTAATGTCATATTGTTAATTTAATAAAAATTGAACTTAATTCAATTAAAAAGATCGATGCTCAGGTATCTGCTCAAAAATATTGTACCAATTACATATAAAAAAACACCAAATAATCTTTGAACCTTTTCCTTATTTATTTTATGAACTGTGTTAGCTCCTACCCTGGCCATAAAAGTGGTTATAGGTATAAATATTAGAAAAGCTGGAATGTTTATAAAACCTACGCTCAGTGGCAGATTAACATTTAAATATGATCCAGTAGTTATAAAGCCTATAGAGCCGAATAAAGCTATAATAAAACCGATAGCTGCAGCACTACCTATTGCTTTATTGATAGGGTAACCAAAATACCTTAGCACTGGGACATTCATTATCGCACCCCCGATACCCATAGGAGCTGAAATAAAACCAGAAATAAAACCAAATATTATTCTTGGATAAAAACTAAAATTTGGTTTAATTTTCTTAGTCTTATTTTGTAATAACAAAAGATAAGTCCCTAAAAAATAAACTATTAGAGAGAAAAATAAAAGAAGAGCTCTAGTTTTCATTATTGCGGCAAAAAAAGTTCCAATGAGGACACCTATTATTACAAAAATTCCATAATTTTTGATTATATTGATATCAACTGATTTATGTTTTTTGTGTGTTAAAACTGAAGATATAGAAGTAGGGATAATAATAGCAAAAGAAGTTCCTACAGCTAAATGCATAATATAGAATTTATCTATATTAAATGCTTCAAAAATGAAAAAAAGAAAAGGCACTGTTATAAGACCGCCTCCTATACCAAACAATCCAGCAAAAAAACCAACGGGAAAGGCTGCAAGCACCATTATTATTACAAAAAAAATTATTTGATTAAATTCAAAAGACTCGATCATTTGCTCGGCTGATTTGCTTTTTCATTATTTTGTGCAATTTTCATTATATGATCTACTTTTTGAAAATCTGAGTCTCTAGCCATCATATTTTCACTGAGATATCTTTTCCACTTATTAGCTCCACTTTGTCCATAGTACAAACCAACTGTGTGTCTCATTATATGGTTAATTTTTGTCCCTTTTTTAACTTCTTCCTTAACGTAAGATACTAATTTTTCAGCAATTTCAGATCTTGATAAAACATTGTTATTATTAAAAATCTTATTTTCAATTTCAGCAAGAAAATAAGGATTTTGATATATTGCCCGACCAATCATAACTCCATCTGAAAATTTTAAATGACTCTTGATTTCCTCTATTTTTGATATTCCTCCATTAATTATAATTTCTAAATCAGGATTTTGTTCTTTTATTTTGTATACCATTTCATAATTTAATTTTGGAATATTTAGATTTTGCTTTGGTGAAAGGCCTTTTAGGATCGCTTTTCTTGCATGTAAGATGAAAGTGTTACATCCAGCTAATTTTAGTTTATTTATAAATTCATTCAAATAATCAAAATCTTCTACTTTATCAAATCCAATTCTAGTTTTTGCAGTAATTGGAATTTTACAAGAATTAATCATTGCGTTTATGCATTCAGCCACTAAATTAGGTTCTTTCATTAAACAAGCTCCAAATTTATTTTTTTGCACTTTTTTACTTGGGCAACCAAGATTTAAATTTACTTCATCATAGCCCATATCTTCAGCAATTTTTACAACTTCAACTAATTCCTTTTTATCTGAGCCTCCCACTTGGAGAGCTAAAGGTTTTTCTTCAATTCGATAAGATAGTATTTTTTTTCTATCGCCATGAATAGCTGATTTTGAAGCTATCATTTCTGAATAAAGCATAACATTTTTACTAATGAGTCTAAGAAAGTAACGATCATGCCTATCCGTACAATCCATCATAGGCGCTACTGAAATTTTTCTATTAATTTTATTTTTTTTATCCAATAGACTCATTTTTAATCTTTCGTGATAATAAATTATTCAAAAATGAATTTACTTATTTTCTTCTGAAACTTCTTCGTTTAATTCCAGAGGCTCTTCTTCAATATCTAAAGCTTCCTCTTTAATAACCGGCTGCTCAGCTTTTAATTCAGATACAGCTTCATCCGCAAGAGAAGGTTTTTTTATTTCAGGAATTCTTCTAGATCTCTTAGAGGGTAGTATTGCAACTCCACTTTTTGATATTTGACCTTTATAGAGGTTTTCAAATTCATCATTCTCCTCTTCTTCAGTCTCTTCTTTTTGCAAAATTTCGTCTGGTTCTTTTCTTAAACGTAAGACTGCCTCTTTTTCCAATTCTTTAGGGGAAATTTTTCCGTCACCAATCTCCCTTAGTGCAATAATGGTTCTTTTGTCATTATCCTCTTCGACAAGCATTTGAGCGCCAGAGTTAAGCTGGGAAGTTCTTTCCTTTGCTAAAAGAACTAGGTCGTATTGGTTGTCTACTTTTTCTAAACAATCTTCTACAGTTATACGTGCCATAATTAAAGTTATGTATTCAATTAAATTTAATAAATCAAGCTAATTTTATACTTTTATAGGTTCTAATTTTTTTCTAAAAAAAAGTAGCAAAACTAAAGAAACAACTATGTAAGCACCACTTATTAAAGCTATATTTTCAATAGAAAAACCTTGATCAATTAAGATACCAAATAATGCTGTTCCGAAAGCAGTAGAAAAAACCATTAAAGCTGTAGTAAGAGCTTTAATACTTCCGATATACTTAACACCATAAATTTCAGCCCAAGTAGAAGAGCCAAGAACATTGGCCAAACCATTTGATATGCCAATCATACCTAAAAAAATATATGCACTAATTTCATTTTTGGTCAAAATCAAAGTCATCATTGATAACAGTAATGGAATATTTATTATTGGTATTAATTTTCTACTTGTAAATTTATCAACTAAAAAACCTGATAAAATTAATGAAAATATAGAAGTTATCGAATAGATCATGAAAGCTTTTGGTATCGCATATAAACTCCACAATTTAGCCTCAGAAATAAAAGACTGATATACAAAAATACCAGTAATAATCCATGGTCCAGCTAACATATTTAGAGAAATAATATAAAATCTATAATCTTTAATTACGTCTTTTCTTTTCCAACTTTTTATTTTAATTTTATTTAAATTTTTACTTATTTTTTCTCTGGAACTTAAATTTATTGCTGTAATACATTTGGAGGTTATAATTGGTAGTAAAATTATAATTAGAACAGCAATTCCTTGCCAAATTGTTCTCCAGGAATAAATAACAAAAAGATAAGTTATTAAAACCGGCAATATAAATTCAGCAGTTGATAAACCAAACCATATAGTGCTTAATGCTTTTCCTCTTGTTTTTTCAAAAAATCTTGAAATTGCAGTTGTTGAAGTATGACTCATTAAGCCTTGACCAGAAAATCTCATTAAAAATATTCCAATTGCCAACAAATAAATACTATTTATGAATGAAAAAAATAATGAAGAAAGCGATAGTAATATTATTACAAAAAATGAGTAATATAACAATTTGTAATCATCTATTTTTTTGCCAACCCAAATTAATAACAAACTTGAACAAATTGTAGCCGAGGCATAAATACTTCCAAATTGACCGTGGGTTATACCTAATTCTTCTCGAAGAGGTGCGTTAAACAATCCCAAAAAAAAACTCTGTCCAAAACTAGAAAAAAATGTAAAAATGAAACCAAATATAATTACTTTTTTATTTAAAGAGAGATTAATCATTTATGAGTTGTAAAGTTTCTTTCATAGGTTTAGGTGTCATGGGTTACCCTATGGCTGGTTATATATCAAAAGCTGGCCATAATGTAACTGTTTATAACCGAACAAAATCTAAAGCGGAAAAATGGACTAAAGAATATAAAGGTAGTTTTGCTGAAACACCAATGGATGCAGTAAAAGACAGTGATTTTATTTTTACCTGTGTTGGAAATGATAATGATTTAAAAGAAGTTACTTTAGGTGATAAAGGACTTTTTAAAACAGCAAAAAAAGGTTCCGTCTACATTGATAATACCACAGCCTCAGCTAATATTGCACGGGAACTTTATAAAGAGTCTAAAACAAAAGGTTTTGATTTTCTTGATGCTCCAATTTCAGGGGGTCAGGCTGGTGCTGAAGGAGGGGCTCTTACAGTAATGGTGGGTGGAGATGAAGCTCCATTTAATAAAGCTGAACCTGTTATAGACTGCTATAGTAAAAAAATTAAATTACTTGGCCCTTCAGGAAGTGGACAGCTAACAAAAATGGTTAATCAAATTTGTATAGCCGGCCTAGTTCAGGGTTTATCTGAAGCTATAAACTTTGGAATGAACGCAGGATTAAATATGAAAGATGTTATTGAGGTAATATCGAAAGGTGCAGCCCAATCATGGCAAATGGAAAATAGACATAAAACAATGATCGAAGATAAATTTGATTATGGTTTTGCAGTAGACTGGATGAGAAAAGATTTAAAAATAGCAATGGAAGAAGCCAAAAAAAATAATTCTCCTTTGCCAATTACAAAAATTATAGATGATTATTATTCTGAAGTACAAAAAATGGGTGGTCAAAGGTGGGACACCTCAAGTTTAATAAAAAGATTGAAAAAATAAGTCGTGTCTAAGGAAGTTGTAAGTTATTACGAAAATTCAGATGAAATTAAAAAAAAGATTTGGAGTCTTTTAACTAACGCCGTGTTAGATAGATCATCAGAATTTAGAACACCAGTTTTTATTTGCGGGAATGAAACAAATTTAGATGGTAGAGTTGTAGTTATAAGAAAAGTTGATCAGGAAAATAATTATATTCAATATCATAGTGATATAAGATCCTCTAAAATTGAAAAAATAAAAAAAAATCCGAACTGTTCAATTTTATTTTACGGTAAAGAAGAAAAGATTCAATTAAGAATAAAGGCTGAGTGTGTAGTGAATTTTAATAATGATATTTCTAAAGAATCTTGGAAAAATACAGGCCATATAAGTAGAAAGTGTTATTTGGTAGAAAATGGCCCAGGAACTGAGTCAGATAAACCTACTTCGGGTTTAGATAGTAAGTTTGATAACTTTGATTTTACAAAAGAAGAAAGCGAAGCAGGTTATAAAAATTTTTGTGTGATTAAATGTAAAATTAAAAGTATTGAATGGCTTTATTTAGCTGCTAAAGGACATCGTAGAGCTTTAATAAATTTTAATGAATCTAAAAATTTTACTTGGCTAGTTCCTTAATTTACTTTAGATATTTTTTATAATTATCAACGTAATGCTGAGCATTTTCTTTTATAGCTTTTATTTCCTTTTCTGTAATTTCTCTAATAATTTTTCCAGGACTGCCTATTACTAGAGATCTCTCAGGAATTACTTTATTTTCTGTAACTAAAGCGTTTGCTCCTATAATTGAATTTTTACCAATTTTTGCTTTATTTAAAATCGTACTTCCTATCCCAATTAAACAATCATCTTCAATAGTACATCCATGCAGCATTACTAAATGTCCAACAGTTACATTTTTTCCTAAAATAGTCGGGCAACCCGGATCGGTGTGAATCACGCTTCCATCTTGTACGTTTGAACCCTCTCCTATTGTGATGGGTTCTACATCTCCTCTTAAAGTTGCGTTGAACCAGATGTTTGAGTCTTTTTTCAATTCAACTTTGCCAATGATTACTGCGTTAGGTGCAACCCAACTATTTGGATCTAATTTTGGTGTATGTCCTTTAAAATCATAAATCATAAAATTGCTGTAATATATATTTAATTCTTTTATAATATAATATGTTTCTTATTTGTACTAGAAATTTTCCTCCGGAAGTAGGTGGTATTCAGAGTCTAATGGAAGGACTTTCTCTAGCTCTTTTAAATCATGGTCCAGTCAAGGTTTATGCAGATAGTTATGAAAATTCTGAAACTTATGACAAAATTTCAAAATTGGATATTTTTAGGGTATCTGGTTTTAAGATTTTTAAAAAATACAGAAAGGCTAATTTAATAAAAGACTTTATTGGTGAAAATAAAGTGAGAGCAGTTTTTTTTGATCATTGGAAAAGCATAGAAAAAATTAGTATAGATAGTTTAAAAAAGACAACTTCTTTTTGCCTAATACATTCTAAAGAAATCAATCATCCTAAAGGAACTTTATTAAACTCTAGAATGATAAAAGCATTTAAAAAATCAAATTTTATTATTGCTAATTCGAACTTTACTAAAAATCTCGCAATTAAGTTTGGAGCTGATGAATCAAAAATAAAAATTATTCATCCTGGTTGCAAATATCCTATAGAAATTGAAAAAGAATCTAAAATTAAAGCAAAAGAAATTTTTAAAGATTCTTTTCCAAAAATAATTACAGTAGCAAGGTTGGACAAACGAAAAGGTCACCAAAATATACTTATGACAATTAAAAATTTAATACCCAAATTTCCTAAAATTAAATACATATCAATAGGAGATGGTGACGAGAGAGATGTGCTTGAAAAACAAAAGAAAGCACTATCTTTGGAAAATGAAGTCATTTTTATTAATAAAGCCGAAGAAGATCTCAAGCTAGCTTTATTAAATGAATCAGATTTATTTTTGATGCCATCAATAATTTATAAAAAGTCCATTGAAGGTTTTGGTATCTCATTTATCGAAGCAGCCTCATACGGTAAAGGTTCAATAGGAGGTATTTTTGGTGGAGAAAGAGACTCAATAGATGATGGTAAAACAGGATATCTATGCGACGGCAATAATTTAAACTCCATATACGAAACAATATTAAAATATTTTGAAAATGAAAATTATAAAAAATTTGGACACAACGCCTTAGAGTTTTCTAAAAAATTTAATTGGAATAAAATAGTCAAGCAATATATAGATTTAATTTAATATTTCTCTTATATTTTGTAAGACTTTTACTGTTTTAATCTCCGATAATTTTTTTTCTGAAATGATTTTAAAATATTCATTTCCAAGACTAACTTTATCGGCAGAAATGTGACTTCCAAATAAAACTATACCACTTTTTTTTAAATGTGATGCAATATGAGCTGGTCCAGTATCGTTTGATATAACTAGTTTTGATTTGTTAATCAAACTTATCAGTTTAGTTAAACTTATAGGTTTGTTATTTTCTAAAACTACCTTAGCATTAAGGCTTCGAGCTTCTTCAATCTCACCTGGTCCAGGTGCAACTAATATAGAATATTTATTTTTATAAACTTCTTTAATTCTATTCACCAATTCTTTGAAGTAAGGCCACTTTTTTTGTTTATGTTTTTTTGAACAAAAAGGAAAAATTAAAATAAATTCATCATTTGTATATTGTTTTATTAACCTTTCTATATCTGTGTATGCCCAGGTTAAATCAATGTTCTTTATATTAGATGTAATAATTGCACTTTTTTCTAATTGGATTTTCATTCTTTCCAGTACAGGATAGGCGTCGAAATCTTTTTTTATCTGTCCTGGTTCGAGCGATGTTTCAGATGAAGACCAATCGACATCTCTTAAAATAAATTTTCTGTAGAATGAAGTTCTGCTAGAATTTTGTAAATCAAAAACAAATTCAAAGTTATATCTTTTTAGTAATTTTTTTAATCTTAATAGATAAAAAATATTCCATCTTGGAAGCCTTTTATCTATTATAACTCCATCTATATAAGGGCATTGTGACATTAAAGAGGAATAAGGTTCTGATGTTAATAAAAGAACTTTAGAGGTCTTGTAAAAATTCTTTATATCTTTCATGGCACCATTAGCTTGTATTATATCACCTAGAGAACCATGTTTTATAATTAAAATATTTGACATTATTTGTACTGCGTATATTTATTTAATTAATATATCAAAATAAACATTATGAATACTAAATTAGACAAAATATTGGCAGAAATATCTGCTGGTGAATTGATTGATAAAATAACAATTTTAGAAATTAAAAAATTAAAAATTCAAAATCAAGCAAAGCTAAATGAAATTAATAGAGAGCTTCAATCTTTAAAAAAAACTTTTGAACATTTTATTCCAGATCCATCACTTATAAATGTCCATATAGATAAGCTGAAGGAAATTAATTTAAAATTATGGGATATTGAAGATGGAAAAAGACTTTGTGAGAAAAATAATGATTTTGGAGATAAATTTGTATCATTTGCAAGAAATGTCTATAAGTTTAATGATCAAAGAGCAAAAATTAAACTAGTAATAAATGAAACTTTAGGTTCTAACATTAAAGAGGTTAAGTCTTACGAATAATTAATCTGAATTAAGACTTGGAATATTTTTTCTTAATTTTTTTGCTATTAAAGGATTAATAGAAGCAGTTATTACTCCTTCCTTTTTTTTTAATTCTTTAATAATTTTTCCATCTGGTGAAATTATTAAAGAATGTCCAAATGTTTTTCTGCCATTATAATGTTTTCCGCCTTGCGCAGGTGCAAAAACATATGAAAAGTTCTCTATAGCTCTTGCCTTTAATAATGAATGCCAATGTTTTTTACCTGTGGTTTCTGTAAAGGCAGATGGAACAGAAAGAAATAATGCTCCACTTTGGGATAATCTCCTATACATTAATGGAAATCTAAGATCATAACATATTGACATTCCTAACTTACCCCAAGGCAAATTTGAAATTTTGATTTTTTTTCCAGCAGAAAAAGTTTTAGACTCAAAATATTTTTCCTTTTTGCTTAATGTTACATCATACATATGTATCTTATCGTAAAAATCTGTAATAATTCCTTTTGAATTTATTAATATTGATCTATTTACAAGTTTATTTTTTTTTATTTTAAGAATAACAGACCCAATAAGTATCCATTTTTTATTTTTTTTTGCAATTTTTCTCAATCCATTTACATAAATGTCAGCATTCATTGACGTGCATTTTTTTAAAAGTTTCTTTTTATTTAATGAAAAAACTGAAGAAACTTCCGGTGTTAATATAAAATCGGTTTTTTGTTTGATCGCTTTAGTAATCAATTTTTTTGTTTTATTAAGATTATATTGAAAATTATTATTTGATTTTAATTGAATACAGGAAACTTTGAACATTTAATAATATCCTAATTTTTTTTCTACTAATTTTATCAAACTATGGATCAAAAAAGTTAAAATCAAGTATATACTTCCAGCAAAAATGAAAACTTCTACAGGATTAAAATTTGTAGAAATTATATATTTGGATGCTCCTGTAAGATCAATTAATGTAACCGTACTAGCTAGAGATGTACCTTTTAACATTAGTATCATTTCATTGCCATAAGCTGGAACTGATTGTTTAATGGCTATTGGTAGTTTAATTTTGTAAAAAATATTAAATTTTGACATACCTAAACTTTTACCAGTTTCAATTATATTTTTTTCAACTTTTTCGAATGCTGCTCTTAAAATTTCAGATGTATAAGCTCCTGTATTTAATGAAAAAGCAATTATTGCACACCAAAATGGCTTTTTTAAAATTGCCCATAATATAGAGTCTCTAATAAACTCTAATTGTGCTAAACCAAAGTAAATTATAAAAATTTGTACCAATAATGGTGTTCCACGAAAAATAAAAGAATAATAGTATGCGATATTATATAAAAAAAAATTTTTACTTAATCTCATAATTGAGAAAAAAAAACCGATTATTAAACCTATGATCAATGAAATTAGAGTTAACTGTATTGTGAGAAACGAAGCTTTTAAAAGATAGGGAATATTTTCAATTAAAATTGTCATATCAAGAAAAATTGTAACGCTTTTCTAGCCTGTTAAAAAATTTTAAGCTAAAAGTAGTTAAGATTAAATAAATCACTGCAGCAAATAAATAGAAAAACAAAGGATTACGAGTTGATCCAGAAGCAATATAAGATTGTCTCATTAATTCTACAAGTCCTGTTACCGATATAAGAGAAGTATCTTTTAATGTAATTTGCCAAACATTACTTAGATTCGGTATTGCTAATCTCAAAACTTGAGGAGTTATTACTTTAAGAAAATAAACATATCTTTTCATACCTAACGCTTGTGCTCCTTCGAATTGACTTTTATCAATTGCAAGTATCGCACCTCTTAAAACTTCAGTTGAATATGCTCCAGAAATTATTCCTATAGATATCGCTCCTGTTAAAAAAGCATTTATTTCTATATAGCCATCGTATCCAAAAATTTTAGATACGAACATGATGGCCGAACTCCCTCCAAAGAAAAATAAATAGATAATCAACAACTCAGGAACACCCCTGAAAATTGTTGTATAAATATTTCCAATAAAATTTAAATATTTTTTTTTTGATAATTTAAAAAAAACAAATAAAGTTGCAAAAATAAAACCTATTAAAAAGGCTGATAGTGCAACAAAGATTGTGATAAAAGTTGCCCTTAGAATTTCGTCTCCCCAACCTTGATCGCCAAAAGCTAAAAGTTCCATTATGAGTTGGGCAATAATAAAATTTATTGCCCAGTTCTTAATTACATAGAGGCGTCAAAACCAAAATGTTTAATTGCCAACTTTTTGATTATTCCTTTTTTTCTTGCTGTATCTATCGCTGAGTTAAAGGAATTTAAAAGTTTAGTATCATTTTTTCTTAAACCAATACCAACTCCATTACCAAATACTCCGCCTGAAAAAGTAGGACCAACCAATTTTAAAACATTTCCAGCTTTAGAGTTATAATCTGTTGTAGCAACAGCTGCAGCTAAAGATAAATCTATACGACCAGATGACAAATCAAGATTAACTTCATCTTGAGTTTTATAAGTCCAAACATTTACTTTTCCCACAAGTCCAGATTTCAAAAAATTCTGAAAGATTGTGCCTGATTGAACACCAACAATTTTACCTTCTAATGTTTTTTTAATTGTGTCCAAGGTTTTTTGTTCTTTACCGTCTATATCGGCGAGACTTAAAGATTTCAATCCACCAAGTTTAATGTTAGATTTCTTAAGAGAAGCAAAAGAAGCTACTTCATCAGCATATCCTTGAGAAAAATTAATCTTTTGTTTTCTTTCGTCGGTTATCGACATGCCTGCCATTATTGCATCGAACTTGCCTGCCTGAAGAGCTGGAATCATTCCGTCCCAATCTTGTTCTACTATAGAGCAAGTATCTCCTGTGATTTTACATAATTCCATTGCTAAATCTACTTCAAAACCAATCAATTTTCCTGAAGCATCTTTTGCATTCCATGGAGGGTAAGCGCCTTCAGTACCAATTTTTATATTATCTGAAAATGAAATTCCACTTAATAAAAAAAACAAGGTTACAAAAGACAAAAAAATCTTAGTTATTTTTTTCATGTTTTCTCCTATTGTTGTCGATATTCTAAATAAAAAAAAGGAAATATTCTAGGAATTAATTTTCAACTAAACCGATAAATTATCTCATTATTGATGAGGCAAAATTCCAATTACAGTCAAAACTTGGAACGTAAATCCCAGAGATTTTTACATTTCCAAAACTTTTATTTAGAACATTACACCAATTTTCAACTTGTTTTGGTTTTTTATCTTTACTTCCAACTTGAGCGGTAATAATTCCACCTTTTTTTAGAATTCTTTTTAAAGCCTTCATATTTTTCTTAGCTAAATCAATACAATATTGGTCATCATTTAAATCTACAAAAATTTTGTCATACTTTGAATCTTCTATTTCTTTAATACTTTTAAAAGCATCTCCCCAAAAAGTTTTTACTTTATTGCTTTTTCTTACCTTTGAACAAACTTTAGGCAAATGTCTATAACAAGCATCTACAATTTCTGGGTCAAGTTCAAACCAATCAATATAATTTGAATTATTCTCTAAACAAGCTCTAGCAACACCGCCGTCTCCTCCGCCGATTATAGCTATGTTGTTATTTTTTTTACTCAGATCGTAACTAGATTTAAAAAAATTTGAACTATAAATTTTTTCATCTTTTTCGGCAACTTGAATTTCATGATCAATAAATAACGCATGTCCAAATTCTTCTAAATCCATTATTTCGACAAATTGACCAACTTTAGATGTAAATTTTTCTAATACATTTTTAACGACATAAAATTTTTTTTGACCCGTGGTACTATAAATGTCATCATAAAGCCCAATACTACTTCTATCAAAACTGTTGGTAACAGCTCTTTCGTGTTGAATTTCTTTCCTTAAAATTTTAAGTGCAACTTTTGGATTAACTTTTCCGCAAGTGAAAAAATCAAAACTTATAACTCCCCTTTCAGGAAATGTATGGAAGCTAAAATGACTTTCAGATAGTAAAGCTACTAAAGTGAACCCTTGTGGCTCAAAACTATGCGAAGAAACATTTAAAATTTCTACTTTTGCTGCTTTTGCAATTTTATAAATAACTTTTTCATAAAATTCAGGAGTATAATCTTTTTTTACACCAAGAAAATCAATCGTGATATGTTCGCCAACTTTAATCATTATAAATTATCCTTTTTTATAATTTTTAAATTTACCTAAAACTATTTTCATTTCTTTTTTTGAAAGAATCTTAGGTATTCCAATTCTTAGGGCATTTATGTATTGATGGCAAATATTTTCAATCTCTTGGGCTAACTCAAAAGCTTTTTCTAAATTGTCTTCAAAAACAACTTGACCGTGATTACTAATCAAACATGCATATCTATTTTTTAGGGCTTTAATTATATTATTAGAAAGATTTTTTGTTCCAAATGTGCTGTATTTGCTGCATTTAATATCATCTCCACCCCCTACTGCAACCATATAATGAAAAGCTGGAATGTTCTTTTGATGAGTTGAAACCGCTGTGGCACAAGTTGAATGAGCATGAACTATGGCTTTAGCATCTTTTTTATTCACATATATATCTCTATGGAATCTCCACTCTGAAGAAGGTTTGCCTTTTTTTTTATTAAAGATTCCCTTTAATGAAACAAAAACAATATCCTTATTTTTTAAGGATGAATATTTTCTTCCTGAAGGGGTAATGTAAAATCCTTGTACACCTTTTTCCTTTGCTCGAACAGAAATATTTCCAGATCTTAAAGCTGAAAGATTTGTGGTATTTAATTTTTTTGAATATTTTATTACTTGAGCTCTTAATTTACTCATTTAAATAAATCTTTCAGTCCTTTTTCTGAAGCTTCACAAATACCTTTTTCCGTTATTAATCCAGTAACTAATTTAGCAGGTGTAACATCAAAGGCTAGGTTTAATGACTTGCTTTTTTGTGGATAAATTCTAACTTTTTTAATTTCATTATTTTCATCCATTCCCTCAACATGAGATAACTCTTCTGAATTTCTTTCTTCAATAGGAATTAGTTTATGATCTTTAGTGCTCCAGTCTATAGTTGAACTTGGTAAGGCAACATAAAAAGGAACTTTATTATCTTTTGCAGATAAAGCTTTTAAATAAGTTCCAATTTTATTACACACATCGCCATTTGATAAAGTTCTATCAGTTCCAACGATACACATATCTACCTGTCCTCTCTGCATTAAAATACCACCAGCATTATCAGTAATTACTGTATTAGGGATGCCCTCTTCATTTAATTCATAAGAAGTAAGGTTTGCTCCTTGATTTCTAGGTCTAGTCTCATCAACCCAAACATGAACTTTAATACCTTGTTGATGTGCATGATATATCGGTGATGTGGCTGTACCCCAATCAATAGTTGCTAACCACCCAGCGTTACAATGGGTTAAAATATTAACTGTATCTTTTTTGTTATCAGATATTTCTTTAATTAATTTAAGTCCATTTAATCCTATGCTTTTACAAAAACCAACATCTTCCTCTACAATAGCTTTGGATTCTTCAATGGCTAGCTTGAGAATTTCTTTATCATTAACACCAGATAATTTTCTCATCATTCTATCAACTGCCCATTTTAAATTAATAGCTGTAGGTCTAGATGCAATAAGATCTTCACTTGATTTTTTTAGATAAGATAAATCACTCTTTTCAATAATTGACAAAACTAAACCATATGCTGCAGTAGCACCAATTAGAGGTGCTCCCCTCACTTCCATAGTTTTGATTGCATTAATAGCGTCTTTAACAGTTTTTAATTCTTTGACTATGAATTGATGAGGTAATTTTGTTTGATCTATAATTTTTACAACATAATTATCGAACCAAATAGTACGAAATTCTTTTCCTTCTATTTTCATTTTTTATTTAAAACTCTTCCAGCAATATTATTTAGTTTTTTAATTGTCTTTTTTGTCCTTAATTTAGGATCAGTGATTATTGCTACATTTAAACAATCATTTGCCGGATCTTTTTCTACAGGAAAATCTTTAAAAGTTTTTATTACCTCTTTGATCATATTTTGTGCGTTAGAAGCATTTTTCATTAATGTTTGTATAACCATGTTAACATCAACTTCATCATGATCTGGATGCCAACAATCATAATCGGTTACCATTGCAACCGTACAATATCTAATCTCTGCCTCTCTAGCTAATTTTGCTTCTGGCATATTAGTCATTCCTATTACGTCAGCGCCCCAAGTTCTATAAAGATTTGACTCAGCTAAAGTTGAAAATTGAGGACCTTCCATTACTATATAAGTTCCATTTCTTTGATTTTGGATATTAAGTTTTTTTAAAGCTGTTTCACAACAATTAGATAAGCCAGGACTAGTGGGTTTGGCCATAGATACATGAGCTACTATCTCTTCATCAAAAAAAGTTTTCGCTCTTGAAAAAGTTCTATCAATGAATTGGTCAACTATAACAAACTTTCCAGGATTTAAATTTTCTTTTAAAGAACCAACTGCAGAAACTGAAATAATATCTGTTACCCCTTGTTGCTTCATCGCATCAATATTAGCTCTAAAATTTATATTTGTAGGATTAATTTTATGACCTCTAGAATGCCTAGGTAAAAAAATTATTTCCTCTCCTTTGTATTTAGCAATTAGAATAGAGTCAGATGGTTTGCCCCAAGGAGTTTTTATATTTTTCCACTTAGTTGTATCAAAACCCTCCATTTTGTAGAGACCACTACCACCAATTATCCCAAGTTTTCTTTTTTTAATCATTTATTTATTGATTTATATTACTTTTTATAATTTATTCAAAAAAAAAATGTTATCAAAAATTTTAAAAGTAAAAGAAACAGATTTGCATAAAGCAAAATCACCATGGTCTACTTTCAAAAACGCCTATTTGAGAAAAAAAAATATCGAGAGTTTTTGGAAAAAATTAGATAAAAAGAACCTATCTGAAGAAGTTATTAGAGTCACTGATAAATTTATAAAATCAGAAAGTTACAACTGGACTTCCAAATTTTGGAGACATTGTATTATAAATCACTATCAACATATGGCTAACTCAAAAAAAAACATTGATCCTTTACACACAATTTTAAGATTAGATTATGCTGGCTTTTCTTTTCTAGATGATTTTTCTGTGAGTAAAAGTTTAGAAAATCTTAAACCTGATGTTCATTTAAATATTGATTTATTTAAACAACATGATGGGTTGTCAGTATCTCAATCCATGCAATATAATATGGTTTTATTAATCTTATTCGAAAAAATAAAATCTAAAAATATTTTTAAAAATTACGAAAAAATAAATAAAGATATATATAAAAAATATAATCCATTCTTGACTATAGATGGAAAAATAATAACCCAGCAGATGTTAATATCTTTATTAGAGTTTGAAAAAATAGAAATTTTATTGAAAGAAAAATCAGACAATGAAACTAAAATAGTTGAACTAGGTGCTGGTTATGGGAGAACAGCAAATATGATTTTATCTTTAATGAATAATGTAAAATATGTTATTGCTGACTTGCCACCTTCAATTTATTTTGCTCAAAAGAATTTAAGAGAATTTTTTCCTAACAAAAAAATTATAGAGGGATACGATTTAGAGGATAAAGAAAGTTTAATAAAAGCTTATAATAATTGTGATATTCTTTTTATTTTTCCTCACCAATTAAATTATTTTAATGATAATTTTTTTGATGTTTCATTATCTATTGGCAATTTATGTGAGATGGAAAAAACACAGATTAAGAATTATATGAATATATTTGAGAAGATTTCAAAAAATATTTACATAAAAGTCTGGGAGATATCTGGTTTACCTTTTTCATTTTACAAATACTATTCTGTACATAAAAAATCTGACTATGAAATTAAAGATAATTGGGAAGAAATTTTTAAGGAAAGATGCCTAATGCCAACAAATCAATTTGAATTAGGTTATAGATTCTAATAATTTATGGATTTAAAAAAATATATTAGATCAATTAAAGACTATCCAAAAAAAGGAATACTTTTTAGAGATATAACTACATTGGTAAAAGATCCTGCTGCTTTTAATTACGCTGTTGAAAGTATTGTAAATATTACCAAAAAATTAAAATTTGATAAAATTTCTGCTATTGAGTCTAGAGGTTTCATATTTGCCTCTGCAGTATCTTATATTTGTAAAAAACCACTTATTTTATTGAGAAAAAAAAATAAATTACCTGCCGAAAGACACTCAATTGATTTCGAATTGGAATACGGTCAAGCAACTATTGAAGTTCACAAAGATTCCATTGATAAAAAAGAAAAAATTTTAGTTATAGATGATTTAATTGCAACTGGCGGAACAGCAGAGGCAGCTGGAAAACTAATTGAAATGTCTGGCGGAACTGTAGCTGGATTTATATTTATAATTAATTTATTTGATTTACCTGGTGAAAAAAAACTTAAAGACAAAAACTATTTTGTAGAAAGTTTAGTCAATTTTCCAGGACACTAAACTATATTTCTCTTTTTTTCCAAGTTTCTGGTGTTAGATCGTTTTTAATCTCTATTTCTGTATGATAGTTAAAAGGTCTGACTCCCCTCTTTTTAATATAATCAAATGTTTTTTTAATACCATCTTGTAAACTTACTGTTGTTTTATAATTTAGTAACTCTCTTGCCTTGTCAGCAGAACAAGTAGCATGTTTTACCTCTCTAGGACGATCTTTTTTATGTATTGGGTTTAAATTTACACCAGTTATATTTGAACAAATCTCAGCAACTTTATTTATTGTGACAAATTCTTCATCTGGACCAATATTAATAATTTGTTTATTTAAATTTTTCTGATCAAGCATTGGAACTAGACAGCTAAGACAATCATCTATGTATGAAAAACACCTCTTTTGCTCTCCATCTCCATAAATTATTGGAGCTTTGCCTTGCAACATTCTATTTAACATTATTGATACTACGTTCCTAAAAGGGTCATCATATTTCTGTCTTGGCCCTATTATGTTATGTGGCACAGCTATAACCCACTCAATTTTATTTAGTTCACAAAGATTAATTAAAACTTGTTCAGCGGCTACTTTCGATATCGCATAAGGATCAACTGGTGAGGGATTCATTTTTTCCGAAAAAGGTGTAACTTGTGATCCATATCTAGCCATTGATGAGCAAAAAATTATTCTTTTAACTTTTTCATTTACGGCAGCTGAAAATATTCCTACTGATGCTAAAAAATTATTTCTAGTTATTTCAAAAGGAGAAAAAACTGACAATCCTTCATGAGCTGTTGCAGCGCAATGATAAACAACTTCAATTTCTTTCATGATTCTTTGAACACTTTTTAAGTCACAGCAGTCCATTTTATGAAAAGTGATATTTTTTGGAACATTGTCCTCGTAGCCTCCAATCATGCTGTCAATACCGACGACTTCATGACCAAGTAAAGCTAATTTTTCTGATAAATGAGAACCTAGAAAACCTGCAGCACCTGTTACTAATATTTTTAATTTTTTAGACATTATTATTTTGTATAGAATAAATAAGAAAAATCAATCCATTAAAATATTTTTGGTCTGTACCATGAATTTTTTAACATCATCGAATTTAATATTCCAGAAAATCTTTGAAAATATATTTTCCTCTTCTTACTATTAAAAATAAATGTATAAAAGATTATTCTAATTAATGATGAAATAAGTTTTGGTAAAATTCTTATAAAAGATATAAAATAACCATTATATTTTCTATGATAATAGAAAGTAGACCACATCCAATGCCAGTTCCTAGAAAGCTCCATTTCTTCATTAAATTCAGAATTGTGTGAACTACCTCCTAAATGCTTAACTTTTATTGTGGGGTCCAAATATATTCTTTTATTTTTCAACTTAAGCCTTCGACATAAGTCAATCTCTTCAAAATAAATAAAAAAATTTTCATCAAAAAATCCTATGTCTAAAAACTCTTTCATGTTAAGAAATAATGCAAATCCTTTCAAATTATTTACTTCGATTAAAGAATTTTTATTTAAAACTTTTTTTGATACATCTGTATCTTCTTGAATATATGGTCCTATAATTGCGAAATTTGGATTTTTTTTCGCGGTTAACAAAAAATTTTCTATTGTGTTATCGTAAAGCTCAGCATCAGGATTCAAAATAATACAATATTTTGTTTCGACCATTTTTAAACCTATGTTGTTACCCTTAGCATAACCGAGATTTTTATCACTTAAAAAACATTTTACATTAGAATATTTATTTTCTATTTTATCTTTTAATTCTTTATTATTAGAATTTTCGATAACTAAAACTTTTATTTCTTGATTTATAGATTTTAAACAACTCTCTATTTTTGCATCACTTCTAAATGAAGTAATAATTATGGTTATATCTTTGTTAGTCATCTTAAAAATAATTATTTTTTTTGGTGATCATAAAAATAAGTTGGCCAAGTTCTTGTATTGCCGTATTTTTTAAACCAATAAGGCAAATATCTCTCAGCCAAATAAGCATATATTCGTCCAGTTTCATAACCTTTTAGCTCTTCAAAACCAAATATTTTCTCACACCTAAACAACCATGTAAAAACACTCTCATACCAATTGTTTAATAAATCCTTAGAGTTGCAACAAAATAAATTCCAAAAATTTATTTCTGTATTTCTATTAAGATACTCAGTAAATTCGTTTTTTTCTTTTGTATCCATCAAATCTAAGGCTTTATCCAAATTGCCGCTATAATGCATTAAATCAAAATGAAATTTGATATTTCTTTTATTTTTGTTAAATAAAATTGAAGGATTTTTAAGAATCATTTTTTTTCCTTTTTTTATTATTTTAGAAATTTTTATTTTTTTTAAGTCTGTGGGCTCAGTGAGTATCGTATCATAATTTTCCCACTCTTTTGGTTGAGTTTGAATTATACAATTTTTTAAATTATTTTGATTGTCGGTTTTTTCTAAATTACTCCAAAATCTTCTGTAGGTTGAAAAACAAATCCATTTATTATCCTCCAAAGACTCAAGTTTATTTTTCCATAACCAATAATGAAAAGTATACATGTCATAATATTTGTTTTTTTTACTTATATTATTTTCAGTATTGTCTCTAAGCCAATTGTTTGGAAAATTGTTATCCTCTCCTAGTCCTACAGGTTGATAGCCTATTTCATCCATATGCTTGTGAAATTTATGTGATAAACAAAATTTATACATTTTAAATCATTGGTAGCGAGGGGCGGATTCGAACCGCCGACCCCAGGCTTATGAGTCCTGTGCTCTAACCAACTGAGCTACCTCGCCGTTATTGAAAGATTTATAATAGTTTTTTAATTTCTTTCAATGGATAATTTTTTTTTTAAATCATCTAAGGGTATATCAATATCTCCTAATTGTACGTTGGTATGAATAGTTTTTGGATTTACAGAAATGCAATCAAAATTTAAATTATTTTTTATTGACAAATTACCTACTATATCTCCTGAGGATTTTGATTTAAGCTCAATTACTTTAGTAGATTTTTCACAAAACACTAGATTGGCAAATCCTGCACCGTGTAGACCTACTATAAATTCGGCTTTTTTAAATAATGTAACCTGTTCATCAAATCTTAGATTGCTCAAAATAATAATTTCAAAATTATTATCTATTAATATTTTTTTTATTTCATCTTCGTTTATTATTTTTCTTAAATGCCTATGATTAGATTTTGAGTCTGATCTATCTATATAGAATTTTTTTGGAAAAGATTTTTTAATTTCATTTAATTTAAACAAATCTTTCAAATAAATGATTATCCAACCAGGAATATTTAAGGAGTCATAAGAAGGATCATTTTTAAAATTATAAGGATGATCGGGAACAATGATCTCTTCAGCTTCGATATGTCTAAAATTTTCACTTGATATTCTTTTTTGCAGAGGTATCCCAATTAAATCTAGAGACTCATTTTGGAAATTTTCACTTAATCCGGGAAAAAGAAAATAATCTATTTTATCTAAATCGTATATTTTGCTAGCAATATGTAGTTTGGGCAATACATCAAAGATCCAATGCCAGTAGTTACTATTTGCACCACCACCAGATAATAAAGATAAAATTTTTCCCTTTAGTTTTTTTTTAATTCTTGGAGTTCCTTGTTTTAAAACAATATTATTTTCACAATCAGTATTTTTGTTATTTCTTAGTTGATATGAAGGTCCAACTAAAATCTTATTTTTAAGGATATAAGCAGTATCGTGTATTCTATTAGTGTAAATTCTTGATCCTTTAATTATATGAACTTTATAGTGAATATTGTTTCCGAAATTAATCCGTTTTATTTCTACGTTATGGTTGTTAAGAGAACTAATTTTACCGTCAATTTTACCATATAAAATGGTAAAAAGTTTTATAGAAACTTTTTTAAATAATTCTTGTAATTTTTTTTTAAAATGAATCAAATTATTTGGTAATTTTTATTACTCTTTTAATGATAATAATAGTTTCATTTTATAAAGTAAGCAACTCATTACTACATTTATTTTATGGAATTATTGATTTATATAGTAAATTTTAGTAAGTCAAATATTCGATAATGATGTAATGTTTATTCTAAAATACCTTAATGAAAATAAATTTTAAAAAATATTATTATAAGCTTTTTGATAGGACAAAATATAGATTTCTGAAGTCGCAAGAAAAAATTGAAAATGATACAGTCGTATTCAAAGAGAATTACGAAAATATAATTTATAAAATTTTAGAAAATATAAGAAATAAAAAAAAACTTAATTTTCTTCACTCTGGTCACTGTGGTGATTTAGTGTATGCCCTGCCCATGGTAAAAGAACTTTCAAAAACACATGAATGCAATTTTTATGTAAAATCAAATAAATTAATGCCTGTTCCTTATTATAAGCATCCAGCAGGAACAGTTTACGTTGATGATAGAATCTTAAAACTTTTTTTACCTGTTCTAAAATCTCAAAATTATATTAACCATGCCGGAAAATTTGACAATCAAGATATTGACATAGATTTAGATTTATTTAGGAAACTTCCCGTGAATATCCTCTTTAATTCTCCTAGATGGTATTTTCATATTTGTGGAATCCAAGTAGATCTTTCCAAACCCTATATGGATGTACCTCCACATGAAAAATTAAAAAATAAGATTGTTATACACAGAACATTTAGATACAGAAATAACTTTATAAATTATAAATTTTTATCCAACTACGACGATATAATATTTGTAGGTATTAAAGAAGAATATGATGATTTAAAAAAAGAAATACCCAATCTAATTTTATATGATTGTAAAGATTACCTCGAAATGGCAAGTATAATCAAATCATCTAGATTTTTCATTGGAAATCAATCAGTTGCTTATCCAATAGCTGAGGCTTTAAAAGTTCCACGTATTTTAGAGGCATGCCCCTATTTTCCAGTTGTCCAGCCCGTTGGTGAAGATTCTTTTGATTTTTATTATCAACCACACTTTGAAAAATGGTGTAATTATCTTAATAATAAATATAAATAATTGATATGAAAATAAACGACAATTTGATTCTAAAAAAATTGATTAACAAATATTCCCATCTTAGAGAAAAAAGTTCCAACAAATATCCCTTAGCAAGTAACCCGTTTGAAATGAAAGATATAATTGAAGGTTGTAAGGTTCTACTAAGTGGTAGAATCACCATGTCATCGATAACTAAAAAATTTGAAAAAGAGTTCGCAAAATATTTGGGAATAAAACATGCTCTAATGGTTAATTCTGGATCATCTGCAAATTTGTTAGCTTTTTTTGCTTTGATTAATCCTAAAAATAAAAAAAAAATATTTAATAATGATGAGTGTATAATTCCAGCACTTTGTTGGTCTACTTCTTTGTGGCCAATAGTGCAAGCGGGATTAAAGCCAAAGTTTGTTGATATCGATCCCAATACTTTAAATTTAGATTTATATAAAGTTCAGAAAGCTATAACCAAAAAAACAAAAGCTATTTTAGCTGTTCATATTTTAGGGAACTCTACCGATATGAACAAATTAAAAAAAATTGTAGATAAAAATAATCTCACTTTAATTGAAGATACTTGTGAGTCTTTAGGATCTAGATATAATAAAAAACACCTAGGCACCTTTGGAAGATTTGGAACTTACTCTTTTTATATATCTCACCAAATAACTTCTGGAGAAGGTGGAATGATAGTCTGTAACAAGGATGAAGATTACGATTTAATTCATAAGCTACGTGCTCATGGTTGGGATAGGGGCATTAACAAAAAAAATGATAAAAGTTTCAATTTTGTTAACTCGGGTTTTAATTTGAGGCCATTAGATCTAACTGCTGCCATAGGTTATAGCCAATTTAAAAGATTAAACTTAATGAAAAGAAATAGAGCAAAAAATAGAGGTAAGATAATAAATTCTCTTAAAAATTCTAATTTATGGAATAACCAGTTTCAATTTTTAGAGCCTATTAAAAATCTTGAACCTAGTTGGTTTGGTTTGCCAATAATCCTTAATAAAAAATATAAGAATAAAAAAAAACAATATCTTAAAAAACTCAATAAAAAAGGTATCGAAACTAGACCAATAATTAGTGGTAATTTTTTAAATCAACCAAGTGTAAAACTTTACAAACTAAATCAAAATAAACATAAATTTAAGAATGCACAGGATATTGAAGATCGAGGTTTTTTCATTGGTCTACAAACAGAATTAATTTCGCTAAATAAATTGAAATTTCTTTCACAAACTTTATTAAATTCATTATAAGATTTTATGAAAAAATGTGGGATTACAGGTCATACAGGATTAGTAGGTAAAAGTTTAATTAAATCAAAAAAATTCAAATTTATAAAATTTAATGGTGATATAAGAAATAAAAAAGACATCAAAAAGTGGATTGATAATAAAAATTTAGATGCAATAATTCATTTAGCTGCCGTTGTCCCTATTATAGAAGTAAATAAAAACTACGATAAGGCTAAAAAAATAAATTATTTGGGCACTAAAAATTTAATTGATGTGATAGTTAAGGAAAAGAAATTAATTAATTGGTTTTTTTTCGCTTCATCATCACATGTATATAATTTTAGAAAAAAAAAATTTTTATTAAAAGAATCATCTGTTACTAAACCTTTTTCAAAATATGGATATACGAAATTATTGGCTGAAAAATATATAAAAAAAAAATTAGCTAAATATAATATTCCTTATTGTATTGGAAGAATATTTAGTATTATTGATCCAAAACAATCAAAATCTTTTTTTTTCCCGTCAGTTTTAAATAGAATTAGAAACGCGAAGGGTAAAATTTTTTTTGAAAACTTAGGTCATATTAGGGATTTTTTAACTATGCAGGATATTACCGATGCTATATTTCACCTATATAAAAAGAAATGCAAAGGGACGTTTAATATTGCATCTGGTAAAGAATTAAGTTTAATTTCTATTGTTAATCAACTTTGTAAGATATATAAAAAACAAGCAGATATAAAATTAGAGTCTAAAATGACATATGCTATAGCAGACATAAAAAAAATTAAAAAAACTGGTTGGAAACCAAAAAGAAAAGTTAATATTTATAAAATAATTTCAAAAAAAAATGGCTAAAAAAATTGCTTTAATAACAGGTGTTACGGGCCAAGACGGTTCACTGTTAGCTGAATTTTTAATAAAAAAAAAATATTTTGTTGTCGGTGTAAAAAGAAGATCATCAAGCTTTAATACACAAAGAATAGATCATCTTTATAATGACGAGAAACCAATAAAAAATTTTAAACTTGTATATGGCGATTTGACAGATAGCAGTAATATTTTAAGATTAATTCAATCGCATAAACCTGATGAAATTTATAATCTTGGGGCTCAATCACATGTAAGAACAAGTTTTGAAATTCCAGAATTTACTGCTAACTCTGATGCAATTGGAGCCTTGCGAATATTGGAAGCAATAAGAGTTCTTAAGCTTCAAAAAAAAACTAAATATTATCAAGCCTCTACATCTGAGATTTTTGGTAATACTCAAATTCCTCAAAATGAAAAAACTCCATTTCGACCAAGAAGTCCTTATGCTATTGCAAAATTATATGCTTACTGGACAACAGTAAACTTTAGAGAGGCATATAATATTTTTGCTGTAAATGGGATACTATTCAACCACGAAGGCCCTAGAAGAGGAGAAACTTTTGTTTCAAGAAAAATAACTAGAGGAGTGGCTGAAATATTTAGAGGCAAAAGAAAGTTTATATCTTTAGGAAATTTAAATTCTAAAAGAGATTGGGGCTCAGCAAAAGATTATGTGGAGAGTATGTGGAAAATGCTACACACCAAAAAACCATCAGATTATGTGATAGCAACTGGTAAAAGCCATTCTGTTAGAGAG
The DNA here is from genome assembly GCA_902604695.1 of uncultured Pelagibacteraceae bacterium. Taxonomy (GTDB): domain Bacteria; phylum Pseudomonadota; class Alphaproteobacteria; order Pelagibacterales; family Pelagibacteraceae; genus Pelagilacustribacter. Next base: position 13,873 of record CACKZT010000001.1, on the reverse strand, counting down.
TTTGTAGAGGAAGCTTTTAAATTTATTAACGTTAAAATTAGTTGGAGAGGGAAAGGTCTTAAAGAAGTAGGTTTTGACAAAAAGACTGGCAAAACACTTATAAAGGTTGATCCTATTTATTTTAGACCAACAGAAGTTGATATTTTACGAGGAGACGCCTCCAAAGCAAGACGAGAATTAAAATGGAAACCTAAAACAGATTTTAAATCACTTGTTAAGGAAATGATGTATTCAGATTTAAAGAAAATAAAGTAAACTTATATTAATAACTTTTCAGCAGCTAGACAATATTTTGAAAATCTAATTTTTTGGAAAGGATACATTTCTGTCAAATCATCTAAGTCTTTATTAATTGAGGTTTTAATTTCAATTATTGTTCTTAAATCACTAAAATATTTATCATTTAGTATAGTTTGATAATTTAAATTTGTGTCTATTGAAATTCTTGTGTCGTCTATTTGAAAATATTCACGATTATAAGTTACAAATAATTTTGGTAGAACTTCTCCGTATTGATTATCAAGGTATCCTTTATCTATTAATTCTTTTTGTATTTTTTCATTTATAATTTTTCTTGTTTTGTGCCTTCCTTCAACAGAAGAATTTTTGATTTCAAAATATAAAGAAGTATCTTTTTCATTAGGATATCTTCTAATTCTAATTTTTTTTCTTGGTGTTAAGCCCTCTATTGAGTCACTAAACATCTCTAAATTTTTATTATCAAAATAAAGACTTTTAATTTGCCTAGGATGATGGATGGGTTTTGCCTGATTTTTACTTAAAAATTCTTTAAAATCTACTATTTGATTTTTATCAATATATAACTTTTCTTCTATTCTAAAACTCATGTATTTCCTTTTTTAACTATAATATTAGAATGATCATCTATATCTAATCTTTTAGTATAATTGCTACAGTTTAAATCTCCGACAATTAATAAAGATCCATTAAATTCTTGTTTTTTATTGTAAGCAGATAAACAAGTTTTAAGATTATCAAGATTTGCTTCGGTGATATCCGTTACAGAACTATCTTTTGAAGCGACACCTATATTAGAATTATATGCAATTAAATTTTCTAATTTTAGCTCAGACTGTTCGCCAACAGACAAACTTTTATCCCCACATCTATTTGCTGAAATACTTTTAATCTTATATTTACCAAACGATAAATCTACACAATCATTATTAGCATTATTTATTTTAATATCATTTATAGATACATTCGAAAAATCTATATCTAATGCATCCATGTAAGAATTTGATATATTGATAGTTTTTAAATTTCCAGTAACATTTATTAAATTCAATGAGTCTTCACATGACGAATGATTTGAATTTATAACTATGTCTTTTAAATCTAAGTTAACTAAAGTCAAACAACCTGTTAAATTTTTTATATCTATTGGAAAATTAGGAACATTTGATAATTTATGGTCATATCCATTAAAATTAATTTCCAAGTTATTTAGATTACCATTTAAAAAAAATGCTCTTGCTCCTGGTAGACTCTGGTTGATATTTAAAATTTTTTTATCTTCAGAATAGTCTATATCTATTCCGTTATTATAATATAAAGACGAATTATCAATTTTTACATTTTTATATAGGTTGTTAGTTTTGATTTCATTATTGTAAAGGTTGTATCCAACGTATTGATACTCTTTGTTCTTAATAGTTAAAGCTCCCTCTAATAAATCTAACTCTTGATCTAAGTTTAAAATAAAGTTTTCACATTTAAGTTTTTCTAAATTACATTTTTCAAAATTTTCTTTACTATTTGACTCTTCTTTAAACTTAACAATATAGGTATTTGGTGCGACTTCAGATAATGAACTATAGTATTTAGACCAAAGATTTTCATTGATTGTTTTGTTAAGATTATGATTAATTAGATCTGTATCCATATTTTTATAATAGACTTCTAGAAGCTCAATATTTTTTTTAATTAATATTATTTTTTCATTAATGATATTTCTTTTTAGACTGACTCCATTTTTTTTCATACTTTGTTCGATTTTTTCAACATTGATATTATTTAAAATATTTTTAGCATTTTTAAATGAGGATTCAAATTTTGAGCTTAATGGTAATCTAAGAAAAGCGGGTTTTGCATTTAAATCAATGTTTGAGTCATACGTAATTGGTTCAAAATAATTTTCAATTGAATTCCAATAAAATTTTCTGTTACTTGGAGCTAAGCCATGCTGACCATTAACTGCTTGAATCAGAAGATTGTAAGTATCAAGCTTAAGAATATTTTGTGAATTGTTAAAACCTAATAAATTATTGTCAAGATCATAGTCAAAGTAATAAAAATTATTTAGATTATCTTTATAACTATTTGAATAAAGAAGATAAATTAAATTAAGATTATCTAATGCTTCTAATGAAATTTTTTTGTGATTTATGCTTTTGCTAATTAATTGTGAATTAAGTTGTTTTGCCAACATAGCATTGATGCCTTTTTCTACTAAAGGTATCATTCCAATTGAAAAGTTGCTCAACTGATTGTCTGGAAGTTTTTGACCTAGTCTGAAAACAAATCTTTCATCACCTTCTAATAGTGGTCCCTCTCTCCTTAAGTTGTATTCTAATAATTCTTTAGCTATTTTTTCCTGAAATATCATCTTGGAATTAAGGCCATTTATATTTGTAGTTATGTATTTTGTTCTTGGAGATAGATATCCTATCGACCTTAATATTTCGTTTATAAAAATCTCATCCTCAAATTTTCCTCGGGTTTGGGGCCTTAATAATTTAAATTTTGTTATACCCTCAATGTTTCCCGTTTTCAGATGCACATCAATACTTTGTGAAAATGCATTTCCTGAAAGTTCTATATGATCTTTTTGGTCTCCGTGATGTCTTATTGTAGCTTTGAAATTGCATCTTAGACCATTTTTATATTCTACAACTACATTTGCCTTAAATCTTTTTTTATATTCGTCTGGAATCCATCTAAAATTACCAATTAGTATTCTTAAACTATTTTTACTCCAATTTCTTATATTTTTTACTTCAATGTTTACAGATTTTATCAATATATCAGAATTAGCTTTAAGATTTTTTTTGTTTTCAAAAGTGCAATGCGGGGGTGAATTTATATTTTTTGAAAAAACACTATTTAAAGATAAGGTTAGATAAATAAGTAAAAAAAAAATGGTAAATTTTTTTTTCATAAAGCCTAATTAAAATTTACATCAATTTTTTTTATACTATTTTCTTGCTCAATCTTTGATTTAAATTCCTCTAGTTGTTTTTTAGTTTCAAAGGCCATTCTATAGGAGATTTCTGGAAGGCTTTTATTCTCGTGTGATGTAATAAGATTATCGCTTTCCTCGATTAATGCTATTTTTTTTGAAGATACTATCTCGATTGAATTTAATGAAATTCCTTCGTTAAATGAAATGTTATAAAAAGATTTCCCTTTACTTTTAGCAAATTTTTGAGCGAACTTTACCGCATAAATAATTATTATTGTTCCTATTATTAGTTGGATAGCCCACTTAGTCCTCACACTTGTAGCAATACCAATTGTAATTAAATCAAAATACATTATTAATTCAAGCGCACTTTTTACTGGATGTCTAAATCTAACAATTGAGAGCGCACCTATCATTCCAAGTGAAAGGGCAATATTTCCAGTAATAGTTTTTGTTATGACGTAAGTTATTAAAGGAAGGATCATGAATGAAACTGTTTGAGCATGAGATTTAGCCCAAGCTTGTCCGTTAAGAGTTAGTGCAAATCTTAGAGAAAGGCCTCCTAAAACTAAAATTAGTAAAGCTTTTATTTCATCCATTATGAATATTTATATTTTTTTTCTTATAAAAGAAATAGAAATATTTAGTATGTTGACTATAAAATCAATATAGTTTTAAATATCCCATAATGAACATCAAGCAAACGTCAAAATTTATTCAAAATGATGAAGCTTAACAAAGAAGTAATAGAAAAAATTTATAAGGAAAACTTTTCAAATGTACATTTAGAATTCAATAAAATTCAAAGTTATTTTTTAATCGAAGTTTACAAAAGGTATAATAAAGATTTAGATAAAGCCAATATTGTTCTTATGTTTGCAAAGAATTTACATCATGAAATATTGCGTCAAAGAGATAGCGATTTAGATTATGACATTTCATTTGATAGTTTTTGGATAAATCATTTAAAAATTAATCAAAAAAAATTAAAGTTAATTAATATTTCAAGTGCAACAAAATTACCAAAAGAAACGACTAGAAGAAAAATACAAAATTTATTAAGAAATAAAATATTAAAAAAAAGCAATAATGGAATATATTGGTCGCCTCTAGAGCCTGATAAACAATCTTATAATATAATAATAGAAAAACATATTGATATACTTACAAGTTTGATAAGAAATTTAGCAGATAAGCTTAAAATTGAATTTTCTGTAGAATTTATTAAAAAAGAAATTAAAAAAAATTTTTCGTTTTATTGGTATCATTATTTAAGTGCTCAGAGCAAATATATGTCTTTATGGCAAAAAGAATTAAAAGATTTAGAAATGCTTTTATTATGTATCGAATGTGAAGTACAAGCATCATCTATTTATAAAAAAAATTCTATCACATTTGAAAATCATTATATAAATAAAAAAGCAAAACGAAACTCTTTTTCTATTCCTAGCATAAGTGCAACTTCAATTTCTGATGTGACTGGATTGCCTAGAGCAACGTGCATAAGAAAATTGGAAAAATTAAATACAATGAAAATGTTAAAAAAAGATAATATTACGAAAAGATATTTGATAGATACTGATGGTTTTTCTTCTTTAAAAGAAACTTCTGATAGTATAATAAAAGAATTTAGTGATTTTTACCTAATAGTACTTAGGGGTCTTATTAGAGAAAAAAATTTATAAGGTAAGTATTATTCCAAATACTGCTACCGCTGATACGGCTGAAACTGATAAAATTATATTACTTTTTTTCTCTTTAGCCTTCTCTTCGTGCAATCTTGCAACTAAATCGTTAAGATTTACTTTTTTTGAAGAACTATGTGTTTCTTCTTCATTTATTTTTGCAGAATAGAAGTTGTTATTTTTTTCGTTTATTTCAGGTTTTGCGCTCATACTAATTGTATTAGAGCACATAAGAATATTTATTAAAAGATTTTATTGGTTCATAATGGGTAGTTTGTTATTTGTGAGAGAGAAGTAGTGGTCCAAATTGGGCTATATGCTCTAATCCTGTAGAGCTTTTTGGGCAGGGGTATAGTCAAGATTAAAAGCATCTGCAACACCTTTAAAGGTAATTTTACCTTTATAAATATTCAAACCAGCTAGGTAATTTTTATTTTCTTTTAACGTTTTTTTATATCCCTCGTCAGCTAATTTAATTAATAGAGGTAGAGTTGCCTGATTTAAAGCCATTGTAGAAGTTCTTGGTACTCCACCCGGCATGTTAGCGACACAATAGTGAACTACGTCATTTACAAGGTAAGTTGGGTTCGCGTGTGTTGTTGGCTTACTAGTCTCAACACATCCACCTTGATCTATTGCAACATCAACTATAACTGACCCTCTTTTCATATTTTTAATCATCTCTTTTGTAACAAGTTTTGGAGCTGAAGCTCCAGGTATTAATACTCCACCCACTAGTAAATCACAGCTTGAAATTAATTTGTTTAGGTCAGTTTTGTCACTTTCGGCTGGTATAATTTTATCACCGAACATTTCGTGTAGTTGTTTTAATCTCTCCTGAGATTTATCTACGACATAAACCTTTCCTTTCATGCCGGTTGCTATTACCGCAGCATTTTCTCCGACTACTCCTCCTCCCAAAATAACAACTGTAGCTGGTTCAACTCCTGGAGCCCCACCTAAAAGTAAACCTCTTCCTTTTTGATTTTTTTCTAAGGAATGAGCTCCTGCTTGAATGGACATTCTTCCAGCCACAGCGCTCATAGGAGCTAATAAAGGTAATCTTCCATTGTCATCTGTTACAGTTTCATAAGCAATACATACTGATTTTGATTTTAACAAACCTTCTGTAAGTTCTTTTGCTGCAGCCAAATGTAGGTAGGTATAAATTATTTGATTTTCTCTTATCATAGCAACCTCGTTCATTTGAGGTTCTTTGACTTTAACAATTAATTCTGCCTTTTTAAAAATGTCTTCAGCTTTATCAATAATTTTAGCTCCAGAATTTTTATAATCATCATTGGTAAATCCCGCCTCAAAACCTCCATTGTTTTGAACTAAAACCTCATGACCTTTGCTTGTTAAAACTTTTACGCTTTCAGGCGTTAATCCTATTCTGTGCTCTTGAAGCTTAATCTCTTTTGGAACTCCAATAATCATTTATGAATTTTTAGTGTAATTAGATATGCCTGTTCTTAATTTTTCGATCATTTCATCTATATGTTTTTTTTCACATATAAATTGAGGAGCAATAATTAACGTATCACCAGTATTTTTGAAATTTACTCCTGCATCATAACAATGTTTAAATGTTTGAAAACCTGACTTTCCTGGTTTGTCTTTCATTTTCATTTCTATACCGCCCATCATTCCATATCCTCTAATGCTTACCACTTCTTTAAGATCCTTTAATGTATGAAGACCATCTTGAAAATATGGTGACATCTCTTTTGCTCTTTTAAAAATATCTTCCTTTTCAAAAATATCTTGAACTGCTAAAGCTGCAGCTACAGCTACTGGTATACCAGAATAAGTATAACCATGAAATAGTTCTGGTGTTCCTTCTGGATTGGAATTTTTTTGCTCTAAAACAGCATCATATATTTCTTCTTTTACTGCAACCACTCCCATCGGAACAACTCCATTAGTTGTTGCTTTTGCCATTGTCATTATGTCAGGAGTTACACCAAATTCTTGAGCTCCGAATGCTGAACCTGTTCTACCCCAACCTGTTATCACTTCGTCAAAGATTAAAAGAATACCATGTTTGTCGCAAATTTCCCTCAAACGTTTTAAGTAACCTTTTGGAGGTACTAAAGTCCCAGTTGATCCTGCTATAGGTTCTACTATACATGCCGCTATATTCTCGCCCCCAAAATTCATTGCTATTCTCTCTAAATCTTCAGCCATTTCAGAACCTGTTTCTGGCTGCCCTTTTACAAATTTATGCTCAGGTAAATGTGTGTGTCTCATGTGCTGAACTCCAGGCATTAAAACACTGGCAAATGTTTTTACGTTATTAATCATACCTCCTACAGTAGTCGCTCCGATATTCATTCCATGATAGCCTCTTTCACGACCAACAAATCTAAATCTTTTTGAGTCACCTTTTGCCCTATGATAAGCAATAGAAATTTTAATTGCAGTCTCAACTGCTGTAGATCCACAAATTGTATAAAAAATTCTATTAATTCCTTCAGGAGTTTTTTTAGCTATTCTAGTAGCTAATTCAAATGAACCACCATATCCTTGATTAAAAGGTTGGCAATAATCTAATTTATCAAGTTGTTTAGAAACTGCCTCAGTAATTTCTTTTCTTCCATGGCCCAAAGGATTACAAAAAAGTCCTGAACTTGCATCAATCATTTTTTTTCCTTCGTGATTAGTTAAATAAACTCCTTTAGCATCAGTAATTAATCTTGGATTTTTTTTAAAATTTTTATTGTCTGTAAAAGGCATCCAATGCTCATTTAAAGAATTGGGTATATTTGTTCTATTGGAACTCATAATTAGAATTATATAGACAATTGCAAAATTAAAACAAGAAATATCGTATACAACCGTAAATTGAACTCAAAAAGAACGTGTTAATGTAAAAAAGACTGCTGATTGACAATAATAAGCATAACAAAAAATTGATGGTTATTGTTTACTTGTCCTTAAAATTCATTTTAAATCTATTTAATTAACAAACTATATAGAGGAAAATATGAAAAAAATAATAAGTACAGTTCTTGGGATTTTATTTGCGTTCACTCTACACGCTTCTGTAGCTAATGCAGCAGCAAAAGAAGTAAGAGTTGCGTACTTTTTAGAATGGCCATCTCCAAATCTTGAGGACATGAATAAAAAAGCGTATGCAAAAGCACTTGGTGTTCCTGTAAAGTGGACTAATTTCACTAACGGAGTAGCAATGACTGATGCTATGTTAGCTGGAGATATTGATATCTCTTACTCACAAGGATTAATGCCTTATATAAATGCTGTAAAAGCTAAAGCACCTATAAGCTTAGTTGACGTAGCTATGGAGTACGGTATGGGAGGAACAACTTGTGTAACTTCTAAAAAATCTGGTATCACAAAAGCTAATGCTTCTGAACTTGAAGGTAAAAAAGTTGCAGTTCCTTTAGGAACTATGGCTGAATACGTATTTACAGAAAGTATGAAAATAGTTGGTGCGGATAGAAAAAAAATGGAAATCATTGCGATGGATCCTGAAGAAGGAGCTGCTGCGCTTGTAAGTGGCGATGTTGTGATGGCTTGTTTATTTGGAGGTAATTCTATCAAATCTGCTACAACTGTAGGTTCAAGACTTCTAACTGTAGATGAAGCTCGTGCTGGTGGTATTATGGGTATAGATATCGTTTCTGTTACAAATAAATTCATGAAAGAAAATCCAGGAATGGTGAAATCTTTCGTGGAATTATCACACGAAGCTAACGAAAGATTTAGAAATGGTAAAAGTGATTTAAAAGCTATGTCAAAAGAGTCAGAAATGAAAGTTGCTGACATGAATGATACTTTAAGTGGTTTTAAATTCTTAACACCAAAAGAAACTAAAAAATCTATGAAGAGTGGAAATCTTGCAAAATTCTTGAAAGGATTTGATACTCCAAGAGGTACTGTAACTACTAAGTTTTTACCGTAGTTCTTGATAATGAAATTATAGGCACCAGTTAAGTTAATTGGTGCCTATTTTTTTTAAAAAATATTTAATATAGTCATTTTATGAGCAATCTAGTTTCAAAAAATTTAAATATGATTTTTAAAACTCCAAAAGGAGAAACAGTCCATGCTCTAAAAGATTTAAATTTTACAATAAAAAAAGGTGAACTTCTTACAGTTCTAGGTCCATCAGGTTGTGGAAAAACAACTTTACTAAATATTACCGCTGGATTTATTCGACCAACTTCTGGAACTATTATTCTTGGAGATAAGGAAATTAATGGTCCAGGAGTAGATAGAGGAATGGTATTTCAACAAGGAGCTCTATTTGAGTGGTTAACTGTTGCTGAGAATGTAAATTTTGGATTAAGAATGAAAGATAAAGATTCCATTGAAACTCAAAAAAAAGTAGATGAGTGGTTAGATATAGTTGGGTTACAAGGTTTTGGTAATACTCCCACTTATCAATTATCAGGCGGTATGCAGCAAAGAGTTGCGTTAGCTAGATGTTTAATAAATGATCCTGATTTAATATTAATGGATGAACCATTAGGAGCTCTAGATGCATTAACTAGAGAAAAGATGCAATCCTTAGTGCTAAAAATTTGGAAAGAAACTGGAAAAACAATTATTCTTATAACTCATTCTGTTGAAGAGGCCCTGCTATTAGGAGAAAAAGTTTATGTGATGGCACCTAGACCAGGAAGAATTCACAAAGAATATAAATTACCTTTTGCTTCTATGGGACTTAAAGAAGATTTAAGAGTAATCAAGAATAATAAAGAATTTGTGTCTAAAAGAGAAGAAATACTCTCGATGATTTGGGATATGGAAGAAGAAATTATGGGAAAAGATGTTTAAATGATTACAGCATTTCTAACATTTCTATTCTTCTTCGCTATTATTGGATCTATTTTATATGGAAGAAAACTAATCAAAACAGAAAAAGTAGATGCTGTTTTTGGAAATCCTGAGAGAGCAAAAGGTGGTATTCATTGGGTAATTGTTGGTAGCAGTTTTTTACTACTAGTTTGGCTTTATTACTCATGGGATATAGCTAAATCATTTTTTCCAAGATCAGCTAATGAACTTTGTCAAGTTGGAAAAGTAAATGAGTCTCTTCTTTCACTTAAATATCTTTTTCCTATTCATGAGCGTCAACTTAAAAGTACATCAGTTATCGAAACTGAAACAGAAAATTTAAATAGTATAATTTTAGAGATAGAAGAATCTAGTAAAGTTAATGATAAAAATAAAAGTATATTGATTGATTTCGTCACAAAAACAAAGAGTACAATTCCTCTCCTTACAAGTGAAAAACTGTTGAATAACAAAACAAGAGAACAAATTATAATAATAACTCAAAAAATAGATGATTTAACAAAAAATTTTGCAAAAAATGATTATCCAAATGAAAGCACAGAGGATGAAATAAAAAGAATAAATGCATCGAAAGAAGAAGGCACGTGGAGTGCCTCTAGTACTTCTATAGAAAACACTGTTGAGATTCCGTCGATACCAAAGACAAAAAGAGGATTAAAATTTCAAACTGCTGCAAAAGAATTGACATTAATTAGTGATGAATTCTTTGAGCTTCGAAATCACAATGAGCAGTATTCTTCAAAATTAGAAAATCTTAAAAAAGATATAAAAGATTTTAGATCAGGATTAAGCTCTTCCGAAGAAATTTCCTCATCTTTTGCAAAAGATATTCTTAAAATTGCTAGAAGAATTGAATATGCGAGTATATTTCCTCCTAGTACATTAATAGAAATGCAAGCTTCTATAGAAAACTTTGATGAAGTTCTTAAAAAAGAACAGGGTGGTTTGAGATGGATTGATGTTTTTTTATTCCCCTCAGGGACTATTATATCTAGCGGACCAAGTTGTTCTGAACAAGGTTCTGGTAGATGGCTGCCAAAGCCCTCTGACACGGTTAACAAGTTTGCTTTAATGCTAAACCCTGACATAGGCTTTAAACAAATTCCATTAATTTGGTACAAAATGATGGATGTAAGTAAAATAGTTGGTTTTCTTTTACCTGATTGGATAGCAGATATTTTACCCGGTGAATATCCAGTACATAATGAAAAAGGAGAAATAAAATCAAACTTTAAGAGTAGAGTTTTAAGTTTTGTAACTGGTGAATTTACATTGTTTAAAATACCAGTTCCAACCGGTCATATTTGGGACTCTTTCTTAAGAGTTTTTCTTGGGTTAGTTGCTGGAATTATAGTTGGTGTTCCTTTAGGTCTTTATATGGGTCTTAATAGATTTGCTAAAGGTTTTTTTGATCCTTTAATTGAATTATATAGACCAGTACCTCCATTAGCTTGGGCACCACTTGTAATATCTGTTTTAGGTATAGATAATCTTGGTAAAGTATTTTTATTATTTATGGTGTCATTATCTATTATGATAATTTCAGCTAGAGCTGGCGCTTCAGGAACACAATTATCTAAAATTCATGCAGCTCATTCTCTTGGTGCATCTAAATGGCAAATTTTAAGACATGTTATATTTCCTAATTCACTTCCCGAAATACTTACAGGAATTAGAGTAGCAACTGGGATGTGCTGGGGAACATTAGTAGCTGCAGAGTTTTTAGCAGGTACTACTGGAGTGGGTTTTGTCGAAAATGTCGCGAAAAAATATTTTCAATATGAAGTAATCTGGATAACAATATTCATTATGGGAATGCTTGGATTAGTTTTTGATATCACTATAAGAAAGATAATTGACAAAACAATTCCATGGAGAGGAAAAGGATAAAGTAGCACTTTTATGTTATGATAGGAATACTTGGTGGTATGGGCACTCAAGCTGGTCTTGATTTCTGTAATAAGTTAGCAAAATTAAATAAAGGAAAAGTAGATCAAAAGTATCCTTTGTTTCTTCTTTACAATAAATCTAATATTCCCGGTCGACCAGAAAATCTTCACAAATATAACAAAGTTTTAAAAAGTCTTTTAAATGGTTGTAAATTTTTAGAGAGAAGTAAATGTAAATTTATTGTCATCCCATGTAATACAGCTCATTATTGGTATAATGATTTACAAAAAAAAATTAATATTCCTATAATTAGTATGCCAAAAGAAGTTTTTGTTCATGCTAAAAAAAAATGTAAAAAAAATTCAAAAATCGGATTGCTAGCCACTGAAGGAACAATTAAAACAGGAATTTATAATCATTTTTTTGATGATAAATTTAAAATAATCTATCCCTCAGAATCTATTCAATTAAAAAATGTTAATAAAGCAATTGAACTTGTAAAAATGGGTAAAATTAAGAACGCGGCTAAAATAATAAAACCAGCTGTAAACTTTTTGATCAAAATGAAATGCAAAAAAATAATTTTAGGCTGTACAGAGCTTCCCATAGCAATATTTGCTTTTAAATCATTTCAAAAAATTAAAAGGTCTAAAACCTTTCTTGATCCAAATTTGATTTTAGCTGAAGCTTCAATGAAAAAATACTAATTAACTAAATTACTCTTAATAAGCGAGACAATGAAGCTAATATTCCATGTCCACTTAGTTCAATAAAAGCAATGACAAGAATTATGAGAACAATTTTTTTATTTTTTTTTAAATACTCGATCATTAATAGCTATTTATATAATCTCTTAAGTTTTTATTTTCTTCTTTATATTTATTTATCAAATGGTTTACTACATCTCCTATAGAAACAACTCCTAAAAGTTTTTTGTCTTCCATTACTAAAACATGTCTTATTTTTTTATCTGTCATTAATTCCATCAACTCAGTAACTGAAGTATTTAAGTCACATGTAATTAAATTTTTTGACATTATTTTATCAATAGTCAAATTTATATTAAATTTTTCTGAGTGAATTAATTGAGAAAGATCCCTTTCAGATATTATTCCTATAACATTTTGATTTTGGTCTAAAATTGGCATACAACCAACATGGTTTTCATGAAGTTTAGAGCTAGCAGTCTTAATTGTATCTTCTGCTTTTAAAGTAAAACATTTCCTCTTAGAAATCTTGCTAACAAGTTTTCCAGGCATAATATTATTTAAATTGATAAATCTACTTTAGTCAATACAGTTATAATCATTGTAAGTTGGGCTTAGTAAGAAGTTAATCTCTCCTCTAAATTGAATTAATTTAAAAATTTTATAAATTTTGATTAAGCTGCGATAGTTTTATAGTTTGTATTTGACATAATTTATAAATAAATTGCTCTAATTGTTTAAAATCTGATAGCAAATTATGAGAAAAATTTTATTAGTTATATTATTTCAATTATTAATTTCCAACTCGTTTGCAAATATCGTTATATTTGAAAATTGTAAAAGTAACGATTATTCTTACGAAAAGAATGATTATACTTTAAATCTTAATGAAGGGACAATGACTAGAAAATTTATATATGATGATGAAAGTTATCGAAAATTAAGATTAAATGATATTACAACAAAAAAGGAAAATATAACAAATAAACAGATCATGGAGCAAAATAATCTAATTGTAACAGAGATATCAGGTTATCCAGCTTTTTATACTCAAATGATTTTTAATAAAAATGAAAGAAGTATTAAAATAAAAACCGTTTTGAACAATACGGAAGGTGTAAGTTTAATCTCAAAATGTGAGAATGTGATAAATTTTAAAAAAGAAAGCTAATGAGAAAAATATTATTTTTATTTTTGATACTTTATCCTTTCAACTTATATTCAGTAGAAAAAACGAAAGAAGAAAAAGTTGCAAAGTTCATAATAGAAAATATTCAAAAAGATTATATAAACTGTTACAGTTTTTATAAAGTCACTGCAGAAAGCTTTAAAAAAGCTAAAAAAGAAGATTATATAATTAAAGGTTTGGAGAAAAGTGCCGACATTACTCTTAAATATAACTATGATTTAGGAGAAGTTCTAGGTTTGCCCTCAAAAGTAATGGCACAAAATACAAAAAAAAAGGTTGAAGTATTTACAAAGAATGCGAAAAAAGATTTTTCTTCTTTAACCAAAAGATATAGTTCATTGTGTAAAAATTTAGTTGAAAATCAAAAGCA